>JBEEHR010000075.1:0-117301 GCA_041167505.1 Verrucomicrobiota bacterium
ATGTTTTCGCCGGCCGCGTGACTGAGGAGCGCGTTGATATCGCGCTTCGAAACCTGGAGCGCTTCCGGTTTGTCCTTCGAGCCGTACATTATCGCCGGGACCGAGCCGCTCGCCTTTAGTTTCCGCACGGCCGAACGCCCAATGGCCGTTCGCCGTTCCGCCGTGAGTTTTGCCTGCTTAGCCATGTGTCAATTTTCTTTGCCGTCGTTATCGATCTTGAACAGCGAGGAAACCGATTCGTCGTTGTGGATTCGTTTCATGCCTTCGCCGAGAAGCTCGGAGATGCAAAGCACGGTAGTCTTGAATCCTTCCACCGGCTGCACGGGCGTGCTGTTCGTCGTTATTAATTCCTCGATCTGGGAATTTTGCAACCGGGGAATGGCAATATCGACCAGGACGGCGTGCGCGACGCCCGCATAAATCTGCAGGGCCCCGCGCTCTTTCAGGACGGCGGCCGCGGAGACGAGAGTGCCGCCCGTCTCGGTTAAGTCGTCAACGAGGAGCACATCGCAGCCTTCGACATCACCGATCACATACTGGGCTTTTGTTTCTGTCGCGCTCTTCCGTTGCTTGGCGACGATCGCCAGGTTTGCGCCCAGCGCCTGCGAATAGGCGGACGCCATTTTCAATCCACCGACGTCGGGAGAAACCACGACTGTTTTGCGGGTCAACCGCGTCCGCAGGTATTTGAGCAAGACCGGCATCGAATAAAGATGGTCTACGGGGATGTCGAAGAATCCCTGCACCTGTTGCGCGTGGAGATCCATCGTCAGCACCCGGCTTACACCGGCCGCATGGAGCAAGTTCGCCACGAGCTTGGCCGTGATCGGCACTCGGGGCTGATCTTTACGGTCCTGCCGCGCATAACCGAAAAACGGGATCACAGCCGTGATGCGATCCGCGCTGGCCCGCCGCGCCGCGTCCACCATGATCAGCAATTCCATGAGATGCTGGTTCGTCGGCGGCGAGGTCGGCTGAATGATGAAAACGTCGCGGCCGCGGATGTTCTCCTCGATTTTGACGTATGTTTCGCCGTCCGGAAACGAGCTGATCGTTGCCTGGCCCAAAGGCGTCCCAATGTAGTCGCAGATTCGTTGCGCCAGCTCCCGGTTGGCGGAGCCGCTGAAGACCTTCATCTCGGGTTGGAGCGCAAACATGATCTCAAAGGGGCGCTAACTTAGGCGTGCGACGGCGGCATTGGCAATCGCCTATTCGAAAGAGTTTTCGGTACAAAAAACGGAGGCGACAGGATCACTGTCGCCTCCGCCAAACAATGGAGATAAGAAAAAAGAAACTGCTTAGGAATTGACCTGAGCCATCCGGCGACGGCGCAGGATGCGGGTCGAACCGACGGCCACGATCAGACCGATGATCGGGAAGAGCGCGCTCATTTCCGGAACGGGCGTCAGGTTGCGAACGAGGGTGAACTCTTCGAAGCCCCCGGCAGTCGTTGTATCTGCCGAACCGAAATTGACATACATATAGACGAAGTCGTTCGCATTAGTGCCCGCGAAGGCGCTGGCCGGGATGTAGAAGTATGCATCGCCCGAGCCGCTGCCGTGGTTACGACCCGCGTCGAACAGAACCTGATTGTCGCCACCGGCGGTATCGAGGCTGTAGCGAAGCGTTCCCAGTGAACTGAGGTTGGTCGTCGTCTGGCTGCCGTTCTGCGAGGTGTAGAACTGGATGTTCTCCAGGCTAATCGTCGATTTGGCGCCGTTCGGTTCGTTCAAGTCCACCAGGATCTTGAAATAGGACGTGCCATTAACGGTCACTGCCGTTGATTGCAGGTCGGAGAATTGGATGTCGTGCGTCCAGGGACCACCCTTGTCATCAAACGGTGTTCCCCCAGAGGTGTTGTAACCCTGCTCCGTCGGCGAAGCCTGAACGCGCAGAAACGGCTGGATCACACCCGTGCCCGTGGGTTGCGGCTGGGTGAACTGGAAAATGGCGGTGCCATACTGGTTGGTGACGGTACCCTGATCGCCGTTGATGAGGTCGACCACAGTGGCCTGCGCGAGGCTGGCGATTGTCAGCATTCCGGCGGCGATGAGGGCCGCGGTGAAGTTACGTTTGATCATTTTGTGTTCTCCTGATTCCTGTTTGTTATTGCGATTTGTTGCGCCGTTTCCACAACCCTTGCAGTCCCGGCTATCTCTTATGTTTCCCATATTTGTCATAATTGATTCTCAACGTCAATAACAATTCTTATGCCCCTGGGAAAATTTATTCCTGACGGCACTCCTTTTACGGCGGCTGCCCCAAGGGAATCAAGGAAAAAAAGTGATTTTAGATGAAAATCTTTCCTCTATTGGTTCCGCAAAAATGAGGGGAATCGTCCGCCGGCCGGACGAATCAGTAGGTTTCCAGACGGATCGGGCGTCTCGAGGTGTGGGCCAAGACCCGTCGGATGCGGAGAAAGCGCTGTCGTTAGGCCGAAAACGAGGCGCGGAGTTTCTCTTTCTTTGCCTCGGCGTCCTCTAGAAGCCGCCGGAGGTCGATGGTCAATTGCTTCCGCAGCGTCTCCGTCTCTTCGAGATTGCCGGCCACCTGCGCCTTGCCGATTTCTCCCTTGAGAAATAACTCCCGCTCGGCGATGCGCGCCTTGAACGTCGAATCGATTTCCGCGATCTGCTGTTTCTGCTCGTCCGTGAGCGCAACGCTGGGCGCTTTTTTCTCCAGCCGCTCCATTGCCAATTCGTAAGCCGATTTCATTTCTCGTTCCTGCTCTTAATCCTGATCATGATTATGATCGTTTCCGAACCGTCGTGGATTGCGGTTATGCGATCAAACCCTAAGTTAGCCGCCCGATGTCCTCAAAGCTCCGCCTTCTCAGCACCGACTTCGATGGCACGCTCGTCGCGCATGGCAGCGACCCTGTGCTTGATCGCGGCTGCATGGAGCATATCGCCAAACTTCAGGCAGATGGCGTCCTTTGGGCGATCAACACCGGGCGCTCCGTCGATTTGCTCCAATCAGGCCTGACCGACCTCGAGTTCCCTATCCGTCCAGATTTTATCCTGACCAGCGAGCGCGACGTGTTTCGTCCTTCCTCGAACGGTGGCAAGTGGGAGGCGTTCGGGGATTGGAACGAACGCGTCGCGCGCGAGCATGCGAAGCTTTTTCAATCGGCCGAATCGGTCCTCGCCGAAGTCGTAGATTTTGTGAACCAGAAGACCAAGGCGCGCCTCCTCTACCTCAGCACCGGCTTGGAAGGCCTCGTCGCCGAAAACGAGGAAGAATTGGAGCGCGTTGTGAAATTCATCGACCGGGCGCGCGCGCATCAGCCGAAATTTCACTACCAGCGCAACACCGTTTACCTGCGCTTTTGCCACGCCGATTATCACAAGGGCGCGGCGCTGGCTGAGTTATTGCGCCTGCTCGAGATTCCGCGCGAACAAGTCTTCGCCGCGGGCGATCACCATAACGATATCTCGATGCTGGATGGCCGGTTTGCCGCCCACCCCGCGTGTCCTGCCAATGCAATTCCAGAGGTGCGGGCAGCAGTCGAAACTGCCGGTGGCTACGTCGCCACAAAGAATCACGGCGCCGGCGTGCACGAAGCGCTACTGTATTTCGCTGGACTGTAGCGGCGGTCTATGACCGCCGTCTTTTCGCCGTAGATTTCGGCGGTCACAGACCGCCGCTACAGTTTCAGCCGGGGCTCTTCCGCGAGGACCTCATCGAGCGCTGGCCACTGAACGGTGCTGTCCATGTCGCGAAACGCATGCAGATAAACAGCTACGGTTTCCGCCGGATATTTCGCCAGAAGCTGTGCAACGGCGTCCGCGATTTTTTCTTTCGGCATCTCGGCCGGAAGATCCTGCACCGTCCCGTCGTCGTCATGCTTGATCTCCATTGCGTCGAGAAAATCGCAAAGCATCTGTTTCTGCGCGGCGAGCAACCAAGCCTGGAGGAGATGGCTCGCGAGCGAATCGCTGATCTTCCGGCTGAGCGCCGCCTGCATCCAGGGATACCGTTCCGCCGGCGGCTTTCGCTCGACGAAAACGCCACGAAGATTGCGTTGGTTGGCCAGACCCTGGATTGCCGCCTTGTAAACCGGTTTCTGTTCCGTATGCAGGTAGTTGAAAATCTGCGCGGCGAGCGCGGGCGACATCTGTTGGAAAATCTCGTGCGATTTCATCGTTCGGCGCACACGATGACAGCTTCCGCGTTTTCGTCCACCGGCGTTACAATTTTGCCTCCGATAACGCGGGCGGCGCGTCCGCCTGGACCTTTCCGGCGAAGCGATTCGTCATGTAGGTGAGCAACAGAACCCAGAACGTGAGCGCGATGCTGAAGAGCGGGAACTGGAGCGCGAATGGCAGCGAATAAATAATCGCCATGAGCGGTGCCCAGACGGCCCAGGTCGCGAGAAGCGTCGGGACGATTTTGTCGCGGTAATGGTCCCAGGTCAGCGCCCGCCGCACCGAGGCCCAGGAGAAACCTTCGTTCTTCCATTCGTAAACCAGCACTTCGAGCGGCGCGGCGAAGAACGGATTGTAGCCGAGTTGATCGACGAGAATTTTCGCGCTCACGACCGAAACTGTGGTGACGTCGCCGAACCAATGCGCGTTCAACCGATACATCAGGTCGACGAGAATTCCGTCGATGGCCCAAGTCGGGATCGTGAACCTCAGATTTCGCAAGTTCTCCCGGCGGAACCGGCCGCGCTGGAAGAAAACGATCACGAAAAGCTCGGGAACGATGGCACCCGCGATGGCGGCGGCGATGACAACGAAAGCAAGTCCGTACTCTTCCTTGTAGTGTGCGAGGCGATTCAAAAAATCCGCACACGCGGGACTGACGTAATACGAGATGAGGACGGCGAGCATCGCGCCCTGGAGGATGAAGGCCGGGACGGCGTTCGCCTTCGCTGCCTCCCAGCCGAGGGCGAGCGAAGTGCGATTCGTTTGGTGCGAGGCCACCGACATTTCGGAACGTGAACCGGAACCTCACCCAAAGTCCACAACGGACACAAAGGAAGAACAGAAGTTGCGGTGGCGCCTTTGACCATTGTGTCCGTTGTGTGAGATCCTCCAGCGCTTTGAGGAAGTTGGCCGTTTGCGGTAACGTGCGGCGTGCATCCGGCCGGCAAAAGATCCATTCACTCGCTTCTCCTCGACGAGATGGCGTCATTTCTTGGCACCCAGAATGAGCGCCCATACCGGGCGAAACAGATCGTGGATTGGATCTACGAGAAACGCGTCGGTTCGTTTGCAGAGATGAGCGATTTGCCGCAGCCATTGCGCGATCGGCTCGCGGGCGAGTTTGCCTTCTGCAATCTGGAAACGGTCCGCGTCCTCGGCTCCGAAGATACGACGCGGAAATTTCTCTTCCGGTTGCACGACGGTAACCTGATCGAGTCCGTGCTGATTCCCGCATCCCCGGCCTTGTACGGCGAACGTTCGGACCGCCGCACGATTTGCGTCTCCACCCAGGTTGGCTGCGCCTACGGCTGCAAGTTTTGCGCGAGCGGTCTTGATGGCTTCTCGCGCAATCTCGACACGAGCGAAATCGTGCAGCAACTCCTGGCCGTTGAAAAGGCGACCGGCGACCAAATCGACAACGTCGTCTTTATGGGCATGGGCGAGCCGCTGGCCAACTTAACGAACGTCGTGCGCGCGATCCGGATCATTAACGCGCCCTGGGGCCTCGAAATCGGCGCCCGCCACATCACCGTTTCGACCAGCGGCCTTGCGCCGCAAATCCGCAAGCTGGCGGACGAACCGCTCCAGAGCCGGCTCGCCATTTCATTGCATGGCGCCACCGACGAAGTCCGCAACAAGATCATGCCGGTGAATCGCAAGTACGACCTAACGACTCTTCTTGCCGCCTGCGATTACTACGCCAGCCGCAGGAAGCAGCGCATCTATTTCGAATACATTTTGATCGCCGGCGTGAACGACGCCGAAGAACAGGCGCACCTGCTCGCGCGTCATGCGGGGCGATTAGGCGCGAAGATAAATCTCATTCCCTACAATACTGTCGAAGGCCTTGAATGGTCGCGGCCTTCGCGAGAAACGCAGGAGCGCTTTCTTTCCATCCTTCGCGGCCACGGCGTCGTAGCGACACTCCGCCGCGAAAAAGGACATGACATTGACGCGGCCTGCGGTCAGCTCCGTCTGCAAACGAAACACCGGGAAGAAATGCCCGCGAGCGCGAACTAATTCCCGTTTCGGAAAGCTGACCTGGATTTACCCGCGCGCGGTTGTTTCTCCAGCGCTCGCGCGAGCCTGCCCAGCCCTTCTCGGATTTGCGCGGGCGACCAGGCTGCGAACCCGAGCAGGAGAGCCGGCGGAAGTTTTGCGTCGATGCAGAAAAACGAGAGCGGACTGATCTTGACCCCGAGAGTCGGAGCGGCGCGTTCAAGGAACGGGAGGTCTTTCTCCGACCGGAACCAGGCAAGGGCGTGCAGACCGGCATCCCCGGTTTCGAGGGTAAAGCGGTCGCCCAGCAATTTGTTGAATTGTTCGATGAAGATCTCGCGTCGTTCGGAATAAATCTTCCGCATCCGGCGCACGTGGCTGAGGTAAAAGCCCTCCGCGATGAAACGGGCCAGGGTGGCTTGATCGATGGTAGGGGAATGCTGATCCATGGCCGTGCGAAGCTTCGCGACTGCATCTGTCAAGGGAGCCGGGACCAGCAGATATCCCAGGCGCAACGAGGGATAGAGGATCTTGCTCATGGTTCCCGCGTAGATCACGCGACCACCGCGATCGAGTCCCTGAAGACAAGGAAGCGGCGGGCCGCTAAACCGGAATTCGGCGTTGTAATCGTCTTCGAGAATGTAAGCGCCGCGGGTTTGGGCGAATTCCAGCAAAGCCTTTCTTCGCTTGAGGCTCATCGTAACGCCGAGTGGAAATTGATGGGACGGGGTAACGTAAATAATCTTCGGCGACCGGCGTCTCCGCGTTCCGTCGATCGTGATTCCTTCCGCATCGACCGGGCGCGGCACAATCGTTGTCCCTGCCAGCGCGAACACCCGGCGAGCCTGATGGAAACCGGGATCCTCGATCCAGGCGTCATCGCCGGGATCTGAGACCGCCATGGCGCTGATCAGCATGGCCTGCTGCATCCCCGCCACGATAAGGATTTGGTCGGGATGACAATGCGCCCCGCGAAAATCACACAAGTAGGCCGCGACCGCTTTCCGCAGATCGGCGTCGCCGCGATTGGAGCCATAGCGCAACAAATTCGCTCCCTTCCTGGCCAGGAGCTGTGCGCGGAGACGCTCCCATATCGCGACTGGAAATTCATCCACCGCCGGAATCCCCGACTGCAGCAAAACACCGGGTCCGGCATTGGTCGGCCCCAGATCAAATTCCTCTGCTACGCGCCGATCTGGAATTCTGTTCACCCGATCGGAAACACGCGTCTCCTGCGCCATTTGCGACGACAACCCCGCTTTGTCAGCACTAAGGAATGAATCCGGCAGTGGGTCGGCGACGAACGTGCCCGAACCCGGTTTCGCGACGAGATAGCCTTCTGCATGAAGTTCCGAAAACGCCAGATTGACGGTGAGTCTCGAAATGCCGAGGTCGGCCGCCAAGACTCGTGACGAAGGCAACCGCGAAGAGCTGCGGCTAAAGTTTCCCGACCTCAACTCATCCCGAATCTGCCGGAAGAGCTGCTGATGAAGCGGCTCCGCGGCGCTGCGATCCAGCCGCACCATTTCGAAGGCAATGATGGATCGGCGCCGCCGTCGATTTGATGCTCGCTTCTTCATGATCATGGCGAAACGCGTTCGTCCTAACTCCGGAAAATCAATATCCCATCTGAAAGGAACAGTCTCAAGAGCGACCCCCTATTCAGAGTCAACCGGCCCGCACCTTTCCGGCCAAGTGGATATGGCGCGGCGCGGAGGAAAGCAGAGCCTGAAATCATGACAACACATATACTTGATCACTTACGATTCGTGCGCTGGGCTAGCGCGCTTCTTCTCGGCATCGCTTCCGCGGCGTATGCTGCGGTGCCCCCGATGGAGGTAACTGTTTTCGATGCAAGTGGCCACATCGCGTTCAACGGCCCCTTGAGCGCGAATGCCTCGTTCGCGACGAAAACCGTCCCCGCCGGGCATTACGTCGTTAAGCTCAACACCCAAAGCGCGGCGGTGAAGAATAATCAATACCTGCTCGTCGTCGCCGCAGGCAAAAAGAAGATAATCGCTTCTGCCGTCCCGGGAGAGAAATTTATCACCGGCGGCGTAGCCATGAAGGTCGATGTAGAATCGCGTTTGCAGATCACCGGACAGATCGCGAACGACCAGGCCACCGCGGATCGGGGAGTCTCAAAATACAGGGTGATAAACGGCAGGCGTTATGTCTGGGCGCCCGCGGAACTTGGGAGCAATCGTGCCGGACATTGGGTCGAAGAAGGCTCGTCCTCGATGGGAAACATAACCGTCTGGTCGGCCGACGAACTGCAAAAAAGGATGGATCGCGGAGGCGAAGGCAGCATGGTCACCAATATGAACCATCATGGCTTCGCCCATGGCCACTAGCCAAGAGGTCAGGAGAGCCAGCGGAGGTCTCGGCCACGGCCCGGATTCAGGAACCCGGATTCAGGAACCCTACAAGGTCTTGGGCAAATGCTTTAGGATGTAATCGATCCGAGAATTTATCTGCCGTGGCACTTCACCTGGAACGTTTATCGACACACCAGTATCGAAGTAGATTTCGCGTGGGCCCCGCGGCGTTTTGAACGTCCAGGCGCTGCAACACTGGCCCTTGTGATCGAGAATCGCGTGCGACCAGGACTGTGGGAGATCAACCTTCTTTTTTCCCGCTTTGAGTCGACGAATGGCGTCAGCCACCATGTCCCGCATCGAGTCGATCGGCGTGTAATGGTAGAGCTTCCTCATCCACGCGATCTCTTCTTCCACGGCCGCTGCCCCCCGTTGTTTTAGCACGATCGCTCTCTCTTTGCTGGAACCATCACGAACGAGCGGCTTCGCAGCGTGACAAGGCGTTACCGCAAGACAGACTAGAGCGATCAACAACTGGGAGGCGAAACGCTTCATGCTCCGCCGAGGATGGCGACTGTTTCAGCCCCTTTGCAAGAGCGATTCATCCCGAAGCGGCACCATTCTCGACGGCTCTCTGTCGCCGGTCCCTTCCAAGATGCGCCAACGGAGCGACGCGGCTACGGCATTTTCGCTAATCGATCCGGCTTACGGGCTGCAGGATCACGTGGTTCACTGTGCACTTCACCAGGAACGAATAGGTTTCCCCTGGCCGCACATCCAGCGAGCCATACCACGAGTCGAACATCTGGCCCGGACGGCTCGCGTAAACATCATGGCGGCCCGGCGCAAGGGAGCGTTCGTAGACGTGCCCTTTGGCAAACGCTCCCGATTGCACTCCATCGATCCACACGGCAATGGGAACATTGATTCCCAATACCGGCGAATGTTTCATCCGAAGGACGCCGGTCGCGCCGCGCGAATAATATTCCGATGAGCCTCCCATGCTTTGTTTCGCGCCCGCGAAGAACAACATGCCCACGGATAAAACCAGAACCACAACCGTCGAATTCAATCTTTTCATATCAAGTGAACCTCCGGTCTCAATTTAACACATTCTTCATGCGTCGGCAGACCTGAAAAGTAACAGAATCCACGGGATGCCCCACGAAGCTCTCCTCGTTCCCAAGTGCAACTTGGGAACGAGGACGTTGAAGCCTGCTTGAGCGGCGTGGCAACTTAGCGCTTGCACTTCGCCAACGGAATCGCGTGCACTTCCCGAATGGCAATTGCGTCCATGATCGATCCCACGCTTCCCCTGATCGATCTACACCGGCATCTCGATGGCAGTGTGCGACTCGAGACCGTCCTCGATTTGGCGCAACAGCACGGCATAAAACTGCCGGCGTCGACCGTGGAGGAATTGCGGCCGCACGTGGTCGTCACCGAGCCGCAACCGGGCCTGATGGCGTTCATCGGGAAAATGCTTTGGATGACTCGTGTCCTTGCCGACGCCGATGCCTGTCGGCGCATCACCCGCGAAAACGTCGAGGATGCGAAGCGCGAAGGGATCGATTACCTCGAGCTGCGCTTCAGTCCCTTCTTCATGGCCGAGCCGCACGGGCTCGATCCAGAAGCGGTCGTTGCTGCCGTCATCGAAGGAGCGGCTGAAGGCTCAGCCGCTACCGGCGTGAAAGTGAACCTGATCGGAATCCTGAGCCGCACGTACGGCGCGGACGTCGCACACAAGGAACTCGATGCGCTTCTCGCGCACCGTCAGCATCTGGTCGCGCTCGACCTCGCCGGTGACGAAGCGAATTTTCCCGCGCCTCTTTTCACCGAGCATTTCCGGAAAGCTCGCGATGCCGGCTGGCGCATCACCGTTCATGCCGGTGAAGCGGGCGGACCGCAGAGCGTCTGGGAAGCGGTGAAACTTCTCGGCGCCGAACGGATCGGCCACGCCACCCGCGCGTTGGAAGATCCAGCCCTCATCGATTTCCTGCTGGAAAACGGCATCGCGATTGAAGCGAACCTAACGAGTAACGTCCACACCAGCACCGTCCCCAATCTTGCCAGTCATCCCTTGCGCCACATGCTCGCCCGCGGCCTCGTCGCTTCCATCAACACAGACGATCCCGGCGTCAGCGCCATCGATCTCCCGCACGAATTCGAAATCGCCGCGCCCGCCGCGGGGTTATCGGCGGAGCAAATTCGCCAAGCCCAAACTAACGCGCTAGAGACAGCGTTCCTGTCGAACGAGGAGAAGCGGAGGTTGCGGGAGAAGCATCAAGGAGCGGCGATTTGAAATTGCCGGTTTAGTTTATTGGAGAAATCATGGGGACGGACAGCGCCCGTCCCTCCATTAGCGCTCGCTATTGCAGACTATAAACTTCTACAACCGCGACACCCGTGGCCCCCCCGGAACCGCGCACAATCGCGGTGAACGGCGCCGGATCAAGGATCCGCACGATAGCTGACTCGCGCGGGTCGCTCGGTGGAATACCGCTGTCGATGATGGCTTGCTTATTCGGGCTGTCCGTCCAGTTATCGTTTGTCTCGAGAAGAGCGCCGTTTCCGTCGTGTAATTCAAGATTGGGATCGGACAGCGCGCCCTGAACGCCGAAGTTAGTCAGGGACGGTCCGATGGCGCGCACGATTACTTTCTGCGGACCTGAGCCGACTACGATAAAGCCCCCGAACATGACGTTATCTCCGGTCTGGACAAAACCGCGGGCGGAAATATTTGCCAGCCTGGCGTTCGCGGCATAATCCAGGTCGTATACTTCCACGACGCCAATGCCGGTACCACTGCCCGCGCCGCGCAAAACCGCTGTGTAATTAGAAGAGTTCGCCGGAAGAGTGGCTACGATCGCCGATTCCAGGGTGTTCGAAGGCGCAAGTCCGGTATCGAGGAGAGTCTGTTTGTTGGGTGAATCGACCCAGTTATCATTGGAATCGAGAAGCTGCTGGGACCCGTTGAAAAGCTGAAGGGTCGGATCAGCGAGCGCGCCTTGCACACCGAAGTTGGTTAGCGAGGGGCCGATCGCGCGAATAGCCACCTTCTTCGGTTGCGTCCCGGTCACGATGAATCCGCCGAAAAGGACGTTCTCGCCGGTTTGCACAGCCATCCGCGTGGAAATCTGGGCAAGCGTCGGTGGCGGCGTCAGCACTACGGAGATATTGTCCGCATAACCATCGTTCGCATTGCCATTAGACCGGATCATGGTGACGACCACCCGGAGATTTCGTGTGCCCGCGGGAACGCTGCCGTTGGCCGAGCGAGGCAAGAAGCCCGTCTTGTTCCCACGATTCGCCGGGGTTACCGGACCTAGGAGAACGTCTGGGCCAATCGCCATCCCCGATCCATCCCGGAAGGAAAGACTAACGGTGGCGTTATCGCCGTCTGTGGAAAATCCACCCAGGTCCGCGGAGAAAGTATAGGCAACCTTGCCGGTGTCTATCTGGGAGCCGACCGCCAAGACAGAGATTATCTGCGTGGCCGCGGAGCCGGAGGCGTTGCCGCCCGCAAAGAAGCCGTAACCGTGATTCGCCGGGACCATGTCGGTGGCCAAGTTAGGAAAACCACCGGCGGAGTTATAAGGCACGGCGGTGAACGCGCCCGCGACACCCCAACTGGGTATTCCGATGGTTGCGCCCGTAGGCGATCCGGCTAGCGCATCGGCATCGCCATTCACGACTAGATTTCGACCGTAGAGCGAGTTGGATATCGAGCCTTCATAGGCGCCGATATCGCAACCGCCGTTGCCTCGTTGCGCCCCGCGCTGATCTGTTGTTAGCGGGGCGCCGAATTGGTCCGTGCATTGCGCTGTGGGAATAGCATCAACCGCGACGCTACCCGCAAACAACGCACGCGTTTGGGTTACTCCGCCGTTGTCGTGCAGGGAATCGAGGAGTGGGTCCAGGCCGGTAATGTTATGAGCCGTAACGCCGGTGATCGTGGCGCCAGCGATGGATTGGATCAAGTTGTAGTCCTGCGATGCGATTGTGCCACTGAGGTCGCTTGGCGTTATTCCGGCGTAATTCTGTCCGACTAGAGTAGTTCTTAGGTTCACCACCCCGCTGCCATTGTTGATCCCGCCGCCCGTGCCACTGTTCGCACCATCGTTAGCCGCGAGATTTCCGGCAATGGTCGTGGAGTAAGTGAAGACTGTGCCGTCGTTATAAATCCCGCCTCCATCACTCAACGCACTATTATTACTGATCGTGCTGTTGAGTATCGTGATAGGACCACCGGCGTTCCAAATGCCCCCGCCTTTGCCAGAGGTTGCCAGGGCGCTCCCTCGCAATGTTTGATTCCCGCTGATCAAGCTGTCGGTTATGGTCATGGTGCCGTTGTTCAGGATCCCGCCGCCATAGCCGCCATTTAGGGTTAGATTGCCACTAATAAAGCTACTGTTAACGGTGGCGGTGCCAGTGGTAAAGATGCCGCCTCCGTTTCCCCCCGCCTGGTTGTCACTGACAACGGTATTGTTAAGAATAAGCGTCTTTTGGCTGAGTATGCCTCCCCCAGAAACCCCGTTGCCGCTTCGGTTGCCGCTGACGAGCGCGCTGTTGAGGGTGAGCGAGCCAGCACTGTTGATGCCGCCGCCGGTACCGGTCGAAGACCCATTTCTCAAAGTGACGCCGGTGATTGTCACCGTCGGCGCGGAGCTCAGGCTAAGAACGCGATCGATCTTGTTTGCATTAATAATCGTGGTCGCCGCTCCGGCGCCCTGAATGGTCATCGAAGCGGTGATGTTTAGATCGCCCGTCAACTCGTCGTCCGCGCCGGTAGGCGCGATCGTCAGGCCATAGGTCGCCGCGGGAATGACGATCGTGACACCGCCGCCCGGAAAATGATTCGCCTTCATGATCGCAGCCCGCAGGGTGCAGGTGCCGTTGTTCGCCGACGTCTCACATTTCCCATCGTCGAGCGGGGAGGCTGCTGTGGCGTCGACCACACTGTTGACCGTGAAGGTGGGGGCAGCGACCGCGTTTGGTAAGGTGGACGCACCAGTCAACCCCAGCAATATCATTGTAATCAGCCCTGCAAAGTCACCCCTGCTTTTCATAAAAAAATACCCTTTGTGGTACCCCGGTTTTCGCGGCCCTGTGAGGGCGTCCGCGATTCATTCCTGAAACCGCGATAAATGTAAATCCTTTCCCAAGAGTCGGGGCCGGCAGCGAACTCACCGGCAGACGCTAAACCACGCGCTGTCACCAGCGCATCGTCTTTCGTGGAAAGGTCCGCGACATGACAGCGCACGCTACGACGCGTCAGGCCGTTCGGCCGCGCCGCTGAAAAATTTTTGCGCGGGTCCCAAAACGGGCCTAACTACACACATATGTCCGCGTACGAACCTGAGCCCGATCGGGTCTGGGATGAATACGAGTGGGAGCGGTTTCTCCAGCAGCAGGACCATAAAACGGAGAAATACATGGAGCTGCTCGAGAAGTATCTCGATCATCCCCAGCGCGACCAGATCATCGCGCGCGAGATGGGCTGGACGCAGTTGCTCAGTGAGGAGGAAGGCGATTCCTGGAACGATGAAGTCGATGCGATGCTCGCCGAGGAATCCCGCGCGGTTAACGGCGAAATCGGCGACACGGCTGAACCATCGGCTTTCGCCGACGGGTTCGAAGACCACACTTTGTATCGGGCGGCGTTCGCCCTGACGGTCTGGATCGACCAGCTTTTCGACGACCAGTCGGCGCTCCAAAACGAGCCGGCAGCGGTGAAACTGGCGACGCACTCAGCGTTGGCCAGCGCCAAACTCGCGGCGGCCCTGAGCGACGACGACGTGGATGAGATCGGGATGACGATCGCGTATCTCAAGCGAGCGTTGAAGGCGATCACGGTCTCGATGGAAGCGGGCGCGCAGCTCCTGGCCGAGAAGCTCATCACGCCGCAACAGCATTCCGTCCTTCAACAACGCCTGTTCGAGGTCCGCGACGGGATTATCACTCTCATGGGGCAATATCGCGGCGAGTGGCTCCGCCGCTTCGGCAGCCTCTAGGACGGTTGAATTAATTAGCGGCTATTCCGTCCAATCATGCATACGGAAGCGACTCCGGCTCAGGCCGATGTCCCGGAACTCGATCTGGTGAAACGATGCCAGGCGGGGGACACCGAGGCATTCGACCAGTTGGTCACTCGTTACCGAACCCGAGTTTTTGGCATGATCTACAATATGGTACATAGCGAGCAGGACGCCTGGGACCTCGCCCAGGACAGTTTCCTGAAGGCCTGGAAATCGATCGGTCGCTTCCGCGGCCAGTCGTCTTTCTACACCTGGATTTACCGGATCGTGACCAACGTGACCATCGATTGGCTTCGCAAGAAGCAGGTCAAAGGCGGGGGCGCGGAGTTCGATGACGCGGTGCAATTGAAAGAGATCGATCCCGCGGCCAGGACCGTGCCGAAAGCCGATGCGCTGCCGCATCAGCGGATGGAACGCCAGGAAATCCGGGCGCGGATTGACGCGGCGATCCAGCAACTTTCGCCGGAACATCGCGCCGTGATTTTGATGAAGGAAACCGAGGACATGCAATACCACGAGATTGCCGAAGCGCTCGGGTGTTCCATCGGCACGGTGATGTCGCGGCTTTTCTACGCCCGCAAAAAATTGCAGAATCTCCTGAGGGACCTCTATGAAAACGTTTGAAGAAAAGTGGACCGCGTGGATCGACGGCGAACTGACCGGCGCCGAGCTGGTGGAGTTCGAAGCGTCGTTGCCGGACAAGGCCGCGGCCGAGGCGGAGAAACATGAGGCCCAGAAACTCGGGACGTTTTTAAAGGAACACCTCGAGTGTCACGCGATGGGGAACGAAGAGTTCTTTCACCATCAATTGCGCGAGCGGATCACTGCGGACGTGGGCGATACTCGGCGCGAAAGCGCGGGCAGCGGACGCGTCTGGTGGCCGATTGGCAGGCTCGTCTGGGTCGGCGCGACGGCGCTGGCGATCTTCAGCGTCTGCACGTTTTTCGTGATGCGGGAGCAACCGGCGGCGGACCAGTCGCAATATCTTTCGCAGATCCTGAATGCGCGGGTCGATCCGGCGATCAGCCCGAACGCGACCATCTCGATGTTTGAATCGAAAGAGGACAAGGTCACCGTCCTTTGGGTCGACGGCCTCCAGTCGCTTCCGTCCGAATACGCGTCGAAGTAATTCGCTGCCATGCAACGGCGCTCCATTCTTCTACTCAGCCTCGCGCTGGGGTTGATGCTCGGAGCGGTCGTCCCGGCGCACGGTTCCCAGACAGTCTGGAGCGGGCTCGTAATCGCCAACAACGCCGCGGAGCCGGAAGAAACGCCGATCGAATTGAAGCGCCTGGAAGGAACGCTCAAGGAATTGTTCGGCTACAACCAGTTCTCCGTCATCGGGCAATCGAAAATAGCGCTTGTCACCGGCTCGGAAGATTGGATGGCCCAAAGCAAATATTTTTCCCTTCACGTCGATTCGAAGGAAGGGAACGACAAGATCGGTTATCGGCTCGACTTGAAGCTTTACCAGGAGAAGAGCCTGCTGCTGGAAACGGAAGCGAAGCTGAGCAAAGCGAGTCCGCTGATCATTCGCGGCCCGCAGGTAGGCAACGGGCAACTGATCCTGTTGCTGGTGGTGCAGTGATGGAGGGACGACCTCCGCGTCGTCCAATGTCCTGCTCCTGATCCTGATCTTACTCATGATCCTGGTCGGGGCCACGCGTGTTCAAAGGATCAGGAGTACGATCATGAGCATGAGCAGGAAAGAAACGGCGATTGGGAAATCGCCGCTGCTTGTTTCGGCCGCGCGGCGTTGTTTAGTGGCGGGATGCGCTCTTTGGCTTTCGCATCCGTAATTTCGCTCATTACCGTCATGACCTTGACCGCGGAGAAACCCTTCGATTTCGCCAGCACGCCGGGAAAATTGCCGAAGCAGGTTGTGCCGGAAGAGTACGCGGTCCGCATCGTACCCGACATTGCCAAGCGCACCTTCATTGGATCGGAAACCGTGAAGCTCAACGTGCGCGAGCCGGTAAAGCAAATCGTCCTGAATGCGCTCGAGATTAAGATCAGCAAGGCGGCCATCGATGGAAAAACGATCGCGGCGGCAGCGATCAAGTTGGATGAGAAGGAGCAGACGTTGACGCTCGCGGCGGAACTTGCGGAGGGAAAACATCAACTCGACCTCGAGTTTACCGGCAAGATTAACCAGCAGGGACAGGGTCTTTATTACGCGCCCTACCAGGAACAGGGAACGGGCGCGAAGAAGATCATGCTCGGGACCCAGTTCGAAGCAACCGACGCGCGCCGGCTGTTCCCCTGCTGGGATGAACCGAGCTTCCGCGCACGGTTCCAGTTAACGGCGGTCGTGCCGGAGAACTTCACAGCGGTGTCGAACATGCCGATCGAGAAAGAGACGAAGGTGGCCGGCGGGAAGGAAGTCCGTTTCGCCGCGACGCCGCCGATGTCGAGCTATCTCAATGTTTTTTGCGCCGGCGAGCTGGACGCGATTCAAACCAAAAAAGGCGAAGTCACGCACGGCATCATCGCCACGAAAGGCAAAGCGGCGATGGGCCGCTACGCGCTCGAAAGTTCCCAGCAAATCCTCGAATACTTCAACGACTACTTCGGCCAGCCGTATCCCCTCCCCAAGCTCGACCACATAGCGGTCCCCGGTGGGTTCGGCGGCGCGATGGAGAATTGGGGCGGCATCACCTACTACGAATCGGTGCTCCTGTTCGACCCCGAGAAATCGTCCGCCCAGACGAAACAAAACATTTACGAAGTGCTCGCGCACGAGACGGCCCACATGTGGTTCGGCGATCTCGTGACGATGGCGTGGTGGGACAATCTCTGGCTCAACGAAGGGTTCGCGTCGTGGATGGGAACGAAGTGCACGGCGAAGTTCAATCCGGATTGGGAAGTCTGGCTAAGCAAGAGCACCCCGCGCGATCCGATGCGGCGTGGCGGCATCGGCAAGGAAGGCGCGCTGGAAGGCGATGCGCGTTCCACCACCCATCCGATCCAGCAACCGATCGCAACCGAAGCGGAGGCGAACAGCGCGTTCGACGATATCACCTACCGAAAAGGAATGTCGTTCATTCGAATGCTGGAAAGTTTTTTGGGAGAGGATGTGTTTCGCGATGGCATCCGGAAATACATCGCAGCGCACAAGCTCTCGAATTCCACGACTACCGACCTTTGGAACGCGCTCGGTGAAGCATCAGGCAAACCGGTGGTTGAAATCGCGGCGGCCTGGACGGAGCAGCCCGGCTTCCCGATCGTTAAGGTGGCGCGCGATGCCAGCGGAAAAATCACGCTGACGCAGGAGCGGTTCACGGTGCACTTCGACAAGGCGCCGCCACTCGAATGGAAGATTCCTCTCACCTACGAAATGCCCGGCGAACCAGTGGCGGCCAGCCTGCTCATGACTTCGAAGTCGATGGCGCTGCCGAATGCCTTGGGCAATCGCGCGATCAAATTGAATGTCGAAGGCGCGGGAAATTATCGCGTCCAGTACGACGAAGCGTCCTGGAAATTGCTGGTCGCGGATTTGCCGAAACTCAGCGTGCCGGATCGCGTGAACCTGCTGACCGACGCATGGGCTCTCGTGCAGGCGAACCGCGCGGCAATGCCGCTCTATCTCGACCTTGTCGAAAAATTGCCCACGAAGACAGAGTTGGCCGAGCGCGAGCAAGTCATGCACGTGTTCGATTTCATCAACCGGTTGCTCGCGGGCGAGGCACAGCGGGACCAATTCCAGAAATACGCGCGTTCGATTCTGCGGCCGAGCTTCGACCAAATTGGCTGGGAGCCTAAGAGCGGCGAGCCGGCGAAAATCGGGTCGCTTCGCGCCAGTTTGATCAAGGCGCTGGGCGATCTCGACGATAAAGAAGTGATCGCCGGATGCCGCGAACGTTTTCAAAAATATCTCGCCGAGCCGAAGTCGCTCGCGCCCGACTTGCGGCCTTCGGTTTTCGCGGTGGTTGGCCGTTACGCCGACGAAGCCACCTGGAACAGGCTGCATGAGCTCGGTCTGAAAACTACGAGCATCGAGGAGAAGCAGTATTATTACGACGCGCTGGCCTGCGCGACCGACTCGAAACTTGCAGAACGGACTCTGCAAATTTCCCTCGGGGACGAATTGCCGACCAGCCGGGCAATTTTTCTGGTCGGAAAAGTCGCGCGCCAAAGCGAACATCCGGAAATTGCGTGGCCCTTTGCGAAAGCCCACATGAAACAACTTCTGGCCAAAGCGGACGCCCTGGGCGCGAACAGTTACGCGCCGGGCTTGTTCACGTTCTTCTCCGATGCGACGCGCATTGCCGAGCTGGAACGCTACGCGAAATCCGATTTGCCGGTTACGGCCACGAAAGCGGTGGCGAAGGCGGTGGATGAAATTGGATTCCGCGCGGAACTAAAACCGCGCTTGATGACGCAGATCGCCGGCTGGATCAGCGAGGCCTCGAAGGGTCACTAACTGCTGTAGCCGCGGCGCTCTGTCGCCGCGTTCCGGGCGCGCCGACTGAGCGGCGCGGCTACAGCGCCGGTCGCTCTGACGGGGGGACAGTGGGAATGAGTCGCGCGGCGCGGTTCGCTTCTTCCTCCTGGATCAGCGCTTTCGCGTACTGCCAGCCGGCAATCGCGCGGCTGATGAGAAACAGGGCCATGATCGCGGTCCAGAAAATATCCATCCCGATGAACCAGCCCAAGCCAGCCAGAGCCACGCTTCCAATGAGGCCGACAACGCTCGCAATTTGCAGGCTGCGAATTTCGCCCAGCGGAAACCACAGGAGCGAGCGGAGGATTTGGCCGCCATCGAGCGGATAGACCGGGAGGATATTAAAGATGAGCAGGCCCAGATTGATCCACCAAACGTGGCCGACAAAGGCAGCGAAATCAGTTGGCTCCGCGTCCGCCCGCACGAGCGCGAGAGCGACGGTCAGGATCGGCAGGAGCAACACGTTCACCAGCGGGCCGGCCGCAATGCTCCAGAGCATGGCGCCGGGACGCCGCGGCGGATTGACGAAAGCGATTCCGCCCAGCGGCCACAGGACGATGCGATCCGCGACGCCGCCAGTCTGGCGGCAGGCAAGGGCGTGGCCAAACTCATGCAGCAGAACAATGGCAAACAGCGCGATGTATTCCCAGGCCGCCCAGATCGGTGACTCGTAAGAACTCGCACGCCGGCTGTACTGGTAAGCCGCGACGATGAACCAGGAAAAGTGCAGGTAAACCTGGATGCCGCTGAACTTGAAGAGACGAATCGTGCCGCCCATGACGAGGGCAAACCTACAACCGAAAGCACCCCGGCGCGCGCGGTTTTCCTGGAGCGGCAGGCGTGTCGCCTGCAAACTGCAACCCTTATGCGGCCGGCACGGCCGCCGCTACAGGGTCGTGGGAGCGGCCGTGTCCTGTGAGACCAGGAAGCGCATCGGCAGCATGTGGGATTCGAAGAAGCCGTGGCGCTTGAAGAAATTCTGGGAGCGCAGCTCCGGCCGATCGGTCAGGAGGGTGATGCGAAGAAATTTTTTCTGCTTGGCGAAATTGATCGCGTATTCGAGCAACTGCGAGCCGTAGCCGTGACCGCGGAAGGAGTCGTGCACGACGAGGTCTTCCAGGAGGATGACAAAGCCGCCCTCGGCGGTGCTGATCGTGAAAAGGAGATTGATCATCGCCACGATCGTCCGGTCGCGCCGCAGGACGAAAACCCGGCCGCGATTCGGCTCCTCGAAGATGAGGCGAAGACCCTGGAGCTGCTTCTGTTTGTTGGGGCGGAAATCCTTTTCCTCGCTGAATAGCTCGCCGAGAAGATTCGACAACTCGTCCAAATCTTCAAAAACCGCTGGCTCGATAACGACTTCGCTCATGGGGCGGCCTCGTTATTCCACAAACCCCCTGCTCTGGCAATGCGCGATGTGTTCCCCTCCTGCTCCTGCTCGTGCTCGTGCTCGTGCTCGTGATCGTAATCGAACGCACTCGATCACGAGCAGGAGCACGAGCACGATTACGACCGGGTGATTGACAGAAGCGAAGCTGCCCGTAAGGTAGCCGCTCTTTAACAGCCTACGGTATGAAACGGACACTTCAGCGCTCGAAGCGCACCCGCAAACAACAGCACGGTTTTCGCGCGCGCATGAGCACGAAAGGCGGACGCGCCACGCTCGCGCGGCGGCGTCAGCGCGGTCGGAAGCGTCTGTTGCCGAAGGGCGCGGAAGTGCATTTCGCGCGTCACACCCAGGCTTAAGCGCTATCGGCGCAGCTCGCCGAGAGTCCCGGCATAACCCGTCAGTTCAAGATATCCGCGCCCTTTGACGGCGTTCCCGTCGCTCGAACCGCTCGCATCAATTGCTCCCTCCCAATAAGTAATCGGGCCAAGCTTCAGCTCCTGATCCACCAGCGCGGCTTTGATCGTGAACTCAGCGTGCTGAGCGGGAAGCGAAACTTTCCAGCCGATCGGATATGGCGCGCCGCTCGCCTTGCTTTTCCAAAACGCGACCGGCGTCATTTGAAAATCGGACGCTCGTAGATGAGTCGCGGTTCCATCGGGCGCGATCCATGTCCCGCTCGAGCTGCTGTCTTGCTGGCCGTTCTCGAGCCGCATACGATAGAGCATCAGCTCGGCGCCATCTTCCCATTGCAGGCAAAGCCAATCCCAACCCACCTCCCCTTTCCCGAGCTGGCTGCTCGACCATTCGTGATCGAACCAGCTCTCACCCCGGAGCGCACGCGCGTTCCCATTCACGGTGAGAGCCCCCGTCGTTTCGAGGCGAGGAATGGAATAGTAATGGGACGCACTCGATCCGCCGGCGGCCTTCACGCTCACGCCATTTTCTCCGTGAACGATCGGCGGTTTCGCCGGCCGCAAATCGAGATGGATTGCGCCGGCCGCGCCCGATGCGGTCAGTTCGAAAATGTCATCTCCTTTCGCGATGAGACTCCAGTTATCGATCCACGCCAGGCGCTGCCCATCGTCGAACCCCGCTTCACCGAAGGCGCCGCGACTCGTCTTTTGTTCGAAGCGAAACTGCTTGCCCCCCACGTCGGTGATCGCGAAGTGCGCGAACTTCAGATCGTCCACAATAAAACGCGAAGCGCTTAGATCGCGCTCCGCGGCCGGCTGGATTCCCTGCCGGAAAAACGTCAGCTCGTAACCGAAGCGATGGCCATCCTGGTCGAACAGATTGCCGGTGAAGTACCACCATTCAGTTTTGAATTCGCGATGCGCGTGGTGGTCGCGTGGAAATTCGAATTTCCAGCCTGGGTCTGCGGTTCGCCAATCAGCCGCGAACGCGGAAAGCGCAAGCAATGCTATTCCTGTAGCCGCGGCCCTGCTCGCCACGCCGAAGCGATGCGAAGGCGGGTGGGCCGCGCGAGATCGGCGATGAATCGGCCTCCCGCGGTCGCCGCGGCGACCGGCTACAGAAGAGTTGCTATTCATTGCGCAGGTTGTCGGCCAGCTCCATCCGGCTAGCGCGCCATGCGGGGACGATGCCGGCGATCACCGCAGCCGCCAGGATCCAAATCGGCGTGAAGGCGAGGGTTCGCCACGGAAAGGCGAGGTGAATCGTCCAACCGAAAAACGCGCGATTAATCACGCCGGTCAAAACCACGGAGAGGCAAATCCCGGAAACGGTTCCGATAATGGCCGCGAGCGCTCCCAGCATCGCTGTCTCGGAAAGCAGAATCTTCCTGATCTGGCCGGCGCTGGCGCCGATCGCACGCAGGATCGCCAGTTCGCGCTGCCGTTCTGTGATGAGGATGGTGAGCGAAAGAAAAATGCCGGTGATCGCGACGAAGAGCGAGATGGCCAGGAGAACGTGCGTGACGGCAAAGGTCTGGTCGAAAATCTCAAACACCCGCCGGCGCAATGCCTGGTTCGAGAAGATCAGAAACTGCCGGTCGCGACTGAAGGCGGCGCGGAACGGCTTCGTCACTTCCGGGGCGGCATGGCCGTTCTTCAAATAAACGGCGAGGCTGTGGACCCGATCGTCGCGCCAGAAGCGGGTGAAGTTCTCCGCGCTCATGTAAACGATGCCCTGGTCGCGGGTGTAATCGAAAAAGACGGCGGCGATTGGAAATGCCTTCGGGCCTTCAGTCGTGGGCAGCTCGATCGTGTCGCCTTCGCCAACATGATGACGGTGTCCGAAGCTTTCGGAAACAAAGACGCAAGGTTCTTCGTGGAACCGGCGCATCAACGCGGCCTGATCGCCGTGCAGGAATTGAAACTTTCGCCGCGCGCCAGTGATGACGGCCATTCCGATTGTCGTTTCGCCCATCGGCAAATCGACTTCGCGAAACGTATCGACGGTCTCCACCGCGGGATGCATCGCGAAGAATTCGAAAGCGTCTCGCGGCACGAACGCGACCGCGGAAACTTCGTTCGAGGCGGGCGTGATGAAGAGATCGGCGAGCAGCGTCTGGTTGATCCAGACTTCAATGGTCCGGCGAAACGAAAACACCATCACCGTCACGCCGACCGTCATCGCGACGGCGACGGCGAGCGCGGCGACCGTCACCGAATTGCGCAGGAGAGAGCGCGAGATATTCGCCGCGGCCAGCTCCGTCGCGATTCGGTTGCTCGGGCGGCGCGGACGAATGCCGCGTAAGAGTTTGCCCGCGGCCTTGCTGAAATGAAACATGACCCGCGGCACGAGAAGGGAGAATCCGGCCAGGACGAGAAGTGCGGCGCCGAAGCCGAGCCAGCGCGGGCCGGTGGCAAGCGTCAGATACGAAAAGATGGCCGCGAGAAAAACACAGGCCAATCCGCCAACCAGCCAGGCCAGCGACGGATTGACGGAGCGCTCGAGCCTGGTTCCGCCATGCAGCGCCTCGACCGGTTGTTGTTTTGCCGCGGCCTGGGCCGGAAACCACGCGGAGGCAATGACCGAGCCGAGGCCGATCAACCAGGCCAGCGCAAAAGTCCACGGCTGGAGCGCGATCTCGCGCACGCTCACTAGGACATAGAGAGACGAAATCGTCGTCGAGACCGCGCCGATGAGTAATCGCGCCAGCATCACTCCCCCGATCAGCCCAAGGAAGGAACCGATCGCGCCGAGAACGATCGCTTCGGCGAGGAACAACATCCGGATTTCGTTTCGGGTCACGCCTAACGAACGCAGGATTCCGATCTCATGCTGGCGGCGGACGACCGAGGCCGAGACCGTGTTGTAGATCAGAAACATTCCGACCAGCACCGACACCAGGCTCATCATGGTCAAGTTCAGCTCGAAACCGCCGAGGATCTTGTCCACCTCCTCTGTGCGTTGGGCCGGCGGAGCGACGCGCGCGTCCTTCGGGAGAAACTCACGCAGCGCGGCGATTGCGGGCTCGCGTTCGTGCGAGTTGGCCAGTTTCAATTGGATGACGCTGAGCTCCCCGCGTCGCGCGAAAAGTTCCTGGGCCCAGCCGATATCCATCGCCGCGAAATGCGGATCGAAAGTGTCGTCCTTTCGAATGAGGAACCCGATCTCCAGCTCGCGATCGACGACCCCGATGCGCGTCCGGATTTTGTCGCCTCGCTTGAGACGATGTTGCCGAACGAACTCTTCCGAAACCGCGATGGAACCCGGAGGGCCGAGCCACTTCTGAATATCGAGATCGCTGCTATCGAAGTTCGCCGGCTCAAATGTCCGGAACGGGGCGTTCGTGAAGATATCGATCCCGAGGATTTCCAAATAATCCCCCGGGAAATCCGGCAACGCCACGAAACCCTGGACGACCGGCGTTGCCGCCGAAATGCCGGGCACTGCCGAAACCTGCGGCAGGATCGTTTCCGGAAGCTTTCCTCCCGGCGCCGTGACTTCCAACTCCGCCTTGCCCGCGACGAGATCGACACTGGCCGCGAACGCGCGATTCGCGCTGTGATTAGCAATCTGGGTCGCCAGATAAACCGCGACGCCAAGCGCCACACTCAGGACATTCAGGAGCCCGAGCGACGGGTGCCGCCGCAGATACCGCAAGACGTGCCAGCGGAAGATACGAAAATATCCTGCGATCACACGAATTGAACTCGGGAAGAAATGCACCGCGTTGGAATCGAACCAACAACCCAGTGATTAAGAGTCACTTGCTCTGCCAATTGAGCTAGCGGTGCGTTTGTGCCTGCGGGAAGAGCGCTATTTTGCCGCAGTTTTCCTTGGAAGCAACCTCGCTGAGTCAATCGATATATCGCTGCGCGATCGGCATCCGGCGGCCGACACCGAAAGCGCGACTCGTGACCTTGATTCCCGGCGCGGCCTGTTCGCGTTTGTATTCGTTGATGTCCACCCGGCGCTGCACCCAGCGCACGGTTTTTTCCTCGAATCCGTGCGCGACGATATCGCGAGCGCTCAGGTTTTCTTCGACGTAAAGGCGAAGGATTTCGTCGAGCACATCGTAAGGCGGCAGAGTGTCCTGGTCGGTCTGGCCCGGTTTCAATTCCGCGCTAGGCGGCTTCTCGATTGTCGATCGTGGAATAATCTCGCGGTCCCGGTTCATCCACCGCGCCAATTCATACACCATCGTCTTGGGCACATCGCTAATGACGGCGAGGCCCCCCGCCATGTCGCCGTAGAGCGTGCAATAACCGACCGCCAGCTCGCTCTTGTTGCCGGTGGAAAGCACGATGTGGCCGAACTTGTTCGAGAGCGACATCAACATCATGCCGCGTAAGCGCGCCTGCATGTTCTCCTCGGTCGTGTCTTCCGGCAGCCCGGTGAAAGTCGCCGTGAACTGCGCCTTGAACGCAGCGAACGCATTCGCGATTGGAATCTGCAGGCATTTGATTCCGAGATTTTTCGCAAGGGCGAGCGCGTCCTCGATGCTGCCGCGCGACGAATAAGGGCTTGGCATCGAAACGCCGACGACGTTCTCGGCGCCTAAGGCGTCCACCGCGATCGCCGCGACCACCGCGGAATCGATCCCGCCACTTAATCCGAGCACCGCCGACTTGAATCCGCATTTCGCCAGGTAATCGCGAACGCCTAAAGAGAGTGCGGCGAAAAAATCGGCGCTCCGTTCCGGTTGGATGAACTGCATGGGTTCCGCCGCGCCGGAATCGATGATTTGTTCCGCCATCTGAAAGCCGGGTAGTTGCGCGATCAGCTCGCCGCCGGCGTTCACCGCGATCGAGTTGCCATCGAAGACAAGCTGGTCGTTTCCGCCCACCGCGTTGCAATAAAAGATCGGCCGCTTGTGCGCCTGGGCGAGCGCGGAAACCATCTCGCGCCGGACCGCTGGTTTGTTCAGGCTGAACGGCGAGGCGCTTAGGTTCAAAATGATTTCCGCCCCCTGCTCCACCAGCGCGCGGACTGGCTCGACATCGTAGAACGGCCGCGGCAGGTAATGTTCGGTCCAGATATCCTCGCAGATCGTGACGCCGATTTTTTTCGCTCCGAGAAGCAGCGGCACGGAATTACAGCCGGGCTCGAAGTAGCGGTCCTCATCGAAGACATCGTAGGTGGGCAGGAGCGACTTGAAGGTCTTCGAGATTGGCGCGCCGGGCTGGAGCAATGCGGCCGCGTTGTGAAACGGCTTCCCGCGTCCCTGGTTTCGCTCCACGTAACCGACTAGCAGCGCCGCGCTCCGGAGCCGCGCCTGAAGTTTATCAAGCACCTCCAGATTCTGCGGGACGAACCGCGACTTGAAGACGAGGTCCTGCGGTGGGTAACCGGTAATCGCCAGTTCCGGCGTGAGCACTAATTCTGCGCCGGCCTCCGCGAGCCGCTCATAGGCACCAAGGATTTTCTCATAGTTGCCGTTCAAATCGCCAACGGTCGGATTGATTTGGGCGAAACCGATCTTCATAACAAGCCCCGCAAACTATGTGCGGGCCGGGTGTCGGCAACCTCATGCTCATGCTCATGCTCATGATCCTGATCATGATCATGATCCTAATCCCTCCCTGAAAGCTATGATCGCTCCCAGGGTCATGAGCAAGATTAGGATCAGGAGCGTGAGATCCTGTAGCCGGGATCGATAATCCCGGCCGGATTACGGCTTTCGAAAGCCGCCGGGCACCGTGTGCTTATAGCCCTTGTTCAGAGCATCATCGGCACCGGTCACGAACATTTTCCCCCATTCCAGAAGGGCAGCCGCGAGGAATCCCGCGATCGCGCAGATGATGACTTTCTGAAAAAAGGTGGCGTTCATGGGCCGCTTCTAGGAAGCAGGAGCGGTGCCGCCGAGCCCTGCCGAACCGAGGCAGATTGTAGCCGCGGCCCTCGGGCCGTCAGAATCTCCGAGTCACGCCCCGACGGGCCACAGGCCCATGGCTCCAGGTTACCAAAAACCCCATTGCCGGGTCTGCATGACCCACAGGCCGAGCAACAGATTAGTGAGCGCGTGAGCCACCACGCAGGCGGCAAGGCTGCGCGTCCGATACGCGACGAGATTATAGAGTGCGCCGCAGATGAAAGCCGGGATCCAATCCGCCCGCGAATGCGCAAACCCGAAGCCGGCCGTAACGGCGATGAAGGAGATCCAGGAAAAGGTGCCAATAGCGATCGCGGTGAACTTCTCGCTGATGAAGTACCGCAGCACGAACCCGCGCCAAAAGATTTCCTCAACGAGCGGGACGACGATCACAAGACGGAGAAACCGAAACATCACCACGGTCCAATACATCGCCGGCTGTCCGGAGAAGCGTTCGGGATCAAACCCGGTCAGCCGCGGCGCGAAGCCGAGGAACTGTTGCGGCGCAATCCAGAGAAAAAAAACCGCGATGCCGATCACGACCGCGAACCAGACTTTTCGCGGCGCGCCCAGTTCGTAATCACGCCAGAACCAGAGAACGAGCGCGGCGCAGAGCAGCGTTTGTGTTGGGTAAATCCAATACTCCGGCGCGGCCAGCCAGCCATTTCCGCCCGGATTTCGGAGTGTCTCCCCCGACCCCAGAAGCGTCAGGAACACCGCCATCGGCAAGGTAAAAGCAACGAGTTTCCTTATCGTTGGGGCCGCCGGTTCAGAATCCATTTGTGTTTCGGTCGATTGGTTAAGATTCTTTGTCGATGAATCCCCACGGCAACGGCAAGAACGAACCGCCGAATCCGGAACAGGTTTTGCGTCTCGTCGAGATCGAGCTCGCCCAACAGCGCGCCGCCCGGCAGCGGGCGGGCTCGCCCTACCGCGCTTTTCGCCTGGCCAGTTTCATTTTCCTTTTCGCCGTCTTCATCGGCGTCGCGCTCGCATTCTATTACGTTTTTGTCTCCGGCGGGCTCGACGACTTTCGTTCCCGCAAGCAGTCGAACGCCACCGCTACGCCCTCCTCGCACGCACCCTGATGAAGGATCGACCAAACCCGCCGGGCGAAACCGACGAGCGCTACCGCCGCTTCGTCACGGAGGATTTTACGGGCATGCTCGTGATGCGCACGGACGGCCAGATCGTCACCTGCAATCCCGCTGTCGCCGGCATCTTTGGTTTCGATTCACTTGAAGAAGCGGTCTCCGCGAATTTCTTCGCGTTTCTCCGCAGCCGCCAGGACGGAATCGAATTGCTCGAGACGGTGCGCCAGCACGGGATGGTGGATCGGCACGAGATGGAGATGACGCAGCGCAATGGCGACCCGGTCTATGTGGTCGCCCGCCTGATCGGAAATTTCGTGAATGGCGAGCTGACGGAGCTGCACGTCTATCTCTTCAACGACACGAAGCGGAAGCGCCTCGAGCAGCAGCTCGTCCAGGCGCAGAAGATGGAAGGGCTCGGCACGCTGGCCGGCGGCATCGCGCACGATTTCAACAACATTCTCGCGATCATTCTCGGCTATACGAACAAGCTGGAAAGCGCGCACTCGAAGCCGCACGAATTCCCGGGAGCGATCAAGGTCATCAAGGAAGCCGTCGAACGCGGCGCGGCGCTCGTCCAACAACTGCTCACTTCCGCGCGCCAGACCGAGGCGCGGTTTTCGTCCGTCGATCTCAACGCGCTCGTGCGCGAGCTGGAGAGAATGTTGCAGGCGACCTTTCCGAAAACGATCAACTTTAACCTCGAGCTTACGCCCGACCTGCCCGTCATCACCGCCGATAAGAGCCAGCTCCACCAGGTGCTGCTGAACCTTTGTGTGAACGCGCGCGACGCCATGCCTGCCGGCGGCACACTCACGCTCGCTACTTCGATCACCCCGGGCACGGAACTCACCGAGATGTTCAGCGGCGTGACCGCGGATACTTATGCCTGCATCCGCGTGCGCGACACTGGCCTCGGCATGAGCCGCCAGGTGAAGTCTCATATCTTCGAGCCGTTCTTCAGCACCAAGGAGCGCGGCAAGGGAACCGGGCTGGGGCTCTCGGTTGTTTACGGCGTCGTCAACAACCACCGCGGTTTCGTCCAGGTCGAGAGCGAGCCCGGCGCCGGCACGAGTTTCATCGTTTATTTGCCCGTCAAACATCTCGCCGCGGAACAGATCGGCGGCGACCGGACCGGCGCGCCGCGGCAAGACATCCCGCAAACGATCCTGCTCGTGGAAGACGAAGAGATGCTGCGCGAGCTCGGCGTTTCCATTTTGGAAAGCGAAGGGTTCCGTGTTATTGCCGCGAAAGATGGCGTCGAAGCGGTCGCGCTTTTTGAAACGCACTGCGACGAGATCGGCCTGGTCGTCTGCGATCTGGGCCTGCCCCGGTTAGGCGGCCGCGAAGCGTTCCTGAAAATGAAAGAGAGCCGGCCCGGCGTCCGCGCCATTGTCGCCAGCGGCTATCTCGAACCGGCCATCCGTTCCGAAATGTTAAAGGCCGGCGTCATCGACACCATCCAAAAGCCCTACGATTTCAACGATCTCATCGCCAAGATCCGCTCCATCATCGGCCCCCAGCCAGTCTCCGACGATCACCCGGAATTGTTCTGAAACCGCGCCGCCCTTTTTGTTGTCATTCTGAGCGGAGCGCAGCGGCGTCGAAGAATCTCTAACAAACATCGGGTAGTTCTTGGAGACGGCCTGCCCCCAGGCCGTTGAGAATGACGCCGCCGCTCGACTTCGCTCGGAATGACAGGATGGAAGTCGCTTCCTATCCCAGACCAGGTAAGCCATTTGGACCGAACCCGGAACGAAACGCGGCGGCCATTGTCTAACGTAGTAATGAACATCTTAAAGTTGAACCGGCGAAGCTCGTCAGTTTCAGCGGAGATGATCCCCTAACTGGCAAAGGCACTCGCCTGCGCTACCACCACTATGAACACCAACCTACTAGGTGAAATCCAACTCGGCACCCCGATTGCCCTGACCATCGGTGCCATCATCGCAGGACTTGTAGCTGTCTACTTCCTGCCCCGGCTGCTGGGCGTCGTTTACATCCCGCACACCATGATCGGCGTGATCGAAAAGATCTGGTCGCGGCACGGCTCGCTGCGGGAAGGGCGCATTATCGCGAGACAAGGCGAAGCCGGCTTCCAGACACGCTTGTTGCGCGGCGGCCTGCACTTCGGCCTCTACCCATGGCAATACAAAGTGCATAAGACCCCGCTTGTCGTCATCGGTGAGGGCAAGATGGGTTACGTCTATGCTCGCGATGGCCAACCGTTGGAACCAGACCAAACCCTCGGGCGCAATGTCCCGTGCAATCATTTCCAGGACGCCGAAAGCTTCCTCTCACAAGGTGGACAACGCGGACGCCAGCGCGGCGTTCTGCGCGAGGGCGTTTACGCACTAAACCTGACGCTCTTTGTCGTGATCACAGAGGAAGCCGTTTACTCTGGCCCGGTGCGGGACCAGCACGAACAGTATCGGAGCTGGCAGGAAGAGCTGCAGCGGGTCGACGGTTTCTCACCGATCGTCATCGGTTCGCGTCAAACCCATGTGCTTCAGGACTGGGAGGAGCGCACGCACCGCGGCGCAGCCAGCGAAGCGGGGAAAGCGAAGCCGGGCGGAGTGGAGCTTACCGACGCGGAGAAGGACCACGACTCAATCGGTGTGGTCTCGATCCAGGACGGTCCCACCATTAGCTCGAGCGAAATCATCGCACCGGAAGTTAAGGCCGCGCCCGGCCAGAAGGATCACAACTACTTCCAGGACCCGGAAGCTTTCCTCGCTCTCGGCGGCAAGCGCGGCAAACAACTCCAGGTCCTCACCGACGGCACCTTCTTCATCAACCGCTGGTTCGGCACCGTGGAGATTCGCAACAAAACCCTGATCCCGATCGGCTACGTCGGCACCGTGGTTTCCTACTACGGACAAACCGGCACCGACACGACCGGCGACAAGTTCCGCTACGGCGAGCAAGTCGATGAAGGGCAGCGGGGCGTTTGGAAACGCGCGTTAACTGCCGGCAAATATGCGCTTAACCCTTATGCGGTGAAGGTCGAGCTGGTGCCGACGATTAACTTCGTTCTGCGCTGGGTGAACAATCAGAGCGAGAGTCATAAGTATGACGAGAACCTGACGTCGATCGACTTGATCACGAAGGACGGCTACGAACCCCGCCTGCCGCTCTCCCTTGTCCTGCACATCGATTACCAGAAAGCTCCGTCGGTCGTGCAGCGCTTCGGCGATGTGAAGCGTCTCATCACTCAAACCCTCGATCCTATCCTGACCGCCTACTTCCGTGACGTAGCCCAGGAAGTGACGATGCTCGACCTTCTGAGTCGGCGCGAAGAACTGCAAAGGAACGCGACCGCGCAGCTCTCGGATCGTTTCCAGGCGTTCGACATCAACGTCGTCTCCGTCCTGATTGGCCGCCCAGAGAGCAAGGAACTACCCGCTGGGAAAGCGGATCCTATCGACATTCTTTTCGACCAGCTCCGCATGCGGCGCCTGGCCGACGAGCAGAAGGAAACGTTCGCCAAACAGGAAGAGGCCGCCCGCAACCAGATTGCCTTGAACAAGGCCAGAGCCCAGGCCGAGCGCCAGGCAGACCTGACGACCAGCGCGGTGCAGATCGAGATTGCGTCCAATCGCGGTAAGGCCAGCCTCGCCGAAGCCGAGGGGGATGCGCGCAAGTCCATTACGCTGGCGGAAGGCAGTGCGAAGGCCAAGGAACTCGAAGGCAAAGGCGAAGCTTCACGCCTCGCGCAGATCGGTTTGGCCGAAGCGCTCGTTACCATGCAGACCATCGCAGCGTATCGCGACCCGCGCCTTTATGCCCTGCAATTGGTGTCCGAGAAATTCGCTAACTCCCGGCAACCCTTGGTGCCGCAGCACCTCTTTATGGCCGGCGGAAACAATGGCGACGGCAAGGACAGCTCTAAGACCGGCCTCAGCCTCATGGACACGCTCATCGCGTTGATCCTGAGCGAAAAGACCGGCTTAAACCTGACCGAATCAGGTCCCAGCGTCGCCGATCTCAAAAAGATGATGACCGATTTCTCCGTCGGCCCTGTCACCGTCGAGACAAATTCCAGCCCACGCCATGGGTAACGACTAAGATCAGCAGCCACGGCTCGAGTGACCCAAAGCGAACGCGACATAATCGCCGAACACTTCAATAACCGACCAAGAAAAAGACACGACTACAAAACACCAATCAACGCCTTCTCCAGAACACGGCAAATGTTGTACCGCAAAGTTCCGCCTGGGGCGCCTGGGAGTTGGAACCTATCGTCTAGCCAGACGGGTCCCGGCCCATGCCACGCACCCGGCGCACCCAAGGATCACAGCTTGGATCACAAACCCCGCGGGGTCGCCCCTCATCAGTGCGCTCAAGGTCAATACCGTAGCCGCCGCGAACGGAAGAGTCGTCAGAATGATGGCGAGAGGGGCCGGGAAATGCGCGGAACGCACGCAAATCCAAGCCAGCGCCCCAACCAGTGCGACGGCTACGCCGATAAAACCAAAAAACGGTCCTGCTCCCCTGAGGCTAAAGACCAGGGCCGTGCCATACGCGGCGCCTGGTAGAGCGACGGCCGCCACTCCGATGACTCCGGCGCGAATTACTGAAAGCATGCTCATGGATCTAACGAGAATGGAGCGGACTGCCAAGCCGTGACATAGACGGGCAGTCCGAAGGGTGAACGAATAGCAAGCATGAGTGAATCAATAAGCTCAGCGACCGCCGGCGGGAGCGAGAGCGGACTGCAATAAAAGTGGTTTCATAATGTAGTGCGAAGCATCAGAGCAGCCAGCGGTTAGCTGGAGCGATCGGTTAGACTGTTAGGGGCGCTTGCCGAGCGGAATTCCGGCACGTTTCAGTGTGGCATCAAAGGCAGGTTCTGCGGTAGCATTGGTATTCGCGAGCGACTTGCCAGGTGGGTACAACATAATCATCTCACACGCGAAGCAGATTGCGAGATCGACCGTCCGAGTGCCGACGGATGCCCGAATCGCGTGTCTGGGGTCGAAGCAGTAAACGTAGGCGCCGCTCGAATTTGCGATGGCTTGGTGGAGCGCTTGAAGCAATTGGTCACGTTGCGGGCCCTTCTGGATTTTGACCCGGCCCAGGACTCTATATCCGTGAAAGAGCTTCGTCCGGAGGCGGCGACGCTGCTTGTCCGTGAGAAGCGTCGGATCGAGCGAGATAAGCTCAAACTCTCCCTCAGCCAAGATTTGCTCCACGTCGGCAGGAAGGAAATTGGGCGCAGAACGGAGCGGACTCTCGTGCTCGGACGCGGACACAGCCATCACGGTCGCGGCCAGTAGCGACGTGATGCGGAAAGTCGTGCGTGAAGCGTTATGCATGCAATGTAACGAGAACAAGATGAGCGACGGCTGGCGGGGCAGCTCGTCGCTGCGGGTTGAGGGTGAAATTTCATGAAACGTGAGGAGCCAAAACTGCCAGACGTTCGCTCCATCGCATGGTTAGGTCTCTTTGTGGTGCGCGCATCAGGGCTGAGCTGATAACATCGCCGTCGCCATGGCCGAGGAAAAATCGTCGTCCCTCGACATAATTTGCCAGCGGTTGGCATGTTTCTCGAGCAGAAATAAGGTCCATCGAGGAGCGCCCTCAGGAAAACTGGTGAAGACCGAAATCTCCTTTGAATTGGGTGTACAGCTGCAGACACCTTGAATCCGTAGTGCTGTGGCAGCGCTGACAAGGCGGATGATCTCGCTACGATCCGCGGCGGAAAGATGAGTCCAGGGGGTCACATAGGCCTGACGCATATTGCGGGCATACCTGCTTTGAGCGTCTTCAGCACACGCGCCAACTGCTAAGCACAGACAGAAAAGCGCGACTGACGTGCGACCGGTCATAGACCTAACGAGACCCAAGATCAGCGACCGCGCGAGTTAGAAATGATGTTCGCATGCTCTTCGAGCTAGGCGTAAGGACGGTCCGCGGTTCGCTGGATCGCTTGGTTAGGCAGTTCGACCGCACTAAGACCCTGCAATCCGAGAGGCGCAGGGCTAACGATGACAAAAACGATATACGCAAGAGCGCGCAAACCTAGAATGGCAGCTCGCCGGCCGTCCAGGCATAGGCGATAGATGGCGACCAGCAGGAACAACAAAACGCAGATGATGAGAAAAGTGTCGACGCTCTCAATGAGTGAGCGCCTGCTAATGCGACCACCCGCGACGAACCACTCGAGCATCAAAGCTGTCCTAATAATAGCGGCGATGATGATGCTGATCTCAAGCGTCCGCCGAAGTAGCTCCGCAAATCGTTGGAATGAAAATTCGGTCTGCGGCTTCACGGCCTAACGAGAAGTAGGCCGAATTATTCGGCATTTAAAAGCAAAAGGGGAATAATTCGGCCTAGTAATCCGCTTGTTTTTGGGGGCAGCGGTAGGGAGGATACCGGGCATGGCTCCCACCATACGGATCGAGATTCCCCCGGGCAAGCCCGAACTGCTCGATCAAGTCCGTGATGTCATCCGGCGAAAACATTTTTAGTCTGCGGATTAGGCAACGAAGCAGAGCTTCGGGGACACTAGCGTTGATTCACGCTCTCCCGAACGTTCACCTTTCAGGCTCCGGTCCATCTCGCGCCGGTTCCCCCGGGGCTCGATTGATTCGGCTGCTCCCGCAGCCTCACCCTTCGGGCTAGGTCCATCTAGCACCGCTCCCGCGGGCTCGATTCCCAAGTGCAACCCGCCACGGCGGGCGGGCTTTGGGAACGAGGAAGGACGGCGGAGGGGCGGAAGCCGGAGCGAGCGCTACGGGTGGATGGAAACGCCGCCGGGGGTGGGCTTGGGACCTTCGACGAGGATCTTCTCGGCTTTGCGGGCGTTGAGGACGAAGGTGTTGTTATCGCCGTGCTTCGACCAGGGGCCGGGCGGGACTTCGTTGAAGTCGACGAATTTCCAGTCGGTCACGTCGGTTCCGTTGATGCCGAGGTAATCGCGGACGGCGGGAGAAACATCGAGGCCGGCGCCTTTGTTCAGGTTCGGTTTCGGGCGTTCGTTGCCGAAGACGTACTGCCAGTGATCGGTGCGGAACGGGCCGGCGTCTTCCCACTGGGCGTAGGCGACCTTGTTCCCTTTGCGGATGGCGATCCAGCGGCTCTTGCAGGTAGAAACGCCGGGGCCTTGATACGCTTCCTTGAACCAGGGCACCACCCGCGGCGCTTCGGGGCGGTGGCCGTTGGTTGATTTATCGTTGTAAGGCAGCGCGCAATAAAAGGGGTTCTGCCTCGGCGTGAACTTGGCCGGCATGAAATCGTGCCGGTGTGACGGCTCGGGATCGTCGTAACCGCCGTAGTTCTTCGTCCAGTTCGCATCCCACGAGCTGGTGCGATTCGGGACGGGATTGTTCGCGCTGGGCTTTTCTCCGATCCAGAAAGTGGTCGTCACGATTTCTTTTTTCCACGGATAACGCTCGCCGGGGTCGGGAAGTGGCGGGTCGTTGTTCACGAGCGGCGAATAAGACATCGGATCGACTTTGAGCAGGTCCTCCCCTTTTGAAGGGCTCGATGACTTCTTGCTCAGCTTTAATCGCGGCGCGGGCACGCCGCCGTGCGCGGCGTGGGTGAAGAGGGCCGAGACGGACGAAACGAGAACCGTGATGGTGTGGGTGAGAGTTCCTGGTTTCATAAGCAACCCGGCAGCGGCCGGGATGAAACAATCTAATTAGGAATCGGCCTGTGGGACCGATCCGCGCGTAACCTCGCCCAGGAATCAGGGTCGCGCCAGAGAGCGGCGCGCTTTTTCGATGAGCGTTTTTTCCTGTGGGAGCAGGCTGGCTTTCTCGCCGAGGTCGAGAAACTCGGCGGCGCGGGCTTGGTCGCCCGTCGCGGCCAGCATGATTCCGTAGTAAGTCGCGACGTCCGGCTGATGAAGCTGCTCGGCAGAGAGGGTCTCGAGAACGCCGAGCGCTTTTTTGGTGTCGCCCTGGGTGTGAAGGGCGAAGGCGTAGGTGGAGACGAAGGCCGGATTCTTCGGATCTTTTTCGTAAATTTCCTTCGCGGTTTTCTGGGCGCGGAGAGCATTCAAATTCAGGAGCAAGGAGAGCTGCGCGAAATTATTCTGCATGTTGCGATCGTTCGGATGGAGCTCGATCTGGTGAAGCAAGACGCGGTAAAGATTTTCCGTGTCTTTGTTCTTGGCGAAGTAGCCGTAAAGCGCGCGCAGGGCGTCTTCCCCTTTGACCGGATCCCTGGCGAGGACCCAGAACATCTCGATGGCTTCCGCACGCCAGCCCCAATTCTTCACGGTCTCGGCCAGGATCAACGCCTGGCGAGAATCGGCCGCGACCTTCTTCTGCGCCTCGTTCCATTGCGACGCGAAGTCGGCTTCGTTGCCCATCTCGCGGAGGGCGCGGGCATGGAGGGCGTTGCGCAAGAAATCGACGGTGCCCCAGTTGCCGGAGTTCACCAGCCGTTGCAATCCACTCCAATCCTTCACCGCGACAAAAGAATCGGAAAGGGCGATCTGCACTCTCTGCTGGCCGGTGACTGCCGGCGGGAAGGTGGCGCTCCAGGCGATTGCCTCCGCCGCGCGCTTGTGCAGGTTCATCCAGGTCAGGAGGGCAGCGGCCCGTTCCGGATCGTCAGCCGAAGAGGTTTTCGTTTCTTCGAAGAAAGCCGGGAAGCTGTTGTCCTTCGCCGCGTCGAGCGCGGTGAGGAGAAGGATTTTGTCGGCGAAGGTTTTCTCGGGATAACTGTCGAGCTGCCGCGCCAGTTCCAGCGCCGCCAGGGTGGTGTTCTGGCGCAAAGCATCCTCGGCGAGGTAACGCGTGGCCTCGCGCCGCAAGGCGGGCTCGTTCTGCATCTCGACGAGCTTCTTTTTTCCCTCGGCCCGCGCGTCTTTATCGCTGCCGAGGAGGCGCACTGCGGCCAGCCGCATCGCATAATCCTTGTTCGCCGGATCGAGCCGCGCGGCTTCGGTCAGTTGCCGTTCCAGTTCGGGGATGTCGCGTTGGGCCAAAGCGATGTCCGCCAGGAGGGCGTGATATTCCGCCGTCTCCTTCGCGCTTTCGGGTAACCGGCTCATCGCGACATCCGCGGTTGAGCGATCGTCGAAACGCACCGCGACCCGCGCCAGAAGGATCAAGTCGTTAGGCGTAGCTTTGCCCAGCTCCATCACGCGCCGCCGCCAATCCAGGGCAGCACGTACTCCGGTCTTCTCGGAGACCGCTGCCATGATCCGGCATGCCTCCACGCTATCCGGGTTGATTTGCAAGATCCGCCGGGCGTCCAGGCTCGCGCGGCGGAGGTCGCCTTCATTCACGAGCGCGTTCCCTTCCGCCACCAGGCGCCGTTGTTGCCATGCGCGAAACTGTTTGAAGCCGAAAACGCTCCCGACTGAAATGAGCAAGATTATCCCGACGGTCCAAAGGATGACCTTTAGGATCGAGCGCTGGATTCTGTCGTGAGGATGTTCCAAGTTAGGTGAAGCTTTCTAATGCCGCTTCAAAGTCAACTTACAGCAGGGCCCACGAAGCGAATGAACTATTCCGCAGAGAGCAACCCGCGAGCCAGCGCCAGCGGCCTTCCTCTTCCGGCTCGTATCCTGCTCAACTCCCGCCGCAACCACGCATGAATGCCGTTGCCGCCGCGCCCTTGCCGAAAATCGAGGACCGATCGCCCGCGATCGCGTGGTTTCCCGTGGCCGTTTTCGGATTGGTTTGGCTCGAAGTCGTTTCGCGGCTCCGGTTCGAATGGTCGGTTAATCCGCAGTATGGCTACGGCTGGGCGGTCCCGATCCTGGCCGTGTATATCTTCTGGCGGCGCTGGCAAAACGCGCCCACCCCGGCCCCGCCGCGGGCGAGCCTCTTCTGGGCGGCGCTGATCGTCCTCGGCGCGCTGGTTTTTATTCCGGTCCGGCTCATTCAGGAAGCGAATCCGGACTGGCGATTGTTGAGCTGGGCGATGGCGCTCAGCGCGGTGGGTATTTCGGGCGCCGGAGTTTATCTCGCGGGCGGCACGCACTGGCTGCGCCACTTTGCGTTCCCGATCCTTTTCTTTCTCGTCGCGGTGCCGTGGCCGACGAGCCTCGAGCAAATCGTCATCCAGGGATTGATGCGGATCGACGCGCTCATCAACGTTGAAATCCTCACCGCCATCGGGATTCCGGCCGTGCAAATGGGCAACGTCATCGAAGTCGGCTCCGGCTTTGTCGGGATCGACGAAGCGTGCACCGGGATCCGTTCCTTGCAGGCTACGTTCATGGTGTCGCTTTTCCTTGGGGAATTCTACGGGTTCCCGGTTTTGCGGCGCTTGATCCTCGTGGCGGGCGGCGCGTTCCTCGCGTTTTTCTGCAACGTCATCCGCACATTCCTCCTCGTTTATCTCGGCGCGGAACACGGTTTCCAATCGATCAAGCAATGGCACGACCCGGCGGGCTACACGATCCTGACTGTCTGTTTGGTGGGCCTGTGGGGATTGAGCCTGCTGCTTTCGCGGAGAACAGAAATACCGGTCGACCGTCCAAAGCTTTCGGCCGGCTACCGCATTCCGCGCCTGGTCCTCGTCCTTCTGCTCGTGGTGACATTCGCCGCGGAAGCGGGCACCCAGGTTTGGTATCGCGTCCAGGAATCGCAGACAGTACGGCTAACACCATGGATAATCGCGTGGCCCACTCAGGCTACGAACTGGAAGGAAGTGCCGGTGGACGATGCTTCCCAGGAGTTGCTCCGTTACAACGAAGGCGGCGGCGGCGGCTGGCAGGCCGACCGTCACAACTTCAACATGTTCTTTTTCAAATGGCTCCCCGGTCGCACCGCCGGACTCTTCATTAAGAATCATCGACCGGACATCTGCCTGCCCGCGAGCGGCATGACGCAGCGCGGCGGCGTCCAGAATAGATTGCTCACCGTGAACGGGGTCGCGCTCCCGATGCGCTCCTACGTTTTCGAAACTTCAGGCCAAACGTTGCACGTCTTTTATTGCTACTGGGACGGCACCCCGCCCGAGGCCGGAACGATGGACCAGGAAAATTGGACGCCGGCCGGCCGGCTCGCTGCCGTGAAGCGCGGCAAGCGCGATGTGGGAACGCAGATGCTCGAAATCGTCGCCTGGGGTTACGACGATCATGCGAAGGCCGAAGAAGCCATCCTCGAGCAACTCCGCCAGATAATCCGGCCGGGATAGATTCCAAGGAGGGGCGATTTCCAAATCGCCCGCGTTTCAAATCGGCGGTTTGTAAACCGCCGCTCCTTGTTATGATGCTTCATGCCTCCCAGGGTTTTCGTACGCTTCCTCGCGTTCATTCTCGTTGCCGCCGGTGTCCAAGCACAGACGACTGCGATCCCCCAGCCCTCCCCTTCCCCGCCCATCATCACCACCACGTTCTGGAATGTGCAATGGTTCCCCGGCCGTCGCCCGAATGCTTCGCGCGGCGACGAGAACCGGCAGGTTCGCGCTGTCCACGCTGATCTCGCGCAACTCCATTCCGACATCATCGCCTTCGAAGAAGTTCGCGACTACGAGCACGCCGCGCTCGCGGTGAAACCGCTCCCCGGATTCAAAGTTGATGCGTGCTCAAACTTCCCCCCGCGCGAAGGACAGAACGAAGCGCAACAGGTCGCCATCGCCAGCCGACTTCAGCCGCTGAGCGCGTGGTCGGAGTTGTGGAAACCATCCGGCGCGATAGTGCCGCCGCGCGGTTTCTCATTTGCAGCTTATCAACTCGCGCCGCGCCAGCTCCTCCTCGTTTACGCGCTGCATCTAAAAAGCAATCGCGGCGAAATCCGCGAGGACATCCGCATCCGCGAAGAATCGATGCAGCAACTCATCGCCCACATGAGGGCGATGGAAAACGTCTACGGCAAACTCGGCGCGCTCAGTTGGATTGTTGGTGGCGATTTCAACACCGCGCCGGACGAGCCGCGTTTCGCAGGCGAGAAAACCGTCCCGAGTTTGCGCGCCGCCGGCTTTCACTGGAGCTGGGAAGGAATTGCGTTCACCTCGCGCATCACCGTCCCCACTGATCTGCGTTATCCCGCCGCCTGCTTCGACCAGATCTTTTTCCGCAATGCGACGCTGGTGAAATCGTGGGTCGCAAACACATTGCCGCAATCCAGCGATCATCGCGCTGTGAACGCGACGCTCAGTTTGAAGTAAGGGTAGCGATGTCATCCCGAGGCTGGCGAAGCGCGCCGAGGGACCTCTCATGCGCTCAAGCGCTACCGCGAAACATCGCGGTCCAACATCTCGGCGACGCGATGCTCTCGCTTGCGTGATCAGTGCAACTGGGAGGTCCCTCGCCGTCTGCGCGGCTCGGGATGACGGCCTTCGGGGCGTCCTACAAAAACTTCCCCGGATTCAATATCCCCGCCGGATCGAGTGCGTCCTTGATCGCGCGATGCACCTCGCGCGAAACCTCCGTCGTCGCCTGCGGCCACCAGCGTTTCTTCGCCAGCCCAATTCCGTGCTCCCCCGTGATCACCCCACCGAACGCGAGCACTTGCGCGAACAATTCGTCCAGGGCGCGCTCCGCCCTCTCCCGCACCTCCGCTTCGCGATTGTATCGGTCCGCCATGATATTGACGTGCATGTTGCCGTCGCCCGCGTGACCGAAACAGGCGATCGGGAATCCCGAGCGTTTCGAAAGCGCTTCCGCAAATTCTACGAGATCGACCAGCCGGCTCCGCGGCACCACGATGTCCTGATTCAGTTTCGTCAGGCCGGTCGCGCGCAGTGAATTACTGAACGCGCGCCGAAGCGCCCAGAACCGTTCGCACTCCTCTTCCGTCGTCGCCACTTGCAGAGAAACCGGATTGCAACCGCTCACCAGCCCCCGCAATTTTTCCATCTCGACCTCGACGGTTTCCGGCTGCCCGTCGAGCTCGACGAGCAAATGCGCGTTGCCATCCGGCACATCCGAAGCGCCCGAATCCCGCCGCGCCGCTTCCAGGGTAAACGAATCCGCCAGCTCAACGGAAGAGGGCAGGAAACCAGCCCCGAAAATTTTCTTCACGGTCGCGGCCGCTCCGCTCATGCTCGCAAACGAGGCCGACAACGTTGCGCGCGCCGGCGGCATCGGGAGCAGTTTCAGCGTGACTTCCGTCACGACGCCAAGCATTCCCTCCGACCCGACGAACAGACCGATCAGATCGAACCCGGTTTTGTTCTTGTGCACTCGACCGCCGGTACGCAACACCTCGCCGCTCGCGAGCACCACCTCCAACCCGGCCACGTAGTTCCGCGTCACTCCGTACTTCAAACAGCGCGGCCCGCCCGCATTCGTCGCCACGTTTCCGCCGATGCTGCAATCCTTCTTGCTGGCCGGATCGGGCGGATAAAAAAGCTTCTGTTCGCGCGCTCTCGCCTGGAGTTCAGCCGTGATCACTCCCGGCTCCACGATCGCGATCGCGTCCGCGAAGCTGATCTCTTTGATCCGGTTCATCCGCGCCAGCGACAACGCGATCCCGCCGCGCACCGGCACACAACCGCCCACGTAACCAAACCCCGCGCCCCGCGCCGTCACCGGGATCTTTTTTGCCGACGCGAACCGAAGCAGCTTGCTCACCTGCTCCGTCGATTGAGCGAAGACGACAACCTCCGGCGGATTGCTCGCGAACCATTTGTCGCCGGCGTGGGCTGCGAGAACCTCCTGCTCGTCGATTACGGAGTCAGCTCCGAGAAGCTTTCGTAATTCCTCGGCCAGGCCCATTGCTCTAATCCGCTTCGTAATCGTGCTCGTGCTCATGCTCGTGCTCGATCTTCTAAGCCTCGATTACGATTACGAGCACGAGCATGAGCACGAGATAGGAATCACATTCCCATGATCTGGTAACCGCCATCGACGTAGATCACCTGCCCGGTGATCGACCCAGCGCCGTCACTCGCCAGAAAAACTCCCGTCGCGCCTAACTCGGCCGTTTCGCAGCTGCGCTTCAACGGCGCGTGCTCCTGATAATGCTTCAACATCGCGCCGAATCCGCTGATGCCGCGCGCAGCCAGCGTGTTCACCGGTCCGGCCGAGATGCAGTTCACTCGGATTTTTTTCGGACCGAGGTCGTAGGCGAGATAACGCGTGGAAGCTTCCAGGCTGGCTTTCGCCACGCCCATCACGTTGTAGTGCGGCACCACTTTCTCCGCGCCGTAATAGGTCATCGCCACGATGCTGCCACCGTCGGTCATCAGCGGCGCCGTTTCCCGCGCCAGCGCCACGAGCGAATACGCGCTGATATCGTGCGCCGTCCGAAACGCTTCGCGTGTCGTGCTCGCGAAATCACCTTCGAGCGCTTCCTTCGGCGCGAACGCCACCGAATGCAGCATCAGATCAATGCGGTCCGTTTCTCCGCGGACCTTGCCGAAAAACTCCGCGATGTCCGTGTCGTTCGACACGTCGCACGGCCAGAGCGGCGTTCCCTCGCCGAACTCGCCCACAAGTTCCTCGACGTTCTCCTTCAGCCGTTCGCCCTGATAATTGAAAATCAATTTCGCTCCGGCCGCTGCCCACGCCTTCGCGATCGCCCACGCGATACTCCGCTTATTCGCCACGCCAAAAACGAGCCCTACTTTTCCCGCCAGAATCTGCTCCGCCATAACGCCGTCACCATACCAGCCTTTCGCCCGCCGCAAAATCTCCGCCTTTTTTCCTGTAGCGGCGGTCTATGACCGCCGACCGCGTTATCTGTTGCGCTTCGGCGGTCACAGACCGCCGCTACAGGAGTCGCAAATCGAACGCGACACCACCTAACCGCTACGACTACTCTGTTCTTCGGATGAAAGCGTTTTTCCTCGTCGTTCTGCTGGTCATCACCGCCACCGCCTTCGCCGGCCCGGCCGATGTCGCGAAGCAAACGCGCGCCTGGCGGGCGAACCACGAGAAGGAAATCCTCACGGAATTCGCAGACCTCGTTTCGATCCCAAACCTGGCGAACGACGCGCCGAACATTCAGCGCAATGCGGAAACGATCCGCGCGATGTGTGAGAAGCGCGGTCTCGTCGTGAAACTCCTGACGTTGGAAGGCGCGCCGCCGGTCGTCGTCGCGGATCTCGCGGCGCCCAATGCGAAACGCACGATCGCGTTCTACGCGCACTACGATGGTCAGCCCGTCGATGTCTCGCAGTGGAAAAGCGAACCGTGGAAGCCGGTCATGCGCGACAGCGCAGGGAACGACATCGACTGGCGCAGCGCGAAAGCGATCGACCCGGAGTGGCGTTTGTTCGCGCGCTCATCCGGCGACGACAAAGCACCGATCATCGCCATGCTCGCCGCGCTCGCTGCCATGCGCGCCGCGGGCCTGAAGCCGTCCGTAAATCTCCGTTTCGTTTTCGAAGGAGAAGAAGAAGCGGGCTCGCCGCATCTCGCCGATTACCTGAAAAAATTTGCGACGGAACTGCGCGCCGATGCCTGGCTCTTTTGCGACGGCCCCGTTCATCAAAGCCGACGAATGGAACTCGTTTTCGGCGCGCGAGGCACCATCGGCCTCGATCTCACCGTTTACGGTCCCATCAAAGGTTTGCACGACGGCCACTATGGAAACTGGGTTCCGAATCCCATTGTTCGCCTCACCCACCTGATCGATTCGATGCGCGACGAGACCGGCCGCATCCTGGTCAAAGGTTTCTACGACGACGTGCGCCCGCCGACCCCTGCTGAAACCGAAGCCGTCTCGAAAATTCCCAACGTCGAAGCGGATCTGCGCCGGGAATTTCAGATCGGCTCGACCGAAGGAAATGGAAAGCCGCTCAACGAACTGCTCATGCTGCCAGGATTAAATGTTCGCGGCATCCAATCCGGACACGTCGGTGAGGAGGCCTCGAACACCATCCCGACCGAAGCGCTAGCTTCGATTGATTTTCGCCTCGTCCCAAACGAAACGCCCGAGTCGATCAAACCGCTCGTCGAACGACACCTCGAAGCGCAAGGCTACACGATCGTTCGCCAAATGCCCGATCTCGCGACTCGGCTCGCGAAACCAAAGATCGTGAAAGTCGATTGGGGCTCCGGTTATCCCGCGTCGCGCACCCCACTCGATCTCCCCTTCTCGCGCGAACTAGTCAGCATCATGATCGCTGCCGGCCACGATCCCGTCCTCCTGCCCACCGCCGGCGGCAGCCTGCCGATGGATCTCTTCCAGCACGGCAACAATGTCCCCGTCATCGCCTTCCCCATCGCGAACCACGACGACAACCAGCACGCGGCGAATGAAAATCTCCGCCTCCAAAATCTGTGGGACGGCCTCGACGTTTTCGCCGCTTTTTTCGGCAGCTTGGACGCCGCAAAGAACTAATCACCCGCGGCTCTATCACCTGGTTCTCTCGAGCGGCGGCTCTGATCGCGGTTTCGGGGAGCGCTTCGAAGGCGCAGGCGTGGGCGTCGATTCACTTTTCAGTTTTGGGCGGGATTGATCCGGGCCGGGGACAAGCGTGGGGCGGGTCGGCTCTTTTTTGAGAACGGCGCGCGGTTTGACTTTGCTTGCGCGATTCATGAGCGGATTCGTCATGCGGAAAATGGCGGCCATCATGGCCTGAGCCTTTGGATTCCAAATGTCGCCGTGATTCTTGATGATCGTGGGATCGACTTTCACATCCCAATAAGGAACGTCCACGTTTCCGGTCCGCTTGAGATGCCACAGATCCAAAGTCCCATTCGGACCGTCCGTGGTGAAAACTTCACCGGATAAGTTATGCGAAAGGTTCGTTTGCAGAGCGTTCAGTCCGCCGGGCGTCTGGATAGTTTTTTCCATTTTCACGGTCTTGTGGTTGATCAGAAATTCGTTGTGGCCGGGCGTGGCGGTGTAGAAACGGCGTTCGCTCTCGCGCTGCTCCGTGCCCGGCAGTGGGACTTCGTTGAAAACTTTCGTGGTGGCCGCGAGGGACGTGCTTACCGGGAACGCGGTCCCAGTCGCGGCGTCGGCGGTGGATGTGAGAGAAACGAGGAACGGCCGCGAGTTCTCGGTGTGCCGGGAAGCGAGAGCCGCGATCATTTGCCGGGTGAGGATGGAATCGGAGGCAGGATTCACCATGAGGATCAGGTCCGCGGGCAGGCTGCGGTCGGCGGCCGCGTGTCCGTGCATTTCGGCGTTGATCGCGTGAGCGACCGAGCGCTCCACCACCAGCCCACCAAATGAATGGCCGATCAGGACCGTGTATTGCCCGCCCGCTCCGTGGGATTCACGCGCTGCCTGGGAAATGGCCGCGATGGCGTCATAACAATCGAAATTGCTCGCGAGCCGTTCCGCCGCTGCTTTCCGGCTGTAAAACGTGAGTTGCCGGACGACCGGTATGGTGGTGCTCTCGCCGCGCCATCCGAGATAAACGCCGATCGGATGAAGGCCGCTGTCGCGAATGAGCTGCGTCTTGCTGATCTCCGATAACCAGCCGGAGAAATTGCCGACGTCCCGCGAGTCCGCGCCATGGTGCCAGCCGTGGACGTAGGTAATGACAAGCGGCCGCGGCGTGCGCTTGATCAGGTCGACGGCATTCTGCAACTGGGTCGGGTCCTGATAGGATCCCTGCTCGCCGAATTCGATGAAGGCCAGGTCATAGCCGCTTTCCGGCACGATCGATTTAGTCGGCTGCGCGGTCGTGTTTTGATAAATCGGACGGAGATGCTCGCAACCGCACAGCAACATCGCGACAACGAGGGAACGAAGGGGAAACTTCATCGGCGTGGCTAATTCTTATTGGCTCCGGCCGAACGCGTCGAGGTCAATTTGAGGACATTCCAGACGCGTGCGTTGGCAGTTCTGTCGGCACGGTGGCTGCTTAACTACGTCGGGTGATGGGTTCGCTACCGCTCTCTCGCTCTCGGGTCATCAACCATATTTTGGTGCGAGCCGCCTGTCTCTGCCTCGGCGCCACTGCCTGCTTCGCCCAACCCAGCTTCCTGACGGCCGTTAGCTCCACCCCGTACGATCACCAAATGACTCCGATCGCGCGGGTCCTGACTTCGTCCGCCCGCCCCCTGGCGAGCCGGACTTCTCTCAGCGGTCTCAACCAATGGCTGACAAACTTGCGCGCGATCCCCTACCAATATTCTACCCAATGGAAAACGCCGGCGCAGGTCCAGTCGGATCTGGTCGCCGATTGTAAGGGCAAGGCCATCCTCCTTTATGCCATCATGCGGGCCAATGGCGCGGCTCATGTTCGTTTCGTGATCGGCAAACATCATGTCGCCGATCAAAGAACCCACGCTTGGCTGGAGTGGGATACGACAAGTGGCACTTACCTGCTCGATCCGACATTTAACCGAACGGTCGAACGAGTTGGTTCCTACGATCCGGAAAGGTACATCCCTCATTACGCCTACAACGGCGCCCGCAAATACCGCGCGACTTATTATCGCCCGTCTTACGCGTCCATCGTCGCCAGCAACTAGAAGCTGCGCGACGGTTTCCGCCGACAAAGAATCAGGCGCAGGCGATGGCGTGGCGGCGGCAGACGCCGGAGAGCATTTCCCACAGAGCGTCGAGGACGCGATTGACGGCGGTGGAAGCGGACGAAGCGTTGTCGTCGTTCACGTGCTCGGAAAGCATCTCGCGCTCGGCGGCGGCATGCTCGCGATCGGCTTCGACGTGGACGGTGAAATACTCGTAATCGCGCGGCGCGGTCATGTTGTAGTTCTCCACCAGGCCTTTGATCTTGGATTCACAAACGGCGGGGATTTGGCTTTCGTAGGCGTAGAGACCAGCGAGTCCTTCCGCGGTGGTGCCTTCGGAGCAGACGGAACGGAAGGTGCCGATCAGGTTCGAGGTCTCGTTCCATTCATCGGACAACTGGACCTCTTCTTTTGAAACTCCGAGAGCTTCCGCGAACTGAAGCCAGAGCTCGGGATGATTCGGAGAGCCGTCTTCTTCGTCGATGAGGTTCTTCAGCAATTGACGGCGCGTCGGCTGGTCGTCGGAACCGGCGTGAACGGCGGAGAGATAGGTCGGGAACGCGGCGACGTGGTGATAGTATTGGCGCGCGTAATCAGCGAGCGCGGCCTTGCTCAATTCGCCGCGGGTCCAGGCGAGATAGAAGGGATGAGTGAGAAGATGTTTGGCCGCGATTTGGCGGTCGATGGCGTCGAGATGTTGGTTCATGTGATTGGGTCTCCGGATGGATTGTTCTTAGCGGTGACAGCGAGGAAGCGCGAACTTTTTTTGTGGTACATCTTCAGTAGCCGCTTCGCTGTGCGAAGCGTGAGAGCGGACGAAGCCACAATCCCGTATCGCCCACAGGGCGACGGCTACAGAAGAACTAGCTTGTGCCGAGGATATGTTTGATGCCGCGGATGGGGATGACGACCCAATCGGGGCGGTTGTTCAACTCGTAGCCGACTTCGTAGACTGCTTTGTCGAGGAGATAAGCTTCGAGCAGGATTTCGAAATCCCCTTCGTCACTCGGAACGAAAGCGGCGCCGTCGGTGGCTTCGAGATAACTTTGCAGGAAGACGCTGCTCATCTGGCGGTACCAAAGATCGGCCCAGCGCTCGAGGAACGGGACATCTTCGGCGCGCATCGCCGGTTGCCAGAGGGCGCTGTAGGCGGCGTACTGAAACGAGCGCATCATGCCGGCGACGTCGCGCAAGGCGGAGCGCTTCAGCTTTCGCTCACCGAGCGCGCGCGCGGGTTCGCCTTCGAAATCGAGGATGACAAAATCCTTCCCGGTGTAGAGGACTTGGCCGAGGTGGTAGTCGCCGTGAATCCGAATCTTGGCGGCGTTCGACCGCCGATCGAGAATGAGTTGTTCCTGCGCGAGAATTTTCTTTTCCGAGGCGAGGACCTGCGCGGCTTCGTCGCGAAATGCGTCGGGCAGCGCCGGCAATTTCTTTTCGAGCAAAGCGAAGTTGCGCCGCAGCGACGCGCGCATGTTTTGATAAACGGAGCGTTGCGCCATGGCGTTGAATTGTTCCGGCGCGAACGCGCGGTCGTCGGAACTCACCGCAAGAGCGCGATGGAGTTCGCCGGTACGGCGCCCGAGGAGTAAGGCTTTTTCGCGATAAACGCCGCCGATCAATTCCTCGAGGAGCGGACCGGGCGGCGTGGTTTGATTTTGGAGATCGGCTTTGCGGGTGAGAACGCGTTCGTAATAGCGACCGACCGCGTCGAGCGTCAGCGTCCAGGCGTCGCCTTCATTGGCAATCGCGCTCTGGAGCAGGCAGACAACCGTAGGCTCCGTTTTCGGGCGGCGATATTCTATCGCGCCGAGGAATGCCGGGACGTTCGGGAACTGCGCGCGCTCGGTCAGGAAGCGCGTGACTTCAACGTCCGGGTTCACTCCGTCTTCGAGTTTCCGGAAAAGCTTCAGGAAAAATTTGTTATTGAAGAGCATCGACGAATTGCTTTGCTCGGCGCTGAGCACCTGGGAAGCGGGAACGCTTCTCGTCTTCTTGAAGGCACTGCTCGTTAGGCCAACCAAATTGCCTTTCTGACAGCGCGAGGATTGAGCGGACGTCATCAACGTGAAGAGTTCCTTGCGAAACGCTTCGTCGTAAATCGCGTCGTGCAAAATCGCGTCGCCCTCGCCGCGGAGGCGCGTGATCACCGCATGCGGCGCGGAGACTTCGATCGCCCGGGCAGCATCGTCTCGTGCGATCTGCACCGGCACCGCGTAAGTCTCCGTCGGTCCATCGAGGTAACTGACTTCGACGAACCAAATTTGCGCGCCACTCTTCTTGTCTGAGATCGGAATCTCCTCTGTAATGCGCATGTCGCGCAACGTTCGAGCCTTGGCGCCGAACCAGCGACAGTTGCGAACGTAGGGCGGCAAAACTTCGCGCTCAATGCGCACCCGCTGGCCGTTGTCGAGAAGGGCTGCCACGGTCGGAGCGGAATCCAACATCGGAATTTTGCGTTCCTTCGAGGCCACGGAAGCGGCGGTCTCCGAGCGGAGGACAAACCAGTAATGCGAATGCGGGCCGAGCGTAATGACGTACGGCGATTTCTTGATCGGCGGAAAATAATTCTGGCTAAAGACTTCCATCAGCGCGCAACCCTCAAAGCGCGAAAGGTCCAGCTCCGCCGCCTGGGAAAAGCGCGACAGGTTCACGACGACGAGGATGGTCTCGTCTTCGGTCCGGCGAAGAAACGCGAGGACCTTGTTGTTTTCCGGGAAGAGAAATTCGAGCGAGCCGCGCGAGAAGGCGCGAAAATTTTTCCTCATCGCGATGACGCGGCGCGTCCACCAGAGAAGCGAAGAAAGGTTCTTCTGCTGGTTTTCGACGTTGATCGCTTCGTAGTGATACTCGGGGTCGATCGTGATCGGCAGGTAGAGCTGCTGCGGGTTCGCCTTCGAGAAGCCGGCGTTGCGATCGGGGCTCCATTGCATCGGGGTGCGGCAGCCGTTGCGATCGCCGAGATAGAAATTGTCACCCATCCCGATCTCGTCGCCGTAATACAGGACCGGCGTTCCGGGCATCGAAAAGAGGAGGATGTTGAGCAGCTCGATCTTGCGACGGCTGTTGGCGAGAAGCGGTGCGAGCCGGCGGCGAATGCCGAGGTTGATGCGCGCCGTGGGATCGTTGGCGTAAACGCGCCACATGTAATCGCGCTCCTCGTCGGTCACCATCTCGAGCGTCAGCTCATCATGGTTGCGCAGGAACATCGCCCATTGGCAGATGTCGGGAATCGGCGGTGTCTGATCGAGAATATCGATAATCGGAAAGCGATCCTCCATCTGGAGCGCCATGAACATCCGCGGCATGAGCGGGAAATGGAAATTCATGTGGGACTCGTCGCCCTTGCCGAAATAGGCGACAGCGTCCTCGGGCCATTGGTTCGCTTCGGCGAGCAGCATGCGGCCGCTGAACTTCTCGTCCACGTGCGCGCGCAGCTTCACCAGGTATTCGTGGGTCTCGCGCAAGTTTTCGCAGCTCGTGCCTTCGCGCTCGTAGAGATACGGAACCGCGTCGAGCCGGAGCCCGTCGACACCCATGTTCAACCAGAAATCGAGCACCTTCTCGACGGCTTCGTGCACCTCGGGGTTATCGAAATTCAAGTCGGGCTGGTGCGAGTAAAAGCGGTGCCAGTAATATGCTTTCGCGACCGGGTCCCACGACCAGTTCGACGTCTCGAAGTCTTTGAAGATGATACGCGCTTCCTGATATTTTTCGGGCGTGTCGCTCCAGACATACATCTCGCGTTCGCGCGAACCGGGCGCGGCCCGGCGCGATTTCTGGAACCACGGGTTTTGATCCGACGTGTGATTGATCACCAGCTCGGTGATGACGCGCAGCCCTCGCTCGTGCGCCGCGGCGAGAAAGGCGCGGAAATCGTCGAGCGTGCCGAAGTTCGGATTGACGTCGTAATAATCCGCGATGTCGTAACCGTCATCGCGCATCGGCGAGGGATAAAACGGCAGCAGCCAGAGCGCGGTGACGCCGAGTTCCTGAAGGTAATCGAGCTTTTCGATCAGCCCACGGAAGTCGCCAATGCCGTCGCCATCGCTGTCGTGAAACGTTTTGACATGCAGCTCGTAGATGACGGCGTCTTTGTACCAGAGCGCGTCCACGGCCGGGTCCTGCGTCGAATTCGACATGAGGCTACACAGTTGGCGCAACAATCACGGCGGCGCAATCGAGTTGTCCTCTTCTGTGGCAGCGGCCCTGTGGGCAGCTCGAGATGAAGCGACGCCTGCTCTCGCGCTTCGCGCAGCGAAGCGGCTACAGAAGACAGGTTGCGCGGCGGATTACTTCTTCGGCAACGCCATGGCGTGCGCGGCGACGCACTGCCATTCGCCGTTCCGTTCCACCCAGGTATCGGTGAAGCGATAACTGTGGGAGAACGTCTTGCCGGCTTTCGTTTTGCCGGTCTCCTTCGCGATGCCGGTGACGACGGCGACGCTCGGTCCGTACATGTGCACCGTCATGTCGCTCGAAACGGCAGACGCATAGGTGTTCGTGTCACGTTTTGCTTCCGCCAGCAACGTCGTTTTGCTGCCGGTCTTGCCACTGGAAGAAGTGCCGACGAAATCGTCCGCGACGATTTTCTCGATCGCCGTGGTGTCATGACTCAGGAGTGAAGCTTCCCAGCGGGATTCCAAGTCCTTGATGTTCGCCGTCCCTGGTTCATCCGGCGCAGGAGGCTCGGTAGGAGTGGGGCTAGGCTTCGGCGTCGGCGATGGCTTTGGAGTGGGAGTGGGTTTTGGCGTCGGAGTCGGACTTGGTTTTGGTGACGGCGTTGGAGTCGGGGTCGGCGTTGGTTTTGGCGACGGGCTCGGCTTTGGCGTCGGAGTTGGCGAAGGATTGGCAGTCGGGGTCGGTATCGGTTTCGGCGTGGCGGTTGCGGATGGTTTGGGCGCAACCGTGGTGGAAGGAGTCGGGACCGGTCGCGGTGTCAAGGTTGCCCCAGGGCGCGCGGTCGAGGTAGCCATCGGCTTCGCGGGGGAAGTCGAGAAAGGCTTTACTGTCGGGTAGCTGATCGGAGGTTTCGCGCTGGAAGTGGCGGCCGAAGTCGCCGTTGGGACGACGCGCGGCGTTGGGATGGGCGACGCGACGATAATCGGCGTCGGACTTTCGAACGGTGCTGGGGCCAGGGTAAGGGTCTCAGATTCACTGGGCGCAGGTGTGGCAGTCTCAATCGGCTCCGGTGTAGCGCTAGCGAGCGGTTTGAGTGTCGCGCTCGGCGACGGTTTCGCGGTCGCGGCCGGCGTGGTCTTCGGCCTGGCCGTTGGCGTGGGAGTCTCTTCGGAAACGGCGGGCGTCCGGGGCTGGAACGGGGTCGAAGCGGCGTCCTGCGCGCGAACGAACGCCGCGGTGGCCAGCAGCACAATCGCGAGTACAAATGAGCGCATGTAGGTGGTTTCTCCTGGAAAAATTCCTTCCATTGGACGCTAGCGTGCGCGCGTCCGCCGGGTCAAGAGCAATACCTTTTTTGAGAAACCGATTCGCCGGCCTGGGAAGTCTGGTGCTCTTTTTTCGCACATCGTTCCAAATTGTTGGACGGCGCGGGCACTTGCCACTAAATCTCCTTTCTTCATGGCGATAGATTTTTCCGCGACGACAGGTGCGCCGGACGAAGCGGGCGAGGCGCGCAACGCCCGTCTGCCGGCCGCGGCCCCCGTTCTCGAACCGGGCGCACCGACCGACCTCGATTTGATGCATGGCATCCAGGCGGAAGATCCCGAAGCGCTCTCCGCCCTCTACGACCGCTACAACGGCATCATCAAGGCGCTCATTCTTCGCGTCATCCACAACGAGGCCGAAGCCGACGACTTGTTGCAGGAAATTTTCATGGAGATCTGGAACCAGGCGAAGAATTTCTCGGCGCAAAAAGGAAAGCCGCTCGGCTGGATGGTGACACTGGCACGGCGCCGCGCCATCGATGGCTTGCGCAAAAAGCAGGCTTACGCGCGCGCTGGCGAGCGCCTGCAATCGGAAACGGAACAACAGCCCGATGCCTGGGTCCACAACGCCACGGAAGAAGAGATCAGCTTCAGCGATACGCGCGTTTTGGTCCGCCGGGTGATCAACACTTTGCCGGTCGCCCAGCAGCAGGCCATAAATCTCGCATTTTTTCGCGGGATGAGTCAGCGCGAAATCGCGGCAAAAACGAATACACCTTTGGGAACGGTTAAGACCCGGCTCGAACTGGGGCTTAAGAAAATTTACGACGGACTGAAGGAACTGCGCGATGAGCTTTGAGGAATTCCAGAACCAATCGCGCCTTTACGTGATTGGAGCGTTGGAACAGGAAGAACTGGAGGCATATGAGCAGGCCCGGAAGGATTTCGGACAAAAGGCAGAAGATTTCATCGGCGAGTGCTACTCCATGCATGAGGCGTTCGCGCTCAGCCTGCGGCCGGAAAAATCGTCCGACGCATTGAAGGACCGGCTGATGTTGATGGTGCGGAACCGGCAGAAGCCGTAGGAGGCTCTGCATTCCTGCTCCTGATCCTGATCTTGTTCCTGATCCTTTGAGGGACCGGGCGTTCAAACCGGGATTATAATCAGGATCATAAGCAAGAGCAGGAAAGCGCTTTGCGCTTACGGGGCCGCTTCCTGCAAAATAAATTCCTGGAGAAACCCATAGAAGTTTACCTGGAACAAACCGAGATCGCGGCGGGAACCGATCGGCGAACGGTAATGGTCGCAGAGTTCGCCATCGGTGAAATTGTACTTCGCGGCGATGGCGAGCCGGGCCTGATTCAACGCGTTCAGCCAAGCCTCGGCGTTCTCCGCCGGAATGCGCAGGGTGCAATTCGCAAACGGTTTTGTGCAGCCGTTAAGCTGAGCCAGGTCCGCGGTAACGGTCTCCGTGGCGGACCGAAATAACCGGCGCAATTCCGGTTCGACATAAACTTTCCATTCCGCGCAAATCTCGCTTTCCGACGTCGCGGCCGGCGCACAAAAGATGCGTTGCTGGGCCGCCTCGACGCCATCGACGTTGCAACTCTCGGGAATTTGCCGCAGCAATTCAGCCAGGAAAGGATCGAGTTCGGAAATCTCCAGGCAATCCTCGTGGCGGTGAAATTCCATCGGGTTAGCTGGTTTTCTCGAGGGTGGCCAGGAGCAGGTAGCCGTGAAGCTGCTGGACATAGAGCTCGGCGCGCTCGCGCGTCCCATTCCACAAAATGGAACGGCCGAGCTGATGGACTTCGAGCATATGTTTCTCGGCCTTTTCTTTCGTTAGGCCGAAGACTTTTTGAAACACCATGGTTACGTAGCTCATCAGGTTCACCGGGTCATTGTGAACGATGACCTGCCAGGGAAGATCGAGCTCCTCTGCTGTGCGCGTTTCCTGCTCGATGACCGGATTTTCGACTGACGATCCGACGGAACTCTGCATTGGCCAAATCGGTTACGGCTCAATCAGACGCCTGGCGCCACCGTCGCCAACCCTCACGTGGCTGCCCTCTCATGAAAATAAGGCTAACACAGAGTAAGTGCGGTTCAACCGGGGTCCCTGCCGGTCGATACATCTTGGTTCAACGAATCGACGGTCACAGACCGCCGCTACAGAAGAGAAGCCACCAGCTTTTCCTGTAACCGTTTCATTTCCGCCGCGCCGGCGCGCGTCTTGTCATCGTAGCCACGCAGATGAAGGAGACCGTGCGCAATATACAGATACAGCTCGTGCTCGAGCGATGTCCGGAAGGCGCGAGACTGGCGCCGCGCCGTTTCAGCGCTGATCACGATCTCACCATGTTGGAACGTGATGACGTCCGTAGGACCTCCTTCATCGAGGAAGCGGCGGTGAAGCTCCGCAATCCGGCGGTCGGAGACCAGAGCGATGCTCACTTCGTCGAGCCGCGACAGCAGTTCACCTTTTCGTCTGGGAAGTTTGAGGCAGGCCGGTAAAGCCCGGCCGGCAAAGTCCTGCAGCGGCCGCAAGTTGACCCGAACCGTCCGTTGGCGGGTCTGAACCGTTATTGCGGACATGAGCGAAGTATTTCGTTCACGACAGCGGGCGCGATTCTGCCTGGAAATTCCGCGTGATTAACCGCGCCCCTTTGTTGAACGTGAAGTAGGCCCACGCCCATTGGATCAGGACGGCAATGCGATTACGGAAGCCGACCAGGAAAATGACGTGGATGAAAAGCCACGCCAGCCAGGCGGGCAGACCGCTGAAGTGAACGAAGCGGAGATCGGCGACCGCCCGGTTCCTTCCGATGGTGGCCATGCTGCCTTTGTCCCAATAACAAAAGCGCTGCGGTTTTCGATCATCCATCATTGCGCAAATGTTACGCGCCGCGTGCCGGCCCTGTTGCATCGCCACCGGCGAAACGCCCGGGAGCGGTTTGCCCCCTTGATGACTGTAACTCGCCAGATCGCCGATCACCTGGACTTCGGGATGGCCGGGAATCGTCAGGTCGTCGTTCACAATTACGCGACCAGCCTTGTCGACGGGAGCGCCGGTGGTTTTTCCGACGAACGACGCCGCGTTTCCCGCCGCCCAGACTTTCAGACGGCAACGAATGAATTCGTCCCCGACCTGGACCCCCTCTTCCGAAAGATCCTTTGCGTGAATACCGGTGTGCACTTCGACGCCGAGTTCTTTCAATTGATCCATCGCCTTAACGGAAAGATCTTCGGGGAACGACGACAGCACGCGTTGATCGCCCTCCACTAAAACTACGCGAGCGCTGGAGGGATCGATGTGCTTGAAATCCTTGTCCAGGGTGTAGCGCGCGATCTCAGCGATCGCTCCCGCCATTTCCACACCGGTCGGGCCGCCGCCGATGATTACGAACGTCATGGCTGCCTTCTTCGCCGCTTCGTCCGTGATCTTTTCCGCATACTCGAACGCGAGCAGCAAACGCCGCCGGATTTCTATTGCGTCTTCGAGGCTCTTCAACCCCGGCGCCAGTTTCTCCCATTCGTCGTGCCCGAAATAGGAGTGCCGCGCGCCCGTCGCCAGGATCAGGTAATCGTAACTGATCTCGCGCTCGCCGATGTTCACCGTGCGCGCCTCGACGTTGACCGATTTCACCTCGGCCAGGATCACCTCCGTGTTCTTGCACCGGCCGAGAATGCCGCGAATAGGCGCGGCGATGTCCGCGGGAGAAAGCGACGCGGTCGCGATTTGGTAGAGCAACGGCTGAAAAAGATGGTGATTGGTGCGATCGATCACGGTCAATCGCACCGGCTCATCGACGAGCTTCTTTGCCGCCTCGAGTCCGCCAAAGCCGGCGCCGACGATGACGACGTTTGGTTTGCGCGCGGGCTCGTTTTCCATCGGAACAAATTTCGCCGGTTGAGAATGGGAAGCGAGGCATTTTTCTGCAGCAAAACCGGTTGTCACGGGCGCTGGCTGCGCTATCTTCCGCGCCTTATGCCAAAGCCGATTGCGCGCAGCAAAACCCGGAAAGCGGTCTCGAAACGGTTCAAGATCACCGGGACGGGAAAAGTGAGGCGTCAACATGCCTCGCGGCGTCACCTGCTCTCCTCGAAGAGCGCCAAGCGCAAACGCCATATGGCGAAATCCGCGGAAGTCCACAAGACCGACACGGCGCGCGTCAAGATGAACATGCCGTTCGGGTAGGGCTCTGTAGTTACGGCCCTGTGGGCCGTTTGAGATCAGCATCGAATCGCAAAAAGCAGGACGGCCCGCAGGGCCGTGGCTACAAGAAAAGCCGATTGCGCCCGCGCGATCTTTCGCGAACAGTCTCGTTCCGTCAGGGGCTATGGACTGAGGACTTACGAACCCCGCCAGAGCAGGAATGCAGCAACGGTAGTCTGATCCTCCTTGCCGTAGTTCTCTGGCGGACTTTTTTTGCAGGGCGTTTCTGTGAAACGCCATTGGTGCCACGGAGGCGTCTGACACAGACGCCCTACAACCTCAATGAAACTCCTCAAGGTCAAGACCACGCGGTTCACCGCCGTCGTCGCGAAATGCGGCCAGCCCGAGGTTTACACTTTGTGGCAGAAACCGAAAACGGACCGCCGTCTCCAATCGCTCCTGAAAAACAACAAGGTTATGACGGTGCGGCCGACCGAGAGCGGAACGGATTTCGGCGAAGTCGGCTTCTACCAGAAACCCGGCGCCCGATTCCTGGCATTTCCGAAATCGCTGAAACGCTTCGAGGGCGAGCGAATCGTGGGCATCGATTGGGCGATCGTGCAATCTTAGAGGAAGAGTGAGCATCATCGACGCAGAGCGGCTGAAGGAAATCGCGCTCACCCGCGAAGAGATGGCTCGCTACTCACGCCACCTCATCCTGCCGGAAGTGAACGTCGACGGCCAGCGCCGGATCAAGGCGGCGCGGGTGTTGTGCATCGGCGCGGGCGGGCTCGGGTCGCCGGCGGCGTTGTATCTCACGGCGGCGGGAATCGGCACGCTCGGACTTGTCGATGCCGATCAGGTCGATGCCTCGAACCTGCAACGGCAGATTCTTTACGGGACCGGCGACGTCGGGAAACCGAAGCTGGAAACGGCGCGAGCGCGTTTGCTGGAAATCAATCCCGGCATCGAAATCGTCCGGCACGACGCGCGCCTGACCAGCGAGAATGCGACCGAGATCATCGCGCCGTACGACCTGGTGATCGACGGCTCGGATAATTTTCAGACGCGTTATCTTTCCAACGACGTTTGTGTTTTCGCGCGGAAACCAAATATCTACGGCTCCGTTTTCCGCTTCGAAGGACAGGCGAGCGTCTTCGCACCGCATCTGGGCGGGCCCTGTTACCGCTGTCTGTTTCCGGAGCCGCCGCCGCCGGGCGCCGCGCCAAGCTGCGCGGAAGCCGGCGTGCTTGGCGTTTTGCCGGGAATCATCGGACTCATCCAGGCGACCGAGGCGCTGAAGCTGATTCTCGGCGCGGGCGAAACGCTGGCCGGCCGCCTTCTCCACTTCGACGCGTTGAAAATGAAGTTCCGCGAGTTCAATCTGCGCCGCGATCCGGCCTGCCCCGTTTGCGGTGATACGCCGACCATTTTCGAGCCAATCGATTACGACCAGTTTTGCGCCGGCCCAGCGGAAGACGATTGGTTCGCGGCACCGGCGGGCGTGCCGACAATTTCCGTGCGCGAATTGAAGACGAAGATCGATATGAAGGAGCCTCTGGCGCTCATCGACGTGCGCGAACCGTACGAATATGAGATCGCGCGCATCGATGGCTCACGTCTGATCCCGCTCGGCGAACTCGAAACCCATGTGAGCGAACTGCCGCGAACGGGCACGCTCGTTTTGCAATGCCACAGCGGCGGCCGCAGCGAGCACGCCGTCAGGATCCTTCAGGAAGCCGGGTTCGAAAACGCGTTGAATCTCGTCGGAGGAATCGATGCGTGGTCGGTCGAAGTGGATCCCGCGGTGCCGCGGTATTAGCGCTGTAGCGACGGCGCTCAGTCGCCGTTCCGTAGCGGGAAACGCGGCGACTGAGCGCCACGACTACAGCGATTACCGCGCTTCCTTGATGGCTTGCGCTAACACCTCCTGGCTCGGCACATCGCTCCAGCGCCGGACCAAACGTCCCCGGCCGTCGAAAACGAAAACGGCAAACTCTGGGGAGATGGGACTGATTCCAAGTTGCGAGACGGCTTTGCCGTCGAAATCGGCCACGACGAAAATGTCGTCCCTGGCGTTGCGGTTAATGTGCCGCGCCGCGTACGTCTTTTGCACTTCCTTCGCTTCCGCATCGAGCCGGTGCCGGATCATAGCGGAAACCATCCCGCGCAACGGAAAGATGATGTTTTGCTGGAAGTTCACCAGCGTGATGAGCCGAATCTTCGGGTCGCCGAGAGTTAGCTGCGAAACACGGTCGCCCACGCTTTGCGCCTTCGCTTCGTCCCTGCGATTGACGACAGAAATAACGGTGACGTGCCCGTCGGCGGTGGAGAATTGATGGCGATCGACGTCGGCAAAAGTGAGCGGATACGTGCTACCGACGCGCAACTCAGCCGTCCGCGCCGTTGTCGCCGCCAGCGCCGCCATGAGGAAAAAATATTGCGGCCTGCGAAGAATCGCGCGTAAGGAAAAGCGGCTGGACGCTCTGGTATCGTGATAATGCATGCGAATAGTTAGACGACGATGGTGACGAAATATTTCCTGAACAAGTTCGCGACTGGTCTGGCTCTCGGCCTTGCGCTCTTTTGCGGAAGCTGCGATCGCATGATTACGCCGCGCAGCGCGCAGATCATCAAGGACGCCGAAAACAAGACGGCCGATGGCAATTTCGTCCGTGCGATCGCCCTTTACGAAAGCGCGCTCGACGATTCCCCGCGCACGGCCGACGTGCATTACCGGCTGGCCCTGCTTTACGACGACAAACTGCACGACCCGCTCCACGCGCTGCATCACTTCAAGCGTTACCTCACCCTGGCACCCGCGGGTCCGCATGCGAACGAAGTGAAGAGCTTCATGAAAAAGGACGAGCTGGAGCTGGGCACGACGCTCTCCGGCGACTCGGTGGTGAGCCGGGCCGAGGCGGCGCGCCTGAAAAACGAGAACCTCGCCTTGCGCAAGGACCTCGAAGACCTGCGGGCGCATCGTCCGAGCGAGAAAGCGGTCGCTGACACGAAGCCGACAGACAAGAAATCCGGAGCCGCGCCGCGCACCTACGTCGTCCGCGAAGGCGACACCCTCGCGTCCATCTCGCGAAAATTCTATAAGTCCTCGGGCCGCTGGAAGAAAATCCGCGATGCAAACAAGAGCGCGATTAACGATCCCGCGAAATTGAAACCGGGGATGACGCTGACGATTCCATGAGGAGGTTGAAGCGTTAAAAGGATGAAGCGTTGAAGCGAGCTTCTGTCCGATGTAACGATGTAACGCTTCAACCTCCACACCATGCCCACCATCACTCGCATAGCACCTGAAGTCGGCTGGCTGCCCGTCAGTTTTGTGAACGTGTATTACCTCGGGCGCCCGGGCGGAGCGTGGGTGCTGCTGGATGCGGGGCTGCCCGGGCGTGCGAACCAAATCATTGAAGCAGCGGAAGCGCGCTTTGGCGTCGGTATTCCGCCGGAAGCGATTGTGCTGACGCATGGACACTTCGACCACGCGGGCTCGGCCTTGCCCCTCGCGGAATATTGGGACGTTCCGATTTTCGCGCACCGGCTCGAGATGCCGTACCTCACCGGCAAATCCGATTATCCCCCACCCGATCCGACGGTGGGCGGTGCGATGGCATTTCTTTCGCGCTTTGTGCCCTCCGGCGCGCGCAATCTCAGCCGGAGCATTCGCGACCTGCACCCGAACGAAGTGCCGGGGGCGCCAGGTTGGGAATGGCTCGCCACGCCCGGTCATTCACCCGGGCATATCTCGCTCTTTCGCCCTTCCGATCGCGTGCTGCTGGCCGGCGACGCCTTCGCCACGATGAACATGGATTCCTGGAGCGGCCTCGTGACCGGACGGAAAACCCTGGCCCGCGCCGGCGCGCCCTTCAATACCGATTGGGATGCGACGCGATTGTCGGTGAAAGAATTAGCGAAGTTGCGGCCGAACGTCGTTGGGTGCGGTCATGGAATTCCGCGCTGCGATGGCGAGTTGCCGGCGCGGCTGGAACGTTTCGCCGAACAGTTTCGGGCGCCGCGTCACGGCCGTTATGTCCGCCGGCCCGCGCGTACGGACGAGTACGGCATTATCTCCCTGCCTCCCGCGCCGTTCGATCCGGTTCCATTTGCGACCGCAGGGGCATTGATCTTGGCCGGGATCGCACTCGGCGCCGGTTATCTGGACGAGCAACGACGGAAATGATTTCTGTAGCCGCTTCAGTCTGTAAAGCGGGCTGCATAGCGCCAAAGGCGCGACATTCATCGGCAGCCTGGGGCCATGCCCTAGGATCCCGTACGTCAAACCGGCAGCGCTGAAGGCGCGATTCATTCGGACGCTCGCGGGTGTGGGATTGCAGCGAACGGTTCGTTGAATCGCGCCAGAATCTCGCCGCGGCGAGCTGATATGAGAACGCGCTCTTAGCGTTAAGACAGATATATGCGAAGCGTGAGGGCAAGGCTGGCCGCATCTCGCGCCGCCCGCAGGGCGGCGGCCACAGAAGAAAACGCCCGCCGCTAAGGTCCGCCCGGCGGTCCGAAAGCAGGCGGGGCCACGCCGATATGGGTGACGGCGCCTGACGTCGGCGAGGGGCCCTGGGTGCCGTCGATGATGAATATTCCGCTCGTCGTATTGTTTCCTCCGTTGGAGTTCGAGTAGTTCGCCCCCGCCAGATTCGGAACGTAAATATCCGCCGTTCGTGAAAGGCCAGCGGGACTGCCGATCGCCACGGTGACGTTGTTGTTCACCGTGACGGAGTTTCCAGCGATGATGATTCTGTCCAGCGCGTTCGTGCTGTTTAAGTTCAGGACCACGTTGCTCACGAAAATCAGCGAACCGTTGGCGCCTGTCGCATAGAGCTTCAAAACGGTATTCGCGTCGATGCGGCCGCCCCCAATGCTGAGAGCTCCGTTGTCCCCGAGCGCGCCGATCTTGACAGTGTCCGCCGAGATTTGCGCAGTGTTCAGGGTCACAAAGCCGCCGGTGCCGGTATTGCGAATATCGACCGTGCCTTTATCGGCGCGAATTGTATCGATGGGCGGCTTGCCGGCCGAGCCAGGGTCACCGGTCACATTGATGCGGCTGCCGGTCCCGGTCGCCAGGATCGTGATCGTGCCGCCGGTCCCGGTCCCGGCCGCCTCGAGTAATGAGAGAAGCTGTCCGGTGTTGCTGATGTTAATGGCGACGCCGGTCGTGTTGCTTTTCAGGTTGATGTTGCCGCCGTTAAAGCTATGACGCCGCGGGACTCCGGTTCGAGGTTCGCTCGAGGAAACCGTAATCGGCGAGTTTACCGAGATCGTGCCGCCGGTGGAATTCAGGTTCACGGTTCCACCGGTGCCGCTCGCCTCCGACGCATCCGGCTGGAGTCCCGTCGTCGCCTCAATCGGAGAACCAACCGTGATGGCGCCGGTTGCATTGACCGTAAAGACTCCGCCGCTGCCCGCCGTGATCCCGGTCGTGTTGCCACCGTCGAACGTTACCGGCCCCTGGATGTTGTCCGCCGCGGAGGAACCAAAAGTCAGGGAGGGCACGTTGATGACAAGCTCTCCGCCAGGAAACGGGCCGCTGTCCGTGCCGTTGAAGTTAATTCCCCCGGTGGAGGTCAGCGCGTTCGTCGTGATCGTGTGGGGGTATGGCGCGTTGTTTTCATTGGGAAACGTGAATCGCGTGATGCCGCCGCCGCCGACATCTATGCCGGGGGCATTCACATTGGTCCCCGATAATTGGCCCGCCGTGATCGAACCCGTGCTGGTGAGCGTTCCGAAAACATTGATCCGGCCGGAGACCGCCAGCTTCCCGTTGACCTGCAAGGTTACGCTTCCACCGGTGCCCCCAATACTCCCATCGGAGTTATCGATGAATGCGTTCAAGTCCGTGCCGATAGTCACGTCCGCCAGGGTAACCTTGATGAAAGCGTCGGATCCAATCTTGCCACCGGTGGTTCCCTGCTGGCTGTTCAGGATCTCGAAGTTGGTGTCGCTCTTGGTCGTAAGCGTTCCCCCCACCGAGAAAGTGATGCCGGCCCCGGTCCCGATGAATCCCTTGAAGCGGTTATCGATCTGTACGTTCACGAAATTCGCCGTCAAACCGGTGCCGATCGTGGAGGTAACATTTCCGCCCGTCTGGATCTGGCCACCGTTGGAATTGTCGATCACCAGGTTTAACGCCCCGGCATTTCCGGTCGTAAGGCTGCCGTCAAGCGTCAGGGAAATATTTCCGCCGGTCCCGATGATGCCGGGCGAGGAGTTAATTACCTGAAGAGTGAGCCCGCCGTCTCCAAGCGTCGCCAGATAGTCTCCAGCTACGGTCATCGTAATGACACCGCCGTTGCTCAGGGTCCGACCCGCCCCGATCGTAACGCTCGCAAGCAAATCGGATGTCGTGATCGGGCCAGTGGCGCTGATCGTGATGTTACTTCCGCTGGCCTGGTTTGCCGTGGTGAGCATGGTCTGCAAGATCGCGATTCCTCCAATGTTCATGGCGGCGCCGGAATGGAGGGTAATATTTCCTCCAGTCGTTAGGCCGCTGCCATCGGTGAGCAGGCTGATCGAACTGTTCGCCTGCAAATTTCGCCCGGCGCTAAGAGTAAGGTTAATGGTCTTGATGAAGCTGCCACCGCCACTCGAGCGCTGAATTGTCGTCGGCCCCGTGATAAGCAGGTCATTGCCAGCCTGCAAGCTGACATCGCCCTGGGAATTGACCGCCACCGCGCTAAGCGTCCCGCCATTCCAGTTTATATTGTTGGTCGCAGAGAAACCTAATGTGACCGTGGAAAGATTCACCGGCGACGTGGTCCCAAAGGCCAGGTTGCCACGAGAAATGACACCCAGCGTTTCGCTGGAAATCGTGCCGCCGTTGATAGTGATCTGGGCCGTTCCCGCCGAAGGCGCTGCCGTTTGCAGGATTCCGATCCCACCGCGATCCACTTGGAGCGTGGAATTGTTAATGACGATGTCGCTTCCGGCCGTGGCCAGATTAATGTTGCCAGGGAGGGGGCCGGGCGCGGCCGGGTTCAATAACGACAGCAAAACCGCGCCGGATGTCAGGCTTATTCCGGTGCCGGTTGTGAGACCGCTGAAGAGAACGATAGGTCCACCTTGGGCGCTTCGTCTTATCAGCGTTCCGGGGACGCTCGGGTCAGGATCGTTATAGGAAATCTGGATCCGTGAGTTGACCGTCAACGTTCCTCCGAGCGCCGAGAGCGTGACCATTCCACCATTTCCAGAAGTCCCGGCCGTAACAAAAGCTGTCGGCGTTTCGATGGGACTGTTCACCGTTATGCCGCCGCCGGCGGTCCCACGCAGAATCCCGCCATCGGAACCGTTGACCAGACTTTCGGGTGCGTTGATCTGGATGTTGTTTTCCGCGATGAGCCGCAGGTTGCTCACGTTGAAAATTCCCATTCCGCCCAGCGTCAGGTTCGATCCGGGTCCCCGTGCATAAAAGATGAGCGTTGGGATCCCCTGGAAAAGAACATCGGGACTGGTGATACCGATGGAACCGGCCTGGGTTGCGATCAGCACGCTCTGCATGCCGGGAAATGTGAACGTAGCGTTGCCTGAGGTCGCCGTGGTGATGGGGCCGACTGAGATCAAGGCGAGGTTGCTGGCGCCACCGTTTGCCGTGGAAATCATGGGATTGCCGACAAGCTGGAGGGCCGTGAATTTGAACGCGGCCAAGGGAACGTTCGCGCCATACAACGTGTCGATGCCCGCCGTACTATCGAATGGCGACGTCGCCGTGAACGCCCAGGCTGAGAACGGCCCGTCCTGCGCGTTATCGCGATAAATTTTTCCGAAGTCGGTAACGCCCCCGCGCGTGATCGCGGGATCGGTCTGGATCGCCGTGCCGTTATCGATCGGATAGGGAACCGACGTGACGATAGGCGGCGGCGTTCCGAATTTATTTGGCGTGGGCTGTGGCGTTGGGCTTGGCGCGATAGTCGGCGTCGGGCTTGGCGCGATAGTCGGCGTCGGGCTTGGTGCGATGGTCGGCGTGGGCGACGGAACCGGCGGCACCGTGGGCGTCGGTAAAGTCACGGCTGCGGTCTTGCGATCGATCACATCGCTCGATTGCGGGTCGGTCATCGTGACCAGGGTGCCGCGCCCGAAGATCACGAGGTTGGTGTCGATCAATTCGCCGGCCACTTTTTTCTCGAGCTGCGTTAGCTTCACCTCAGCCATGAGCGGTTCGCTTCCGAGCGGGCGGAAGCCTTGGATGAAGAGTGACGTCTTCCAGAGCCTGTCCAAATCGAAGTCGACCGGTTCGGAAAGCCGCTTCGCGTTCGGGTTCAGGATCATCATCTGGCCCGGACCCATGAGCACCGATTCGCCCAGAGTCCCCTTGAGATAGATGCGCATGCTGCCTTCGAGGACGAGATACTTGGCGTACGACTTCGGATGATATTCCACGATGACGGTCGTGCCGGTGATCGCCGCGGTGACGGCAGCGGTCTGGACCTTCGCGCCGCCGGAACCTTTCGGAACGCGGAGGAGAATCGCGCCGTTGCCCAGGTCCACGGTGCGCGAGCCCTGGCTGAAACTGAAGATCGTATTGGCGCCCAACCGCGCGATGGTCAGATCGCCGAAGGTCAGTTCCGCGCGCGACTCCGCGCCGGTGCGCACTGCGGTGTCGCCGCGGATGGTATCAGTGAGCGTAGCCGGCCGCGGCTCGCCCCCCGAGAGCAATTTCACGTCTTTCACCACCTGGGTCACGCGCGCTTCTTTCATCACGCTGCTCGTGCCACCCTGCGCCTGGACCGAAACAACACCGAGCGCCACGGTCCCGAGCGCCGCGCCCGCGAATTGCAAAAGTTTCTTCATTTCAGGTTAGAATTTGAAGGTCAGGGAAAGAGCGCCGCCGACGTTCGCCACGTTGTAATCGAAGACGCTTTTATCCGACTGGCTCCAGGCAAGCGTGCTGGCCACACCCGCCGAAAAGTTTTTCGTGATCCGGTAATTCGCCGTGAGCGCGAAGACTTCGCTCACATCGGTGCGGCTGATGTTGCGGTAGTCACGCACGAAGACCCGGCCCACCGCGCCGAACGAAAGCGATCGGGTGAGGCTGACGGCGTAGCCGATATAGACGTCGAATTCATCCCGCTGCGGCGCGGACGGGTTCGAGCCCAGGCTCACATTCGTGTCCACGCCTAACGACACCTGCTGCGCCCGCCCGAGCCGGAACGGCAGTTCGACGCTAAGAAAAATCGAATGGTTTGAGAAAAAGTCGTTGAAGCTATTCGAAAACGTCAGGCGGTTGTAATCGTATTCCGCGTGCAGCATCAGGTTGTGCGCTTTCGGGAGGATGTAGGAAAGCCCCGCGCGAAAATCGAAGCTGCCGAAATCCAGCGCGTTAAATTTGTCGTAGTAAAACTCCTGCCGCTGAACGGAGAAGGATCCATAAAGCGTGCTGGTAAATCGCGGTGCGTAGAACACACCCGCCGTCGGCGCCATCAGGACATCCCCTTGCTCACCCCTCCGGGCCAGGGCCACGTTCGACGTGTAATAAAACGGCGTGGCGACTGACGCCGTGAACGGCTCATAGCGCTCGACCCGTTTCAGGATCTCCTGTTCGCCGATGTCGGCATCGTTCGGGCTCTCCGCGGCCCGCCCGTTATCCACGCCGTTTTCCTCCGAATAAGGATCGCCCGCTGGCGGGGTTGTACTGCGCAACAGTTGCGCCCGGTCCTGGACGCTGACTTGTTGGGCGTCGAGGAAGCCAAGGGGCACGACCGCGGCGGCAGCCGTCAGCAGCGTGACGGCGAGACGGAAACGAAGGTCAAGAAAATGAAAAACGCCGGGCATCGCAAGCCCCTAGTTGTGACGCTCGGTATTCCACGCGTCAAGCAAGGAAACCGGGTGCAACCGCGTTAACGTTGAATGTGTGTCATCCCGAGGCTGGCGCAGCGCGCCGAGGGACCTCTCACGCGCTCAACCGCTTCCGCGAAACAAGAGGACGTAATTCGTCACTGGGCGCGTGATCGTTCGCGTAAGCGGAAGTTGCAACTGTGAGGTCCCTTGGCGCGCTCCGCCAGCCTCGGGATGACCGCCAACCGGCGCCCTACAATTCCAAAAGATGCCGCTGCCACGGAGCTAGCAGCGCTTCGCGCTGGCTCGCGTCCGCCACCACCGCATCGATCGCGTTTCGCGGTGCGATCAACGACGGCTCCAGCCCGTGCGCATTCGCCACCGCATCGCGGCGCCGCCGCAATTCCTCGGCGGCGCGTTCCATTTCCCGTGTCGGACGCGTTCCCCGCCGCCTCGGGCGCACCGGCCATTCGGACTCCGGCAAATTGAGGCCGCGTTCAGCGGCTTCGCGGAAACCCTGGCGCCGCCGCGCGGAAAAGTGCCGGTGATCGGGAACCTGGCCGACAGCAAATTGTTCCGCGGCTTCGAGCAGCAGATGGTTCTGCAAAACATGGAATGCCGGCCGGTCTGCCGCCTGCGCTTCCCGGTCCCGCCACTGCCACAGCTCCCGCAAAACCGCGCAGGCCCGCCCGCCAAATTTTCCCGACCCGGAAATTCGCCACACTTCCTCGTCTCCGCGGGTGCGTTCCACCGCTGCTTGTTCTCGCGCGCGCTCACAGGATTGCTCGAACCACTCCAGCCGGCCGCGCTCGCGCAGATCCGCCTCCAATTTCTCGGCCAGCGGAAGGAGGTAACGCGTATCGTTCATGGCGTATTCTGCCATGTGGGGCGGCAACGGGCGTCGCGCCCAGTTAGCTTTCTGCGATCCTTTTACCAGCGTGACTCCGAAAAATTTCTCGACCAGCGCCTGCAGGCTAAACGATCGGATTCCCAGCAGGCGCGCCGCGATCACCGTGTCGAAAATCCGTGTCGCCGTGAAGCCGAGGCTGCGGCGCAACAGGCGCAAATCGAAGTCGGCGCCCTGGAGCACAATCTCTTTGGGCGTCAGCGCCGCGGCGAACGGCGCGAGATCGAGGTTCGCCAGCGGATCGAGCAGGTAATCGTGCCCAGGAACGCTGACCTGGATGAGGCAAAGCTTTTCGAAGTAGCAGTGCAGACTGTCGGCCTCGGTATCGACCGCGACACGATCGACGGGAGAAAGCCTTGGAAGCAGCTCGGCTAGTTGTAAGTCGGTTTGAATCATTGCCTAGATCGCCCCTCGGCAAATCCCAAAGCCCAAGGTCCAAATCCCAAACAAATCCCAAATTCCAAATGGTGAACTCGCCGCGCTGCTTTCTTCATTTTCTTCGTTTGATCATTTTGAGTCTTACTTGGGATTTGGAGCTTGGGATTTGGGATTTGCCGCATCTGCGGCTTATACGGGATTTCTGCTCAGCGCAGTCCACTAAGCAGCAGTTCTGCGTTCGTCTTCGTCGCGTTCAAATTATCGATCAGCTTCTCCATCGCCTCGATGGGCGGCAGCGCGGCCATCGCCTTGCGCAACAACTGCACGCGCTCCCATTCCTCCGGGTGATAAAGCAAATCCTCCCGGCGCGTGGCCGATTGCAGGCAATGGATCGCCGGGTAAAGCCGCTTCTCCACCAGCGCGCGGTCGAGATGCAGCTCCATGTTCCCCGTGCCTTTGAATTCTTCGAAGATCACCTGGTCCATCTTGCTGCCAGTATCCACCAGCGCCGTCGCCAGGATGGTGAGGCTGCCGCCTTCCTCGCAGTTGCGCGCCGCGCCGAAAAATTTCTTCGGCTTCAAGAGCGCCTTCGCCTCGACGCCGCCCGACATCGTCCGTCCTTTGCCCGGCTGGAGTGAATTATAACCGCGCGCCAGCCGCGTGATGCTATCGAGTAACACGACCACGTCCTTGTGCAGCTCAACCAGCCGTTTCGCGCGCTCGAGCACCAGCTCGGCCACTTCCACGTGGCGCTGTGAGTTTTCGTCGAAGGTCGAATTGTAAACGTCGCAATCGACTTCGCGCTGCAGGTCCGTCACTTCTTCCGGCCGCTCGTCCACCAGCAGGATGATGAGAATGATTTCCTTGTGGTTCACTCGGATCGCTTTCGCGATTTCCTTCAGCAGAATTGTTTTGCCCACCCGCGGCGCGGCCACGATCAGGCCGCGTTGCCCGCGCCCCAGCGGCGTCAGCAAATCGACGGCGCGGGCGCTGATGGAATTCGTCTGGGAATTCTCCAGCATGATCCGGCCTTCCGGGTAAAGCGGCGTCAGGCTATCGAAAGGTGTCGGCGCCGTCCATTCGGCTGCGGGGATGCCTTCGATCTCGATCACTTCGTCGAGCATGATCATCTTTTCGCGGTCGCGCGGCAGCCGCACTGTTCCGCGGATTTTTTGCGCAGGCTGGAGTTTGAATTGCTGGACGAACGCGCGCGGCACACCGATGTCTTCCGGCACGGGAAGAAAATTTAAGCGAGGCCAGCGCAGCACACCAAAGTTATCCGCGACGGGATCAAAGAACCCGGTCGTGGTTACCGGAATGTTCCGGCCGAGTGCCGCGCGGACGAGGTCGAGAATCAGATGATGCCGCGAGCGCCCCGGGTAAACGCGCAGCTCAAAATCGTTGCACAGCTTCTCGACCTCCTCCGGCTGAAGCGCCTGGAGTTCGTTCACGTTTAGCGCCGCCGGCAGATTCGTCGGTCGCTCTTCTGTAGCGGCGGCCGTGTCGGCCGCCTGAGAATCTGCTCTCACTGCGACCTCTTCCACGTGTTCCGTCTGCGGCGTTGATTCGTTCTCGTCCATTTGAAATTCGCTAAGCGCTGTAGTCGCCCCGCTCAGTCGGGGCGCTTCGTCGATCGCGGCGACAGAGCGCCGCGGCCACAGCAGTTTCTCTTGGAAAAATAATTAATTGTTTACCTCGCGCGTTGTCCAAAACTCCACCAGCAATCGCGCCTGCTCCCTGAGCACATCCCGCCCGCCATTGTTCCAAACCACGTGATCGGCCCGGCCGATCTTCTCCGTCAGCGGCATCTGCGCATCAATCATTTGCTGCGCCTCCGGTTTCCCGAGCCTGGTGCGCGCCATGAGCCGCTCGAGCTGCAATGCGGGCGAGCAGGCCACGACCACAACCCGATCGCACAGGGTTTCACCGCCGGTTTCATAAAGAAGTGGGATATCAGCAAAAAAAAGTTCCGCGGAGTTGCGATGGCTTTCGGCTTCGAGCCTCCACTGACGGCGGATGCGCGGATGCAGGATTTGCTCCAGCGCGCGTTTCTTTTCCGCGTCGGCGAACACTATGGTGCGAACCGCCGCCCGGTTCAAGTCCCCACTCGAATAAACTGCTGCTCCAAATTCCTTCTCGATAAGTCCTCTCACCTCCGCGTCGCGGTCCGCCAGCTCGCGCGCCGCCTGATCCGCGTCAAAAAACTTCGCCGTGGTAGGGACGCCGCGCTGAGGCGTCCGCTCTTGAAATATGTCGCGCAAGCACTCAACGAACGTTGTCTTCCCCGTCGAAATCCCACCCGTTATTCCGATAGCTGGCATAGTCACATACGAACGCGTTCCCTCGCGTCCCATTTCTACAGTCGAGCATGAAACCCGAGGAGTGAAAAAGAAAGCATGCGATTGGGCTTCGGAGCTTTTTCGGAACTAACCGGTCTCCAACCAGCATCGATGTCAGACTATCGGAACGAACTCGAGCCGCGTGTTGTGTTGATGCGTGCTGAGCGCGAGCCAAGCCCAACATTTCGAAGAAAAGCCCTTGTCGCGGGCGATCAGACCTCCTACCATCGCGTCCCACCCACCATGAAATTTTCCCCCATCCTGGCAATTGCCCTGGCCGCCACTCTTGTGGTGTCCGCGGAGTTCGTCGCCGCCCAACGCCCGCTCAATACCCCGAGCAGCACGCCACGAAAACCTATTCAAGGGATCATGCCCGATGCAGGTCGCGAGCCGACAGGGCCTGTCGAGAAACCCACGCCTTCACGACCAGATCCTACAAAACAGTTACTCGCAATTATCGAGCAACAGGAGACGCTAATTAAAGCCTTACGGGCGCGCATCAAGGAACTGGAGCAGGCAAACACAGTGTCACGGTCCCCTGCCCCGACCGAGCAATAAATGACCGAGGCCGAAAAAGACCTGGAAGCAGCAGAAAAAGGCCTCAACGATGTGGTGAAACAAGCCCGCACCGCGCCGAAGGAGGAGGTGAAGTCGAGCTCTCATCTGGCGGCATGGACTCCAGAACTGGTTTGCAAACTCAGCTTAGGTATCGGCGCCTTCGCTGTTCTTTCGTTCGCGCTCGTCGCCTTCCTGATCTGGCAGAAGAAAAACCCCGAACAAATATTACGAACATTCGGAATCCTGGTGATAATTTTCGCCGCCGTCTTCCTGGTTGTCGCCGGCTATTCAGACACTCAAATCACCCCGGTCATCGGTCTTCTGGGCACGATAGCAGGATACCTCTTGGGACGAAAGATCGAGCCTGGCGGCCCCCCTGAACGTCACCAGCCCCCTAACCAGTGAAGTCAAAAGCCCTTCAGATCGTTCGAATAACCATTGTCGTCGGAATTGCCTCGTTCGGATATTCGATGAGCGGGTGCGCGGCCCCCCGTTACGCGCCCGCTTATAGCGACAACAAAGATGTCCCAGAGGAGAGCCCGGAGTACGCGACTGCTCATATCCCCGCGCAGGGACCCCGTTCGTCATCGAAGATGGATCTTGTCAAAACAGCCGAACGCCAACAGGCGGTCATTCGAGCAGCAAGGAGCCGCATTAGAGAATTGGAGAACAATCCGCAAGAAAGTCCGGATCAACCAGATTCTCTAATCTCTCGAGAACAGCTTCTTCAGATGCAAACGGAAACGCTGGCAAAAACTGTCGAACGCCAACAGGCGCTTATCGTCGCATCAAAACGTCGGATTCGGGAGCTCGAGAAAAAGAACTAGGGAAGGAGGACTTGTTTGCTCAAGGGCGATGTCATCGCCTCTGCAGTCAACAGTTCGGTGGACATCGAGGTCCCCGAAAAGAAGAGGCTCTCTTCATCAATTTTGGTCATCCCTTTTCTTCCGGATGATCCCCACTACTTGGATCAGCGTCACCAGCTACAACGAGAACCCACCGCCGTTCCGAGAAACAATCCCCAGATCATCCCATGCTTTACGTCTGGCTTTCTTCGGCGGCCGCGTTGTGGTCGGGAAACATCCGCCGATCGTCGGCTTCCAGGACATCAAACACAAGTCGATCCGGAGGAAGGTCGGAGCCATAGAACTCTTGGAAGGAGGCCTTCAAGTCCGCCGGCACATCGGCCACGGTGACACGGCATAGCCGCGCGCCGACTGCACGCCGCGCCACCGCGACTCGCCGCCCCAGAGCCGTCGCTACCTCCTCGTCATTGTCGGCGTCCCGCACGATCTCGACGAACTTCTCCGCGCTGATGCTGAAAGCAGCCAGGACCAGCCCGCTCATTCCACGCCCGATCTGGTACTGCCCGACATCTCCTCCCGGAAGTTTTGCACGCGCCACGTCAATCATCCGCGGCAACATGCACAAACCCTCCAGTTCTTCTCTCGGCGACCGAGGCGGCCTTTCCGTAAGATCAAGCGGTGTCATGACAAATTGTAAGATGAGATCGCTCTCGTCGATACAGCCAGCGAAATGTGTGGTTCAAAGCTGAATGTATGGCACGGTGCCCGCGTTCCGCATAGACCACAACAAGGCGCCATCCAAAAGGAACCGCCTACCCCGATGAAATTATGAAAACACGCTTCCCAACATTCCTGCCCCTTGAAGTTCCCTGGCGTACTCTTCTCGCCGCGGTTGCGGTGCTCGCTCTCGGGACGGCTCAACTGACAGCCGGCGACGAGAAGTCAGCTCCGGCATCCATCCTGAGCAAACTCGACAAACATCTCGTGCTGGTCGTGAAGAAGAGCCGGGGAGAGCCTCCGTTCGACCGGCAGACAACGCTGGAACCGGATGTGTATAAATTCGGCGGTCGGGTGCTGGTGGAGATTGAGGGCACGATCTCCAGGGAATTGTCCGTTCAGATCTCAAGCCTCGGAGGGCAGTTGGTCACGGGCTGGGGAACGGCCACGACCTTCCGCGCCTGGGTGCCCTTCGCCCAGGTGGAAACGTTGGCCGCCCGGGCCGACATCAAATCCATCTCCGCGGCGAGACCGACCATTACCCACCGGCTAAGCCACTAGCACTATCTCCAACATGAAATCCGGAAACGCTCATAGAAAGTTTATGGCCAAATTAATCCACTCGCCCGGGGTGCGCGCACGACTGGGGCTCCTGGCGATCGTTATCCTGGTGGTGGCCGCCGGCAGAACCGCCTCTGCTTTGACCATCAACCTGACCTATGACCCGGATGCCAACCTTCTGGCTGCGGGTTTGACCGCCGCGGACATCACCAACATGAAAGCGGCCTGCAGCTTTGCTGCGACGCAGTTCACCAGCAGGTACTCAGACCCCATCAACGTTAACATTAAGGTGACCGCTACGCCCGGCACCAGCGACCTCGGGAGCAGTACTACTCCCTTCGATTCGGTTGATACCTATAACAACCTCCGCGCCGCCTTCGCGGCGGACTCAAAGACCGCTGATGACGCGACGACAGTCGGTAACGGGGGATCGCTGGCGACCGGAGCGGATCCCATCGCCACATCTCACATGCACAACGTCGCCAGGGCGCAGGCGAAGGCCTTGGGTCTTCGAGCCGACGACATGCAGAATGACGGGACCTTCAATTTCGGTGGCGGGCAAAAATGGACCTATGATCCCAACAATCGAAAGGTGGCGGGCAGCTTCGACTTCATCGGCGTGGCGATGCACGAGTACTCGGAAATCATGGGCCGCACCTCCATTATGGGCGATACCCTCGGCACGGGAACGCCACAGTATTGCGCGTTTGATTTATTCCACTATACCGGTCCCGGGGCGCGGAGCTTGGGCAAAGGTCCGGGCAGATCTTTCTCGTTTAATAACGGGACGACACTCCTCATTGCCTTCAACGACAACACGGCGAACGGCGGCGATCTTCAGGATTGGGCCGGGCCGGCTCCCGACTCCTTTAACGCGGCCGGCCCGCCTAACGAGCAGGACGACCTGACCCCAGTCGACCTTCAGACGATGGATGTTATCGGCTACGATCGGGGAGCTAGTGCGCCCGGCCTGGTCGCCAATGTTTCTACGCGCCTTCCCGTTGGCACCGGTGAAAATGTTTTGATCGAAGGCTTCACCGTGCAGGGGCCTGCCGGGTCGACTAAGAAAATTATCATACGCGCGATTGGGCCGTCCCTCGCCCCCTTTGGGGTAACCGATGCACTGCCTAACCCCACCCTGGAGATCCACGATTCGAATAACAACAATGCCATTGTAGCGAGGAACGACGACTGGCAGACGACGCAGACAGGCGGGATCATAACCGCCGATCAATCCGCCGAGATTAACGCCAGCGGAGTTAAGCCGGGCAACAATCTCGAGTCTGCCATCATCGCCAACCTTGCGCCCGGTAGTTACACCGCGGTCGTGGCCGGCGTGGGGACTACCAACACGGGCACGGGAGTCGTTGATGCCTACGATCTGAGTCCAGCTTCTTCAGCCAAGCTGGTCAACTTCGCCACCAGAGGTTTGATTCAACCCGCGGACAAGCTCATGATCGCCGGGTTCATTATCCAGAATGGGCCGGTTAAAGCAGTGGTCCGCGCCATCGGACCTTCGCTGGCAGCATTTGGAATCACCAATGCTTTGCCCGATACGACGCTTCAGATCAGAGATCCAAACGGGAACATCGTCGTCGAAAACGACAATTGGAAGGTCCGCTCCTCCGATGGCACCAGCCAGCAGGCCGAAATGGAGGCCACCCAACTACAACCAACTAACGATCTCGAAGCTGCTCTTGTGACCACGCTTCAGCCCGGACAATATACAGCCCAAGTACGCGGCAAACCGGAGAGTACTGGTATCGGCGTGGTCCAGGTTTACTTCATCCCGTAAAGCCGAGAACCGCATCACATCGACGTAGATCCTGGGGAAGGCGGGTCATCGGCTAGTTCTGGGGAGCATGACCCGGAGCCGAGAAAACCGGCGGCGCGATGCCGCTGTCCACCTGTCGCCGTTTGCCCTGGCTTTCATCGCCCGCTACGGCGTCGAACTTTTCTTTGCCCTCCTGGACAAGATCGTTTCCACCTTTACCAACAAGGACCAAGAGGTTTCCTGGAGGGACGCCCGATGGGCGTCCTCGCTTTCCTAGCGTCCAACGGTTCGCGAGGACGGGCAGCGCCCGTCCCTCCAATTAAGAATCCAATCCTAAAAAGAAAAAGCGGCCCGAGACTTAACCCGGGCCGCTCTCTCAAGTGATTACTTTATCGCTGAGGTGATCGCTTACTTGCCAGTGTTCACGTACTGGATGCAATCGCCCTGGTTCTTGAAGGTGCGCGGCGTCGTGAACGTTTGCCAGCCGCCATTCTTGCACTGATTCGCGTTGCTCGGCGGGCTGCACGCGTCGCCTACCCCATCGCCGTTGCTGTCAGCTTGGTCGGGATTGGGTGTCGCCGGGCAGTTGTCGATGGCGTCGGGAATACCGTCGCCGTCCGTATCCACCGGGGGGGTAAGTTCGAAGCTCGTATAGAAGGAAGCCACAACGGTGTTATTAGCAGTGGACTTGAGCACCTTAATGCTCACGTCGTCGTAATAGAAGCCATTGAAGGCAGTCGTATCCGGTGAGCCGTTGGAGAACTTGAGGCTCTGGCCTGGAACGTACGCGAATCCGTTACACTGGCGCCACGGATGCGGCCAGCTAACCGCCTGCGCAGTTATCTGCCCAGGCTTGCCCTCGTCGATGACGTAGGTGGTAACGTCTAGGGAGACATCCTCGTAGTATCGCGTGGTCATCTTGACCGTGTGCCAGGCGATCGCAGACACCGTGGCGATATCCACGTCTTGAAAACCATCACAGGTCGGCGGATTCGGGGTGAAGGTGCTCATCGTCAATCTGACGCCCGCCGGTTCGTTCCTCAGCACAATGCTCGCCGCAGTCCGGTCGTCCCGAGGCCCTGATCCCAGATAAAGGCTCTGGATAGATCCATCGCCCGGCGAGACAGCCTTGAAGGCAAACTTTTCGACTGCGATGTCGCCGGCGGCGCCCGAACTCGGGCGGCCGACTGAAGCCGTTAATTGCGGCGAGAAGGGCGTCCCACAACCGGGGCTGCTGTAACCACGACCGTAACGCCAGGATTGCAAGCCTGTGTAAGTATCGACAGTCGTAACTGATTCGTCGCCCGGATTATTGTTTACGAAGACTCCGCAAGGGACTCCTCCGTTCCATCCATTCTGGCCGTCGAGGCTCGTCGGCGTATATTGGGCTCGGGCCGCGCTGGCTCCGATTGTTAACAGCGCTGCCGCGATGGCGACGGCACTCATGGTTCTTGAGTTTGTTAGCTTCATTTTGTCTTTCTATTAGTGCGTTGAGAGGTCCCGGAAGCGCTGCGCCCTAGTGTCCTGCAAGGCAAAGAACGGGGTTAGTTGGGGACGGTTGTCTGCAAAACGCCCCAGACTGGCAAGCCTTATTTTATAATTTCTAGGTTTGCAGCTATAAACTGCTCTTGGGGAGGAGTCTGTTGGTGTCAGGAGTCTGTCTGCGATGATTTTGCGGGTCTGACCATCGGCTGGTTCTGGGCGCACGACCGGCGTCGAACTCTTTGCCCTCCTGGATAAGATCGTCTCGAACTTTACCAACAAGACGTAATCAAACTTTTCCGCGCTTAAGCGCCACTGCTTGAGCCCCTCCATAAGGGTGGCATTATCCACGACCCCGAAAAACGCTTTACGTGCCTTGGCGTCTCATTGAAGGTGATTCCAGCGTCAAGTTCGCCAGGGCATCCCTCTCCTTGTCTTCTTCTCGCAAAATCACAGGCGGGCGAAGGGTTCGTTCGTTTGAAAAGGGAAATTTTTGCTTATGAAGAAGGGACGTTATCGTCATCCAGGCTGGTTCATCTACGCCCTTGCCCTCCTGTTTTCGGCACTCTCGATGAATGCCGCTACCCTCACCGTCAACAGCTCAGCCGATGCCGGCGGAACTTGCCCCGGCGTGAATTGTACCCTGCGCCAGGCCATTGCGACAGCGACGGCAGGCGACACGATCGTGTTCGATGCTCGTCTTTCGGCGATCACGCTGACCACCAATGAGTTGTTAATTAACAAGAACCTGACGATCAAAGGACCAGGAGCGAATCTTCTCTCCGTCCAGCGCAGCTCGGCCGCCGGCACTCCGCAATTCCGCATCTTTGAAATTGCTGTGAGCGTTAATGCCACCATCGCCGATCTCACGATTACAAATGGAGTCGCCTCCGGGCTGGGCGACGGCGGCGGCATTTACAACAGCGGCACCGTCGGCATCACGGGCTGCGCCATCTCCGGCAATACGGGAAGTGCCGTGGATAACGAAGGGGGCGGCCTGTATAACGCGAGCTCAAGCACCATGACCGTCTCAAATTGCACTCTCTCCAGTAACTCGAACCAGTTCGGTGGCGGCATTTTCAACCTTGGAACGCTGACTCTGACCGGTTCGACCCTGTCGGGGAACACCACAGGGAATCACGGCGCCGGCATCTACACTGGTGGCGGCACCACGACGATCACCAACAGCACGATCACCAACAATCAAGCGTCCATTGGCGGCGGCATTTACAATGGCGGCGGCACAATCAATCTCAAGAACACGATCGTCGCCCTGAACACTGCTTTTAACGGCGACCGTGACATTCACGGAGCTGTTAGCTCTCAGGGCTACAACTTCATCGGGGACCCCACCGGAGCGGGGATCACGGGAACGACTACCGGCAATCAATTAAACGCCAATCCGAATCTCGACTCTCTTCGGGACAACGGCGGACCGACGAAGACGCATGCGCTCCTCTCCGGCAGCACAGCGATCGAAGGCGGAAACTCAGGCGGCGCTACCACCGATCAACGCGGCTTCGCCCGTCCGGTGGATGATCCCGCCATTGCCAATGCCAGCGGCGGCGACGGCAGCGATATCGGCGCGTTCGAAGTGCAGCCGGATCAATTACCCGGGTGCGCCAACCTCGGTCATGTGGTTGGCAACACGAACGACGCCGGGACCGATTCATTGCGTGCCATCATGGTCAGCGTCTGCTCGGGCACTGCCATCACCTTTGCTCCCAGCGTCAGAGGCACGATCAACCTGACGAGTGGCGAGCTCTTGATTAACAAGAGCCTCACCATCACGGGCCCAGGCGCGAACTTGTTGACCATCCAGCGAAGTCCCGCCGCCGGCACACCTAACTTCCGCGTCTTTCACATCAACGGAAACTTCAACGCCTCGATTTCCGGCCTGACGATTGCGAACGGCTTTCTTCCCGGGAACCTCGGCGGCGGCATCTCCAACGATAACGGCAGCCTCACTCTCGATGGCGTTACTGTCTCGGGAAGTATGGCCGACATCGGTGCCGGTATTTACACAGCCCGCGCCGCGACCATCAGTAACAGCACCATTTCTGGTAACACAGTGACCGGAAATAGCGCCGGGGACGGCGGCGGCGGCATTTATAACGTGGGCGGCACGCTGAACCTCATCAATTCCACATTGTCGGGGAACGTGGCCCAGATTCCCGGCGGCGGCGGACAAGGCGGTGGCATTCGTAACAACCTCGGCACCGTGAGCATCCTTAGTACTACCATCGCCGGGAACTCGGCGGACCAGGGCGGCGGTATCTATCACAGCAACGGCGGCGGCGTAACTTTCCAGAACTCCATCATCGCCCAGAACACATCCGTTAATGGCGCTGACCTTAACGGCACTTTCAGCTCCGGCGGTTTTAATCTTATCGGCAATTCCACCGGCGCCATCCTAAACCCCGCGCTGTTTTCCGATCAGATCGGCAATGCCGGCTCGCCCTTGGATCCGCGGCTCGACATTTTACGGGATAACGGCGGCCCCACTTTCACTCGCGCCATCCTGTCCGGCAGTCCCGCCATCGACAAAGGAAACGCCAGCGGCTCTTCGAAGGATCAGCGGGGTCTCCCGCGTCCAGTGGATTTTTCTTTCGTTGCCAATGCCAACACCGGCGACGGCAGCGACATTGGCGCCTTCGAGGTCCAACCAGCCACCACCCTCGCCAATATCTCCACCCGCTTGCGCGTTGAGACGGGCGATAACGCCTTGATTGGCGGGTTTATCGTTACCGGCACGCAACCCAAAAGAGTTATCCTGCTCGCCATCGGCCCGTCGCTTCCGCTGGCGGATACACTCGCAAATCCCACCCTGGAACTTTATTCCGGCAACACGCTCCTCCAATCGAACGACGACTGGGTTAACAGTCCCGACAAACAAGCCATCATCGATAGCGGCGTGGCTCCGACTAATAACCTCGAGTCCGCGATCATCGCTACTTTGCCGGCTAACAACTCCCAATATACCGCCATCGTCCGCGGATTGAATAACACCACTGGCATAGGTGTCGTCCAAGCGTATGACCTGGATCGCCTGGTCGATTCGAAGCTGGCGAATATCTCGACCCGCGGATTTGTGCAGACCGGCGACAACGTTCTGATCGCGGGAACGATTCTCCTCGGCCAGACATCCCAGAAGGTCATCGTCCGTGCCATCGGCCCATCGTTACCTTTTTCCGGTACTCTGGCCGATCCCACCCTGGAACTACGCGATCAAAACGGCGGCCTTATCGACTCGAACGACAACTGGAAAGATTCGCCGAACAAACAGGCCATTATCGACAGCACGGTTCCTCCGACCAACGACTCCGAGTCCGCCATCGTGGCGACCTTGCCCGCGAACAGTGCGCAATACACCGCGATCGTCCGCGGCGTGGGCGGCAGTACCGGCATCGCCGTCGTGGAAGTCTTCGCGTTGCCGTAAGCGAAGGCGGGACGGATCCCGCTCTTCAAATCATGGGCGAATGACAGTGACGCGCGCGTTCGCTCGTGATAGACAATCGAGCGAGGAGTCGATTTTTATGAAAACGCTTTCGCGAGTGGGTGCTGTTATCCTGGGCGTCGCTGCCCTGGGTTTGCTTTTCGCCGGTCTTTCGTGGCGGCAATCAGTCCGCTTCGAGACAATGCCCCACCAGTCACAACCGGCGAAGGTGCAGCTGTCCGGCGCTCAGGCGCGCGCGTATCTCGAACAGAGTGGCGACGGAAAATCCCTGGCGCAGGCAATCACAGCGGCGCGTTTTGGGTTGGACTGGCAGGAATCGGGGCGCGGCGAGAGCAAAGCAGGGGGCGGGTACCTTGGCATGAGCCACGAGCAGAACCTGAATGCGTGGTTCGCCCAGGATGGAGTGACCGTGCGACCGACCTTACCTGAAGAAAAACGCGATCAGGGATGGACGACCACTTTGCATTTAAAGAGCTGGGGCTATGGCACCCAGCTGGCCGCTGTTCCGCCAATCATCTCGCGCACGGTGAATCAGAATCGCATCGAATATCAGCGCAGAGGTCAGGAGGCACAGCCGCGATTAGTTGAGTGGTACGAGAACCGCGCGGAAGGAATCGAACAGGGTTTCATTCTGAGCGAGCGTCCCACGAGAGGCGACACAGTAGAGCCTAACGAGTCGTTACGCCTGTTACTCGCCATCTCGGGCGACCTCCGCGCCCAGGTCGTAAGTGACGGTAGCGGCATGGAACTCAGGGACCAAAACGGGAAAGGCACCCTGAGCTACAGCAAACTGGTAGTGCTGGACGCGGACGGAAGGAAGCTGGCGGCGCGGATGGAGGCGAGCGCGGAAGGAAGGGAAATCGCGCTGGTGGTGGAAGACACAACGGCGCGATACCCGATTGTGATCGATCCTTTCATCGCGTCGCTGGAGCAGAAGCTTAGGAGTGATATACCGCAGGTGGACGCCCGTTTCGGCTTTGCAGTTGCGATTGATGGAAACATGGCCGTGGTCGGCGCCTGGCGCGAAGACGTAGGCGCTAACCCGGACGTGGGCGCGGTCTATGTTTTTATTCGGACGGGCGCGTATCCTAACTCTTCCTGGGCGCTGGACAAACGTTTTGGACCTAGTTCCATCGGCGGGCAACAGTGCGGATGGAGCGTTGCCATTAGCGGCAACCGCATCGTCTTCGGTTGCCCCGGGGAAAATAGCGACAAAGGCACCGCTACGTTTTTCCAGCGAAATGGGCCTGGCAATTACAGCGGTGCCTCGATCACGGGCGCCGGATTCGATCCAAGCGCTCGGTTCGGAACGAGCATCGCGATCAGCGGCGATGCGGTCGTCGTCGGCGCGCCGGCCACTAACAGCGGTGCTCAGAACGCCGGGCACGTCTATTTTTGCAGCGTGAACACAAATGGCACCGTCACCGTGACCAACCAGGACTTCACGCAAATCGCCAATGCTCAGCTCAGCGCAGGGGTAGCGGTAGATGTCACCCCCCCGCAACAAGGTGCGCCCTCCACCTATACAGCCGCAGTCGGGCTCCCGGGCACCAGCTCTGCTCGAATATATTTTTACACTCCGAGAACCTCCGATGGGACAGGCATTCTCTTTACGCCTCAGACCGTCCAGCCGACTGGCGGGACCACCGGCGACCAGTTCGGACAAAGTGTGGCGGTTAGCGGCAATACGGCGGTGATAGGAGCCTATAATGATAATACAAACGGAACGAGCGCCGGCGCCGCCTACGTTTTCACGTTCGGCACGAACGGGACTTGGACCCAGCAGCAGAAGCTCACAGCTCTCGACGGGGTCGCCGATGACTTCTTCAGTTTTTCCGCCCTCGCCATTAGCGGCAACACCATAGTTATCGGCGCATATGGTTGGGATGCGCCTCGGGATCCTAACGGTGACTTCGATGAGAGGGGTGCAGCCTATGTCTTTTCGCGAAGCGGAACTACGTGGACCCAGCAATCGCAAATCCTCCCCGGCGACAGCAACTCAGGAGATAACTTCGGCATCAGCGTCGGGGTCAGCGGCGACACGGCTATTATCGGCGCACGCCGCGCCCCCGCGGTGGGCACGGTTGTGGCCGGCGCCGCCTATGTCTATCGGCTGCCGCACCGGCTAGGGAATATCGCCACCCGGCTCCGGGTCGAGACGGGCGATAATACTCTCATCGGCGGCTTTATCGTGTCCGGCACACAGAATAAGAGAGTCATCGTGCGCGCGATTGGACCGTCCTTAGCGTTGGTCGACAAGCTGGCGAATCCTACTCTGGAGCTCTACCAGGGGAACAGCCGCATAGCCGTTAACGACAACTGGGTCGACAGCGCGGACAAACAAGCCATCATCGACAGCGGCGTCGCGCCGACCGACAACCTGGAATCGGCCATCATCATGTCGCTGCCGGCGAGTAACTCCCAATACACCGCCATCGTGCGCGGCGCGGATGGTGGAACGGGAACCGCAGTAGTCCAGCTCTACGACCTGGATAACTCGGCGGACTCGAAGCTGGCTAACATTTCCACGCGCGGCTTGGTGCAGACAGGAGACAACGTCCTGTTCGCCGGCACGATCGTCGTAGGTGAAGCGCCGCAGAAAGTGATCATTCGCGCGCTGGGTCCTTCCGTCCCTGTGCCGGGCCGGATGTCCGATCCCACGCTGGAACTCTTTGACGGTAACGGCGCATCGCTCGAGTCGAACGACAACTGGGTCGATAGCCCGAACAAGCAGGCCATCATCGATAGCGGGATCCCGCCGAACCACGACCTGGAATCAGCCATCGTGCGGACCCTGCCCCTCGGGACCTACACCGCGATCGTCCGCGGCTTTGGCGGCTCCACCGGCATTGCCGTGGTGGAAGTGTACGCGTTGAATTAGCGGTTGGAGGGAAGCCGCTGGTGCTAGGTTAGGGAGCTGCACTGAACTGACGGCCCCGCTGTATTTATTCCTTGAGTAAGAGATGGCGCCGATTCATGCTCGGCCTCGGTTAACGCCATGAAAAAACCGATGATCAAAGCAGGTTTTGTGGGCAGTTTGCTCGTGCTTATCTGTTCCGTCTCACCGGTGGCGGCGAGAACTCCTCAGCCTGGACCCACCTTCACCGTGAACACTCTGGCCGATAAGGATGACGGCCTGTGCAGCATATCCGACTGTTCGTTGCGCGAAGCGATTAACGCCGCGAACGCCGCGGCCGGAGCGAACACCGTCCAATTTGCCGCCAACGTCACCGGCACCATCACCCTCAGCCTGGGAGAGCTGATGATTACGGAGGCGCCTGTGACGATCACAGGGCCGGGAGCGCGAGTTTTGTCGGTGGACGCAAACCTGGCCAGCCGGATTTTGTCGATCGCACCTGTCTCCCAGAACACGACGATTAGTATATCGGGCCTCACTTTTACGCGAGGGCAAGTCAATAGCCCTGAGCCAGGAGGCAGCGCAAGCTTGGGCGGCGCCATTATAAACTCTTCGAAAGCCAACACGACACTGACGAGCTGCACCATCAGCGGCTGTTTCGCGGTCGCCGCTCCCGGCGCCGTGGGCGCGGGCGGGGCAGTCAATAATGATGGAACGATGACTATTATTGGTTGCACCTTCCGGAATAACTCCGCCGTCGGTGGCAGTATTACAACCAGAGGCAGCACGGCTTCTGGTGGCCCGGGAGCCGGCGGCGGGATCGAAAATGGCGGCACTGTGACGCTGCAAAATTGCACTTTCAGCAACAACACGGCCCAGGGTGGCAACGGCGGTAACAATACGCTCGGTGGCCAGGGAGGGAAGGGAGGCGACGCCTATGGTGGAGCCCTTAGCGGCAACTTGATCACGATAACCAATTGCACGTTCAGCGGGAACGCCGCCATCGGCGGAAGCGGCGGCTTGGGCAATCCTTCCGGGCCTAATGGCTTCGCCTACGGCGGCGCCATCAATAGAAATAACTCGACCGGCGCCCCGGTAGGAAACACGCTCATTGCTGGCAACACCGCGACTACCCAGGGACCCGATGCGTGGGGTCCCTTTATTTCAAACGGATCCAATCTCGTGGGTAAAGCCGATGACACCACCGGCTTCACCGGTTCTGGAGACAAGACAGGTACGGCGGCGAATCCACTCGATCCAAAGATGATGAGTGCCCCCGCGAATAATGGCGGGCCGACTGATACAATAGCCCTCCTTGCGGGCAGTCCGGCGATCGATGCGGGAAATCCCGCTAACTCCCCCTTGCGCGATCAACGCAACTACATCCGCCAGAACGGCCCTGACATTGGCGCGTATGAATTCGCCGGGATCATTCCCGTCACTCTGGCTAACATCTCCACCCGATTGCGTGTTGAGAAGGGGGATGATGCGTTGATAGGCGGTTTCATTGTTACTGGGACACAACCTAAGAAGGTTATCGTCCTGGCGGTTGGCCCGTCCCTGCCCTTCGCGGACAAGCTAGCCAACCCAACCCTCGAGCTTTATCAAGGCAATACCCTGCTGGAATCGAATGACGACTGGGGCAGCAGCCCGAACAAGCAAACCATCATCGATAGCGGCGTTGCGCCGGGAAATAATCTCGAATCGGCTATCGTAAGGACATTGCCGGCTAATAGCTCTCAATATACTGCGATCGTTCGAGGCGCGGATAATAGCACCGGTATCGGGGTTGTGCAGGTTTACGACCTGGATCGGACCATCGATTCGAAGCTGGCGAATATCGCTACCCGGGGTGTCGTCCAGGGCGCGGATGACATCATGATCGGCGGATTCATTGTTTCCGGGCAAGACACGCAAAAGGTCATCATCGTGGCGCTTGGTCCCTCGTTGCCGCTGGCGGGTAAGCTGGGAGACCCTACTCTTCAGTTAGTCACGCAGAACGGGACGGTCCTGGACGAAAACGATAACTGGCCGCAGTCAGCGGATAAGCAGGCGATCATCGATAGCGGCGTCGCTCCGACGAACGACTTGGAATCAGCGATCATCGCGACTTTGCCGTCCAACAACGCGCAATATACTGCCATCGTCCGGGGAGTTGGCGGCACTACCGGTATTGCCGTCGTCGAAGTCTTCGCATTGAATTGACGATTTGGGGGACGCCCGCTGGGCGTCTCCTAACGCTTTAAAGGCCGGGCAGCGACTTCGCTCCAGATAATAGCTACTTCTTGTAGAAAGGAACCTCGGGAAGAATCGGCGGCTCGATCACGTCTTCGGATTCTTCCATGTCCTCGGTTACTTTCACTGGTTGGCCGCCCGGGTTGATCAACCGGGCCGTTACGAAAATGATCAGGTTTCGCTTGATGCGCTGATCGACGTTCGTGCGGAAAAGACGTCCTACTATCGGAATGTCCCCGAGGATCGGGGTGCGATCTTCGGTCTTCTGCACATCCTCACGCATCAAGCCACCGAGGACGACAGTCTGCCCATCCCACACGCTCACGCTCGTCGTTATCTTTCGTGTGCTGAAGATCGGCTGGTTGATAACGTTAGGCGTTATGACGTTTTGAGGCGTAGTCCTGATCACGCTCGCCACCGTGTCCAGAAAGGTGGACGAGGGCGACAAAATTGGACTGCCGTAGTTGATGAAGCCTTCAAACTCCACGACTTGGGGCACAAGATTCAAATCAATAGTCACCCCATCCGGTCCTACAACCGGTTCAACCTCCAGCGTCACCCCGGTATTTCGGGTCTCGAACGCGGTGGGAGTTGTAGGAGTAACGGGGACGGTCGACGTTGACCCAAGAGGAATTAGGTCACCGACTATGCCACTGCTGTCCGTTCTGACCGCTCCTACGGTTTGCGGAATCTGCGGTGGTTGAAATTGTGTGGGATAACGAAACTCGCGGACGATTTCGATCACCGCCCGCTGCCCACTCTTCGTCGTCACTCGAGGCGCGGATAAGAGATCGACGCCTTTCTTTTGGTTGAGGGCGCGCACCACGACCTGAAACTGCGGGTCGGTAAGCAAGCCACCGAGACCGAAAATGCCCGGCGAGAGGGTTTGGGCTGTCGTGGTTCCAAGAAGCAGCGAATCGATGGCGCTTCCACTAATCGCCAAATTTCCGCTGCGATTGCCCGCTGTGATCGGATTCGATCCGTTCACAGGAAAAGGGTAATCGACCTGGTTTATCGCCGCACCCGTTCCCGACGTTCCCCCCGTGCCCGCTAACTGGTTGTTGCCGCCAAAGGTGAACGGACCGAGGAGCCAATCAAAGCCAAGGGCCTTGAGATTATTCTGCGTGATCTCGATGAACTTGGCTTCGATCTCCACCTGTTTCGGGCCGGAGACGTTCGCCTGTTCAACGATGGCATCCACCAACTCCAGCATGTCCGCCGTATTGCGCACGATCAGACGACTGTTTTGCGGAAGGAAGTTCGCGCTCGATCCGGGCACGGAAAAGGAAACCCCCTGCCCTTCTAAAAACTCCTTCGCGCCTTCACGATTGACCAGAAGGCGGCCGCCGGTGGATTCCTGGGTGTCTTTCGCGGTCCCTGTGGTCTGCGTAGCTGTGCGGGAATTTCCCGCCGGTTGATTCAACGCGGAGCCACTCGGATTCAGCGATCCGGAGATGAACCCCGGCGGCACGCGATACTGTTTTGTCAGCAGGTCGTTGCTTAACTCGCTGATCGGAATGATCGAGATCGCGTACGGTTCGATCTTCACCTTCAATCCGGCCTGGCTCGCGATGTAACGGAGCGCCTCGCCGAGCGGAATCTGGTTAAGGGTGATCGTGATGCGCGCCTCACCGGGATTCGTCGAGGAGACGGAGAGCGGAGGTGGCGGAACCACCGCTGGTTCCGGCGAAATACCCGGCGCGGTGGACGTGGAAGAAACCACGGTGCTCGTGGTCGTTGTCGACGTCGTTTCAGCGCGAGTGCCAAGCGTGTTCGGCCGCAGGACGATGTCTATGCCTTTGCGGCCGTCCGCGCCCGGATCGTTTTCCGCCGCTTGTTGCCGAAGGAATTCGATCGCTTCGCGAATGCTCGCATCGCGAAACTCGATCCTCGGAATGATGATGCTGTTGAGCTTGGTCGTGATCCGCGCCGTGCCAGTGGCATCTTTCGCGAACGCGTCGGTGATCGGGCCGACCGTCTCACCATATTTTTTCACCGGCTCTTCCCAACCCTTCTGGACTTCCCAGAGCTGGCGCGAACGCGTCTCGTTGTACGCTTCCTCGCCGTAATGCGTCTTCGTCAGGTTGAGCCGTTCCTCGCCGCGGCGCGCCGCGACATTGTAGGGATCGAGCGCGAGCACTTGCTCGTATTTCTTGAACGCCAGGTCGTAGCGGCCGCTCATATAATAACCTTCCGCATCGACCAGCAGCTTCTTCACTTCCTCGACCTTCGAGAGAAATTTTGGACTCACCGTGCGATTGACGGTTCCCGGCGCCAATAACCGCGCCAGCATTTCGGCCGCGGGCCGGCAATTGGGATCGTAACGGTTACTCAGGATCTCGCGGCAAATCGCTTCGGCTTCCCCATACTTGCCTTCGGCAATCTTTTGCTCCGCCAGCTTCATCCCGCTCGCGCAGAAACCTGCCACCGCTTCGTCGTGCGATTTCTCGCTGATCACGGCGTCCGGCAGAAAGGTCAGGGCCACCCGAAATTCTTCGTGCGCCACGGTGTAATTCCCTTCCGCCATCGCCGCCTTGGCGCGCCCGAGCGCTTCCTGCCCGCGAGGAAGCGCCGCCTGCCGCCGCGCCGCTTCACGTTCTGCGACCCTGTTTGTATTCTGCGCGAGCGCGGCTGTGCACAGCAAAGGCGTCAGTGCCGCCAAAATCAGTGACAAGTGGCAAGTGACCAGTGATGAGTTGGAATCCTTGATGGAAGATTTCCATGACCACGAGCGAAATGACTTGTCCATAGGGGGATTACCTCGGTGCTTCTAACAAGGAGCGGCGATTTGTAATCGCCGTCGGAAATGTTTGGGCGTGCGCCCAGGACGAAAATGGCAGCTTCGCCGTAACTCGAAGACGGCGATTGGAAAATCGCCGCTCCTTGATGTCCGTCGCCACTCAACATCAGGGAGTGAGCGGAAGGACCTCGATCGGGGCGTCAGGTTTACGCGTGTCGACGATGATCGCTCTGGGGGGGAGAACATCGATCAACTTGTATTTGATTTGCTCTGCCGGTTTCAATGAAAATTCCTGGTCTTTTTTCACCGCGAATTCTTTTCGCCCGCCCCATTCGTAAACAAAAATCGCCACCGACTCCGGCGAGATCGTGATCTTCTCCTTAACCAGGCTCAGCTGCTGGTGCGTCTCGTGGTTCTCCAGCGTCAATTCCGAGACGTCGACTTTCGTGCCGTATTTGTTCGTCTCGTGTTTCTCGGTGAACTTCACGATCTTGAATTTTGTCCCGCGAATGGAGTCGCCGATCTTCAGGAATTGCGTCGGCTCCTTCAGGTCGTTCGTGTTGAGCGCGAAGGTGTCGTCCACCCTTGACGCGAAGACGAGCTTGAACGGCTCCTGCGCGAACGATTTCATCTTCAGCTTCGCGATGAACGGCGGATGCGCGCTTTTGTCGGTCGGGTTCGTGTGATTCTGCCATTCCTCGAGATTGTTGAACCCATCGCCATCCGGGTCCTGGATGAGGACATCGGCGTCGGCGATCGGAAGGGCGAACTGTTCCAGCCATTCGTTAGGCACGGGCGGGTGCACTTCGGTTGTCTGTAACGTCCCCGGCTGTCCGTTCGCGCCGATGAAATGTTTCTCGGGCACGAAGAGACCGGAGCGGCTGCTGAAGCTCCATTGTGCCGGCAGCTTCAATTTCTCCATCGCCTGCTGCATCTCCACGGCCTTGGGCGGCGGCGCCGCGGGTTTTGGCGACGGCGCGGTTTGCACTGCGAAGTTCTCGGCGAATTGCCAGGCGTTTCGGGTGATTAGCACCGACGAAACGAAAAGGAACAACGCCGCGGCAAACACGGCCGCGCGATCGTAATGCGTGCGGAGCCAGGTCATGACCGATCTTGCCTCTTCTGTAGCCGCCGCCCTGTGGGCGGCGTGTCGATTGGCCTAGATATCTCGTCTGCCCCCGCGCGTCCCACAGGGACGCGGCTACAGAAGATGTTCCTTCTCGCGAATTTCAAAACGTGAACCTCACGATCTCGATCTTCGCGGTCGTCTCGATCTTCTCATTGCCCACGATGAAATTCAGCGCCGCGACGGGCGACGGTTTCGCCGCCAGCGAAGGCGATGGAATGCTTGGAGCTGATGTCTCGCCACCGGCCTCCCGCGACGGGCCTTTATCTTTTTCGTTCCGCACATGCAGCACGCGAATGATGCAAAACTGCTGGCTCGCTCCCGCGATCTGGTTGATGACCTTGCGCGCCGCGGCCGGCGTGGAAACGAAAGTAAGCTCGATGACGATGCGCTCGAGCTGGATCGTCGTCGCCGTCTTCCCGCGTTCCTCTCGCAAAGGAGCGCGCCGAAAGGCACTGACCGATTCCACGCGCGCGTCGAGCAGATTGCTCACAAGCCACTCGATCTGGACCAGCTCCTGCCCAAGCAACGGCGCAGTCGCCTCGTTCGGCAAGCCAGAAGCGAACTCATCGAATCCGAGATAAAATTTATCCGGCAATTTCACCTTGTTCGCGCGCGCCTTGTCTGCGACGGCGTTCATGGCCACGCGCAAATGCGATTGGAATTCGTTCGGTGCCATCGGCGCGACTGGAGCGACGCGCATCTTCAGCTCGTCCTTCAACTTCGCGAGCGCGCTCGCGAAATCGTGGGCGTGGGCGGTCATCTTTCGGAGGTTGTCCGCGCTCGGGTAGGGCGCCAGCCGCTCCAACCGATTCAGTTCCGACGCAGTGTTCGCAAAGCGCGCGGAGGCTTCATCAAAATCGCTCTTCGCGCTGAAGAAGAACCAGATGGCGCCGAACAGGCACACGCCGAATACGATCAGCGATCGGCCGAGAAATGGATTCTCGCGAAACCAATTCATGGGCGCTCCTTTTGTGTTCGCATCTTCTGTAGCCGCGGCCCTGTGAGCCGCGCGGGACAGGACTTTATTGGCACGCCAACCGAGACGCGTCCCACAGGGACGCGGCTACAGAAGAATTTGCGCGCGCGGTTCATGGCAGTGGCACCGGCTTTTTCAGATCGAGATGCAGTTCGTAGGGAAACGCCCATTCGGTGTTCGTGGGCGTGGTGGGCTTGAGGTATTTCGCCTGATTTTTCGGATCGATCGCAAACCAGGGCGAACCGACAAGGTTCCGGAAATAATCGACGACCACTTCTTGCTGCTTCGGGTTCGACAAATACAGGCCGCGCACGAGCAAGCCATCGATCGCGGGCGATGCGGCCGTCGTGCCGGCGAGGAGAGTGCGCGAGTCTGGAGCACTGAGCGGTTTCCCAGCCGATGTCGGCACCAGCTCGGTGATCCAGATGTCCTCCTTCGGCAGGCGCGCGTTCAGATCTTCGAGAAGCAACGGCCAGAAACTGCGATCGTTGATCGCCGCGATCAGCGGCGCGGCCGCACTCTCGAGCGCCGCCGCCTGCTGGCGCAGGCTGTTCAATTGCCGCTCCGTTTGTTGCATCACCGCAACCTTCGATTCGATCTTTTCGGTAGCGCGACGGATGAGCTGCGCCCCGCGCGCGTAATACGCGGTCCAGCCGAACAGGCCAAGCAGAACGCACGCTGCCGCCGCGATAAAAAACGGCCGCTTCTCCTCCAATCGTCTTCGGCGTTCGACACTGGCCGGGCGAATGTTCAATTGCATCGGGCAATTGGTTACCATTCGAAGCGCAAGACCTACCGGCTCGCCCAGTAAATGGGCCAATCGCAAAATCTCCTCCGCGTTCGCGGACTCTTCGATCGCCATGTTGCGCAACGGATTGAAGAATTCGACGGGCTGTCGAAGCTTCTCCTGAAAAAATTCCTGGATACACGCCGTGCTCGCGCCTCCGCCAGAGAGATAAGCACGCTCCGGCAAATTGCCTTGCTGCTGCGTGCAATAGTGACTGACTGATCGCACCACTTCCGCATGCAAACGCGTCATCGTGTGGCGCACGATTTTTGTCACCCGCGCCACGTCCGCATCCAGCGACGCGGCCGAAGCGTCCGACGGGCTCAATGAGCCGTCCCGTTTTTTACGAAACTCAGCAGCGGCAAATGGCTCGTTGAATTCCCTGGCAATGGCGGCCGTGATCGAACTCCCGCCGATCGGGACACTGCGAGTGAAAATCCTTCCCGGCTCGATGAAGAGAAGGTTCGTCGTGCGCGCGCCAATATCGATCAGCAGCGAGCAACCCCTCAGTTCGCTGTAGTTATAGGAAAAGGCGTTATAGAGGGCCATCGTCGCAAGATCGACGACGGATGGCCGCAGACCGGTCTCCTCGACCGCGCTGTTTGTTTTCTCGAGCCAGTCGGCCTTGACGGCGGCGAGGACCACCTGGATTTGCTCGTCCGCGCCGCCACCGACGATCTGATAATCCCAGACCACTTCATCGATCGGAAAGGGAACGTTCTGTTGCGCCTCAAAGAAGATGATCCGTTCGATCTTTTCCTCCTCGATCGCAGGCAGTCTCACGAAGCGCGAGAAAACCATCTCCTCCGCTATCGTGTAGATGACGTTGCCGCCCCGGATATGCAGAGCACGCATCATTTCGCGCAGCGCCGTGACGATCTGCGCGGGGCGCATTTCTTCGCTCGATGGAACCAGCTCCCGAGACTGATAGCCGGACAAGATCAACCCGCCCTGCGCCTGAGTGTGGAACTTCGCCAGCTCGATGCTCTGCGAGCCGAGATTAAGAGTGGTGATCGGCGTCCGGGGGGACATGCATCAGGAAGACTTTCATAATCAGGCGGGGCGACGCCAGCTTAAATGCGATTGGGTCCTGGCATTTCGAATCTAACTGGAGGGCGGAGCGCCGCGACGCCGTCGTTGCGAAATTGAAGAAGCCCGGCGTCGCGGAGCTCCGCTCACTGAATCCGCTGGCTCTCGCTAGAGCAGAATCGAGGTCCGGTCGATCTGCTTGAGTTTGTCTATTTCGGTTTGGAGACGAACGGCTTCTTTTTGCCAGGCCTTCGCCTCGCCCGTCTTGGGCTGGATGCCGCTGACGTGCCATTCTTTCCAGTTGTCCTCGAGCAGCCTGGTCAATTGCTGGAAGACGCTACTCGTCTCGCGCTTGATCCGCCAATATTCTTTTTCCGAAGCCGGCACCGGGTCGGTGGCCGCTTCGAGGTCGGCCCGCAATTTATCGATCGCGGCGATCAGCTCACCCAATTTTTCTTTCGCGTCGTGCAGATCGGCCTGGGTGATTTTTTGCGGGTGGTAGGAATTCGCGTCCGGGCTCTTGACCCACCGCGTCGCCTGGAGCCGTCCCAAAGCCCGGTGGTAATCCGCAACCGCCGGGAGGAGCCGGGTCTTCAAGATGAGCTGGCTCATAGTACTTGCGGGCGGCGAAGGCGCGGGCGGTGCCGGAGTCGGTTTCGTGGGAGGAACCGAGGGAGCCGCTGCGACCTCCATGCTTTCCACAAGCGCTTTCATTCGCTTTCGGACGGCCTCCATTTCGTCATCCAGTCGCTTCATTTCGCGCTGCCACGGCTTTGACTTCGCATCAATCGCCTCGGGAGCTGTCAGCCATTCGTCCCAGTGTTGATCGGCGAGCTTCCTGAATTTCAGACGGAGAGCATCCATATCCTGGAACCCCTGCCAATATTCTGGCCGAAGGAGAACGGCGTCTTTTGCAGCAGCAGAGACATCGATTCCCTGCGACTTCGCCTGGGCGAGCAGCTTGACTATTCGCTCCTCGAACCCGACCCCTGCCCGGCTAAGTTCAACGGCCTCTTCGAGGTCACGACGGGTTAATGTTTTTTTCTGGGCAGGATCTTTGAAGTCGGTCTTGGCCCAGCGCGTCGCCGCGGATTTTTCCATCGCCGTATTCCACGACTCAATCAAATCCCGAATCTCCTTCGTCAGCCCGGTCACTTCCGCCACCGGGGGCGATGGGGACGCCGAAGGGCGGAGAATCGCCTCCATTTCTTTTGAGGCAGCCGCCGCCACCGTGTCCAATCGCCGCACTTCCCGCTGCCACGGTTTTAGATCGCTCTCCGCATCGGGAATCGGATGCGCTACATACTCGTCCCAGTTTTGATCGACCACCGCGAGTTTTTCAGCGCTCGCGGTCGTTGTTCGTTGCCACGCGCGCCAAAAATCCGGCCGGGTGAATGCCGGTGTGTCCAGAGCCTTGGAGACATCGAGCTTCTTCGACTCAGCCTCCGCGAGAATCCGGAGCGCGCGGTCCGCATAACCCAGCAACTCCTGATACATCTTACGGACCTCCTGGAGGGCGCTGCGCGGTAAGCTCCGCCGGTGGGCGGAGTCCTTCAGCCACGGCATATTGACCAGTTTTAGGTTCAGCTCGGTCCACAAACCAACAACGTCATGAAACTGCTTCCACAGCTCGGTTGTCGCAACCGAGGGCGGCGTCTTCGATTGGAGCTGCACGCTGGCCTGTCGGGCCGAGGTTCCGGCCACGTCCATGAGGCGCAGGATTTCGACCTGCCATGGTTTCAAGTCGCTCGTCGCTGTCGGGAACGGGTCAGCCAGCCACTCGTCCCAGTGTTTCTCGATCAGGCCGAGGTAATCGTAGGTCGCAACGTAACTTTCCCGCGTCGCCTGCCAGGTCGCCAGTCGGCCTGCCGCCGGCTCGTCGGAAAGAGTCGAGTGCGCGACTCCCTGCGCGGTAGCATCCGCGAACACCTTCAGGATGCGATCGGCGTGCTCCCGCATCTCGCCGGAAAGGGCGCGCGCCTCTTGCAGGTTCTCGCGCGTCAGCGTCCGGATTTGTGCCTCATCCTGGGTCGCGAAGGTCTGGAACCAACGCATCCCCGCCAGTTTCTTGCTCAGCCCTTCTAACACCAGCAGTTCCTCATGCAGTTGACGGCGCAGCCCTGAATCGGCGGTCCTGGAAGTGCGCGGCGACAATTCCACCCGCGGGCCTCCGGAGAGGCGGATCGCAAAAACTCCGATCCCCGCCATGGCGCCGACGACCAGGAGGAAGATCCATCCGCCGCGTGACGCGCCTTCCGGAATTGAACGCAAAATGCGAGGCGCCAGTCCCACGACGCCGATAAACATCCCCAGTTCCTGGGCGATATGCAGGGCATTGAGCGTGGAGCTCGGCCATTCGTCCACCGGCATCAAGGCCCGGATAAAAGTGTAAACCAGGAGGATCACCGCGCCGACGAAGATCGTCCGATCGCGCTTCTCGGGATTCACAAAATCATCCTGACGCCGCGCGCCAGCATGAAAAGACTAAACCGCGGAACGCGCCAGCCTTTGAAAGCCCGGCCGTTGGTCCGCATCCGTTGCGGCAGCCTTTCAGCTTTTTACTGGATCCTCTCCCCCAGTTCTCCGCGCTCCAAGCACCCTTTGAAATACTCGATCGTCTTCGCGATTCCTTCGTCGAACTCGACCTTCGGTTCCCAGCCCAGAACCTTCCGCGCCCGGGTGATATCGGGCTGGCGCACTTTCGGATCGTCCTCGGGAAGCGGTTTGTTCTCGATCTGCGATTTCGTTCCCGTGATCCGAATGATCTCTTCCGCGAACTGTTTGATCGTCATCTCGCGCGGGTTCCCGATGTTCACCGGCTCGTGGAAATCGCTCATGGCCAGCCGGAAAATTCCGTCGATCAAATCCGACACGTAACAGAACGAGCGCGTCTGCGAGCCATCGCCGAAGATGGTGAGCGGCGTCCCGCTCAGCGCCTGGCCGATGAACGCCGGCACCACCCGCCCGTCACGCAACCGCATCCGCGGCCCGTAGGTGTTGAAGATGCGGACGATCTTGGTGTCGATCCCGTGATAGCGGTGATACGCCATCGTCATCGCCTCGGCGAAACGTTTCGCTTCATCGTAAACGCCGCGCGGCCCGATCGGGTTCACGTTCCCCCAGTAATCTTCCGTCTGCGGATGAACCAGCGGATCGCCGTAGCACTCCGAAGTGGAAGCGAGCACGAACGTCGCCTTCTTCGCTTTCGCGAGCCCGAGAGCGTTATGGGTGCCGAGCGCGCCGACTTTCAACGTCGGGATCGGCAGCTCCAGGTAATCGATCGGGCTGGCCGGCGAGGCGAAATGGAAAACGTAATCGACCGCCTCCTCGACGAGGATGTAGTTGGAGACGTTGCTCTTGATGAACCGGTAATTCTCGTTCCCGCCCAAGTGCGCGATGTTCTTCGGGTTCCCCGTGATGAGATTATCGATCGCGATGACGCGATGCCCCTCCGCCAGGAGCCGGTCCGTCAAATGCGACCCGAGAAACCCCGCCCCCCCCGTAACGACTGAAACTTTCTGCGCTGACATTGCTTGGGTGTTTCTAATTCGGGTCGCGCGCCCTTGCGAGCGATTTGTGTTATGCAGGCGGTGTGCGCCCCGTTCCGCATCACTACAATAAGGTGGATCGAGCGCTCCGCCGCTCGATGATTGAAGCCGCCGCCGCCGAAACTCGCACAAAATATCGAGCGACGGAGCGCTCGATCCAGCCTCCTCGCTGCCAAGGCCTGCCCGCATGGTGGGTTGTACTCCTCCCTTCGTTCCCAAGTTGTACTTGGAAATGGGCTCCCCCGCGATTGCTCACAGCTGCGCGGCGAGTTTCGGATTGCCGCCAGGCAGCGACGAGGATACGTTCGGCCGATGCTCCCCAGTCTGAAGGCTTTTCTTCCGCAGCCCAACCGTGATAGACGGGAAAATCCCGCCTTTGAATACGGGATTTTCAGGTCTACTTCTCGTTAGACCTATGCGCGTTCGACTCTTTCACGTCCTTCTCGCTTACCTTGCCATTTCGCCCGTCGTCACCAGCGCTGAGCCTATGAGCTGCCGAGAGGCGATCGCTCGTCACCTCATCGTGGAGCATCCCACACCGCAGCTGCCGCTTGAGTCGATGCTCCGAAAGCAGCGGTTCCAGGGCGGCGGCATCTTCGATTTGGAGTTCGATTTCGAGAGTGGGCGAGTTCGCAGTGTTCGCGTAGTTCAGAGCACCGGAAGCAGCCTCGTCGACCGAAGTACCGTCATCACGCTAAAAAAGTGGCGGGCGAAGCCACGCACTGTTCAGGTTGCACGCTTGCCGATCACATTCCAAAGATAGGTCTAACCATGCGATGGAGCGAACGGCCGGCAGCTTTGATTCCTTACTCCAGATGAAATCCACCCTCAACCCGCAGCCTTTCTAGCGTGATCTCCCGCAATTAGTTTCGTAGCCCGAGATATCTTTATGAGATCGAGGCGCGCGGCTTTCCTAGCAGCAATCATTGTCTTTGCACTTTGCGTTCCGTGTTTTGGGAGCGTGCCGACGCATTGCGATCCGAACGGTAGTATCACAGTCGCAGAGATGAGAGAACACGGCTTGGTCGGCTTTAACGGCGTTCTGACCGCCCTCGACACCCACGCTGGCGCACTTGCCATCAGAGTGAAAGACAGCAAAGGTCCCGCACAGGTCGTTGCTGGCCCACACACCGTCTATGTGACGGGAAAGACGATCATTTGCAATCGCGACAAGCCAGGGACCCTCGGGGACGCGAAGATCGGCGACGAGATTGGTGGGTTCGCTAAACTGACGAGCGGCAAACTCATTGCGCTGATCGTAGGTATCGGCCGCGCAACCGAAATACATCCTTACGCTATCCCGGTCCCGGGCAAAACCTACGTGGTGGAAAGTCCATTCGCTCGAGGCAAGTACGTCAACGTTAAAGGCCTTAAGACGGGAGATGAGGTCAGAGATCCTTACACTCACAAGCTTTTCCTCGTTCCATGAGAGGCAACAAACCATGAGCAATGCCTAACCGCCGCTGACCTCATTCTCGTAAGATCCAGGTCGTTCGCCATGCCCTACACGCTACGAAAAGTCGCCCTGATTATCGCCGCCGTCGTTATTACCGCGGGTTCCGTGGAGGCGCAGGGTAATCGGCCTTCACCGTCACACCCACTTCCAGACGCAATTCACATGGATATTGTTGTCCATCAGGTGCCACCCGAGTATCCGTACGAAGCATGTCGGAATGGCATTACAGGCCGCGGCATCCTCCTCGGTATCGTAGAGTTCCAGACGGGCAAAGTGACATCAGTGAAAATGGAAAAGAGCACAGGTAGCCGCATTTTGGATCAAGCGGCCCTCAGCGCGTTTCGTCAGTGGCAATTCAAACCCAAGACAATTTTCCGATTCCGCACGCCAATAACGTACGAGATGGCGCGAAGCCGTGAGGACGCGATGGAGAAAATGCGACGTGCCCAGGGGCGATGAGCACGAAGGCCTAACCAGTCGATGGAGTGCATCCGGCGGCGGCCAGATCGCTCATCTTATTCTTGTTAGATGATGACAACCGATAAGAGCGTTTGGCTCCAGGCGGGGAGGGAGGTTTTCAGTCCAGCGAGCTTGCTTCAAATCGCAGGCATCACTTATCTCGCGATCGGAGTCTGCGTTGTATTTTATGTGTTCTTTCGATACCCATGGCTGCGGCGCCGGGTTGACGACACCACTCCCTGGCCGGGGAGTGAAAATCCGCAGCAGGGTTTGAAACTTTTCTTCATACTCGGCGCTCTGCATCCCCTCTCGCTTCTTCTTCAAGTAGTCCTTTGGCCTCTATGGCTTACCTTTTTGTGGGCTTATCAGCCGGACTCAGACGATGGTAGCGACGAAGAACCGACAGCCATCGCCGATCCTATTCCCGCCAGGCCCATGGAACCCGGCCCGGATCGATTCCGGATTCTCCGGTTCGCTGCGATCTCGCTCACCACGTTCGCGATACTTCAGGCGTATCGATTTGCACAGGCACCGCCCGACAAACGCTCGTTCCAGATAATCACGACCGTTTCTGGATTGTCCGTGCTCGCCGGCTTGGTGCTGTTTAAGTTTTTCTACCCAGAACGAAGCATTTCGCGGATTGCGCTCGTGGTGATTACACTCGTTCTCATCGCGATCGCCGTCATATTTGGACATCATTCGCAGCCAGGATGAAGGAGTCCCAAGAACGGAGAATGAGATGAAAGTGACGCGCGCTCCCGGTGGCCGTCGTTCGTCTTTTTCTCGTTAGGCGCACGACGATGAATCACGAAGCCGACGAATCGGATGAATTTCTGCTGATGGGAACGTACTCGATCGTTGATGCCCGCAAACTTTTGACAGCCTTGGAGATCCAAGGCGTCGATCACAGGGTCGAATTTCGTGACGGCGCCGCTGACATTGTTCCCGCTCTATCGTATTTCGGTGGCGCATTTGGACAGGCAGCGCAGGCCACGGTGCATGTCGCGCCGGCCCAGAAGGACCTTGTCGATCAGATCCACGCTGACTTATTCGGCGATTGCTTGCCAAACTATGAGTCGACCTTTTTCTCAGATTCCGATGCTACGAAGAATCCAGATGAACCGGTTTAACGCCAAAGGTTACGGCTCGGGGGCGAGCCGTCTCCAGGAAACCTGCTTCGGCGTTTGGAGCGGGCGTGCCCTCACGCCGCGGAATGAGAGAAGCACTGCCAGAGGCGATGCAGTGAAACAGCTGGCAGCAGTGGATAACGATGAGGGATAAATTATGAAGGATGAAATTTAAACGACGCGCTGTCCCGGCAGCCGTCGCTGATCTATTCTCATCAGATGTCGCCTCCGCCACCGCCTCTGCCGACGCGATCCAACAACAGGACGCTAAAGTTCGTTCTGGCCGGCCTCGGCACCAGTCTCCTGATCGGCGTTGCGTGCCTGGTTCTTCTGATTCGCTACATTACGTCACCGGGCATCACTCGCCCCATCGACAATATCTTCGGGGACCAACATCTTAAGACCACGGTCGCGCTCGTGGAGCTGCACAAGCTCCGGTACGGGCGATACCCGAAGTCGCTCGGCGAACTAAAGTTCGCTGGCAATTGGGACCAGCTAGCGCTCAATTCCGTCGCGTATTACCCAAACCCTGAGGGGACGGCGTACTATGTTGAAGTCGAACGCGGCTGGACAGGTAAACCAACTCTGGACATGCCTGCTGAGTTTTGGAAGGGCACTGGATATTCACCAGTGTTGAAACCCAAAGCCAAATGACATCTACCAATCGATGAAGCTGACGGCGGGAAGCCTTGGGGAAAGGATGAGGGATAAATTATGAAGGATGAAATTAAAGCCCGGCCGCATCGCTACGCGAAGCGTTGCGGGTCGGCCTGCGCTACAGAGTTTACCCGCCGCGGCGGGCCAGCCGTCCCTGATCTTCTGTCTCGTTAGGCCATGAAACTCGCAATCACTTCTCTAATCTCATCACTGGCCGTTCTCACCGCGTTTTTTCGAAGTCGGAACATTGCCGATCCCGACGATCTGATCGCCCACCCGAATGTCCGCGCGTGCTGCCGGGCCGTCCGGGACTACAGATTCAATCCGTGGAGGAGTTTCTCCGTAAAGTCTCCGGGCGGCCCGGCTCCGAGATCGAGCTACAACTGAAACGACCCCAGACCGATTCGCTTATCCGGGTTCGCCTCCGTCGAGTGGCTCCCGCGACACTGGTGCCGCCGAAGATCCCCGCGAACTTCGAGCGATACCAGACGCGTATCCGCAGGTGCCCGAGCCTGGGAAGCTGAGCTTCCGGAATAGTTGCGTTCCCAAGTACAACTTGGGAACGAGGAGCAAACAAAACGGGCGGGACTTTCGTCCCGCCCGCGACTTTGTTTCGATCGATCGGTGGTTATTAGAAGCTTATCCGAATGCCGAGCTGCACTTTCCAGCGCGAATCGAGATCTTCGCCGGATTGCACGATGGCTTTGGCTCCCACCCCTGTGTAGGTATAAGTGCCGGTAGGACCGGCGCTGCTGAGAGTCACCGGCTGCGGCGTGCCGAAGGCGCTATAGCGCTTGATCTGACCCCAATGGTCATCAAGCAAGTTAGTGAAGTCAAGAATGTCGGCAGTAAACTCCGCCCACACCCATTTCACCGGGATCCTCTGCGAGAAGTGCAGGTCGAGACGGTTGATCCATGGATCGCGTCCCCCATTGCGCGGGGCGATCTGTCCGCGGTACTTGCTGAGGAAGGCATTGTTATCGATGTAGCTGTTGTAGGCGGCGAAGTTCTGCGCATCGGTTTGGCCACTTCCAGCAGGCGCTCTAAACTTGGCGCCAATCGGATCGTTGAGACCGGTCGGGACGTAGATCAGGTCGTTGCTGAACTGGCCGTCGCCGTTGGCGTCGCCATTGTAGAGGACGCTGTAGGGATGGCCTGAGGCTCCTTCATAAACGGCGCCGATGGTGGTGTCCCAACCTTTCCAGAATGCGTGGGTGTAGGTCAGGACCCCCAGGAACCGATGGCGCAATTCAAAGTCTGAGATGCTCAAGGTGTCGATGTTCGGATTGCCAGCCACGGGGTTGAACCCGAAGTTCGACGACGCCTGGCTCGAGGTGGTGCTGTTCACATCGAACGCGCGACCGTAGGTGTAAGCGAACTTGGCATACCAGCCATCGCCCGGATCGGGGCGCTCGAGCTGGCCCGTGAGGTTGTAGGAATAACCGCTGTTCGTATTAGTCAGCAGGATGACGCGATCGAAGCTGGTGTCCCCGTTAAATCCACCGAAAACCGGGCGGCCATCTTCGGGCCGGATCGTGGTTCCCGGGAACGAGGTCCCTGGCTTGAGATTGAGATTCCTCTCGGTCACCGCCTTCAACGATTTGGTGTAGAGGCCTTCGACGGTTGCGATGATACCCAGGAAGGGCAGCTTCTGATCGACCGCCAGGCTGTTGCGCCAACTGGACGGGGTTTCGAAGTCTTTGTCGGTGATGTCGATTTCCGGCGCCAGGGGGGTAATCACTCCGCCTGGTGGTGGGAGTGGCTTGGGCGGGTTGGTGGTGCTGGTGCTGAAGAAGCCCGGAGTGAGCGCGGTTTGGTTGGTGCCGCCGAAGTTTTGGGAGACGCGCTGAAAGTCAACGCCCGTGCCGCCGTACTGGTTGGTATACAAAACGCCGAGCGTGCGGGTGCCGAAAATTCCTGTTCCGCCACGCACCTGCGTCTTCTTGTTATCGAACACATCCCAGTTAAATCCGATTCGGGGCGAATAGATCATGTCGCCGTCGATTTGGGAGGTGTCGCGGCCGGGGAAGTCAGTGGCAAATTTCGCGTTGTAGAACGGGTCGTCCGGAAAAACGTGGGCGTCGAAGCGGATGCCGGCCGTGAGCACCAGGTTCGGCCGAATCTTCCATTTATCCTGGATGTAACCGCTGAAATCGAACAGCCGCACTTCTGTGATCGGGATGGTGCCCGGGACTGTGGGGAAGTTCGCCGCATAATTCGTCGGAGCACCGCGCTGGTAGTTTTGGGTGGCGGTCATAGCAGGAACAGCAGGATTACCTCCTTGCGCAGGGACGGCGGCACTCGCCCGGAAATCATACGAGCCAAAGAAATCCCGGAGGAATTTGTTTTGGAAATCCAGGAATTCGTTTTGCGTTCCGATGAGGAACTCGTGGTTGCCGAGAGTATAGGTGCCATTAAACGTCACCTCCATCTGTTCCTGGTTCAGGAAATTTTCCTGGCTGAATTGCTCCGAACCGAAGCGGACATCGCCGTAGGTTTCGTGGACGATCACCTGCGGGAAGATGCCCTCCGGCACGCGTTCCGCGCTGGTGTTGTTGAAAACGACACGCGTTTCCGTGGAGAAGCTGGGAGTCCAGGTGTCGAAGAGCTGGAAGGTCAGCGAGTCGAACTTGATCGGCTTGGTGTACTGGCGGCTCTTGAGATCGAAGGTCGTGCCTCGGGCGAGACCGAATTGGTTGGTGCCGACGACGTTGTTGTAGGTGAGCGAGGCGTGGTGGCCCGGGAGCACGTTCCAATCGAGTTTCAGCAGGAACTTGTTGTCCTCGATGATCGTGGACTCCTGGCCGGTGCCGCCCGGATTAAAGTGATACTGGTTAGTAGTGATGTCGATGATGTCCTGCACGCCCCCCGCCCCGGCGAAACGGAATTTTGAGGTGTCCCCGATGATGGGGATAAGGGCGCGCTTCTCTTCGTAGCTGACGAAGAAAAAGGCAACGTCCTTGAAAATCGGGCCGGCGAGGCGCAAGCCGTAGGTGTAATCGTGGAAGGCCGCGACCGGCATGCGGCTCGGCGGTCCTTCCCCGACCAGGCTCTCGTTGCGGCCGACCGCGTAAATAGATCCGTGCAAGGTATTGTCGCCACTCCGGGTGATGCCATTGATGGAGGCGCCGGCGAAATTGCTCTCGCGCACGTCGAATGGCGCGATGTTCACGCGGAACTGATCGATCGCATCGAGGCTGATCGGCTCCGCGCTTTCCGTCGGCGCGCCCGTGCCGCCGCCTGCAGTGGCCAGGCCGAACGCATCGCTGATCGTCGCGCCGTCTATCTGGATGTTATTCGAACGATTATTCTGGCCCGCGGCCGACGCGCCCTGGCGGCCGAGCGTGCTGATCTGCGGGGTGAGCCGAATGTAATCATTCAGGCTGCGGGTGATGGTCGGCAGATTGTTGATCTCTTTCCGGTCCACGTAGGTGCTGGCGCCAGTGCGGTCCGAGCTGTAAAGATCTTCGACGGCAGTGCCGGAAACTACGACACGCTCAGTCGTGGTGCCATCGGCGGAGGTGGTCGTCGTCGCCGGCGCCTGTTCCGTGGGGCCCGCGCCTGCGCTTAATTTCAGATTCACTTCGGCCGTCTGCATCAGGGTGGTGAAGATGCCGGATCTTGTCGCGGTTTGACCGTTGGCCGAAGCCGTGATCCGGAACGGGCCGCCCGTCCGGACGTTGGCTATATCCCAGCGGCCACCTGCACGAGAGACACCAGTGTAGCGGGAGCCGGACGAGGTATCGACTGCGGTAACCTCCGCACCGGCGACTCCGTTTCCGGAGGCGTCGGTCACAGTCCCGCCCAAGGCGGACGAAGTCACGCCCTGCGCGAAAAGGCGCACGGGAACGGCCAGAAGGCCCACTGATAGAAGAAGAACGAATAGGGTAAGGACGGATTTTCTCATGAAGGCTTGGTTTTACGTCGCCAACTCGCGGGCCACGAGAAAAAAATGCGATTTTCCGAAACTTTTTTTGAACGCCGGAGATATAGCCTGAAAAATCGCGAAGTTGCCCGGGAAACGGACAGGTTTAGATGATCACGCCGACCACTGCGGCGAACAAATAACAGGCGAGAACGCCCGCGATCATCGATTTGAAGCCGAGCTTCGCGAGATCATGGCGGCGCTCCGGCGCGAGGGCGCCGATGCCGCCGATCTGGATCGCGATGCTGGAGAAATTCGCGAACCCGCACAGCGCGTAACTGGCGAGCGTAACCGAGCGCGCGTCCACCCCGCCGGGATGGGTTTTCACAAAATTCGAGAGATCGACGTAGCTCACGAATTCGTTGAGCACGATCCGTTCGCCGAGGATTCCGCCGATGAGCGGGCAATCGTTCCAAGGCACACCGATGAGAAATGCGAAGGGCGCGTTCACCCATCCGAGCATTTGTTGAATGGTGAACGGCGCCGCCACGCCCATCGCCTGTTGCGGCCAGACGATCAGGCCATTCAAAAGCGCGACGATCGCCACGAAGGCGATCAGCATTCCCATGACATTGATCGAGAGCATGACGCCTTCGCTCGCGCCGGTGCAGAGCGCGTCGAGGCTGTTGGTCGCCGTCTTTTTCGTTTCGAAATGGCAACGCTCACCCGTCTCGCTCGGCTCGGTTTCCGGAAACATGATCTTGCCCACGAGCAAACCCGCGGGCGCGCCGAGCACGGACGCGGTCAGGATATGTCCCGCGCTCAACCCTTCCATCCCCGCATACACCGCCATCACGCCCGTCGCGATGGTGGACATGCCGGTGGTCATGAGCGCCATCATCTCGCTCTGCGTCATTTTCGGCAGATACGGTTTGATCAGGAGGGCAGCTTCCGTTTGCCCGAGGAAAATGTTGCTCGCGCCGGCCAGACTTTCGCTGCCACTGGTCCGCATTGTTTTCATCATCACCCAAGCCATAGCCGCGACGACTTTTTGGAGGACGCCCCAATAATAAAGAAGCGAGGAGAGCGACGAGATCAGGATGATCGTGGCCGTGACCGAGATCGCGAAGACGTATCCGCCCGAGGAACCGAACACCCGGCGGAGGGTTTCGCCGTCGCCCAACGGACCGAACACCATCTTCGCGCCCTCGTAGGCGTATTCGTTGAGCTTGTCCATCGCTACCTGGGCACCCTGGAAGAGCCGGAGACCGATCGGCGTTTTCAGGATGAAAATCGCGAAGACAAATTGCAGGACCATCCCCCAGATCACCGTGCGCCAGGGGAATCGTTTGCGGTTATTGGAGAACAACCACGCGCAAGCCAGCATCGCGATCAGCCCCAGAGCGCTAATTAATTGAAGGGGCATGTGATCGACTTCTAATTCGCCGAAAAATTCTTGGCGAGAAGGAAGTGAGCGTGCGCGGTGCGGCCGTTTCGCGCTTGCGTCGTCCTGGGGAGAGTTTACCAATGATTTCGTGACGCCTTTTCAGGCCTTTCCCCTCCAGACCCCAGAAATAGGCCCTGATGACGCCTTTTTTTCCGTCATCATGACGCCCCCTTTTCGTTAGATGCATCGCATTCGGTACATCTTCGCGTGGACAACGGCTGCGATCCTCTTGTATACAGTTCTATACGTGGCACTGCCCGATCGCGTTTCGTGGCATTCACCATATTTGGAGCATCACCGGAAGTTCCGTTATGGATTTGAGACAGGACTCTTCCTTCCTGCCGCTTACGGTGAGTGCGGGCTGCTCCGCATGTTTCCACGGTTGTATCGCGCATCCTGCGCAGGCAAAAACGGTGCGCAATTTGTAGCACTCGACTGGAAGTATCCTGCGTTTCGCCTCCAAGCGACGCCGAACGCGTCGAGAGATGCGGTACTGCGGTCTGACGATGATATTGCCGAGCATGTCGCTACGATCGGCTTTTACCGGCCAGGCGAGAGAAGACTTTCGGACGGATCTACGGTCACCTGCAAGTATATCGATTGCGACTTGGATAGAGCCGAGGAATTCCTCGGCCCCACATTTCCGCGACCGTGGCGCATTCTCGAGACCTTAGCTCGCTATCGCAGCGCACCTGACAATAACACTCGCATTCACCTGCTGAACATTTTGGCGGCGAGTCAGGATCCGCGCGCCGCGCTCGTTTTAGCTGATGCGTTGAATTCCCCCGACCTAAGCCCAATCGCCGCGGATAAGCTGACCACGTATTATGTGGTCTGCTGCATTCCTGATGGGCTGGAAGGCATGTTCACATGTGCGAAAGAGTGGCTAAAGGAGAATCGCAAACAACTGGAAGAGAAATGTGCGCACCTTTAACACCTAATCACGCGATCGAGCGAACGACTGGCAGTCTCGACTCCTCTTTTTTCATGAAATTCCAGCCTCAATCCGCAGCCACGCGCCCTCCCGCCAGCCGTCGCTGATCTTATTGATGAACTCATGCCATTCATTCACCCTTCGGGCTTCGTCTATGTCACGGCTTGGCAGTCCGTTCCATTCTCGTTAGACGGATGAGTGCTGCGAAGATCGTGGGTGTTGTTTGCGGTTTGGTTCTGCTCGTCGGCGGCTTTCTCGGCGTCGCAGTTTCTCTGTTTGCTATTTTCGACCCCGCCGGAACGCAAATGGCGGATGACGCGAGTCCTTTCGGCCCGCCACCGAGTCTTCTCAGCTCTGTTGCGATTCTTGTTTTTTATCTGGGCGCTTGCGCCATTGGCTTTTTTCTCACCTGGAGGTCACCCCGTAAGCCGTCCATGTCCGCCTAACCCTTCCCGACTATTGGCGCGGCTCTCCAGCTCGCTCCATTCTCACTTTCCAGACTCATCCAACCAGCTGACCACCTCATCAATTCCGTTGCCGGTTGGGCCGGGAATAAGTAAAACCGGGCCGACTCGATTCTCGCCATGTCTCGCGACGTTTTCATTTCCCACTCGGCCCAGGACAAAAAGGTGGCGGAAACCATCTGCGCGGCCCTGGAAGACTCCGGCATGCAGTGCTGGGTAGCGCCGCGGGATGTGCGGCCGGGTCGCTCCTTCCCGGGCGAAATCACGCGGGCCATCCAGCAGAGCAAGGTGATGCTGCTGATTTTCTCCCAGCATTCGAACAGCTCCGAACAGGTGCTGCGCGAAGTCCAACTCGCCGTCGATTGTCATGTGCCCATCATCCGGCTGCGAATCGAAGACATTCCGTTGAGTGACGACCTGAGGTACTACCTGAGCACTCCGCATTGGCTCGACGCCCTCACCCACCCGCTCTCCAAACATATTCCGCCGGTCGTGGCGGCGATTCGGGAGTTGCTCGGACCATCCCCAGCCGAGACGGCGGCGGCTGCCGCCTCGTCTCATGCGCCGCCTGCGGAAGTGGTGATGAAACAGCGCGCTGCCACGGAGCAACTGCCTTCGGCGAACTGGAAACCGATTCTCATCGGCGCGGTCCTCCTTGTCGTTGCCCTCTTGTTCGCGGTGTGGATGTGGCGTTCCCAAAAGAAAACCGAAGTCGTCACCCCGGTCGTGCCGCCTCCGCAACAAACCGCGTCGCCGTCGCCGAGTCCCACCGTCATTCCGATCGTCCCTACCCCGCCGGTCGCGACGCCTTCGCCAACGCCTGCCGAGATAACGCCGACGCCGGAAGCGAGGCCTTCACCGAGCACGAGCGAGCTGAATAAGAAAGGGCCGGCATCGCGAAACGACCGGGCGTGGCAGGTTTGGATCGATGAGTTCGTGCACAACTTCATCGCCAGCAACGAATCGAACGACGTCGATCTCGCCGTGTCCTTCTATGCGCCAACCGTCGACCTTTTTGAAGAAGGCCGGAAATCGATCGACGCGATCCGGCGCGACGTCGAATCGTATAACGCGCGTTGGCCCTCGCGGCGGGCCACGATTCGCGGCGACGTTCGGCTCGCCGAGAAAGCGAAGAACCACAGTTACACGGCCAGCTTCGAACACGATTACTACGTCGAGAACCCGAGTCGCGGCGAATGGATCAACGGCGCCGTCGCGGTGGATCTCCAGATCACTGTCGAAGGCGATGGAATTCCAAGGATCGTTTCGATGAAGCAAAAAACGCTGCGCAAAGACAAGGGGACGATGCAGAAGCGGTAAGGGCCGGCTTTTTCCCAAGAAGCGGCGCTCTCCGGACCGCCGCATCCAAACAACGGCGATTGCAAATCGCCGCTCCTTGAGGCGAACTGGCAAGCCAGGGTTCAGATTAATTCGACGACGCTGTGATACAGCGCGCGGCGGGCGCGTTTCGCGGCTTTGCCGGTGAGCTCGAGGGGCTCGTCCATCAAATCCAAAGCAAAGGGAATGAGCGCATCCTTGCGTGGCGGCAGCTCGATGGCTCCGATGTGGAATGATCGGATCTTTCGGAATGGCCAGCGTTCAAAGAGCCATTCGGCGCCGTAGGGGGTGCCGCCTTCCAGTGGTTTCCCGGCGTCGCGCTCAGCCTGCCCATAAGTGCCGAGTTGGATGTCGTGCAACAAAATCCAACCGCCGCTTTCAATGCAGGGGGCGAGACGAAGCACGTCGAGCAACGGCCAAGGATGGCGATGATCGGCGTCGATAAAGGCGAGGCCGAACTCGCCGGGCGCCGCAATCTCGCGAACGAAATCCGATTCGCGGCCGGGATGGATGCGCACGGACGAAACCAGGTCCGGAATCAGATCGGGAATCTCGAAGCCGATGGGACGCTTCTGGTCGATGATGCAATGAGTCTGCGAGTCGATGGTCTCGACGGTGATTTCGTGAAGGCCGGGATCATCGATCCCGGCTACAGGGGTGCCGCGCTGACGGTGAATCGCGGCCGCGATAATCGCGGTGGAAAAACCGGTGAGCGTGCCGATCTCGATCACGCGCCGCGGCGCGAGAATACTGACCAGGCATGTGAGAAAAAAATAATCTCGCGAGCCGATTCCGCCCGGATAACGGACATCATCGAGAGCGACCATCTCGTGAAGAAAATCGACCTCGCCGGGCGCGGGAACTTTCCCGCCATGGCCTAACTCCTCCGCAAGTTGCCGGTACTTGATTTCAAATTGTTCCCAGTTCCGGAATTCGCCGACGTCGAAGTAGCGCGGCGATCCCGGAACGGGTTGGCGTCGCACCGCTTCCCGCGCTTTTCGGAGCACTTCAAAGCGGCGGCCGGGAGGCGCGTTGCGCCACAGGCCAACGGACTGCGACAGCGAAAGTTTCAAAACTTCAGCGAGGGCGTGAGCAAGTGCGCCCACCACGCGAACGACAAAAGGAGCACGCTCGCCAACCACAGCAGAGTGGCGTGGACGCGCGCCCACCAACCCAATCCCGGCGCCCTCCAAAATCGGACGGCTGCAACCGTCAGAACCAACAGCCCGAAAACGGACATCCACCCCAGGGCATGCGCCGCGGTCAGCCACGGATCGATGCCGTCGCCGATGAAAGCGATGTTCTTATCCGCCATGCTAAGGGGCAGCACGATCAGCGCGAGGAAAGCAATCTCCAGCAGACAGAACAATCGTGACAGGAGATAAAGAACGCGATCGACCGTCGTTGAAAACAGGGGCCGCCCATAGCGCTTCCGGATGATCGCCGCGACGGGCCAAAGAACCAGCGTGAGCGCGAGCAAGCCCAGGCTCACACCTAGCACCGGCAGCAGCAGCTTCTTGTTGGCAAAGCCAGTGACGCGTTGCGCTATCTGGATCGGCGCGGACGGAAAAAGATCGGTCACGACGCCGTTCGCATCCCGGCGGAACGCGATCACGTCGGGGCCGTCCACTTCGCGATACACCAGCGGGCCGATCTCGCGCCATTGCTTTAGTCCGCCGCGCGGACTTTGCAGGCCCTCGATGGTTAGAAGACCGTTGCGGTCGGACGTCACGGAAAATTGCCCGAGGACGGCCGCCATTTTCAAGAAGGTCGATTCCGCTCGCCGGCTGCCATTGTAAACGCCGCTCACGGCCAAGCCATCCGCTTGCGTGGTTTTCGTCTCAATCGACGGCGACGCCGAGACCGGTTCTGGAAAATAACGATTCAAAAACGCGCGGATCACTTCGGTGCGACCGCCGCCCTGGCGCGAGCCGGCGCTGTTGTAGGAAATGAAAAGGCCCACGTGCGCCTCCGGCATCAGAATCATGTCGCTGTGAAAATAAATGGTGTCGCCGCCATGGCCGACGATGCGCTGCCCGTTCATGGAGTAATCCATGAGAATGAAACCGATCGCGTGGAGATCGGGATGAAACTCGAATTGTCGCACTTCCATGGCGCGGACGCTGTCCGGTTTGAGGATCGTCGCGCCCTCAAGTGTCCCGTCACCCAGCAAGGCGAGCATCAAGCGCGACATGTCGGTCGCCGTTGCCGAGAGAGCGCCGGCGGGAGATGTCGTCACGAATTCAAAGTCTCTGCCGCCTTGTGCGGCGGCGAGGTAACCCCGCGACATGTTCGGCGCGAGCGTTTCGGGAAGCGGCTGGGCAAAACTCGAATGCTCCATCCGGAGCGGATCGAGAACGTGAGCTGCGATATACTTTTCGAACGGCTCACCGGAAACGCGCTCGACGATGTATCCCGCGAGAGTGAGTCCGTAGTTTGAATACGAGGGCACCTTCCCCGGAGGAAATATCCGCGCCGGCATCGCGCCGACCAGGTAATCGCGGAGTGGCCGCATCTCTCGCGCGCTGGGCACGAACAGGTTTTTCAAAGTCTCCTCGAACCCAGCGGTATGAGTAAGGAGGCGCCGAAGCGTGACCGGCTCAGGATACGTCTTGGGGATGGCGAGGTCGAGATACTCATTCACGTCCCGGTCGAGATCGAGTTTCCCCTGCTCGACTAACTGCATCACCGCGATCGCCGTGAAGACTTTCGAGATCGAGCCCGGACGAAATAGCGTTGTCTCGGCGACGACGGGTTTCTTCGCCGCGAAATCAGCGTACCCATAACCCTTCGCCAGCAGGACGCGCCCGTCCTTCACCACGCTGACCACGGCCCCCGCGATATCGCGGTTTTGAAGCTGCGCGGGAATCAGCGCGTCGAGAAATGCTTCCAGGTCGGGCTTGGTTAATTCGTGGGCGAGCGCCAGTTCCGGCATCGGCGCCGCCGCCGGCAGGACGGGCGCGGGCGACAGGAATGGCGAGGGCGCGGGGCCCTGGCCCGCAGCAGGTCGAGCCAGCGCGATTGCCAGACAGCTCGTGAGAAGAAAGCGATGACCGAGGAACCTGTTCATTTTCACGCGGCGAATCTGCTTTGGGCCGGCGAAATTGGCGAACCATTTCCATTTGTCATTCGGAGTGCAGTCGATGACTCTGGGCTAATCAAAAAAAAGCATGCGCATTCTTTCCGGCATTCAACCTACCGGCATTCTTCACATCGGAAATTATTTGGGGATGATGCGGCCGGCTATCGCGCTTCAAGCCCAGGGTGAAGCCTTCTATTTCATTGCCGATTATCACGCGCTGACGACTATCGTTAATCCCGAAACGCTTCGGGCAAACAGCCGGAGAATTGCGCTCGACTTTCTCGCTTGCGGCCTCGACCCGGACCAGGGGGCGCTCTTCCGACAGAGCGACGTGCCGCAGGTCACCGAGCTGACCTGGATTTTGTCGACGGTCACTCCGAAAGCGCTGCTCGAGCGAGCGCACTCTTACAAAGACAAAGTCGCGCGTGGGCTGCCGGCATCTGCCGGACTTTTCACCTACCCGGTATTGATGGCCGCCGACATCCTGATCTACGACAGCGATGTCGTGCCGGTGGGCAAAGACCAGAAGCAGCATCTCGAAATGGCCCGCGATATGGCGCAGAAGTTTAACGAAACCTTCGGCGACACTTTGAAATTACCCGAGCCCCATATTCAAGCCGCCACGGAAACGGTTCCCGGTCTCGACGGCCAGAAGATGAGCAAGAGCTACGGAAACACGATCGATATCTTCGGCGACGAAAAAGAAATGCGGAAGCGCATCATGAGCATCGTGACTGACTCGAGCCCGGTGGAGGCGGCGAAAGATCCCGCGACCTCGACAATCTTTCAGCTCTATTCCCTTTTCGCGAGCAAGGAGGAGACCGAAAAAATGCGCGAAGCGTTTCAGCGGGGCGGGACGGGCTACGGTGATTTCAAGAAGCAGCTTTTCGGAAAGGTCTGGGAATATTTCGAGCCGATGCGCAAGCGGCGGGAAGAGATTTTGCGCGACCCGGCTTATCTCGAGACCGTGCTCAAGAAAGGCGCAGTCCGGGCGAACGAAGAAGCCGGCAAGGTAATGGAACGCGTGCGAGCAGCCGTGGGGCTGTAGCAGTTCTCCTAGAGACGGCCTGCCCTCAGGCCGTTGGGAAAAAATTCCGTCGACTCCTCCGGCACGAGGGCGTGCCGGCTCCAAAGTCGAGCTGCCGGGACGCGCGCTTACCTCGCCGCATCCGTCATCGTCGGCGAGGCGTTCTGTTTCACCTCCGCAAAAATCAGGCGGCCCGCGCCGGTTTGGAGCGCGCTTGAAACGACCACCGTCGCAACTTTCCCGAGATAGGCCCGCGCGTGGTTCACCACGATCATGGTGCCGTCCGGCAAATAACCGACGGCCTGGTGCGATTCGCGCCCTTCCTTAACGAGATTCAATTCCAATTCGTCGCCGGCCGCCGCGCTCGGGCGGAGGGCGCGCGCGAGATCGGAGAGGTTCAACGCCGGCACCTGCTGGAGCCGCGCCACCTGGCAGAGCGCCTGATCGTTCGTCAGCAAACGCGCCTGCAAAAGCTTCGCGGTGCGGACCAGCCGGGCGTCGATGGAAAGATCGGCATCGCCGGTCGTCTCGTGGACGGTGAGGTCCAACTCCCGCGATTTTTGGAGCTGGTTCAAAATGTCGAGACCGCGGCGGCCGCGCTCCCGTTTAATCGGGTCGCGCGAGTCGGCCAGCGTTTGCAATTCTCCGAGGACGAACCGCGGCACGATCAAGGCGCGGCTGAGAAAACCGGTGGCGCAAAGCTCGGCGATCCGGCCATCGATGATGACGTTCGTATCGACGACGAGCGGCTCGCGCTGCGTCGTCTCGCGCGCGAAACGCACGTAAGGGATGATGAGAGAAAACTCGTCCCGGTTACTCCGCATGGCGAGCATCATCCCGAGATAACCGAAAGTGCAATACACCACGAGGCGCGCCGCCCATTGCACGGTGTCGCTTTGAAAACGCAAAACGTCGGAAGCCACGAGCAGATTCGCGAAGAGAAGGCCGAGGAGAAGGCCGAACGTGGCGGAAGAAAATGCCCGCAACGAAAAGCCCTTCAGGACCCGGTCCGCCAGGACAATGATCAGCGCGAAGACCACCCCGATCAGGATGCCCGGCGTGGCCAACCCCTGGGTTTCCACGGTCACCATGCCGCCGATCGCCGCACAAAACGTGACGAACAAAACGCGGAGAAGATTTACTGTGAGTAATGGCGTCATCAGGGTCTGGGGTTGCGGCGGGTTGGATTCTGCTGGCTGCGCGCTTCCTCTTTCGCAGCACTGTCTCGATAAAATAGGACGCCGTGTGCCCGCAGGTTGCTGACCAGAGCACGCAGGTCATTCGCGAACTCCTGGTTCGTTAGGAGCGTCGCAAGCGCGCCCTTTCCAGTCGAGGCCTTCTGGATCGTGTCGGTCGCAGCCTGGATCGTCTTGCGCGCGTCGGCGATCGCCCCTGGCAAATCGTCCGCGGCTTTTTTCGCCGAGTCCATGGTCTCGCTGGCTTTGTCCAGGACGCCGTCAATCTTTTGAGTGGATGCGGCCAGCGCCGTCGTCGCGCTATTCAAATTCGCCACCGCCGCTTTGAGGTTTTCCATATTCGCGGGCGAAAGAGCTTCGTCGTTCAAGCGCGAGATCGCCGCGTTCGCGTTTTGCACGGCCGTGCGCAGATCGGTCACCAGCAATCCGCCTTCGCGGGTAAGATCGTCGAGGCCCGTTTCGCGCGTGCCTTCAATCACGCTGTTCTTCGGGATGAATTCCTGGGTGATTCGCGCGGGAACGCTGACGGCGACGAAGCGATCACCGAGCAAACCGGAAGAGCCAACCGTAAACCGGCTGCCGGCCGGAACTTTTACAAAATCAAAAATCCGCAGAGGCACTTCCACACCCTGGCCCGATTCCGCCAGGCGCGGTCCGCCCGAGACATGCCCGATCTTCGCACCGGCTAGCAGGACATCGGAGCCTTTGAGGAGACCGCTCGCATCCGGAAACTTCACCAGCAATCCGTAGTAGTGCTGGAACCCTTCGCCGATCCGGCCGAACTGCACCAGGAGCGCGCCCAGCACCAGGAGCCCGACGAGGACGAACCCGCCGACCTTGAACTCGAGACCTTTGTCGCTGTGACGAGTCGCCATTTTTCTTCGAGGGAATTTAGCTCATCGAACTTATCACGGGTTCTCCTCGCGTCAGCCTGATTTCGGCGCGCTTTCCTCCGATCGTCCAAGCATGAAATCCTGGATCAACGGATCGGTCGAGACTTCGAGTTCCTGCGGCGTTCCATAAAAATAGATCCGCCCCTCGTGCAAGTAGGCGATGTGGTCAGCGATATGAAAAGCGCTCTTCATATCGTGCGTAACGACAATGCTCGTCACGCTCAGGCGTTTCTGGAGGCGGCGGATCAAGCGGTTGATGCTATCCGACACCACTGGGTCGAGACCGGCCGTCGGTTCATCGTAGAGGACACAGGAGGGTTGGCGGATGATCGACCGCGCCAGGCCGACCCGCTTTTTCATCCCGCCGCTCAGGTTCACCGGCATCTTTTTTTCTTCGCCATCGAGTTCGATCACCTCCAGCATCTCGCGCACTTTCCCGGCGATCCTCTTCAAATCGCGTTCGCCGGCTTCATGCAACGGGAACGCGATGTTTTCCTCCACCGTCATCGAGTCGAAGAGCGCGCCGCCCTGGAAAAGGATGCCGACCTTGCGCCGGATCGCGGCCAGTTTGCGCTCGGTCAGCCCGATGATGTTTTCCCCGTCGATCCAAATCTCGCCCGCGTCGGGTTGCATCAATCCGATGAGATTTTTCAGCAGAACACTCTTGCCGCCGCCGCTCCGGCCGATGATGACCAGCGTCTCGCCTTTCGCGACGGTCAGATCGACCCCGCGCAGAATCTCCTGGCGTCCGAGTCTTTTCGCCAACCCTCGCACCTCGATCATCGAGGAAGAATTCACGATTACTGGTAGCCCGCGGGGAAGATGATGTTCAGCCCCATGGTCAGGAAGAAATTGAAAATGAGCACGGCGAGCGAAGCGTTCACGACCGCTTCCGTGGTCGCCTTGCCCACGCCCACCGCGCCTTCTTTGCTCGTCAGCCCTTTGTGACAGCTGATGAAGACGATCAGCAGGGCGAAGCAAAACGCCTTGGTCAACGCCATGACGATGTCGCGCATGAGCGTCCAGCGGACCATGTTCGCCATGTAGTAAGTGCCGTTCACTTCCAGCAGGAAAATCGCCACGAAATATCCGGCGGCGATTCCGATGGCAACCGCTTCCGCGACCAGCAGCGGCATCGACACCATCATGGCGAGCGTGCGCGGGACCACCAGGTAATCAATCGGGTGGACGGCCAGGGCGCGGAGCGCGTCGATCTGCTCGGTCACTTTCATCGTTCCAATTTCAGCCGACATCGAAGCGCCGACTCGCCCCGTCACCATCAGCGCGGTCAGGACCGGTCCCAGCTCGCGGCAAATCGACACCGACACCACCGCGCCGACCGCCGAGCCCATCCCGAGCTTGTTGAATTGAAAATAAGTCTGGGCCGCGAAGACCGCGCCGGTAAACGCGCCGGTGATCATGACGACGAGCTGCGAACGCAATCCTATCTCGACGATCTGGTGCATGAACAAACGCCAGCGAATCTTCTGCGAAAAGGCCGAGCTGATTGTCTCCCCCGCCAGGACGACGACATCGCCGACGTAGGTCATGAAGGAAACGACTCTGTGGCCAATGGCGCTGATAAAGCGTGTGATCATCTGAATGGTGGATGGTGATCAGTGACTGGGTCGATCATCGTAGGGGAAGCAGCCAGCGATGCAAAACCTCTTCTGTAGCCGCTTCGCTGCGCGAAGCGTGAGACCGGCGTTGTCACATCTCGCGCCGCCCATAGGGCGGCGGCTACAGAAGAGAGAATTGCGCGGGTGCGTTCTCTGCGATAAAGGGAGGTGTCCATGAGAAAGCGCCTGTTCCAATTGATTTTCGCGTCCGAAATTTTCCTCGGTCTGTTTCTCTTCACCGGCTGTGGGACAACGGAGCCGCAGGGAATTCAACAGGCCCGGATCGATGCGGCGCAAAAGATCGCGGCCGAAGCGCCGGGCGATTATTTCATCGGGCACCGCTACTTCAAAGGCTCGGTCTACAAATTCTGGGGTTACGTGCGCAAGCCCGGGCAACCGTGGAGCTCAGCGCAACTCGTCGTTCTCAACGAAAAGGAAAAGCTCGCACCGGACCGGGAGAAACTCAGTTTCGGCAGCGATAACAATTACGAATACAAACTCTACGGGAACTTCAGCGGCCAGACGGTTTACGAGCCCGCCAGTAATGGCTTCTATCCCGAGTTCGTTCTGAAGCGATACGAGGTGATCTCGACGAACCCGGCTCCGATTTTCAAGAGCCAATACAGCGATCGCGCTCGCGCCGCGGTCGGGCGAACAATAGAAAAGCCCGAGTAGGATCGTGGCCGCGCCCAACTCCCGCGACAAACTCGTCGAGGAGTTCCTTCGCTTCCTCGAGGTAGAGCGGAATGTTTCGCCCCGCACCCTCACGGTGTATCGACAGGCGCTCGCCGCTTTCCGCGGGCAAAAAGAAGTTCATTCCTGGCTGAAATGCAGCGCGGACGATTTCCGAGATTATCTCTTTGCGCTAATGAAGCACGGCCAGGCGCGCTCTTACATCCGCCTGCAATTCTCGGCCTTCCGCACTTTTTATCGGTTCCTCGTCGAGCGAAAAAATCTCCGACTCGATCCTGTTCGCCAGCTTCAATTGCCGAAAGCGGAAAAGAAATTGCCGCTGGTTCTCACGCAGAAGCAAATCGACGAACTGCTCGGCGCGCCGTTGCGTGCCCCGAAAGAAAAAGCCGCGCCGACCTGGATGCCGTTGCGCGACGCCGCGATTCTCGAGCTTTTCTATAGCAGCGGTTTGCGTCTCGCCGAACTCGCCTCCTTGAACGTGGCTGACCTCGATATCTACACCGAGTCGGCCCGGATCCTCGGTAAAGGCCGCAAGGAACGCGTCTGCCCCGTTGGTTTGCCCGCGCTCGAATCCGTGTCGCGCTATCGAGCCTCCGCGAATGTCCAGACCGGTCCGCTCTTCATCAATAAATCGCGCCGCCGGATTTCGACGCGCTCCATCTGGCTAATCCTGAAGCGCTATCTGCGGCACACCTCGATCCCGATTGCTGTGAGTCCACACAAACTTCGTCACAGCTTCGCGACTCACCTGCTCGATGGCGGCGCCGACCTGCGCAGCGTCCAGGCGCTCCTCGGCCACGCCAGTCTATCGACGACGCAGATTTATACTCATGTCACCGTCGAGCGCTTGAAGAAAGCCTACGCCGACGCCCACCCGAGGGCGTGACACCTCTTCTGTAGCGGCGGTCTATGACCGCCGAGATCGCTGAAGGGTCATTCGCTCGGCGGTCATAGACCGCCGCTACAGGAAGCTCAGCTCGCGCTCGCCGCCGGACTGCCGTGTGGCTCGGCCACGTGAAACGCGAGTTTGTCGCCGGCCACAGTGACGTCGACGACATCGCCCGCTTTTACCAAGCCCTTGAGCAGCTCTTCCGCGAGCGGATCTTCGAGATACTTCTCGACGGCTCGACGCATTGGCCGCGCACCATAGGTCGGATCGTATCCCTTATTGATGACGAATTCGTGCGCGGGCTCGTCGAGGACGATCTCGATCTCCTTCAGCTTCAACCGCCGCTTCACCTTGTTGACCTCGAGATCGACGATCTGGAGCAGGTCGGGTTTGGTGAGCGTGTGGAAGACGATGATCTCATCGAGACGGTTCAGAAACTCAGGCTTAAACACCCGCTTGGTCTCTTCGAGAATCTTCTCCCGCATCGTTTCGTAATCGTGCGTGTCCTTCGGTGCACCGAAGCCCATCGTCGTCTGCTTGCGGATCAACTCCGCGCCGACGTTCGACGTCATAATGATGATCGTGTTCCGGAAATCGATCTTCCGGCCTAACGAGTCCGTCACCTTGCCGTCTTCCAAAATCTGGAGCAGCAAATGCATCACGTCCGGGTGCGCTTTTTCGATCTCGTCGAAGAGCACCACCGAGTAGGGCCGGCGCCGGACCGCTTCCGAAAGCTGGCCGCCCTCCTCGTAACCGACATAACCGGGAGGCGAACCGATCAACCGCGAGGCCGTGAACTTTTCCATGTACTCCGACATGTCGATCTGGATGAGCGCATCGGAATCGCCAAACATGAATTCCGCGAGCGTGCGCGCGAGGAACGTTTTGCCGACACCCGTGGGCCCGAGGAACACGAACGAGCCAATGGGCCGCTTCGGATCTTTCAGGTCGGCGCGGGAACGCCGGAGCGCTTTGCTGATGGCGGTTACTGCTTCATCCTGGCCGATGACCCGCTGCTTCAAGTCGACTTCCATCGCCAGCAGCTTTTGGGTTTCCTTCTGCTCCATCCGCTGGAGCGGAACGCCGGTGACCTTCGAGATGATGTGCATCATGTCGTCCGCCGTCACGAGCACTTCCTTTTCTTCGCGTTCTTCGCGCCACTTCGCTAAAATGCTGTCGAGCTTTTCCTTGGTCTGCTTCTCCTTGTCGCGCAGCGCGGCGGCTTTCTCGAAATCCTGAGCCTTGATCGCGGCCTCTTTTTCGACGCGGATCTCTTCGATCTCGCGCTCGATCTCTTTCACGTCCGGTGGCCGGGTCATGGCGTTGATCCGCGCCCGGGCGCCGGCCTCGTCCATGACGTCGATCGCTTTGTCGGGCAGGAAACGTCCCGTGATGTAGCGCTCGGAAAGTTTCACCGCGGTCTCGAGCGCTTCGTCAGTCAGCTTTGCCTTGTGATGCTGCTCGTACTTGGGCCGCAGTCCTTTTAGAATCAGAATCGTTTCGTCGATCGTCGGCGCCTCGACTTTCACCGTCTGGAACCGGCGCTCGAGGGCTGCGTCTTTCTCGATGTATTTGCGGTACTCGTTGAGCGTCGTCGCTCCCACGCATTGCAATTCGCCGCGGCTCAAGGCTGGCTTGATGATGTTCGACGCGTCCATCGCGCCTTCCGCCGAACCTGCTCCGACGATCGTGTGCAGCTCGTCGATGAACAGAATCACGTTCTTTGAGCGGCGAATCTCGTCCATGACCGCTTTGATCCGCTCCTCGAACTGGCCGCGATACTTGGTGCCCGCCACCATCAGGGCGAGGTCGAGTGTTATGACTTTCTTGTCGCGCAATAACTCCGGCACATTTCCGTTCGCGATCTCCTGCGCCAATCCTTCCGCGATCGCCGTCTTGCCCACTCCAGCTTCGCCCAGCAGTACCGGATTATTCTTCGTCCGCCGGCAGAGCACCTGAATCACGCGCTCGATTTCGTTGTGCCGGCCGATGACTGGATCCAGCTCGTTTTTCTTCGCGAGTTCCGTCAGATCGCGGCCGAATGCACGCAGCGCCGGCGTCTTAACATCTTTTTTCCCGCCCGGTGAAGGCTCGCCGCCTTCCTGTTCGGATTCCGGCGGGGTGAAATTCGGATCGAGTTCCTTGAGAATCTCGTTCCGCGTCCGCTCGATATCGACTTCAAGGCTTTTCAGCACGCGCGCCGCGACACCTTCGCCTTCGCGCAACAGCCCGAGCAAAATGTGTTCGGTGCCGACATAGGAATGGTTCAGCGCCTTGGCTTCCTTCCCCGCGAGGGCGAGCACCTTCTTCACCCGCGGCGTGTAAGGAATGTTGCCGACCATTTTCGTTTCCGGCCCCGACCCGACCTGCTTCTCGACTTCCATCCGCACGGTTTCGAGATCGAGCCCCATCTTCTGGAGGACGTTGACGGCCACGCCCTGCCCCAGCTTGATCAGGCCGAGCAACAGATGCTCGGTCCCGACGTAATTATGATTGAAGCGATCGGCTTCTTTTCGAGCGAGAGCCAGGAC
>JBEEHR010000076.1:0-83659 GCA_041167505.1 Verrucomicrobiota bacterium
TCTCGAACGACGATTGGCAGAGCGACGCTGCCTCGGCCGCATTATTGACGGCAAACGGACTGGCGCTGCCTGATCCGAAAGAAGCCGGAATCTTTATGGCGCTGACGCCGCCGGGCCAATTCACCGCGATCGTGGCCGGCAAGAACGGCGGCATCGGCATTGCCCTCGTCGAGATTTACAACCTGAAGTAATTGAAGCCGGCACGCCCTCGTGCCGGTGGCTACAGAATCCCGGGTGAGTCGATAGGTTAGCTTTGAGTTACTAGAGGCTGTCTTCGCACCTCGTAACAAAGCCCTACCGTGCCGCTCTTATAGGCTTTCACTTCCGTCAGGTGAAGGGCGACGTCCTGGTCGAGCTTCTCGAAGAACGGTATGCCCTGGCCAATCAGCATCGGCAGGATCGAATAACGAACTTCGTCGGCTAGCCCGAGACGAAGGCATTCGCCGGAAACCATCCCGCCTCCCACGAACCAGATGGAACGGAACCTGGGCCGGAGGCGGCCATTCACGAACTGCGCCAGATCGCCTGAGTAGAACTCGACGGTTTCCCGGGTCCGCGGCAGTTCGCGGCTGGTGAGGACGAAGGTGGGTTTGTCTCCGTAGGCCCACCCCAACCCTTTGCTTTCAAAACTCAACGCGAGCTCATAGGTTCGCGACCCCATGACGTAGCAATCGATCGTCTTGAGGAAGGTCTCGATGTATTCAGGGTCCAGGCTCTCCCCGCCCGCGAATTCGTCCGAGGTTTCCATCCAGTCGACAGTGCCGTCCTTTCGGGCGATGAACCCGTCTAGGCTCGCCGCCATGTGAATCGTTACACGAGAATGGAACGGACTGGCAAGCCGTGACATGGACCCTAAGACCGCAGGTTGAACGAGTCGCGCGAGTTCATCAATGGAACGGACTGGCAAGCCGTGACATGGACCCTAAGACCGCAGGTTGAACGAGTCGCGCGAGTTCATCAATCAGTCTTTGCCATGTGTCGCCCTCATCCCTTTTTTCACTGCTGCCAGCCGCTAGCGGCATCGCTTGGTCAGGCTTCGGCACGGCGCCTGATATTCCCCCGCAGCAATGCGGACATCATCCCCAGAAAAAGAAATGCATTGGCAGTGGATGGCACTCGGCGAAGCCAAAAACTCGTCGCGCGCAACCGGTCTATCAGCGGGAGCGACAAACCGTCCGCACTCAATTGTCCCTGGATCGGCAACTGAATGGTGACGGTGGAAACCCAAACGACCACCTGCAACCCGATAGCCAGCCAGAACATCCACCCGGGAATAGATGCCGGGCGGAACCAAAGAAGGAGAATCGTCAATACCGTCGTCGCGAGCATCGGGATGACCATGTAGCCGATGATGAGAGGGCTAAGGGCTCGGTGATAAGCACGGAACTCGTTCGCCCCGATCAGAGACCAGGTCGGGTAGTTGACGAAACTCTCCACGGAGGCCGCCCCCATCCCGTAAAATATCAGGGCGAAGGTAATCAAGAAAAGCCATACCGAAGTTCTTGTGGATATTTGCATATTGTTATCGAAACCAAGACATCGCCTTTAGGCCTTGGTAAGGAGTGCATCGACGTCCAAGACGAACCCAGGAGGAAAACCGATATGTTTAGCTTTGCGCCACCAGCTCTCGCCTCCCGGCGTTGTGAGCAAAGAGCCCAAGAGTGCTCCACCTGTCGCTTCGAAAGTCCCCTTCGGAAAGATTCCGCGCTGCGTTCTGTCCCAAATGTGAAAAGCCGCCCAGGCGTTTTCCTGCAACATCTGCTCCAATCGCAGCTGATCGGCTGCGTCCAGCGGACTCTCCTCATGAAGACCGGCGGTCATCAACTCCGCGATGTCTCGATGCTTGGCGATGGCCATGCGGATCACGGTCCACTGCGCCATGGTGGAGTTGTGTTCGTTCCGCTGGAGGGCGGCCGTATTTTGTTTGATCTGCAAAGCAACAAAGATCAAGGAAGCCACCACGGCAACCGAGGCGGCGATTTGCGCGAGATCGGATATTTGTTCGAAAGACATAGTTTTAAGCGGCGCAGCCTAACGAGACCAAGCTCAGCCACCGCTGGCGGAACCGAGCGTAGCAAACATCGAGACTGGTTTCATAGAATCAAATGCGGACTTCACAACGACCAGCGGTTTGCTGGAGCGGCTGGTTAGATATCATGGCTTCCTTCCAAAGATCACTGAAAGAAAATCCGGGAAAAGTAAATTAGAGCACAAAGTCCGGCTAAGAGCGGGGGAAGTCCGAGCCAGCGGTAACGCTCGTGCCGTAAAATTGCTATGACACCAGGTGCGAACGCGTACAGGGCAATAACGAGAATACTGGCGATTGCTTCGTGGAGGCCAGGGAGCCAGTCTCCACGCGCGCGCTCTGCAGCGGTGGCAGCTCTCACTATGAAATTTGCGACGAGCCATGCCACGCACGGAAGGATCCAAGACACAATGCCAAAGACGGACTTCCTCCGGCTATGTGGGCGATCTGCCACCCATCTTGCAAGCCAAGCTAAGACTTCCCGGCAGGCTGGCTCCGTTGCACGTTCGCGCAAACGGCGGAGTCTTTGCCAGCAGAGGTTGCGACGGCAAAGGCGCCAAAGTGTTGGCGATTTCGGTTGCTATGATCTCGCAGATTTCAGTATTCTCTGCAGCTTCCGAGATGGCGGAAAACGGAAACCATTCCTGATCATGCATCCGCTCTACTTCGCCGGTCCAGCTTTACGGCCGCGCAGATTTTCTTATCTGCGATCTGGTCGACTCCTCCTCCGGTCACTAACCATTGGGGAAGAAGGCCATGATTCGCTTGCCGGCGAAAGGCCTGGAGCATTACGCCGAGGGCGCTGGGTTATCTTCGTGGCGACGTTAGCCTCGCTCGCGGCCCTGGCCACGCCGGCACTCGCGCAGCGAACCTGGGATGGAGGCGCAGGCGACGGTTTTTGGACCAGCTCCGCCAATTGGAACCCCGATGGGCTCCCAACATCCGCGGATCCGGTCACCTTTACCGACACTGGTGCCGGTACCGTTGACCTGAATGGCGTTTCCCAGCCGGCGTCGGGAAGCTTCCAGACCATCACCTTTTTCAACTCTACCACTGGTTACACCGTGCAGAACGGCGGAACGGTTTTCTCGAACTCTCTGAGCAACAGAGCCGGAGGGGCCGTGACCAACTCGATCACGACGCGGATCTCCATAGATGACGTCACCGTGACAGGCGGCACGTTGGTGCTCTCAAATACCAGCAACATCATCAGGGGGCCGGTCACCATCGAAGGGACGCTGGATATCACGACGCCGACGAACCGTGGTATTGGCGTTATTCACCTGAGCGGGGGAAAGCTCGTGGTACGGGGGGCCGGTGACTTAGCCAGCTCAACAGCCACGATTACCGCTAACTCGACGATTGATCTTCAGGGCGGAAACGTGACGCTCGGAGCCATCACCTTCAACGCAGGGAGCAGCCTGACTCTCCAGGGCCCCACCGGCGCCACATTTTCGACCGACGGTTTGACTACCACTGCCGACGCCACGCTCGACTACTCGATGCCGCTGAGCGTAGGTAGCTTATCCTTGGGCGGCATGCTCACCAAGACCGGGACCGGTACGTTTCCAGTTAATGTTATCGGGACTGGGACAGGCACCATGTTAGTGAAGGGCGGGACATTGGTCGGCACGGGATCGATCAGCGGGCCTCTCTCGGTCAGCGGGCCTCTCTCCGGCGGCGGCACCGTCGCGCCCGGAAATTCGGTTGGCACGTTGGGCTCGGGCAATTTTTCTTTTTCGAGTGTCGGCGGCACCCTCGACGTGGAACTCGATCCGACAAACAGCGGCGGGCACGGCACCGCGGACAATCTGAACGTCACCGGCACCGTCGCCCTCACCGGGGGGAACCTCAACGTCACTTTGTTGTCAAGGCCGACAGGGGTTGGCCAGACATTTCAGATCATCACCAATGACGGGTCGGATCCCGTGACAGGCAGCTTCGCGACCGTGAATGGCACCGCGATTTCCGGGAACCGCTTCGTGGTTTCCGGCTGCGAGTTCAGCATCAATTACGCAAGCGGCACCGGCAACGATGTGGTGCTACTGGTCACGTCTATCGCTCCGGCGTCGCCAACGCCAACGCCAACAGCAACTGCCACTGCCACGCCGACAGCTACGGCTACGGCTACCGCTACGGCTACCGCTACGGCCACGGCGACGCCAACAGCTACGGCGACAGCCACCGCTACACCCGCTGCTACTGCTACGCCAACAGCTACCGCGACTCCTACTGCTACAGCGACCGCCACGCCCTCCCCGGCCTCATCTCCAAGCACGACACCTATATCTACACCTACAGCAACGCCGACTCTCACGCCCGGCTTGACCGGCAACGTCTCCACGCGTCTCCCCGTGGGCTTGGGTGACAATGTGCTAATCGAAGGGTTTATCGTTCAAGGGCCCGCTGGTTCGACCAAGAAAATCATGGTGCGCGCGATTGGGCCTTCGCTCATTCCCTTTGGCATAGCTGACGCGCTGGCGAATCCTACCCTCGAGATCCACGATTCAAACAATGCGACGATCGCTACGAATAACGATTGGAAGCTGACGCAGGTCGGAGGGATTATCACCAGCGATCAATCGACCGAGATCAATAGCAGTGGGTTGGCGCCTGGGAACAACCTGGAGTCGGCGATCATTGCGAACCTTATTCCGGGCAGTTATACAGCGGTCGTGAGCGGCGTGGGCAACACAGTCGGCACCGGCGTCGTCGATGCCTATGACATGAGCGCCGGATCGCCGGCCAGACTGGCTAATATCGCGACGCGGGGATTAATTCAGCCAGGTGATGGACTCATGGTCGCGGGCTTTATCATTCAGAATGCGCCGGTGCGACTGGTGGTTCGCGCCGTCGGTCCATCTTTGACTGCGTTTGGCATTACGAACGCGCTCCCGGACACGACGCTCCAACTCAGAGACATGAATGGTGTGATCGTTCGGGAAAATGATGACTGGAAAACAGACCAGCAACAGGAGATCGAGAATACCGGCCTCGCGCCGACGAACGATCGTGAGGCCGCACTGACCGCGACAATAGCGCCCGGCCAATATACCGCTCAGGTGCGGGGCAAACCGGAAAGTACCGGAACGGGTGTAGTCCAAGTCTACTTCCTGCAATAAGGCCAGGAGCTCCGTGCACATTGCTGGGTGGACTTGTCACCTTAAAGGTGGCGGAAGCCGCTCGCCTGCGTTTCTATTGGGTCAACCCGCCGTACTAAAAATGAAACCCTCGATGGAATCCACCGCGCGCGATATCGCGCATCGATTGCGCGAGCGTAGCCATGTCGCATATTTCGCGGGTGGGTGCGTCCGCGACTTGTTGCTGGACCAGGCCCCGAAAGATTTCGATATCGCGACGGACGCGCGGCCGGAAGTCGTGCAGAAAATGTTTCCGCGGACGTATGCGGTGGGCGCGCATTTCGGCGTGATCGTGGTGCTCGAGAATGATTTTCAATTCGAGGTCGCGACCTTCCGATCGGATGGCGCGTATCTCGATGGCCGGCGTCCGGTGGAAGTGCATTTCGCAACGGCGGAGGAAGACGCGGCCCGGCGCGACTTCACCATCAACGGGATGTTCTTCGATCCCGAAAAAGATGTGGTCATCGATTTCGTTGGCGGGCGCGATGACCTCGAACGGAAACTGATTCGCGCCATCGGTGATCCGGCGCAGCGCTTCGCCGAAGATCGGCTCCGGATGTTGCGCGCGGTCCGGTTCGCCACGGTTCTTGGATTTGAGATCGATGCGGCGACGTGGGATGCCGTCCGGGCGAGCGCGGCGTCGATTACGGAAATCAGCGCCGAGAGAATTCGGGAAGAGCTGGTGCGGATTTTTCTGTCACCCAATCGCGCCCGCGGCTGGGACCTGCTCGATGCGAGCGGACTGATGCGCGTCGTTTTGCCGGAACTCGACAAGATGAAAGGATGCGAGCAGCCGCCGCAGTTCCATCCCGAAGGGGATGTCTTCAAGCACACGCGGATCATGCTGGAGATGCTGCCGGCGGAGGCATCGTTGCCACTGGTCCTCAGCGTTTTGTTTCACGACATCGGCAAACCGCCGACCTCGATGGTGGATGAAGAAGGACGCATCCGTTTCAACGGCCACGACCGGGTCGGCGCGGAAATGACGGAGGCCATCATGGAACGGCTCCGTTTTTCCCGCGCGGAAATCGACGCGACGGTCGAGGCGGTGCGGCAGCACATGGTTTTCAAGGACGTGCCCAACATGCGGGTGGCGAAACTAAAACGGTTCATGGCGCGTCCCACGTTCAACGACGAGCTGGAACTGCACCGGGTCGATTGCGCGAGCAGCCACGCGATGATGGATAACTACGAATTTCTCCTGACGAAAAAGGAAGAGTTCGTGAACGAGCCGATCATCCCGCCACCGCTGGTACGCGGCGACGACTTGATCGCGCTTGGACTGAAACCGGGGCCGACGTTCGGTAAGATTCTCGAGGCGGTGGAAACGCGGCAGCTGGAAGGAATGTTGAAGAATCGAGAAGAAGCGCTGGAGTGGTTGAGGAAGGAGTACTCGTTAGGCGAGGGAGAGGGGAAACGTCCAACGCCCAACGTCCAACGTCCAACGTCGAACTAAGAGGAGGCGGTTCGCCGCTTTTTTTTGAAATTGGACGTTGGACGTTGAGCGTTGGACGTTGAACGTTCTGCCTTCAATTCCATGCGAATCCTCATGATCAGCGCCGAGGGGCCGCCGCTCTCGCGGGCGACGGCGCTCGTGGACGTGCTCGAGGCACTGCCGCGCGAATTGCGCGCGCGCAAGCACGAGGTCGGGATCGTGATGCCGTTCTATCGCGAGATCAGCGAGAACATGGCGTTCGAGCTGCGCGATACCGGGATCACGGTGGATGTCCGCCTCGGCGCCCGGAATCATGTGGCGGAATTTGTCGAAGGCCGGACTGGCGGCGGTGTGCAGATGTTCTTTATTCGCTGCGACGAATTCTTCGGTCGCGCCAGCATTTACGGCGAACACGGCGTGGCTTACGAAGACAACGCCGCGCGTTTCATTTTCTTCTGCAAAGCCGCGCTCGAAATGGCGCGCCGGATGACGCCCACGCCGCAGATCCTCCATGTCCACGATTGGGCGGCCGCGCTCGTGCCCGTTCTGGTCGCCGAGCAGAAATTGCCGTTCGCGACTCTGCTCACGATTCATCATCTCGCGGAGCAAGGCAGTTTCTGGGGCCTCGATTTTGACCTGACGAATTTGCCGGAGCGGTATTTCAAGCCGGCCGGCGTCGAATATTTCGGCCGGCTCAACCTCCTCAAGGCCGGAATCGTTTTTGCCAATAAGATCACGACCGTGAGCGAACGGTATCGGCGCGAGATGCTGACACCCGAAGGCGGTTGCGATCTCGACATCGTCCTCCGGGAACACGCCCGCCGGCTCGCCGCCATTCTTAATGGCGCCGATTACCGCCGCTGGAATTCGGAGACCGATCACCTGTTGCCGCGCCAGTTCGGTCCCGGAAATTTGGAAGGCAAAACGGTCTGCCGCGATTTGCTGCTCGACGGTCTCGAACTCGCGCCTGCGCCCACCGGCCCGGTCTTCGGAATGGTCACACGCCTCGTTCCGGAAAAAGGATTTGATCTGCTGATGCCGCTGCTCGATCGGCTCCTCTCCGACGACGTGCGGTTGATCATCCTGGGCGAAGGCGATGCCGGCTACGAAACCGCGCTCGCCATCGCCGCCCGCAAATACCCAACCAAGTTCGCCTATCGCCAGACTTACGACGAAGCGCTCGCCCACCTCATCGAAGCCGGGATGGACATCTCGCTCATCCCATCGCAGATCGAGCCGAGCGGTTTGAGCGCGATGTACAGCTTGAAGTATGGCGCGCTCCCCGTCGCGCGGGCCACCGGCGGCATCCAGGAAATCATCGAGGATTACGATCCGTCGATCGACTCCGGCTTCGGTTTCCTCTGCTACGAAAAGACGCCTGACGCCTTCTGGGATTCGATGAAACGCGCCCGCGAACTTTTCCACGACAAGACGACGTGGACCGCTTTGATGGAACGCGCGATGTCCCACGACTTCTCCTGGAGTGAAGCCGCGGTGCGCTATGAAGATCTCTACACGGAACTGACCGACGCAAGAAGCGCCGCAGCGTAATCCATGTTGTCCTACCCTGTTTATGAAGACGCCGTGCAGTGATTATGTTTCCACGAAGGGTGTGATGTTTTTCGCGCGCATGCTTGATAAGCTGCGCTTGAAGGATCAGGGACTCTTGCCTGTCGACTACAACTACGCTGGCGGTCCGGTGCACGATTGTTTCGATGGCTACTGCTGCCGCTTCTTCGCAATTGACCCGCTGCAATTAGTCGAACGGGTGCGCGCCGGCGGGACGGACGACGAAATCCTCGAATGGTGTTTCGAGAAATTTGGCCGAGCTGACGAAGAGAAGATCAAATTCTGGAATAATTTCATTACGACACGCGGCTGGCGTGACGACAGCAGCCGGGAGCTCCAAGAGGAAAAAAAAGCGAACGGCTTCGGCGACCGCGCCGATATCCAGACCTGGGTCGATTATCACGACGCCGACGAAGGCCGCAGGCCGCGCACGACCGAAAGTTTCGCACAGTAAGTGACTTCACAGGAGGGGCCAGCCACCGGCCAATCGCCGATGTTACCTTGATGGCTTCGGTTCCCTCTACTACGAAAAAACGCCCGACGCGTTCTGGAATTCGATGAAACGCGCCCGCGAACTTTTCCACGACAAAACGACGTGTACGGCGCTCATGGAACGCGCGATGGCCCGCGATTTTTCATGGACGGAAGCGGCGCAGCGTTACGAAACCATCTACGAACAGGTAACGTTAAAAGCGGTGGCTTAGGGGACCAAGTTCAGCGCGGCTTCGGCCTTTGCGATCTTCCTGGCAAGTTCGTCGGGCTTTCCTGTTTCGGCGCCGCCCAAAATTCCATTCCTTTTCATGTCTTGCCAGATGTTGAGGGCCTTGTCGTACCATTCTGTGGCTCGACGCCAGTTAGCTTGTCGCTGGCCAGTGTCAGTCTGTTGGTCGGACGCCAGCCGTTCATAGACTTCTCCTAACTCGGAATAGTCGGCCGCGAGGTCACGCCGGGTCAATGCATTCGAGGGATTGGCGGCCGAGAGTTCTTCGCGGATGGCAACGGCCCGCCGACAATGTTCCAAAGCGGACAAGGGATCGCCATTCTGCCGCTTCCAGGCGCTGAGACTCATATTAAGTGCGGCGAGGTCGCTGCGGGCCTGAATGTTCTGCGCGTCAGCCGCGGCCAGGTCTTCCGCCAGCGGTTTCGCTTTCAAGTAATTCGCCATCGCTGCGGATGGATTTTCCGCGAGAAACTGGGTATCGCCGAATCCCAGGTAAGCGATAAGCAGATCGCGGCGCACCTGCGCATTGCTCGGATTGGCGGAGAACAGACCCTCGAGGATGCTTGTCCCTTTTTGGTAATGTTCCAGGGCACCGGCGATATCTCCGCGCTTCGCCAGAAGATTGCCAACCGCGCTGGAGGAGACGGCCAGAGTTCGTTGAGCTTGCGTGTTCTTGCTGTCCGCGCCTGCAAGTTCTTCAGCGATTTTCAAGGTGACACGCTGGCTCGCGAGAGCTTCTTCAAGCTGGCCATTCTCCTGAAGAGCGACCGCCAGGTATCTATGAGAAAACATCACGTGACGGCGAAAAATTTGATTGGTGGGCTCGGCGGCCGAAAACTCCTCCTGGAGCGCGAGAGCCTTGCGATAGTTCTGCAAGGCCGAAGGCAGGTCACCCGTGATGCGTTGCATCTTGCCCAGGTTCAGATAACTCTCGGAAAGCAGGTCGCGGAAATTTTTGTTCGACGGGTCTTCACCGACGAGCGCCTCTCGAAGGATCAATGCCTTTCGTTTGCTCTCCACGGCGCCGGCGGTGTCCCCGAGGTTTGAGTAGTCCACGTTGCCCTGGAGATCGCCGAGCTTGTGGTAGACCCTGGACAGATCGAGGCGCCACTGCCGGTTTGCAGGCTCGACTTTTATCAGCGCTTCGAGAGTCGCCTGGGCCTCGCGGTAATTCTGCAAAGTCTCTGTCAGTCGATTTACTCCCCACAACACATCGGCGTAACCCTCATGGCCTAGGGCGAGGTCGTGGCGAATCTCTGCGTTCTGGGGCTCGGCTTTGGCGAGGGTTTCACGAAGCGTGAGACATTTCCGATAGCTCTCCAGGGCGCCATTCAGGTCCCCAAGATTTGAGTAGTAGGTGTTACCCTGGATATCACCGACCTTTTGATAAGCGGTGGCCAGTTCACGCTGAAGCGCGCGATTGTCGCCGGCTTCCTGCGTAACCGTATCAAGATAAGCCAGCGTTCTTTTAACCAGGATCGAGCGCAGTTTGATCGAGCCCGAAAGCGTCTCTGCCTCCTCATTCAATTCAGAGAGCATCGAGCTCGCCAGAGTGCGGACATCACTGAAGCGCCGCTCCGCCCGTGCCCGTTGCGCCTGGGCGACGCGCGCCTCCCATGCCGTGGCGATGATCCCGCCGACGAGAGATAACAGGACAAGCGCCGCGGCAGCCACGCCGATCTTGTTTCGCTGGACGAACTTCGCCGCGCGATAGGAGAAGGTGTCTCGACGGGCGCTTACCGGCTGGTCATCAAGATGGCGCCGGATGTCTTCGGCAAAGGCTCCTACTCCCGAGTAACGTCGGGAAGGTTCTTTCCGCAACGCTTTGAGAAGGATAGTGTCGAGATCGCCGCGCAAACGCCGGGCGATCGACGGTTCAAGCGCAGCCGCGCTCGGCCTCAGCGGTTCCTCTTGCGTGACCACGCGCAGCAGCTCGGTCGGCGGTGGATGCGGCACGGAGAAGCGATGCGCGTTCTTCCCGGTGAGGATTTCGTAAAGGAGCGTTCCGAGCGCGTAGACATCGCTTACGGTGGTGATCGGTTCGCCGCGCACCTGCTCGGGCGATGCGTAGGCGGGCGTGAATCGCTGATGTTCCGCCATGGTTACCTCGGGAGCGGCCTCATCTGGGGCGAGTAGCTTGGCGATGCCGAAGTCGAGCAGCTTCGGTTCGCCGTCTGGGGGGACGAGAATGTTTCCGGGCTTCAGGTCGCGATGGACCACGAGATTTTGGTGCGCGAACTGGACCGCGCCGCAGATTTTTAAAAACAGCTGGAGCCGTTGTCGGATCGTCAGCGCGCGATCGCGGCAAAATTCGGTGACGGGGGGTCCGTCGACGTATTCCATGACGAAATACGGCAGGTCGTCGTCGGTAATGCCGCCATCGAGTAGACGGGCGATGTTCGGATGTTCGAGCCGAGCGAGAATCTGGCGTTCGGTTTGGAAGCGCCGCAGGACCTCGTCGGTATCTGTGCCGCGCTTTAGGAGTTTGATTGCGACAAGTTTTTCAAACTGCTGATCGGCGCGCTTTGCCAGCCAAACGGTTCCCATCCCACCGCGGCCCAGCTCGCGGAGAAGCTCGTAGTTGCCAATACGACGACCTTCGTCCGGCGAGTTCATGCGATCTGTGCTGGCGACCCCAATGGCTCCGCCGACCAAATCAAAGTCGTCGTCGGGTTGGGCCAGTAACGATTCCACTTCACGGCGGAGCGAAATGTCATCCGCACAGGTAGCCGCAAGAAAGGCAGCTCGCTCGTTTTCTTCAGGCCGCTCAAGCGCGCTGGCGAGCGTGTTTTTTACCTTCTGCCAACGTTCGGGAGTCATCGAACTAACGTGTGCTCAACTCGCGCTGCAGCCAGCGCCGCGCTGTCGTCCACTCCCGCTTCACGGTGGCAGGGGAAAGCGCCATCACCTCGGCGGTTTCTTCAATGGTCAGGCCGCCAAAGAATCGAAGCTCGACGAGTTGCGCTTGACGGGAGTCCATTGCTTCCAAATCGCGTAACGCTTCGTCCACGGCAGCGAGGTTGATCGCACGGTCATTGCAAAATTCCAGCGCGGCATCCAATTGCAGCTTCGGTGCACCGCCTCCCCGTTTCTCCGCTTTGCGCGCGATGGCGTAGTCGGAAAGAATCCGCCTCATCATCCGGGCGGCGATGGAAAGAAATTCAAGGCGGTTGCTCCAATCCACGGTCTTCTGGTTGAGCAGGCGTAAGTAGGATTCGTGGACGAGTGCGGTCGGCTGGAGTGTGTGATCGGTGCGCTCGCGGCGGAGATAATTTGCCGCTAGCTGCCGGAGCTCGTCATAAACGGCGGGGAGCGCCGCGTTCACGGTGGGATTTTTGCTCCCGCCGACGAGAAAACCATCGAGGGCAGCCAGGGCGCTGTTCGCAGAGCCGGCTACGCGATCTTCGTTTTCGGTTTTCACGGGAAAACCTTAGTCGGCGAGGCCCTCCTGTCGAGCTTTCCGCATTCCGCAAAAAAACCGTGAGCCGATTCGGCTCCCTTTTCCGCGAGATAGAAAAAGGCCCGATCTATGTTCAATCCAGCAGCCCGCCGTTTCTTCCTTCTCATCATGCCGTTGGCGCTCGGGCTGAGCCACAGCGCCATTGCCGCCAAGGTGCCGGCCCTGACGGACACGATTAATCCGCTTCCGGGCCCCCCTTGTTACTTTCCGCTCCCGATCGCGATCAACAGTACAACCAAGCGCGTCTATACGGCGGGCGCCGGCAGTACCTTCGGCTCGAATGGCAGGGTGAGCGTGATCGACGCGGAGACCAACAGCGTGATCGCCGCCTTTTCGCTTCCATGGGGCGTCGATGCCATCGCGGTCAACGAAGCGACGAACAAGATTTACCTCGGTACCTCCAGTGGGCCGGATGGCGCGCATCTCGCACCGCAGATTACGGTTATTGACGGGGCGACCAATCAGGTCACTGGAAATTTCAGCGGCAACCTCGGCGTCAACGTGTTGCTAGACCCGACAACCGGGCGTCTCTTCGCCTTAAGCCTCACTAATCCTTTCTACGTCAACGTTTATGACGGCACCAGCTTGTCCCTGCTGGCGACTATTGGTCTAACGAATGGAAGCGATAATGTCCATGGCTCCAGCATGGCGCTGAATCCAACCTCTCGGAAGCTCTACATCAGCGACTCGAATGACGTGGGCCGCATCGCAGTTGTCGATCTCGACGCTCTCGTGACCAAGCCCTTCATCCATACCGGAACCAAGATGGTTGGGAATATTGCCGTTGATCCTGGGACAAATGAACTCTTTGCCGCCACCGTGGTGTCGAATGGCGGAAATACCCCGGTGGTTCTCGTCATCAATAGCGCCTCCGACGTTATCGTGACTTCCATTTCGCTGACCCAGGACGACTTCGGGGTTGTCGGAGGCTATGGGGTCGGAGTGACAGTCGACGCGACGAGACATCGCGCCTACTTCAGTGACTCTAATCCGGTCACGCACGTCATCGATACTCAAAATAACGTCTCGTTAGGATCTTCCCCCTGGTGGTTCAGTTTCGGCGGGGTTTTGGCGGGCAGCGGCAAGCTTTACGTGACCCAGTATACCAATTCGGTGGGTAGCGCTTTCGGGAAGGAAAATGCCGTGGGCGTGATCGATCCGACAAATGGCGGCACCAAGACCATCACGGTCGGTTATCGACCCATCTCCGTTGCGGTCGATTCCGGTCGCGGACGGCTCTACGTCGCCGACGAGCAGTCGAGAGATATCCTTACGATCGACGTCGCCAGCCATGCCATTCTCTTCCGGACGGCGACGGAAGCGAATACCCGGGACGCGTTGGTAAACGACGAAGGCTTTCGCGATATCGCTGTCTGCGAAAGTTTGAATCGAATTTACGCCACGCGCACGACCGCGGCGGATCCAAGCAATGGCCTCCACGGTAATATGGTCGATATCCTCGACGGAGCCACGGGCACGCTGGCCGGCGCGATTACAGTCGGGAGCGATGATTACTATCATGCCCGGCTGGCGGTAGACAACGCGCGGCATCGCCTCTTTATCAGCGCGCGGTCTAACAGCACCAGCCAGGCGACGTTGAATGTTTACAACCTCGACAACAACGCCCTCATTACCACCATCGCTCTGCCCTTCATTGCCAGCGCGGTGGCAGTGAATCCGGATAACGGTCGCGTTTACGTGGATGGCGGCTCGGGATTCGGCGGCAACAATGTGGTGGTCATTAATAGCCTGACCAACCAGATCGTCACGACGTTAAGTGCCGGCGCCGTGCCGGGAGAGATCGCGATTAATCGGCAGACGAACAAGGTCTACATCGCGAACAACGGCGCAGGATCGGCGGATAACGACGTCACGGTGATCAACGGCGCGACCGATGCAGTCGAAACGACCTTTAACAATACCAACTCTAACAATGGCGACGCCGTCGCCGGGGTAGGGATCGACGATATTACCAACACCGTCTATGTCTCGGACAATTCGAATCAGTTCGACGCCACCGGACGCGTGACGATTTTCAATCCGCTCCAAAATTATCAATTCCTCGGGCAAATCGAGCTCGGCCATTACCCGGGGCGGATGGTCTTCGACGCGGCTACGCGGCAGATGTTCGTCAGCAATAACGCATCGGGCTACATCAGCGTCCTCGGCAATGGTGTTCCGCCTCCACCGCCCGTGCCGGCCCACGGCGGACTTTCCGCCACGGTGTTCCGGATCAACGGCAGCCAATCCCCGGCAAACAATCTTTCCGATACCGCCTTGCACTTCAGCGCGCAGCAAAGTGGAACCCCGGAAGGGCTGGTCGTGCGTGTCCAGATTAATACCGTGGCCGATAATAACCGAATCGATTGGGTTAACCTGAATAACGGGTCGGGCAAGGGTTATATGACGATCGACCAGACGACGGGCCAGTTCGTCCTCAGCTCGACCAATTATCCGAATGCGTCCGGCATGTATTTCCGCGCCCTCTCAAGCGCCCCGGGTTATCCGGACAGCAAGTCGAACATCATCGGACCCTTCAATCTTCCTTACGGTCAGGCGCACCTTAGCCCGACAACGTTGTACGGGAAGACAAATGGGGCGGGGCAGGAAATGAATTTCCGCGCCGACGTCGGCGTCGATCAGGCCGGGATTACCCTCTACATCCAATCCACGACCACGCCAGATGATGACGCCAGTTGGGTGGGGCTGAACGACGGCCGCGCCGGCCAGATGCACGAATATGACAGTCATACCAGCTTCTATCTGGACACGACGAAATATCCTTCTGGCGATCCGGTTTACTTCCGCGCGGTCGCGAAAGCGCCGGGGTTTGTCCAGAGTTTCTCCAACATCGTCGGAATCAAGGACGTCGTGAATGGCGCGCCGCCGACGCTCGATATCGTTCCGCCCTCTCCCCAACCCGGAAGCCAGTCCGGTCTCGACGCCGATCATCCCATTATAGCGGCCATGGGCACGCTGAATCTCGGAATAACGAACGTGGTAAGTCCGGATGGAAAGACCATCAAGCGGCTTGGACTGGTTTACGATGGCGCCACCATCGAGGCGAGTGAGACCGGCGGATCGAGCCTGAACACGCAATACATCACCACTGTTCCCGGCGATCATGTCCTTAAAGCTTTTGCCATCGACGATCGAGGTATCGCCGGTTTCGCTCAGCCGGCTTATATCCGGATCAAACCGGCCGGTGCAAAATTAGTCCGGATGGTTTCGTCTGGGGACTGGAGCAACGCGGCGAACTGGCGCGACGAGAACAGCAACCCCGGAATTCCCGGGCCGAACGACTTCGCGGTCGTTGGTTCGTTCGATGCAACCCTGACCCAGAACATCAACGGCTCCGTCGTCACCCTAAGCAGCGGCTCGATTACGGGAGCCGGCGGCAGTCTCACGATCGCCAAATTTTTCACGGTCGCCGGTGGCCAGTTGAAGAATCTCAACCTGACCATCAACGCCGGCGCCATCATGGCCCTGGTCAGCGACACGAATATTCCGGCGAGCGGCACGGTCACGAACAACGGCACGGTCCGGATCACCGGCCGTGGCGGATTTGTGCCGGTGCCGAATGGAACGCGCGCCGCCAACCGCCCCGCCTCCCCGGACGGATTATTCGATGGAGTCGCCGCGTTCTTCAAGAATGCCGGAGCTTTCATTGTTAGCCTGCCGAAGCGAATCGCCGCCGCGATCACGCCTCCGAGCACCCCACAACCGATCCCGCTCAAACGCGGAGTCTACGCGGCGAAGTTCGAAAACTCAGGCAGCCTGCTCAGCGAGAATGGCCTCGGCCTCATCACCAACGATGGCGGCAGTTTGATCACCAATGATGGCGGAAGCATAATCGGCAACGACGGCGCCAGTTTAATCACCAACGATGGCGGAAGCATAATCGGCAACGATGGCGCGAGTGCGATCAGTCACGATGGCAGTAGTCTGATCACTAACGATGGCGGCAGCCGTCCCGCACTTTCCATCGAGCCCGCCGCCCCAAGCGCGGATTCCGGATTCGTCCAGACCGGAGGCCAGCTCGATCTGAACGGAATCACGATCGAAAGTTCCATTTCACTGAATGGTGGAACCCTGACCGGATCGGGAGTTGTCGTCGGGAGCCTGGCGAATAACGGCGGATTCATTTCGCCCGGCCATTCCGCCGGAACGATCTCCGTGGTGGGCGACTTCAGCCAGGGTGGGAACGGCACGTTGATTGTTGAAACCGGGGGAAAGAATTTCGGCCAGGCGGACCAACTCCAAATAGGCGGAACCGCGACGCTTGGCGGCATTCTTCATATCAAGACGATCAACGGTTTTGCGATCGATCCGGCCGACACCTTCAGCCCGCTCGGATATGGGGCGGTCAATGGCGCGTTCAATTCCAGCGGTGGCAACGCTTCTCTTACCCTCAGCGGTAACGGAGTGCTCGTGTCCGTAAATCCGAACGCGCCCCAACCGCAATCCGGACAGCCCTTAAACATCGCCACTCGAATGAGCGTGCAAACCGGCGACAACGTACTGATCGCCGGATTCATTGTCACCGGCCCGAGTGGTTCCACAAAGAAAGTGCTCATCCGTGGCCTCGGGCCGAGTCTGGCGCAGTTTGGAGTGCCGAACACGCTTTCTGATCCGCTCCTGGAATTGCACAAGAGCGACGGGACCGTGATCAATGACAACTGGCAACAGGGCGACACCTCGCAAATTCCGAACGGTTTCGCGCCGGGCGATCCGCGGGAGGCGGTCATCGTCGCGACCCTGACGCCGGGCAACTACAGCGCCGTTGTGAAGGGCGCGCACGGCGAGACGGGTGTCGGGATCGCGGAACTCTATGACTTGGACTCCGCGTCGCCCGCTAAGCTGGCGAATATCTCGACTCGCGGTTTCATCAACACGGGTGACGACGTGATGATCGGCGGTTTCATTGTGGGCGGAACGGAGCCGGCGAAAGTATTAGTGCGCGCGATTGGGCCGACGTTGACCGATTTCGGGGTGCAGGGCGCTCTGGCCGATCCGACTCTGGAATTGCACGACAGCAACGGCATGACGATCGCGAACGACGACTGGCGCGAGACGCAGGAGAGTGAAATTATTGCGACCACCATTCCGCCAAATAAAGATCGCGAACCCGCGATTCTGGCGACGCTGGCGCCGGGGAATTATACCGCTGTAGTCCGGGGCAAGAACAACACGACCGGAGTGGGGTTGGTTGAGGCTTACAACCTTCAATAGAGCAAGGCACCGGTTGGTTCTCTGCTACGGAAAAACGCCGCTTATCCTGAAGGCTGTCGCCTAAGACGTTGGTTTCTCTGGGGCGATAGACTTCAGGGCCAGATCACATTTAGCGATGTCATTCGCGATTTCGTCCGGCTTGGAGGCATCGGCGGCGTTGAGAGTTCCCTTGCTTTTCATCTCCTGGTAGATGCCGAGGCTTCGCTCGTACGCGGCTTTCGCGGCGCGCCACTCCTCGGTTTGCTTTTCACCATCCATCTTTATGGCAAGCTGAGCATCGTAGCCGCCCAACTTATAGTACAATTGCGCAAGAGTGTTGCGAGCAAGTGCATTCACGGGCGAAGCGGCCAGCAAAGCTTCATCAATCTTGATACCTTGAAGGTCGCTCTCGACAGCGGCGCTCAAATCTCCGGTCTTTGCCTGGACCTGGCTCATCGCCAGACAGACGTAGGCCCATTTCGACTTGGAATCCGAATTCGCCGGATCTTCCGCGACGAGCTGCGCGAAGATTTGCTGCGCCTTCTGAAAATGGTCCAGCGCGCCGGTGTAGTCGTTTAGTCCACCCAGGGCCTCAGCCACATTGCGATGAGCGAGTGCGACCGACTTGCGATTGTAGGCGTCTCGTGGATCGGCTTGCAGAAGAGACTCGCAAATGGACAGGCCTTGTTGAAAGACTTCGGCCGCCGCGCGCTGGTCGCCCAGGTTGAGCATGATTCTGCCGGTGGCGCTCAATTGTTGAACAAGCTGGCTCCGATAGAGCGTATTGCCTGGGTCGACGTCGCAAAGTTTATGAAACATCGCCAGGGCCTTCTGGGCATGTGCCAAGGCTTCAGCTAATTTGCCGCTGGCACTTCCCAGCACCCATCCATAGGCGTTATGATGGGCCGCGAGATATAACTGATAGGCGAGATTTTCCGGATGATCGGCAACCAGTTTCTCTATAATTGGCTGGGCCTTGGCCAGGTAATCTAATGCTCCCTGCGTATCTCCCAGATTCGGCAGGATGGGATTGCCGAGGGCCTTGGCCATTCCCTCATAGTTATCGACCAGGTTGTATTGGAGGTCTTCGTTCGCTGGATCCGCGGCCAGGAGAGCTTCCAGTCTCGGTGCTGCCTTGCGCAGACTCTCCACGGCTTTCTCGGGTGGACCGTTGGTGACATAGAGGACTCCTATTCGCTCATAGCAGTAGGCGAGGTCTCGCTGGGTCTCCTTGTTGTTTGGCTCAAGAGCCGAAAGTTTTTCGCGGATCGCCAGGGCCTTATCCAAATTCTCCCTGGCTCCCTTCGTGTCTCCGAGATTCGACGTGGAAAGAGCTGTTCCTCGACTCGAGACGGTCGCGCCACCCTGCACCATTGCGACCTTTTCGTAGGCCGCCGCAACCTCGCGCAGCAGCCCAGTGTCATTGCTTGCTTGCTTCGACAAGCCATCCAGATATTCCAGCGCATCCCTGACTAGTCTCTGCCGAACTGCCGTGGAACCCGGGAGCGCCGCGATGGCGTCGTGATAATCGAACAAGACAGAGTGTGCCAGCTTCCGCACTTCGGCGAAGCGTTGCTCAGCCAGGGTTTTTTCAAGACGGGTTTGATGCGCCTGCCACGCAGTCGTAATGGTGCCACCGACAAGTGCCAGCGCGACGAGCCCCGCGGCCAAAACCCCAACCTTGTGACGCCGCACAAATTTTGACGCGCGATAGACGGCTGTGTCCTGGCGCGCCTGCACGGGCAAACCTTCCAGGTGCCGCCGAATGTCGCCGGAGAACTGATCGACAGATCGGTAACGCCGTTCAGGCTCTTTCCGCAGCGCCTTCAAGACGATGTTATCCAGATCCCCCTTCAAAATTCTCGAACTTCGAGTTTCGAGTTTCGAATTTCCGTCGCTGCGGGCGACGGCCGTACTCGGTCGCTCTGGTTCCTGTTCGCAGATGGCCTTCGTGATGACATCGGGCGCTCGGCTTTTGAACTTGTAAGGCCGCTCGCCGGTCAATAGCTCGTAAAGAAACACGCCTAACGAATAGACATCACTGAGAGTTGTAACCGGCTCACCTTTGACCTGCTCGGGACTGGCGTACTCGGGAGTCATGACGCGCAGCATGGTGACAGTTACATCTGGTTGCTCCGATTCGACCTGCTGCACCAGCTTCGCGATGCCAAAGTCCAGCAGCTTCACCTCTCCCTCGGTCGTCACCAGAACGTTACTCGGCTTGAGATCGCGATGGATGATAAGGTTCTGATGGGCGTAGCTGACCGCCGAGCAGACAACGCGAAACAGGTGGAGCCGTTCCACGAGCGGCAGGCGATATTCGTCGGCGTAGCGGGTGATGGGTTTGCCATCGACGTAGTCCATTACGAAGTAAGGCAGTCCGTCGTTGGTCGTGCCCGCATCCAGGAGCCGGGCGATGTTGGGATGGTTAAGTCGCGCCAGGATTTCCCGTTCGCTTTGAAAACGCTGGAGCACTTCATCGGTATCGGTGCCGCGTTTCAGGACTTTGATCGCGACTTGTTTTTCAAACGCTCCATCCGCGCGCTGAGCCAGGTAAACTGCGCCCATTCCGCCGCGACCTAACTCGCGAATGATCGCGTAGGCGCCAACGCGCCGGCCTGCGGCCAGGATCGACATTTCCCGGCGAAGCGATTCCGTCGAGCTCTCGGCAAAGTTTTCAAATGAGTGCGTCGTTTGCTCGAGGAGCGATTCGACTTCACGTAAAAGCTCGCGGTCATGGCCGCATCGTTCCGCGAGTAAAGCAGCGCGTGCGGCAGGCGATTCTTGTTCGAGCGCATCGGCGACGATCTGATTAACCTGTTCCCACCGTTCTCCTGACAGCGGAGTGTTGTTATCCGAGTTCACCGTCTAGGCCGCTGCCGACAATTCCCTTTTTAGCCAGCGCTTCGCCACCGCCCAACCGCGGTTCACGGTCATCCGGGAAATGTCCAGGGCTTTCGCGATCTCCTCGATCGTCAAGCCGCCGAAGAACCGCATCTCAACGATCTTTGCCTGCACTGGAGCGAAAACTTCCAGCCGCCGTAAGGCTTCATCAACGTCGACTACATCGAGTCCGTGGCTATCCGAGATCTCCAGCGAATCGTCCAGGGTGATTCGCACAGCGTCTTTGCCTCCGCGTTTGGCGGCGAGACGGGCGTTGGCGCGGTCGATCAGGATGCGCCGCATCATCCGCGCAAAAATGCCGAGCAGTTGGGCGCGATTTTGCCAGGTGGATTGGCGCTGGTCGGCGATGCGCAGATACGCTTCATGCACCAGTGCGGTCGGTTGAAGCGTGTGGTCCGAGCGCTCGTCATGAAGGAAGCCCGCGGCCACACGGCGCAACTCGTGGTAAACCGCCGGCAACATTCCCCGCAGCGTTTCCGCGTCTGCCTCAGAGAGCGTCGACGTGAGTTCGTCGATGAAAGCGGGGGCAAGGTCGAGAGCGGCTGGCACCCTGGGATTTTAAGGATTTCCAGCGAAACCGTCCAGTCAGCAAAAATTCTTAAATATTTTGGGACTTTCCGCGCGGGATTCCCGCGTTGGTAGGCAATTGGAGGGTTTTTATGAATTCAAAACTTGGCGGGTCTCTCGCGATTCTTTTCGCAAATCTTATCTTCATGGCCGGCAATGCGTCAGCCGTTCCCACCTGGGCAGAAAGCTTCGGTGCGACGAGTGTTTACAATGACGGCACTGTAGAGGATGCAAGTGTCTACGGCCCGGGTTACGATACGCCAGTGGGCATCGCACAGATGCCTGATGGCGGTGTCGTCGTAGCAGGCCAACTCGATTTGCCGGAACTAGGAAGCGCGGCCCACGCCGGGTCGAACGCGGATCCTGCCCTCGTTCGTTACGCACCGGACGGAAACATTCTCTGGCAGATTTTGCTTCGTTCCAGCGATAGCTCTTTGGAACCTCTCACCATTGATCGGGTCGCCGCCGACGGGCAGGGAAACATCTTTATTTGCGGCGGAAAAGGCGGTGGGTTCCCATACGTAGCAAAATTCAATTCCAGCGGAGCGCTCATTTGGAAAAACGGAATTCCCTGCGTTGGGGCCGATTGTGCAAATGAGTTTGGAACGATGGGATTGACCGCTGATGGAGGAGTCTTCGTGGGAGGATCCCAATACCAGAACGGCAACAGTCACGCGGTGCCAGCGGTGGCTAAATTTAATAGTGACGGATCGCTCGCGTTTTATGCGCCTTATCAGTACCCCCAGCAATACAACCTCACCGCGGCGGTCTGCCAGTCGCATGACGGGACCAAGTATGCGTTTCTGGTCCAACCCGCAGGAGGCGGGTTCGCAGCGGTCCTCCTCAATTCTGCCGGGGATATCCTCGCGCAGGTGACGTACCCACGCGATGGCGAAGCGCCAATCCAGATTTTAGCTACACCGGACGGCGGTTATGTAACCTTGAGCAAGCTGGGCGACGGGGCCGGATACCTCCGCGGAGGCGTGGCTGTGCACAAGCTCAACGCCGACCTGAGCGAGCAATTCGAGAAGGTCTTTACCCGGATAATCCATAGCGGTGAAGGCTTGTTTGAAGGAACTAGTATCGCCCTGACTAATGACGGAGGCTTTCTGATCGGCGGGCGCACGCCAGTCGATTACAGGCCCTACAAGGCAGCTCTAGTGAAGCTGAATTCGAATGGGGACTTGCAATTCGTCAGTGTGCTCGGTGGCGCCAAAGATGACGCAATATCCGCCGGAAGTTCCTGGGGCGGGTACGCTCCCATGGCGGCCATCGAGATGGGCGATGGTGGTTACAGCTTTACTGCCGCTACGCTGAGCTTCGCTGCTCCGCCAAATGCCAGCTACGGCAAGCCGGATTGGTGGATCGTTAAGACAGACGCCAACCGCAAGGTCCAAGATTTCGGCGGTGTCATGGCCGATCTGTCTTTAAGCCTCTTCACCAGCGCGGATTCAACCCGAGCTGCCACCAACATTACGGATTTTAGGCGCATTTCTCCCTTTGGACGCAATACCTCAAATCAACCAGCCCTAGTCTTGGAAGACATAAGCAAAAACACTGGGGTCAACAAACCGACAGTGTTAGTTCAAGGAGCTCCGTTGCCTCCGGCGCCGGCGCACGGAGGTCTTTCCGGCGTCACCTTCTTCGTTAACGATAGCCCGTCTCCGAGTAACGGAGTCGCCGACACAGTCTTGCGCTTCCGCGCGCTTCAAACCGGGACGCCCGGAGATATGAGTGTTCGCGTCCAGGCGACGACGACACCCGGGGTGGAAGTCTCGTGGACCTATCTGACGAATGCCAGTGCGGGCCGGATGGTATATGACGTGGCAACCGGACAATTCGTTCTCAACTCAAACGACTATCCAACTCAACAAGCTGACCCGGTCTATTTTCGCGCGGTCGCGTCAGCCGCCGGATATTCTGATAGTATTTCGAACGTGGTCGGTCCATTTAACCTAACGAGCAGTAAGCCGCGAATCGGCTCCACAGCCTTACACTTTACGGGCAATGGCCCCATCGCCGACTTCTACTTTAGAGTGGTCGAATCCGCCACCCCGTCGGGCATCGCCGTGCGTGTTCAAGCGACGACGACACCAGCTGACGAAGCGACCTGGAGCGACCTGAACAACAGCCACTCCGGCGCCATGACGCAAAGTATCGACCCGAGCCAATTTCTTCTGCTCGTGAACAACTATCCCGCCACTACAGGGATCTATTTTCGCGCTGTCGCCAGCGCATCAGGATTCGTGGATAGCATTTCTAACGTAGTGGGGCCATACGATCTTACGCAAAGTGTTCCTCCGGTGGTTAGCATTACGCCTCCCGCCGGTCTGCCGAACGGCGGTAGCGGAGCGAGCCCTGCTAGTTTGATCCTAGTCGCAGAAGGCACCTTTGGCGTCAGTGCCAGCGCCCAGACGAATCGTGCTCTTAAGAAGCTGGCTCTTCAACTAGACGGACAAACCAAGTTCGAACTTAACGATGGGAGCAAGCATCTGGATTATTTTCTGGGCGGAATTCCGGTCGGAGACCACGTTCTGGAAGCGGTGGCGGTGGACGATCTCGGAGCCAGAGGGAGAGCCAGTACAGGCGCGACTTATATTCGCGTCGTTCCGGCGCCGAACGCGCTCAAAGCTGCGCATTTGGATGGAAGGGGTGCGACCAGCGCGGCCGCTTCGACGGGAAAAAGTTTTACTGCGGTTCAATCAGCCGGCTTCTGGAACAGCCCCTCTATGTGGAAGGATCAGAACGGCAACAATGGCGTGCCCGGCCCCAATGATTTGGCTATTGTCGGCAACTCCTCCGTCGGTTTCGCTCAGGGAGACGACATCAAGGTTCAATCCATCTCGATCAACGGCGGCGAATTGAACGGTACTGGTATTACCCAGACGCTTACGGTGAGTGGGATTATGACCATCAACTCGGGCAGCATTGATGGCGTCAATATTATCATAAGCGAAGGTGCCGAACTCTCGCTCCTCAATGCTACTGACGTGACCTTCGGCGCGGGTGGAGGAGGAGTTGTAGGGGCAATCTACAATCACGGCACGATAAATCTGCACGGGGCAGCCGGTATCCGCGGTATGAAGGTGTTCCAAAACGTTGGAGCTGTGAATTGGCTGCCTGCCATCCAGACTCCTCAAAACGCTTCGATCGATCCCAACGCGGCGATCCGCATCCTGGAGGCGGACTCATTTACGAATGGCGGAATCATCTCGGGTAACCTCACCCACCTGATCGGAAGTGATAGCGCCGGTCTCATTGGCAGCGACAGCGCCGGTTTGATTGGCCATGATAGTTCCAGCCTGGTTGCGGCCGGAGGTGGTAACGTCATCGCTGCGGGCGGCGGTAACGTTGTCTCGGCGGGTGGCGGAAATATCTTCGGGAGTAATACTGCCGGCGTGGTCTCGGCCGGAGGCGGGAATTGCATCGCCGCGGGGGGAGGAAACTTCCGCGCCCTGACAAGTGTCCGAGCCGATAGCGCCCCCGCAGGCTTCACCCAGAGCGGGGGGGAGATCAACTTGAACGCATTTAACATCATCGGTCCTGTTACGGTGAATGGAGGCACCGTGACTGGTTCCGGGTTCATTCAAGGCAACCTAACGAATAACGGAGGGTACATTTTGCCGGGACATTCGAGTGGCGCTATCGGAGTGCTCGGCAATTTCACTCAAGGCGCGAATGGCACCCTTGTTATTGAAAATGGCGGACCATCTCCCTTCCAGTTCGAGCAACTCCAGGTTAGCGGCGCGGCAAGCTTAAATGGGAAACTGGATGTAAGGCTTATCAACGGTTACACACCGGATCCAGCCGACACTTTCAGTCCGCTGGGTTACAGCTCAGCAAGTGGGTCGTTTACATCAGTGAGCTCAAATGCGCAGATCACGGTTACTTCGAATGGCGTGCTGACAGCGGTTAATCCGAATGTTCCGGGACCATCGACCGGCCAGCCGTTGAACATCGCCACTCGGATGAGCGTGCAGGCGGGAGATAATGTGTTGATCGCCGGGTTCATTGTCACCGGCCCGAGTGGCTCAACCAAGAAGGTGCTTATCCGCGGGTTGGGGCCGAGCCTCGCGCAGTTCGGAGTGCCCGGCACACTCTCCGATCCGCTGTTGGAGTTGCATATCGGCAATACCGTCATCACGAATGACAACTGGCAACAAGGCGACACGTCGCAAATCCCGAGTGGCTTTGCGCCAGGTGATTCGCGCGAAGCCGTCATCGTCGCGACCCTAAGTCCCGGCAACTACAGTGCGGTGGTCAAAGGCGCGCATGGAGAAACCGGTGTGGGCATCGCGGAATTGTACGATCTCGACTCAGCCTCGCCGGCGAAGCTGGCGAACATCTCGACGCGCGGTTTCATCAACACGGGCGATGACGTCATGATTGGCGGGTTCATTGTTGGTGGGACGGAGCCGGCGAAAATTCTGGTTCGCGCGATCGGGCCGACGTTGACGGACTTCGGCGTGCAAGGCGCGCTGGCCGATCCGACTCTGGAGCTGCACGACAGCAACGGCATGATGATCAGCAACGACGACTGGCGTGAGACGCAGGAAAGCGAAATCATCGCGACCACGATCCCGCCCAATAAGAACCAGGAACCGGCGATCCTCGCGACCCTGGTCCCGGGGAACTACACCGCGGTCGTTCGCGGGAAGAATAACACCACCGGCGTGGGGTTGGTGGAAGCGTACAACCTGCAATAGAGAGGGAAGCAGGCTGTGATAGACTGGCGCCGCGATGGCGCGCCTTCATTATAAATCAGATTCTGAAGTCGAGAAAAAGGATTCGGACTTTCATCACAACGTCTACGTGATCCTGCTCGATCCGAAGGTGGCGCGGCATCCGACCATTCTGCGGAACAATCCGAAGCGTGATCCGGCGAAGCCGTGCGTTTATGTCGGGATGAGCGGGCTGCCACCGGAGCATCGGTTCGAGAACCACAAGCACGGTTACAAGGCGGCCTGGGTGGTGGAGAAATATGGCGTTCGGTTGTTGCCGGAGCTGTATGAGCATCTGAATCCGATGCCCTACGAAGTCGCGCTCCAGATGGAATTGGAGCTGGCGGAAGACTTGCGCAATGAAGGCTACACGGTCACCGGCGGACATTGAGGCTTCTTCTGTAGTCGATTCCCTGTGGGAAGCGTGGGATATCCGCGTCGCATCCGGATTCAACGTCGCTCTCACGCGCCCCACAGGGCCGCGGCTACAAGAGGGCGCGATATTGCGCAGCGAGCTCGGGTTTGGGCCAGGCCTCGTAGAGGGCGACGAGACGTCGGAGGGCGACCTTGGTGCGGGGATTGTGGGGGCCTTGGGAGGTTTGAAGGATCTGGTAGCTCTCGATTAAGAGCGGTTCGGCCTCATCGTAGCGCTGCAGCGCAACCAGGCATTCTCCCCGAATGCTGCGCGCTATGGCGATAACAAGATGCCCCTGCGGAGCGGCGATCTCAAATCGTCCTATCGCATCTCGTAGGATTACCTCAGCTTCCGCCGGTCGGCCACTCTTACTGATTATGAGAGCTCGGGTGACAGTAGTAGAAAAGCTGGAACTTGGACTGAAGTGGCCGCGTTCGTAGATATTTGCCGACTCTTCAATGGCGTTTGCAGCGCCGGCGACATCGCCTTTTTGAAGTAAGAGCCGCGCTTGAATTTCCAAGTTCCGTGCGAGGTAAGGAGAATTGGCGACCAGAACCTTCCGATAAAGCTCGGCGCCTTCTTGCAGGAGTCGTTCCGCCTCGTCGAGCTCACCTTTAACAGTCAGGATATTTCCCAGTTCCGTGAGAGTGACGGCTAACTCATAGCGCTCGCCAGACGGCAAGGTTTTGAACTCGTCCCACGATTCGCGCAAGAGCGTTTCTGCCCGGTCTAAGTCACCTCGTTCGGAGTTGACGACAGCAAGGTTAGCTTTAACAATCGCGATCGGAGCCCGATCATTTCCCTTAAGTTTTGGCCCGAGAGCAAACACCTCCTGCCAGAGCGCCTCTGCTTCCTTTTGGTCCCCCTTTTGATTGAGCAATAAACCCATGTCCGCGGCGGCGGCCGCGTGCCAGCGAGGATCGAAGGATGGGTTGTTACTCTCCTTTCGATAGATGCGCAGGGCGCGCACATAGAGCGACTCGGCTTGCGGGGACTGCTCTTCGAAAAACAAAACGTCCGCCAAAACCACGGCACTGCGCGCGGTGTCGGGATCATCGTCTCCGTGAAGAGCAGTGAAAGTCTCGAGCGCGGCGCGTAGGTAGCGTTCGGCGGCGTCGTACCGGGTTTGATAAAAGTAACTGGTGCCGATGTTCCGCTGTAACTCGGCTCGTATCTGGGGCTGATCAGCGAAATCTTTGTCCACGCGGCTGGCGGCTTCATCCAGCACCTGGCCGATTGTGACATCCCGGCCTTTTTTCGCACTCGGCGAGTACCATCCGGGATTGGCGAACCCGAGGAGTGACTCCATAAAATCGTTTACGCGTTGCGCTTTGAGTTGCTCGGCCCGGGCGCGGTCGCGTTCGCGGCGCGCGATCCGAGCTTCCAAGGCGCTGAATGTCAGACCGCTAATGATTGCGAGGAAAACGAGAATGGCGGCGGTTACGCTGATCTTGTTTCGCGCGATGAACTTCGAGGCGCGGTAGCTGAAAGTGTCTTTCCGCGCGAGCACCGGCAGGCCTTCCAGATGACGCCGAATATCCTCGGAAAGCTGAGCGGCGGAGGGATATCTGCGCGCGGGATCTTTTCGGATCGCCATGAGCACGATGTTATCGAGGTCGCCCTTGAGTTTGTGGTGGGCGAAGGGCGCATCTGCCGCGGAACGCGCGACGTTCGCGCTTGGGCGGGCAGGCTCCTGATCGGTGACCGCTCTGGCGATTTCGTCAGGACGCGCGGTCTTCGTCCGGTAGGGACTCTGCCCGGTGAGAAGTTTATAGAGGATAACGCCGAGGCTGTAGACGTCGCTGGCCGTGGTGATCGTTCCGCCGTCGATTTGCTCTGGGCTGGCGTATTCCGGCGTCATCACACCGCGGAGCGTGATGGTCGCGTCCTTGTCCGGCTGGCCCTCGGGCTCGACTAGTTTCGCGATGCCAAAATCGAGCAGCTTGGGTTCGCCGGCGGCGGTCACGCGTATGTTCGCGGGCTTAAGATCGCGATGAACCACGAGGTGCTGATGCGCGTAAGAGACAGCGGCGCAGACTTTCCGGAAAAGCTGGAGCCGCTCCTTCGTCGGAAGCGCGCGTTTGTCACAATATTGGTCCAGGCGTTCGCCCTCGACATATTCCATGGCGAAGAACGGGATGCCGTCCGTCGTCAGGCCGCCTCCGTAAAGTTGGGCGATGTTTGGGTGGTTGAGGTTGGCGAGGAGATGCTCTTCCCGCTTGAAGTGGCGGGTCAATTCCACCGAGGCCATGCTCCGATGGACAAACTTGAGCGCGACGCGGCGGTGCAATTCTCGATCTTCCGCCAGATAAACTTCACCCATTCCCCCTCTGCCGATGAGGGAAACTATGGTGTAACCACCGACGGGCTGGCCGGGGAGATAAGCTCCCTCGCGGATTAGCGTCTCCGCCGCATAAAACACGGCGGGGGTCTCGAGAAATCGGCTGGCGGATTCATTTTGGCGCAGAAGAGATTCGATGTCTGCCCGGGTCGAGGCATCGAGATCGGGTTCCGCATCCAGAAAGGCGGCCCAGTTTTCAGCCGGAAGTTCAAGAGCGGTTTTGACGAGCTCGGCTGCTCGCTCGGCCTGTGGGTCAGGCATGCACGGGATTCTCCATGAGTTCGCGCCGGAGCCAGAGCTTCGCAAAATGCCAGTCACGCGCGACGGCTTTAGGCGAAATCTCGAGCAGGTCGGCAATTTCAGTCGCTTCAAGGCCGCCGAAAAACTTCAGCTCCACGACGCGACCTTCCCGGGGATGGGCAGCGGTGAAACTTTGCAAAGCTTCATCGAGTGCGAGCAACTCCGGCGGGTTCTCGTGAGCCAGCTCTCTCGTTTCGTCGAGATAAAGCTTTTCCAATTTTCCGCCTCGCTTCTCCGCGTTATGCGCGCGCGCATGCTCGAGAAGAACGCGACGCATCAGGTGAGCGGCCACACTGGCAAAATGCCCGCGGCTTTTCCACGTAGCGCGGCTTTGGTCCACCAATTCCAGGTACGCTTCATGGACGAGGGCCGTCGCCTGCAGGGTGTGGTCCGACCGTTCCCGCCGCAGATAGTCCGCAGCGCGCCGTCGCAAATCTTCATAGACGAGCGGCAGGAGGCGGGCCGGCGCGTCGAGATCGCCCCCGTTCCAATCCTCCAAAATCCGCGTGACCTCGTCGGTAAGGGCAATGCTCATGGCTTGGCGAGAAGTTAAGCATACAAAGTAGAAAAAAAAGAATTTTCAGATTTCTCGTCCGGTTTCCCGGTCGGTTTGCACGTTAACGGATGGAGACCTATGAAAAACACCACCCGTTCGCTCTTTCTGTCCCTGTCGCTCGTGCTCGGCCTTGCCGTTCCGCGCTCTTTCGCCCAGACCTCCGCGGTCTTTCAGCAGAATGCCAACGGCCAAACACTCGGGACAGATTCCTGCGGAACCACTCATTTCGCCTCGAACGATAACCTCTGGACCCAGTCCGCGGCCACCGCCCTTGATTGCCACAATAACAGCTACCAGTCTGACGTGAGCAATTGGAACATCGCCGCCTACCCCAACGGCGCGAACTTCAACGTCACCATCGGGTTGCCCGTCCACCTGAATCAGTCGGTCGCGGTCGGCAATCTCTCGATCACCGGCGCCGGCGCGCTCGCCTACGACGCCAACAATAGCTCGGGCGGCGGAGCGCACTCGGTCACGCTGACCTTCAACGGCGGCAGCATTTCCAACAATGGCACCATGACTTCCGTCGGGGTGGTCGAAGCGGGACAAACCTATGCCTTTGCTGTGAACACGACGCTCAGCGGTTCGGGTACGATGACGTGGGGATACGGAACGAACGTCGTAGGTCCCGGTTCGCTGACTATCCAGACGGCACAAAAGGTGATTGGCGGAGGCCTCGATACGGTCTCCCTGCCTTTGATTAACCAAGGAACCATCACGGCCGATGGATCCAGCGCTTTCTTCACTCATAACCTGATTACTTTCCAAAACGCGCAGGTCACAAACACGGGAACGATCCAGACGACGGCGGGCGGCGGCATCCAGTTCCTCGATAACGTTACGGTCAATAATACCGGTGGCATTCTGAACTCCGCAGGCAGCGATCGGATTTATCTCCTGAGCGGCGTCTCTGTGACCGGCGGCACTTTCATGAGCAGTAGCAGCGACGCTACTCGGAATGACCTCTTTTACGCAAACAACGCTACCCTAACGGGCGTAACCTTTGCCAGCGGCGCCCGATTCACGAACGACGGCGGCGGTCTTACTTTGAATGGAGCCATTACAAACAATGGCCAGATTCTGTTTGCTAACACCCAGAACGGCGCCGGGCCGGGCCACTTTATTATCGCGAGCGACACCACTATTTCAGGCACGGGAGTTATTTTACTTCCGGCGAGCACTGACAATGTCGTCTCGACCGGCAAGAGACTGACGCTGGGCGCGGGCCAGACTCTCAACGCTGGTTTCAGCACGATTACGGGGGCTGTCACGAACCATGGCTTGATCACCGCGGGGTCCGACCGCGGACTTATTCTCACCGGCGGCAATTACCTTAATGATGGCACAATCGAATCGATCGGCGGTGGCCTGCTTACGATCACCAGCGACGCGAACGGCGCCTACATTTTCGAGAACGCCGGCGGAACGCTCCGGGCGATTGACTCTTCGCAGCTCTACTTTCAAGGCGGGGTCACGGTCCGAAATGGCGTCATCAGCAGTAGTGGAACAGCTACGTTGAATACGAACGGAGCCCTGACTCTCGAGAATGTTACCAACAACGGGACGTTGCACCTGTTGAGGACCTGTTTTGGCACGACCACTCTCGCCATCTCGGGCGGAACTTTCACTAACAATGGCCCGATCGATGACATCAGCGGCGAATGCAATCCGGTTAACATTCATCTCATTGGCAACGAGACGATCAACGGCACAGGAACGATGGCGCTTTACCGCACGACAACGATCGATTCCACCAACGGCGGCGTCTTCACCAACGGCGCGGGACATCTCATTGGTGGCGGGTCCGGTTCCACCATCCAGGCCAGCTTGGTAAACAACGGGGAAGTCGGCAGCCACGGCGACGGAAACCAGTTTAACCTGAATGGCCCGCTGGTTACGAACAACGGAGTCTTCACTGCGACCAACGCGAGTGTCCTGCAACAAGCCGGTAACTCTACCCTGACCAACTACAATGCTACCACCCAAACCCTTACGGGTGGGACTTATTCGGCCTACGATTCCGCGCAAATCAATCTGAACATAGGTCCCATCGCGATCAACAACGCGCACGTCTTCCTGAGTGTCTCCGGGCAATTCGGCGCGATCAATTCGCTCTTCGAAAACGACGGCATCTTCGAAGTCCTCGGCGGCAGGACCTTCTCGACGCTCTCTCACGCAACGAACGCAACCCAGGCGGAGGTGGCGTCGGCGGCGGACGCTCTGCGGAATAAGGGGACGATCGGATTGGACGAAAAGAGCTCGATCGTGGTGAACGGTGATTTCGCGCAGGGATCGACCGCGGTGATCAACGTGACGATTGGCGGCAATTCGCCAAGTGCCAGCGCCTTTCCATTAAATGTGACTGGAACAGCCAGGCTGGCGGGCACGCTGAATGTGAAGCTGGCGAATGGGTTTACGCCCGCGGCCGGACAAAAGTTTCAGATCCTTAATGCTTCGGCGGTGAGTGGAGGCTTTACCGCGGTTTATGGAGCGGACATCAGCTACACGGCCCAGGGAGTTTTCATTCATCCGAATGGCCAGCCGATCCCGACCACTCCCAGTCAGTTCTTGAACATCTCTACCCGGATGCAGGTCTTCGGCGGCGACAAGGTATTGATCGCCGGGTTTATCGTCACGGGGACTGATCCTAAGAGGGTGATCATCCGGGGCATCGGCCCATCGCTCACAGTTAATGGCGCCTTGGTCGACCCAGCCCTGGAGTTGCATTCCGCTAGCGCGACCCTCGCGTCTAACAATGACTGGAAGATAAACGATCAGACCGGGCAAAGTCAGGAAGCCGAGGTGCAGGCGATAGGAATCCCGCCATCCAATGACAAAGAATCCGTCATCATCGCTACGTTACCGGCCAATAATGCGACCTATACGGCGATCCTAAGCGGAAACGGCGGGGGCAACGGCATCGGAGTAGTAGAAGTTTACGATATTTCGCAAAGCTCCAATTCTCGGCTGGCGAACATCAGCTCTCGCGGCTTTGTCGACATCAACGACAACATCATGATCGGGGGTCTCATCATCGGCCCGACGACGAATGGAAGCTCCAACGTCCTGGTCAGAGGGATTGGGCCCTCGGTCCCGCTGGCGGGTGCGCTCCAAGATCCGCTGCTCGAGCTTCATGACGGCAACGGCGCCACCATCACGACAAACGACAACTGGAAAATTTCCGACGCCACCGGCCAATCCCAGGAAGCCGACATCCGCGCCTCCGGAGCACCGCCGAGCGATGACCGGGAATCGGCTCTTCTGGCTACGCTCGCGCCCGGCAATTACACCGCGGTCGTTCGCGGGAAGAACAACACCACGGGGATCGGGTTGGTAGAAGCTTACAACCTGCCGTGAAGTGGCGACTCGGCGAGGTATCGGATATGTGGATCTCTCCAGATAGACCTGGAACGGGCGAGTAATCGGCGGGCTGCAGGGCGGAGGGGCGGGGCGACACTGAGCGCCATCGGCGCTCAGAAGCTCCAAATCCCAAACTTCAAATCCCAGGGAAGTGCCAAATCCCAAACTCAAACGGAGGGCGTGGCACCTGGGGTTTTGGTGTTTGGTGTCTCTTTGGAGCTTTTGACGAGGCGCTTCAACGCTCTCGGCGCGTGGAATAACGGCTGAAATGGACTGACCGAATAAACCCGCCTCCCCCTCGTCCAAGTTTCCTCTGAAAACGGAAACCGGCATCCAGCTTCTTGAGCCTGCGCGATTCCAACCCGTGCTGGTGGAACCGCGGACCGAGCCTTGTATTGGGGAAAGCTTTCGTGTCTTCTCGGCGCTTCCAAATGCGGGCGCGATGAATTCCAAGCCAATTCTTTTCAGGCCATGGGCGCTCGGGTTGATGATGACGCTGCTTCAGATCTTCGTCGCGGTCGTCCTGATTGCTCCGGAAGGCCCGCTTTCCTATCGCTACGACACCCTCGTGCAGCACGACAGCTTCTGGTTCGCGAATATCGTGGACCGCGGCTACGACACCACCGTGCCGCCCGTCAGCCACAAAATGATGGAAGTCTCGAACGTGGCGTTTTTCCCTGCCTATCCGGCGATCGCGGCGGTCCTCCATTACGGCCTGCACCTGAGCATTTACAACGCGCTCCTCGTCACGGCCCAGGCGGCGGCCTGGGGGTTCTGGAGTTATTTCTTCCTTTTTTGCGAGCGCTGGAACATTTCGCCGCTCCTCCAGTTCTTCGGCGCGTTGTCGATCCTCGCGCATCCAACGGCGTTCTTTCTGGTAGCCGGCTATTCCGAATCGCTCTTCATGATGGGGCTTTTTGGATTCATGTTCTGGAGCACGGCTCAGGGAAAGGGAGCGAAGGCTCTGGCCGTGCTTCACGGCTCGCTCATGTCGGCGACGCGAATCGTCGGCATCCCGTGTGCGGGCTATCCCGTCGTCCAGGCATTATTCAAGAACGGCTGGGCTGGCCTCGTCGCTGGGCGGTCGTGGTTCAAGCATTATGGCGCTTCAATCCTGCTCATGGTGGGGGCGACTCTCGGGGCGGGCCTGTTCTTTTTTTATTGCCTCCTGCGCTGGGGACGCTGGGATATCTACATGCTCACGCAGCAATCCGGCTGGGCGATCATCCCCGATTATCTGGCGGTCTTTAAGCCGGGCAGCTATAGATGGCTCATTCCCGCACTCAAGAATCCTACCGAAGCGAGCCAGATGACAATGACACTGGGCGGATTGCTCCTGCTAGCGGTCATTCTTTGCGAGCTGCTCCCGATTGTCCGCCGCCGGTTTGCCGGGACGACGCGCGCCGGCTTTTATTTCTGCGCCGCGGTGATTTACTACATCTCGGTCAGCGGCGTCGCGTCGGTGGAGATGGAGAGCATGCTTCGCTACGAATTCTGCGTGCACGCGTTAATCGTGCTGGCAATTCTCCATTTTTTGCATCAATTACCGACCCCGCGACTGTGGGTGCGCGCGAGTGGCATGGCGGCCATCGCGTTGCTCGGCGCGGCAGGGCTCAGCGTACAGGGGTGGTACGTGTGGAATTTTACGAGGGGCAACTGGGTAGCTTAACAACGAATGAAAACTAACGTAGCGATCATAGGTGCGGGACCGGCAGGATTGACGGCGGCGTATCTTCTTTCCAAGAACAACGTCCCCGTCACCGTGCTCGAGGCCGATCCGGTCTATGTCGGCGGCATTTCCCGCACGGCGACCTACAAAGGTTTTCACTTCGATATCGGCGGGCACCGGTTCTTCTCGAAGTCCAAGGCGGTGGAAGATTTCTGGATGGAGATTCTGCCTAACGACATGCTGGATCGTCCGCGTTCCTCGCGAATTTATTACAACGGCAAGTTTTTCGCCTATCCGTTGAAGGCCTTTGAAGCGCTGATAAAGCTTGGCGTCTTCAGGTCGACCTTGTGCATGCTCTCGTACCTGAAGGCGAAGGTGTTTCCAGTAAGGAACCCGAACAACTTCGAGGACTGGGTGAGCAACCAGTTCGGCAAACGTCTCTTCAACACTTTCTTCAAGAGCTACACCGAGAAGGTGTGGGGGATGAACTGCAAGGACATCTCCGCCGACTGGGCGGCGCAGCGGATCAAAGGCCTCTCGTTAGGCAGCGCGATCAAGAACGCGCTTCTGCCCAAGCGCCAGCCGAAGGACAAGGCAAAGGTCATCAAGACCTTGATCAATTGCTTCAAGTATCCGCGCAAAGGTCCCGGCATGATGTGGGAAGCTTGTGCCGTGAAGACCCAAGCCATGGGTGGCCAGCTCGAGATGGGCGCGAAGGTCACCGGCTGCGTTTACAACGAAGTGACCGAGACCTGGCAGCTTCGTTTCCAGGACAAGCAGGGGAACGTTCAGTCCTTGGAAGCGGATCACGTGATCTCGTCCGCGCCGTTGCGGGAATTGGCTCGCGGTCTCACGCCGCCAATCTCCGAGAGCGCGAAGAAAGCGGCCGATAGCCTGAAGTATCGCGACTTCCTCACCGTCATGCTCATCCTGAAAGAGCGAAATATGTTCGATGATAACTGGATTTACATTCACGACCCGAGCGTGCAGGTGGGCCGGATCCAGAATTTCCGTTCGTGGTCGCCCGAGATGGTGCCGGATCCGGACAAGGCTTGTTACGGCCTCGAATATTTTTGTTTCGAACACGATGGCCTCTGGGATTCAACCGACGCCGCCCTGATCGAGCTGGCGAAAAAGGAGCTGATGCAGATCGGTCTCGCGCAGGAAGGCGATGTCATGGATGGCTGCGTCGTTCGCCAGAAAAAAGCGTATCCGGTTTACGATGACGATTACGCGAAGCACGTCGCGACGATTCGCGATGAGATAGAGGAGCGTTACCCGAACCTGCATCTTGTGGGCCGTAACGGCATGCACAAATACAACAACCAGGACCACGCCATGATGACCGCGATGTTGTGCGTGGAGAACATCCTGGCCGACACGAAGCTTTACGATCTCTGGCAAGTGAACGGCGACGCCGAGTATCACGAAGGCGGTGAAGCGGCAGCTGAGGAAACGCAAGGCAGTGCTCTGCGCCACGTGCCCACGCGCGTGACGGCAACGCCTGAGCTTGCGCCTGAGCAGTCGTAGTCTTCTGTAGCGGCGGTCTATGACCGCCGGGCGGGCACCTTCAGACGTTGAATCTCCGGCGGTCATAGACCGCCGCTACAGGAACTATTCCTCCGCGCCTTCCATCGGCGGACAGGTGCAGAATAAATTCCGATCTCCGTAAACGCTGTCGATCCGTGCGACGGCGGGCCAGAATTTGTGTTCGCGAGTCCACGGCGCGGGATAGGCCGCTTGCTCGCGAGAGTACGGCCGATCCCATTTGTCGGAGATAACCTGCTGCGCCGTGTGCGGCGCATTCTTCAGGACGTTGTTGTGTTTATCGGCCTTTCCGGAAACGACGGTCTGGATTTCGGCGTGGATAGCAATCATCGCTTCGCAAAAACGGTCCAACTCGGCTTTCGCTTCACTTTCGGTCGGCTCGATCATGAGCGTCCCCGCGACCGGGAACGAAACCGTGGGCGCGTGAAAGCCGTAATCCATCAGCCGTTTCGCTACGTCCTCGACTTCCACTCCACCGCTTTTCCATTGCCGCAGATCGACGATGCACTCGTGCGCAACGAGGCCGCGTTTTCCCTTGAAGAGAACCGGGAAATAACCGTCGAGCCGTTTCGCGATGTAGTTCGCATTCAGGATCGCGATCTTCGTCGCTTCAGTCAGTCCTTCGCCGCCCATCATGCGGATATACATCCAAGAGATCGTGAGGATGCTGGCGCTGCCGTAGGGAGCGGCGGTGACAGGGCCGACGGCGGCGGGCGAGGATTGAGGATGGAGGATGGAGGATAGCGCAGGGAGAAACGGGACTAGATGCGCGGCGACGCCGATGGGACCAACGCCGGGACCGCCCCCGCCGTGGGGGATGCAAAAGGTTTTGTGGAGATTGAGATGGCAAACATCCGCGCCCATGTCCCCGGGACGGCAGAGACCGACCTGAGCGTTCATGTTGGCGCCGTCCATGTAAACCTGGCCGCCATGGGAATGAACGATGTCGCAAATCTCGCGGATCGTCGTTTCGAAAACGCCGTGCGTGGAGGGGTAGGTGACCATGAGCGCGGCAAGATCGTCTTTATGCGCGTCGGCCTTCGCGCGGAGATCGGCGAGATCGATGTCGCCATCTTTCAGGCAGGCGACGGCGACGACTTTGAACCCGGCCATGACGGCGCTGGCGGGATTCGTGCCGTGGGCTGAGGTCGGAATGAGACAGACGTTGCGAGCCGCCTCGCCGCGGGAGGCATGGTACTCGCGGATCGCCAGTAAGCCGGCGTATTCACCCTGTGAACCGGCGTTCGGTTGAAGCGCTACGGCTGCGAAACCGGTAATCTCGGCGAGCCAGCCGGCCAGTTGATCGCACATCTCGCGATAACCAGCCGTTTGCTCGTCGGGTGCAAACGGATGCAGCTTCGCGAACTCCGGCCACGAGATCGGAAACATCTCCGCCGTGGCATTGAGTTTCATAGTGCACGATCCGAGTGGGATCATCGAGGTCGTGAGCGAGAGATCCCGCGACTCAAGCTTGCGCAGATATCGCAGCATCTCGGTCTCGGTGTGGTGGGTGTTGAAGACTGGGTGGGTGAGGAAGTCCGATTTTCGATTTTCGATCCTCGATTCTCGCCCTGACGCCACGGTCAGTTTCGCGTTCAGGATCTCGCAGAGACGCGCGACATTTTCTTCTGTCGTGGTCTCGTCGAGAGAAATGCCGATCGCAGCCTCATCGAGGCGCCGCAGGTTCATTCCAGATTGGGCGGCGCGCGCAACGATGGCATCAGGATCGGCGATTTCGATCCGCAGGGTGTCGAAGAAATCGTCATGCGCGACCTTGATCCCGGCACTCCGGAGCGAGTTCGCCAGCTGATTCGTTAGGCCGTGGACGCCTTGCGCGATTGCTCGCAGACCGCGCGGGCCGTGATAGACGGCGTACATCGATGCGATGACGGCGAGCAGGACCTGGGCGGTGCAAATGTTACTCGTGGCTTTGTCGCGCCGGATATGTTGCTCGCGCGTTTGCATGGCGAGGCGATAGCCAGGACGGCCGGTGGCGTCATGGGAAACGCCGACGAGCCGGCCGGCCATGTGGCGCTTGTAGGCATCGCGCGTAGCGAAGTAAGCGGCGTGTGGTCCACCAAAACCGAGCGGAACACCGAAGCGTTGGGTGCTGCCGACGGCGACATCGGCGCCGAATTCGCCGGGCGGTTTCAACAACGTTAGCGCGAGGATATCCGCGGCCACGACCAGAAGTGCCCCGGCATCGTGGGCGGCCTTCGCGAAAAATTCGTAATCGAAGATAGCGCCGTCGGTCGCGGGGTATTGGCCGAGCGCTCCGAAAACAGTGTCGTCGAATTTGAAACTCGAGAGATCGCCTACCACGACTTTAATCCCCAGCGGCTTCGCGCGGGTTTGCACGATCTCGATCGTTTGAGGATGACAATTATCGGCGACAAAAAAGGTCACTCGCTCGGCGCCCACAGAGGCGCGACAGAGAGCCATCGCTTCGGCGGCGGCGGTGCCTTCGTCGAGGAGCGACGCGTTGGCGATGTCGAGGGCCGTCAGGTCGGTGATCATCGTCTGGAAATTGAGGAGCGCTTCGAGGCGGCCTTGTGCGATCTCGGCCTGGTACGGCGTATAAGCGGTGTACCAACCGGGGTTCTCGAGAATGTTTCGCTGGATCACAGGCGGCGTGATCGTGTCGGAATAGCCGGCGCCGATGAAGGAACGCGCGACGGTATTTTTCTGCGCGAGTCCGCGCAGCTCCGCCAGCGCTTCCGATTCCGACTTCGCATCGGGCAAACCCAGTGGCCGATCGAGCCGGATGTTTTGCGGGACGGTCGCATCAATCAGCTCGTCAAGATTCGCGAAACCGAGTTCGCTGAGCATCGCGTCCCGTTCCTCCTTGTTCGGGCCGATATGGCGACGGGCAAAGGAATCGACCTGATCTCTCTCGCGCGGCCGGCGGATGGCGTTGGTCGATTCGGCAGTTTTCGCCGGCGATTCCGTTTCAGCGATGGGCATTCGCCAAACTACGGAGTGCGTTTAGGCGTTCAAGCGAAGCCTACGAAAACAGATTTGATCGCCGGGCCAGGGACGCGTGATGGATGAACGCCCGACGACGGTAAATCCGGCCGCTTCAATTTGCCGGATCAGCTCATCGATGTTCTTCCAAAAGAAGCTTTCGAAGAATCCCGGGTTGGTCCCCTGGTCGCGGCCCTGAACGGCTTCCACTAAGAATACTCCGTCCGGCTTGAGAACTTTCAGCACTTCCTTTGCAATGCGATCGATGTCGAAGGCGTGGTCCAAAGAGTTCGTGTAGACGACGTCGATCGATCCAGGCGCGAACTGCAAATCGTGAAAATCGCCGTGGACGACGTAGCGATTATCCACGCCGGGGTTGAGATCGATCCCCACCGCGAAAGCGCCCAGATCGAGAAACGCCTTCACCTCGGTGCCGATGCGCGCCGCCAGACAGAGCACGCTTCGGCCCGGCCACTCGATCTCGAGCGCGCTCAATCGGTCGCGAAGCGTCGTGCGGAATTCCTCGTCGTAGCGGCCGAAATCGTGCGTCTCCAGCTTGGCTTTCTGGTGTTCCAGGTAGGCTTCGTAAGAATCGTAGCCGCGCTTTTGAAAGCGATCGCCCTCGGAGTTCCAGCGTTCCCCAAATTTCCGGAACAAGGCGCGTTTGCGCAGGGAACGCTTCAGCCGATCCAGGGCGCGCATTATTTCGAATCGAACGTCTCCACGCCGTGTTCCTTCAGCCGGGCGCGCAGTTCGGCGAGATGCTGATGATTGCGCGTCTCGACCGTGCACAAAACATGGACCGCGGAAACATCGGAGCTGGCGAAGGCGCGATCGTGGACGACTTCCTTGATGCTCGCGCCGCTGGCCGCGATTTGAGTGGCGAGATCGGCCAGGCCGCCGGGACGATCGCTGATCATCGCTGTGAAGCGGGCGAGCCGGCCATCGGCGACGAGAGCGCGTTCGACGACGCGGCTCAAGACATTTGGGTCGATGTTGCCTCCGCAAAGAAGGAGCACAACGCGTTTGCCGGCGAGCTCCGGGAGCTGGCCGGAGAGGCATGCGGCCAGCGGGGTGGCGGCCGCGCCTTCGACAACGCCTTTCTCAAGTTCCACGATGCGGAGAATCGAAACGGCGATTTGTTCTTCCGTGACAACGACGATGCGATCGATCAGCGGCGCTGCCGTAGAGAAAGCGTTCTGACCGACCTGCGCGATCGCCAGACCGTCGGCGAGCGTTGGTTGCATGGCGATGCGCACAGGCTTCCCGGCCTGGACCGCAGCGGAAAAGCTCGCCACGTGATTCGCCTCGACCGCGATGATCTTCACTTGCGGCCTTAAACTTTTTACGGCGAGCGCCACGCCCGCGAGTAATCCCGCACCGCCGACCGGAATCACGACTGCGTCCAGCTCCGGCACCTGCTCGATGATCTCCAGGCCCATCGTCCCCTGGCCGGCGAGGATCGCGGGATCATCGTAACCATCGATGTAGGCGAGCCCGCGTTCTTTCGCGATCTCGTGCGCGTGTTCCTTTGCTTCGGTGAAATCTTTTCCGTGGAGGACGACATTCGCGCCGAGCTTCTGGCAGTTGCCGATTTTGATGAGCGGCGCGTACTTCGGCATGACAACAGTGGCCGGGATGCCGAGCAATTTTCCCTGGTAGGCAAGGGCCTGCGCGTGGTTTCCCGCGGAGGCCGCGATCACGCCGCGCTTCTGTTGCTCCGCCGGCAATTGCGCGAGCGCGTTACGCGCGCCGCGTTCCTTAAAGCTGCCGGTGCGTTGGAGGTAATCGAGCTTCGTGAAGATCTTCATCCCGGTGATTTCGCTGAGCGGAATCGATTCCGGGCAGGGCGAATAATAAACGGCGCCCTCGATCCGTTTCCGCGCGGCCTGAATTTCCTCGAACGCAATCACGCGAGGCATAATAGGTCATATAAGACCTATATGACTTATGCGTCGAGCGCTTCGCGAATTTTCATGGCGAGCTGCTCGGAATCGAACGGCTTGGGGAGGAAGAACATTTCCTGGTCGTACCGATCGTCAGCGTGGAGCGATTCCTGGAGGTAACCGGAAATGAAAACGACTTTCGTTCCCGGGCTCGTCTTGTTCATCCAATCGGCAAAGCGGCGTCCGCTCATCTGCGGCATCACCATGTCGGTGAGCAACAGGTCGATCTTTTTGCCGACGCGCGCGCCGATCAACAGCTGGGCGTCGTCGCCATTGGCCGCCTCGAGCACGTCGTAGCCGAGGCTGCGCAGGACGCGCACGGAAAGATGCCGCACGCTGATGTCGTCTTCGAGGACGAGAATGGTTTCGCAGCCTTTAGGAAGTTTATTTGCGCCGGGCTTTTTGTAGGAAGGCGGCGCCGGCGCGGGAACCCGGGGTAGAAAAATTTTCACGGTCGTGCCCTGGCCGAGCTCGCTCTCGACACAAATATGGCCGCCGCTTTGCCGCACGATTCCGTAACTCGTCGCCAGTCCGAGGCCGCTCCCATGGCCTTCATCCTTCGTGGTGAAAAACGGCTCGAATACGTGCTGCTTCACTTCGTCTGTCATGCCGGTGCCGTTGTCCGTGACGCTAATGCTAACGTAATCGCCGGCCGGAAGCTGGTCCGGCGCGAACTCCTGATCTTCAGTGGATTCGACGATGACGGCGGCCGTTTTCAATGCCAGACATCCGCCATCCTTCATCGCGTCACGGGCGTTTACGACGAGATTGAGAATGATCTGGGTGAGCTGACCCGGATCGACTTTCGTGTGCAGGCCTTCTTTGCCGCGCTCGAAGTCGCATTGCACGGAAATGTTTTCACCGAGCAGGCGCAGGAGCGAGCGCTCGAGATTCGTGAGGAGCGAATTCACATCCACAACAGCGGGCGCCAGCGGATGTTTGCGAGAGAATGCGAGAAGCTGGCCGGTCAGCGCCGAGGCCCGGCCCGCGGCCGCGCGGATTTCGCGGATGTGGCTGGCGATCTCGCCTTTCATTCCGAGCTCATCGAGGAGCAGGTCGCTGTAACCGAGAATGGTGGTGAGGAAATTATTGAAGTCGTGCGCGACGCCGCCGGCGAGCTGGCCGAACGCTTCCATTTTCTGCGAACGCACGAGCTGGTCCTGGAGTTGTTTCCGGGCTGTGATGTTCATGAGGGAGCCAACCCATTGCACCGGCCGACCAAGCCGATCGCGAACAATGCAGGCGCGCTCGAGCAAATCGAGATGGCACCCGTCCATGTGCCGGAAGCGGTATTCGCCGATCCAATACTCGGCGTCCGTGGCGAGCGCATCGCGGATGCTGGCAATGGCGCGGGCGCGATCCTGGGGGTGGAGTTGTTTCTGCCAGAAACCGATCTCGTTCGTGGCGGGAGACTCCGAGTAGCCGAGGAGCGATTCGAGGCCCTGGGGCCAGGAGATTGCGCCGGTGGCTACAGTCCAAACCCGAACAGCATCATTCGTAGCTTGGGCAGCGCGCGCAAGATGTTGCGCGATTTCATCCGGGCGGCTCGAAGAGTGAGAAGAAGTTTCATGGGATTGGTCGGGAGCTTCCGTTGCTCTCGGGTATGGGTTTTGTAGGGATGCCGTGTCTCCCTGAACTTCGGTCGCTAATCGCATCTTCAGGTCGTGTTGGAACCCGCAATGGAAGAGAGCTAATTCCGTGCCTCTGTGTGCCGCTGTTACTAACCCGCAAATTAACGGTCGGCGGCCGCGGTTTTCATCACGGTCTGCGAATCGTGTTGCAGAAGTTTGCGGGTGGCCGCGGTCAGCACTTGCTGCTCTTCCGGCAGGAGCTGCGCCTTGTTCGCGGCGGAAAGGAAGGCGTGTGCGCGTTCCATCTTCCCGTTCTCGACCAGCATCGCGAAGTAATAAGCCGCGATCGACGGATGGCGCAGTTGCGGTTCCTTGAGAGTTTCCATTTCCCGGAGCGCCTCACTGGTTTTTCCTTCGGTGAAAAGCGCGAAAGCATAGGTGGAGCTGAAGGCCGCGTTCGCTGGGTTCTCCGCGTGCAACTTCGTGGCGAGCCGGCGCGCGGAACTGTCTGCGTTCAAAAGCAGGCCGAGGCTGGCGCAATTGTTCGCCGCTACCAGATCGGCCGGGTTCAATTCCAAGGCGCGTTTGGCCACGCGCAGCAATCCGTGGCTGTCCTGCTTCGCCTTGTAGAGCCGTTGCAGCGCGGTGAGAGCTTCCTTCGCGTTTTCATTTCCGTTCGCGATGAGCCACCAGGCCTCAGCAGCTTCCGCGGCATAATCCCAGCCTTCCGCGAGTTGGGCCAACGCGGCCACACGTTCGCCGCGATTTTTTGTGGCCTTCAGCGCCGCGTTCCAAGCCGTCTGCGATTCCATCGAAGCGCGATCGCCGGGCGTAAGGCGATGGAGCGCATGGCTCAGCACCGCGAGGCGCAGGAATTCTTCCTCGCCCCAGTTTTTTTCATCCACCCACGCGTGCAATCCCTTCCAATCGTGGAGAAAGCTATAGGCCTCGGCGAGGGCGAGCGGAACCGGATGCGCCTCGATAGTTTCTTTCGGCAATGCCAGGCCCCATGCTCGCGCGGCCTGCGCCATCCCATGGCGGTTCATCCATGTGATGAGAGCCGCGGCAAAGGCAGGGGACCGGGTCGCGTTCTCCTGGGCATCGCGCAAGGCGGGCGCCCCGGCGTCCGTTTTCTGGGTGGCTTCCAGGTAGAGCAAGAGATCGGAGAAGGTCGCGCCTTTCTCGAGCCGCAATTGGGCCGCCCATTTTTCGGCGTCGCCTAACGACTTGTTAGCGAGCGCGTCCATGGTCAGCGTGCGCAACGCCTCGAGCCGCAGCGCCGTCTGCCCGGCCAGCCGCGTCAGCTCCGTGCGGGCCTTTTCCTTTGTCGGCAAATCCGGCGAGGTCAGCCGGACGGCGGCCAGGTTCAGGGCGAACTGGGTATTCCCGGGATCGAGCTGCAAGGCCGCGGCAAACTCACTTTCTGCCAGGGCCGATTTTTTCTCTGCGATCGCCAGCGCCCCCGAGAGCTGGTGATACAAGACGTTTCCCCTGTCGGACGGATCGATGGCGTCCAGCGTTTTTCGCGCGAGATCGAGTTGGCCGAAACGCACCGCCGCGCTGGCCAGCGCGGTTTTGTTTGCCGCGACGTCCGGTTCGAGCGCAACCAGTTGTTCGCGCCAGAAAAGAGCCTCGCGTTTTCCGGCGAGCTCCGCGGTTTGCGCCATGATTCGGCAGGCACCGACATTTTTGGGATCGAGCTGCAACAAGTGCCGGGCGACGAGCACCGCGCTCTGATAATCTTTGTGCGCGGAGAACTCCTGCGCCTGCTGCGAGAGGTGGCGTTTCCGCCAGACGCCGTAGCCACGATAACTTAAGAACGCGAGAATTGCCGCCAACCCGCAGAATGCCAGCCGGCGCGCCCAGCGTTTGTAGAAATCCTGGCGCTGCAACGCCCGGACGTTCCCGAAACAGTCGTTACTTCCGGAACTTTGCACTGTGACGAAGGATTAAGGCGGCCGCGACCATACACGAACCGAGCGCACTCCAGGCGGGATTAATTTCTGGGACGGGGGTGAACGCGATGTCGTGGATGCCGACGTGCTGGTAAGTCGGGTCGGCGACAGTGCCGCTGCCGCTGCCGTAAGTGAACGTGAAGGATTTAATCGCCGTGGTGCCGAAACTGATGGTGACGTTTCCGTTGCCCGACCCCGGACCATTATCGACGCCGCTGACGGTTCCATTCACCACCTGGGTGAGTCCCGCGCCCGACAAAGTGTTGTTCGCGCTGGTCGTAATCGTGGCCGCGATCTGCGTGGTCCCGTCGATGGAAGTCGCGACAACGCTACGGAGTTGATCTTGATAATTGTTGCCGCTCGCCGCCGAGAAATCGATGTCGAACAAGGTGAACGAAACGCCCGCTACGCCCGAGATGTAGAGCGCAGAAAAATCGACCGTCACCGTGATGGCCTGGGTTTGATTAGCGAAGTTAACGGCGAGGCAGAGCGTGTTTTGCGCAGTGCCCAGGCCACCTTGAAAGTCCGGCGTAATTGCGGGCGTCATCGGGTTCCCGGAGGCCAGTTCCGTCGTCAATTGCGGCGTATTTCCGGAAACCGTTACGGTGATGTCGTTTCCAGCCTTGGCCGGGTCGATATCGTACGATTTCGAGAGCGTTCCGGCTGTCCATGTAACCGTATCCCAGTCCAGGGTGACGGCGTGAGCCGCCGTCGCAAAGAATGGTCCCAAGAGGGCCAGAAGTAAGAATCGGCGAACGAACAGCATAAAGGACAGCCACCTCCCGTTTAGCAGTCGGCATGCCGATAACCTCGTGGCGCCCAATTGATTCGTGCTTTCCTTTGCTCCAGTGCGGCCGAAGCTTCGCCGGATGTCGCGGCGGCCGCTGTTAAGCAAATTCGCTCCCTGGATCGCGGCGGCGACGCTTTGGATCTGGCTGTTTGTCCATCTCCAGGTCGATTGGTCGCTCAATTCGCAATACAACTACGGGTGGGCGGTTCCCTTCCTGGCTTTCCTGATGTTTTGGTTTCGCTGGCAACGCCGGCCATCGGCGCGTCCCGGCCTTCGAAATAATTTGATCGCGAAATGGCCTGCCGGGCTTGTCCTCCTCGTGCTGTTTCCGCTGCGCGTCGTTGAAGAAGCAAACCCCGATTGGCGGCTGTTGAGCTGGCTGCTGGCCCTCTGTGTCGTCGACTTCTCCCTGCTCACCCTTTTCCGGGCCGGTGGCCGCGACTGGCTGAAGCACTTTGCGTTTCCAGTCTTCTTTCCGCTTGCGGCGGTGCCATGGCCGGCGCCGCTGGAGAATTTTGTGGTCCAGACGATGATGCGCGCCGTCGCCTATGTGGCGGTGGAAATTGCCGGCTGGTTTGGAGTCGGCGCTTATCAATTGGGAAACGTCATCCAGTTACGCAACGGCTTCGTTGGCGTGGATCAGGCGTGCAGCGGAGTGAAAACGCTGCAGGCTGGGATCATGGTGGCGCTGGTTCTGGGCGAGCTACTTCAACTGCGCTGGAACAAGCGTATCGCGCTCCTCGTCCTGGGATGCGGCTGGGTCTTTGCGTGCAACGTTTTTCGAGCGACGGCGCTGGTTTTCGTCGCGGCCAATAGCGGCCTCGAAGCGCTCGGCCATTGGCATGATTGGATCGGGACCGCCGCGTTGTTGTGCGGCATGGCGGGAATGCTCGGCCTGGCCTGGCTTTGGAAGGGGGAACCGAAAGCCATTTCGCAGAGTGCGGCGTTCACTTCCGTGCCGAGGGTCTTCCCGTCACAATGGTTGGCTCTGGCCTGGCTCGCACTCATTTTTGCCGGGACCGAAATCTGGTATCGCAGCCACGAACGCCAATTGATCGAGCGCCCTTCCTGGCAAGTCGACTGGCCCGCGGGAAACGACACCGTCGCAGCCCTGCCTATCCCGGAATCCACCCGCGTAATCCTTCGCTACGACGAAGCGAAAACCGCCGCGTGGCAACAGCCGCGCGGGGTGCATTGGTGGAGTTTCTTTGCGCACTGGAAACCGCAGCGCGCCGCGCTCCAGTTGGTGCGCAGCCATTCGCCCGAGATTTGTCTGCCGGCGATCGGCCGAAATTTTCGCATGGCGCGCCCGGACGTGAATGTGCGCGCCGGCCCGGTGACGCTCGATTTTCGTTCCTACGAATTCGAGCAAAACGGCCAGCCGCTTTTTGTTTTCGTCTGCATCCAGGAAGACAAGCGCGTCCCCTCGGGTCCGGCGGATACCGGCGAATGGAACTTGCGAGGTCGCTTGCACGCGGCGCTCGATGGGAAACGGAATCTCGGTCAGCGCCTGCTCGAAGTCGCCATCCTGGGCCTGGACGATTTCTCGCAGGCGAGCGAAGCGCTCTCGAAAACCGCGGCGGAAATTCTGCGGCCGGAGAAACCTACGGGCTGACGACCGGCAACACCGGAGCCTGGACCACCAGCGGCGGGCTCTTCAACCCCGTGAAATTGTCGGCGTAGACGTCGGGAAGCTCCTGCGTGCTCAGCATTGAGAGCGGCATTTCGCCGAACGCGCTGACCTCGGCGACTTCAAAGCCGCGCGGCCCTTTCGCGTCGGCGGGCGTCCAGCGCAGGGCCACATAACGAGCGCCGTGCGGATCGAAATCGACTGCGGACTTTCCGCCGCCATCAGTGTCGGTCGCGGAAGCGACGGGGGTCGCGCCGCTGAGATCGCCGGGATTGGCTCCGAGTTCGTGCAACAGGAACACGTCCATCCGGCCCTTTTCCATTTTGTAAATCGCGCTCACGCGATGCAATCGCTCGCGATCCGCCAGCTCCACGATCACGGTCGGATGCGGATCAGTTGGCGCGAACTCAAAGGCGGTCGCGACATTATCGTCGATCATGCGCCGGGCGTTTTCTTCCATGCCGGAGCTGATGAAAACGATGCGCGCGTGGGCGTAGAGATTGGCGAAGTTGAAATTGAGCATGTCTTCGAGGCGGCGGGTGGCGGCACTGTTCGTCACGCGAATCACGCCCCTCTGCCGGGCCGCGAATTTCTGGAGGGATTGTTCCCCATAGAGACCGAGGGCCGCGATGCTTCCGCCTTGGGTGACGTGAAACGAGAGTTTCACAAAACGCGCTTCTGTTCCGAGCATCGAAAGATCGAAGAGCCGCTTGCCGGTGAACGGCGTGCGTCCGCTGACCTCATTCCACTTCCGGCTTTGGGCCGGCAGGCGATAATTTGAAACCGCGACCGTCATTTCGCCGGCGGCGGCGCCGTTTTCGTTTACGAACATGAAGCGATCCAGCGTGGAAGTCCGCGACAAGGTAAGAATGAACGTGGTGTCGCCTTCCGGAAGCGGGTAGTTGAGGGTGTCGTCGTCGAGCAACAGCGCGCTGGCACCGTCTTCTTTATTAGTAGCTGAAACCATGCGGCCATCGGCGCCAACGGCTTCGATCGTCGCGCCGCAATTCATCCTGGCCAGATTCTTCGCGGGATTGCTAAGGTAGGAGGCCGGTGTCGTGTCGTCGGACGCGGTCTGGGCGTCGATTGTCGTCTCGCCGGCGAAAGCGGAATGCAGGGCGCCTGCCAGGAAAACCGCGGCAACGTTACGGCGACTACCGAAAAATCGAAGAGAGAAATACCTACTCATACTCTTCTCCGGAAAAGCTAGGAGTGCGCCAACTCTTCTGGTTTTTTTAGTGGACCCCCGCAAACACCTGATTTTTACTGCGTTCCGATAATGCCTCAGGATTTTCCCGATTACCGAAACCACCCTGTTGATCCGGGCGATTTTCCTTGCTGTGCGGCAGTTCTCATAGAAGAATCGCGTCGCCTAACCTTGAAACACCAAATCTTAAACCCAAAACGCACCTCCGCCCAATCTGCGCGAGGTAATGAAGCGGCTGCTAGCCGTGCTCAAGCGCTTTGGTATTACATCTGCTAATCTACCGGACAGACATCACATGAGTCACGCAACTTCTCCTTCTACGCTTGCCCGCCGTTTTGGCCTTGCTGTTCTTGTCTCGCTGTTTTTTGCAGCCGGGATCTCGCGCGCTCAAGATGCGATCCGCCCTTCCCTTGCCGGTGAGCAGGCCGCGGAAGCACGCCGCCAGTCGATCGACAAGATTCCCTACAATCTCCAGGTCGGTCCGATCAAGTTCCGCTTCAGCGCGACGCTGGGCGTCGAGTACAACGACAACATCAATCTGGCGGAAGACGGCTCCGCGGTGTTCCTCAGCCCAACAGGACCGATTCTCATCACGACCACGCCGCAGGATGACATCATTTTGCGCCCTCAGTTTAACGTCAACGCCCTCTGGCCGATCACCCAGCTCAATACCCTCCGGCTCGATATCGGCGTGGGCTATGCGTTCTACCTGGACCATTCGAACTACAACACGAATGGCGTCCTCATTTCGCCGGGATCACAGCTCGCGTTCGATATTTTCGTGGGCGATTTTAAGATTAATATTCACGACCGTTTCTCTCTCGAACAGGATCCGGTCGCGGAAGTCGCGCTCAGCAACGTGGCGGATTACGGCCGATTTCAAAACACGGCTGGCGTTTCGGTCCTTTGGGATTTGAACCAGGCCGTCGTGACGCTCGGCTACGATCACTACAATTTCATTTCGACCAATTCAGTCTTCGATTATCTTGATCGCAACGCCGAAATCTTTTCCGGATCCATCGGCTTCACGCCCACCTCGTCGATGACGGTCGGCGTCGAAGGATCATTCGTCGATACCTATTACGACCAAAACGTTCTGAACGATTCACGGACCTACAGCGCCGGCGCGTTCCTCGAGACGCAGCTCACGAATTACTTGAAATTGCGAGTGGCGGGCGGTTATCAGGCTATCGATTTCGATCATACCGGCCTGGTCAACGACGCACACGATCTCAACGATTATTATGCCAACGCGCTACTCTCGCATCGCGTGAACGCGGTCCTGACCCAGAATTTATCCGTGGGCCACGAAACGCAGCTCGGCGTGAACTCAAACTACGTGAAGCTGAATTACGTCCGCCACACCACGACCTGGAATATTTTCTATCACACGCTTTTCTCGACGGAGCTGTTCTACGAGGACGCGGACGATTCCGGCGGCAGCGGCTTGCTGTTTCAGCCGATCCCCGGCGTCCCGAACATCAATCCGTTCGTCGCGGAGCACATTCATCGGTACGGCGGCGCGCTTACGCTCGGCTACCAGCTTACGCAGCATGTCACCCTCGGACTTCGTTATCAATACACCCAAAAGGATTCGGACCAGCCGCTCCGCGATTACCGGCAGAATCGCATCGCGTTTGACGGCACTTACAGCTTCTAAGAGGCAAACACTTGCAACCGCATGAGAATCTGGACCTTCACCCTGATCGCCGTCACCTGCCTCACCGGCCCGTGGCCGCTCCAAGCGCAGGAGGCCAGCCCCATGCCTTACATTCCGAAGGCTACCACCGTCGAGCCGTCCACCACCAGCACGGTGATGCGCACCAACTCGATGAACGTGTTGGACGACAAGAAGCGGCTTGGGTCTAACGACTTCGTCAGCTTTCGGGTTGTCGAGGATCGCGACAACGAATCCCAGCATCTCCGCGTGAACGACAGTGGCGAACTGGAAGTCCCTTACATCGGGTTGGTCCAGGCTTCCGGCCGCACCTGCAAGGAACTTGCCTACTCCGTCAAGGCCTCGCTCGAGCGCGAATACTACTATCACGCCACGGTCATCATTGCCGTGGATCACATCAGTGAGAAATCACGCGGCAAGATTTATGTCTACGGGTCCGTGAAAGTGCAGGGCCCGCAGGAAATCCCAGCCGACGAGTCTTACACGGTGAGCAAGGCCGTCATTCGCGCCGGAGGATTTGGCGATTTTGCGAATAAGCGCAAAATCCGGGTGACGCGGAAAGACGGAAAAAACTTTGTGATCGATCTCAAGCGCGTGATCGAAGAGGGGCATACGGATGAGGATCTCGTCCTCCAGCCGGATGACCAAATCAACGTGCCGCAGCGCCTGATCAACATGTAGCCATGCCCGCGCCTGCTCCTGCCGCAACCGATCGGCCCGCTTCCGCTCCGTGGAGCACCGCGTTCATCACCCGGCTCCATCGTTATAAGGCGCTCTTGCAACGCCGCTGGTGGATCCCGGTCTTGACCATCTGCCTCGGTCTCTTTGTGCAGGCCTGGTTCATCTACCAGACGCCGCCTTCCTTCGAATCGCGCAGCAAGATGATGCTCGCCGGCAAACTGAACATCAACCAGAGCGCCGTCTACAGCGAAGACAGCGTCAATTTCTACGGCACCCAGATTCAACTGATGCAGAGCCAGGAAGTGCGAAAGAGCGCTGAGCAACTGGTTCGCTCGACCCATCCGGAAATGCAGCCGGTCATGGTCGAAATTTCCGTCGCCCAGAAACCGCGCACCTCGATTTTCGATTTGGTCGCGGTCGGTTCCACGCCCGATTACACGCAGGCCTACCTGAACTCGGTCATGCAAAAGTATCTCGATTTCAAGAAGGGCATGCGCGAGAACCAGGGCTCCACTGTTACGACCGCGATCACCGAGCAGCTCATCCAGGTCGAGAAAGATTTGCGCGCCGCCGAGGATGAAATGATCGAGTTCCAGAAACAGAACAACATCGGCTTCATCCAGGAAGAGGGGAATAGCGCGGCCGCCTACCTGGTCCGGTTGAATCAGCAATACGCGCAGCTCAAGACTGAATACGATCTCCTGAGCCTTCTCGATCTCGATCAGAATCTCGACCGCGCTCAGGGCAAGAACGACAACCCGTCGACGCCCACTCAGGCCACCGATGATAAATCGTCGGGTATGGCTTTCTCGGACATCGGGCCCGAAGGCGATTACCTGAAGGCGAAGCAATCCCTCCAGTTACTCAAGGCCGAACGCGAAACTCTTTCCAAGGATCTGCGCCCCCGTCATCCGAAAATAATCAAGCTCAACGACGAGGTCACGAAGCAGGAAAAACTAATCGAGCTTTATCGCCAGGACACGGTCGAAAAACTCGATACCCGCCGGAAATCCATCGGCAAACAGATGGAGAACCTCCAGACCAACATCAAGGAATGGGAGACCAAGGCTCTCGACCTCAGCCAGCGGCTCGCCCAATTCAATCGAATCAAAGGAAAGGCCGAACGCCTCAAGACACTCTACGATCGCCTCACTAACAGCCTCAAAGACGTCAACGTCTCCCAGAGCGTGGATAGCGGCGACCAGGTTTCCATCATGGAAATGGCCTCGGGGCCCGTTTCAGTGCGGCCCGGATTGATCCGGGGCCTGCTCATCGGTTTGGGCATCGGCGCGCTTGCCGGCATCGCCATCCTCCTCCTGCTCGATCGGATCGACGATCGCATGGCTTCGTTCGGCGAGTTCCAGAATCATTTCTCGGAGAACGTCCTTGGCCAGATTCCAAAGGAAAAAACCAAGGGCCGCGTGACGCTCCTCCAGCCCGACGACGCGCGGCATATTTTCGCGGAGTCGTACCGAAACGTACGCTCATCCCTTTTCTTCATGCCGTATGAAGGCCCGCGCCCGAAAACGATGCTCATCACCAGCTCAGTGCCTAACGAAGGCAAGTCGACGATCTCGTCGAACCTGGCGATCACCATGGCTCTCTCCGGCGCCCGCACCCTGCTGATCGACGGCGATCTCCGGCGCGGCGCGTTACGCGAAGCGTTCGGTGTTTCGTCGACAATCGGCTTCTCGGAAGTCCTCAAGCAGGAAGTGAACTGGCAGGAAGTGGTCGTGCCGACTACCTATGAAAATCTGTTCCTTCTGCCTCGAGGAAAGACCCTCGGCCAGCCTAGCGAACATCTCCTCCGCGAGTCGACCGATGCTCTTCTGCGCGACATGTATGATCACTACGATTACATCATCATCGACAGCTCGCCAGTCCTGGCCGCCGATGATTCGACCAGTCTCGCGCCGAAAATCGATGCGACCCTGTTTGTCGTTCGCCTTTCCTACACTTCCGCGCGGCTCACTCGGAAATCGCTCGAGTTGCTCTACAACCGCCAGGTCAACGTGCCCGGCGTTATTTTGAATTACGTCGATACCTCGCTGCCGGAATATTATTACTACCAGTATTCGGAGTACTACAATACGCCGGTGGCGGTTGAAGAACATGACGACGTGGCCGCCGCGGCGCATCGTCATCATCAGCCGAGACAAATCCGGTCTTCCTAGCGCGCGTCCCGATTTGCGGGCCGTGATCTCGGACGGTCCAGCGTCGCGCGAAATCCACCGATGAGTTTCTTCGGCCCGATTTCGCCACCGGTGCTGAACGAAGCTTCCGCGCCAGTCATTCGCCGCGCTTTGCATCGCGCTCGCGTGGTGGGCAAGTTCGCTGTCGTCCAGGGCATCGTGCAGATGGTCGGCTTTCTCAGCGGCATTTTGCTGATCCGGCATCTCGATCAGCGGGAGTACGCCTATTTCACGATCGCCAACACAATGCAGGGGACGTTGAACACGCTGGCCGACATCGGCATTAGCGTCGGGCTTGTCTCCATCGGCGGCCGCGTCTGGCAGGACCAAAACCGCTTCGGCCAGCTGATCAAGACCGCGAGCAACTTGCGCCGCAAACTGGGCGCGATCGCCGCGGTCGTCATCACCCCGATTCTTTTCTTCATGCTGGTGAAAAACGGCGCACCGCTCCCTTACACCTTCGTCCTGATCGCGCTCGTGCTCGCCGGCCTGGCTGTCCAACTCGCGCTAGGCGTGCTTGGCGTGGTGCCGCGACTGCGTTCGGACATCGGGCGAATTCAGACCATCGATTTTGTGGGCGCCGCAGTTCGTCTCGTTGTGCTGGTGGGTCTGATGTATTTGTTTCTGAATTCAGCCGTGGCCGTGGCCGTCGGTTCAGCAACGTTGTTTGTCCAGTACTGGATGCTGCGCCGTTATGCCGCTCGCGTGATCGATTTCGACGCGCCGGAGAACGAGGAGGATCGCAGCGCCATGCAGCGCTTCATTCGCCACCTGGCGGCGAATGCCGTCTTCTTTTGTTTCCAGGGACAGATCACGATTTTTCTCCTTGGTTTTTTCGGCCGGGTGAACGCCATCGCCGAAGTCGGCGCGCTCGGCCGGCTCGGGATGGTGTTTACCGTGCTGACCAATTTGCTCACCAACGTTTTCGGGCCGGCTTTCGCGCGTTGCCAGGATCCGAAGCGCTTGCGCTGGCAATACGCGGCGATTGTTGGCGGCGTGACTGCGTTCAGTCTCGTGTTGATTGCCGCCGCCGTTCTTTTCCCGGGCGCATTCCTGTTTATTCTCGGCGCCAAATATGCGCACCTCGAGCGAGAACTTGTGTTGATGGTGGGCGGCGCGGTTGTCGGAGCGTTAACCGGCACCTTCTGGACATTGAACGCGTCGAAGGCATGGATCGCCGGTTCGTGGCTCTACATCCCACTCACGGTCGGAACCCAGATCCTCCTCATTCCGATCACCGATTTCTCCAGCGTCCGCAGTGTCCTGATGTTCAACCTGCTCTCGGCCGTGCCGAACCTGGTCCTCAATCTCGCGCTGAGCATTCGCGGGTTTCGCTCCCACTCTCTGGCCGCTCCATGAGAAACCCGCCGAATTTCGCCTATCACTTTGCGCTTCAGCTCGGCAATGCGTTGCGGGGTTTGTATCGCTCTTTCCTGCCAATCATCGTTCGTTTCAGGCCGAAGCCGCCGCAGTCATTTCCGTTCGAGGTGTTTGCTTACTCGAACGATGAGATGTTGCCCGAACAAGTAGCGTCGATTCGATCTTTTCTGCGGCATGTTGGACGACCGAAGAGTTTCACCGTCGTGTCCGATGGTTCGCATTCGGATCGAAGTGTCCGTTTGTTGAAGAGCGTCGATAGCAGCGTTTCGGTGACGACGGCGCAGCCGGCGATCCCCGGCCTGTCCTCGAAATTGGCGAGTTATCTCAACAGCCATCCAACCGGCAAGCAACTCGCCTTGATCATGTCATTGCCCCGAAACGGGCCGGCCCTTTACGTCGATGCTGATGTACGTTTTTTTCCGGCCGCCTCCGATCTCTTCGTCCGCGGGGAAGCCAAAGACCTTCCCGCCTATTATCTGGCTGACTGCCAGTTTGCCGGCGACCCCAGACTTGTCCGCGACGCCAGTGAAGAAAACGAATCGGTCAACACAGGGGCTTTGTTTCTCTTCAGAAAATTGGACTGGTCGTTGAGCATTCGCCGGTTCCTCGAGCTCGAGGGCGAACCGACTTTTTTTACGAACCAGACGATGACGCACCTAACGATGCACGAAAACGGCGCCCGTCCGTTTGATCCGGCGGAATATGTCCTGCAATTAGACGACCAGTGCGTGTTTGCCGACCGGTATGCCGGTCCGCGACTGGCCCTGCGCCATTACGTGAACCCGGTGCGGCATAAATTTTGGACGAGCCTCTTGCATTAACTGTCTCGATGGAATCGGAACGCCCACTTCGCCTTCTCGCCGTCGTCAATTTGCCCTGGGACCGGAAGCTGGGCGCGCCACGAGTCTGGATGGAACTGGCCGACCAATGGCGGGCCGTCGGCCATACCGTCGATAAGTACTGTCTAACGGACGCCTTCCCGACTCCCAGCCCTTTGCGTGCGGTGAGTGTGGTCCGCCAGGTCCTCTTTGCCTACCGGGCCGCGCGCTACATTCGAAAAAATGGCGCGCGCTACGATGTCATCGACAGCTTGCTGGGCACTTTGCCGTTCTCGAAAAGGCGTTTGCGTTTTGCCGGTTTGCTCGTGGCGCGGTCCGTTGGGTTCTATCGGCTCTACGAGAGATTCGATGTCCTCGCCCGAAGTCGCTGGCCGGATTTGTCCTGGGGAAAATTGGTTGGGCGAGTTTTTCATCGCCTGGTCAAGAGGCGCGCGCACCAGGCCGCCGAACAATCAGTTCGCCACGCGGACCTGCTCAATCTCGCGAACGAAGACGAGCTGAGGTCTCTGCGCGACGAGGTCAAATCGACCAAGCCCGCCCTGGTCCTCCCGTATGGGCTGACGCCGCCCAGACGCCAGGCGTTGGAGGACGCTGCCTTTCCGGCTGAAGCGCGGTTAGCGAAAAAAAAGGTCTGCTTCATCGGCATGTGGACGGTCCGAAAAGGCGCGAGGGATTGGGCCGAAATCATTCGCCTTATTCGGAGCAACGTCCCGGGCGCGACTTTTCTTTTTCTTGGGACACTGACAGATGACGCCAAAGTCCTCGAACAACTCAATCTGACGGGTCCGTGCGATTTCGTTGAGCTCGTTTCCGAGTATGAGCCGGAAGCGTTGCCTGACCTTTTGCGCGATTCGACCATTGGCGTTTTTCCAAGTTACGTCGAAGGATTTGGCCTGGGGGTTTTGGAACAACTCGCGGCTGGAATTCCAACCGTCGCCTACGACGTGCCGGGGCCGCGGCACATCCTGAAATCGATCGCTTCGACAGCGTTGGCTCCAGTCGGGGACACGGCCGCCTTGGCGGCGCAGGTCATCAATCTTCTCCAGGCCGATTTACCCTCGTACGCCAGGCTCCGCGAAGAATGTCTGGCCATCGCCGGGCGCTATTCCTGGCCGGAGATCGCGGCTGAAACCATTCGCACCTATCGCCGGGCCTTGGAGAACAGGTTTGGCGGCGCCGTCGCCTTTACTCACCCCTTCGGCTTGCAATCGCCCATGGGAGGCTCGCGCATTATGCGTGCTCTTTTGCAGAACGCGCCCGATCGGTTTGTGAGCATCTGCACCTCGTCGGACGCTCCTCCTGAGACAAGCCTGGGCCAGGAAGTGCACGTGCCGTTGCGGCCGGATTTTGGCCGGATCGAAAGGACTCGTTTTGCCGGGGGAGCTGACGCGCTCTCGCCGTTGTTCGCTGGCCGTTTCGCGCGCAGGCTGGAGGAGGTTTGCCGTGAGTGCGGAGCCCGGGCCATACACTCGATCGCGCACGGTGGAATGGATTTTTATTCCGCCTTTCTCGCGGCGAAGAAACTCGATATCCCATTTTTTCTTCAGGTCCACGACGATTTCATCTTCAGTGCGCGCGGCGTTCGCAGCGAAGCAGCCGCCCACGACGCGCTACGTGAGGCCTGGCAAAACGCGGCGGCGCGTTTCGTGATTTGCCGCCCGCTCGGCGAGGAATACTGCCGCCGTTATGGGGACAAAGATTACCTGGTCATTACCGATGGCGTGGAGCGCATAGCCGACACGCCCCGGCAGCGGGCCGGCCGCGATTTGCAAGTTTACTTCATGGGATTGTTTCATCTCGACTACGAACCGAACCTGAGCATTCTCCTGGCGGCTCTGGCGCAATTGCAGGAACAGAGCGCGGGGAAACTTTCCGTGGTGCTTCGCTGCGGCGGGGTTCGGCCGCGTTTGATCAAGAGCTACGAGAAATTTGTCCGAATCCTGCCGTTCGCTTCCGAAGCCGAAGTCCAGGCTGACATGGAACAGGCCGACCTGCTCTACCTGCCGCTTCCGTTTGGGAAGAAATATGAGCTTTTTGTGCGATACAGTTTGTCGACCAAGATGGTGACCTACGTCGCAAGCGGGATTCCAATTCTGTATCACGGACCGCCCGACGCCGCGGTGCATGACTTGTTAAAAACGCACGATGCCGCCTTGTTGTGCACCGAACCCTCATCAGATGTTCTCGCGGAAATGTTGCGCTGTTACCTTAAGGACAAGGAAATGGGAACGCATTCGGCCCGAAACGCTCTCGAGCTGGCTCGGCGCAATTTTAACCTGTCCCAAATCCGCGAAAAATTCTGGGGAGCGATTGACCAATCGCTGGAGCGCTGATGCCTCGTTCTCTTCTGCGGCGCCTCTGGTTCGATGGCATTATGTTTGTTTGTAACCACCTGGTCGCGCATTTCCCCAGTCACACCGCGCGGCTCTGGTTTTACCGCGCCGTCATGCGCTTCGATATCGGGCAGCGCGCCTTCATTTTTATGGGCGCTCAATTTGATACGAGAGGGCACTTCAAACTGGGCGACCATTCTACGATCAACCAGCGCTGCCGGCTCGATAATCGCGGCGGTTTGGAAATCGGCGGCAACGTTTCCATCTCCGCCGATGTCTGCATCCTGACGGCCGATCATGATCCGCAGAGTCCGAGCTTCGCGGGTCGGGAGCGACTGGTCCGAATCGGAGATTACGTTTTCGTCGGCACCCGAGCGTTGATCCTGCCTGGAGTCGTCATTGGCCGGGGTGGGGTCGTCGCGGCGGGCGCGGTTGTAACCAAAGACGTCGCGGAATGCAGCATCGTAGCTGGTTGTCCCGCCAGGGAAATTGGGATCCGCCGCGCCGATCTGGCCTATCAAATCGATTACTGCCGTTTTTTTGCCTGACCCCTGGTTCATGTTCGAAGACCGACTGCCCGGCGTTGTCTCGTTTAATTGAAAACCGTTCTTCAAATCGTGCCGAGGACGCCGGGGTCTTTCGATGGAGTAGGTGACTACGCGTTGGCAGTCGCGCGGAAACTCCGCCTCCTCTTCGGTTGTGAAACGATCTTTGCCGCACATGATGCGGCCCGCGAAGCGAACGCGGATGGGTTCGAGGTTCGGCCCTTCGAGGATCGGGGAACGAACCAATTGTCCGGCGCGGACTTCGATCACGTTATTTTGCATTACGTGAATTACGGCTATCAGGCACGGGGAATTCCGTTTGGCCTGGTCCCGATTCTGCGCGATCTCCGGCACAATTGCCGCGGCGGCTTCCTTACTATTTTCCACGAGCTCTATGCCTCGGGCCCTCCTTGGAAAAGTGCATTTTGGCTGCAGCCGTTGCAGAAGCGAATCGCGCGCACGATCGCACAACTCTCCAGCGTTTGTCTGGTGAGCAGCGAAGGCATGCTTCGCCAGCTGCGAAGGCTCGCGTCGGATGCAGAAGGTATTGTCCATCCGGTTCTCTCGAACTTTGGCGAGCCCAACCTTTTGCCAGGTCAAATCAACCAGCGCGATCCCCATCGTTGGATGATCTGTGGCGGCACGGCGCTGATCGAAAGATCGCTGAAATCGTTTCGTAAAATCAGGCATCGGATCCCGGCCGAGATCTCACCCCGGGAATTGTTTATTTTCGGAGGAAACGACAATTCCACGGTTCGCTCGCTTCTCCCCGAGCTCGGAATCAAGACTGATTACCGGCCCGGCATCGCTTCTGCCGAGGCGTCTTCGATTCTTTCCGCATCATCCTTCCTCTGGTTGGATTATTTCGATCGGTCGGATGTGCCGCTGGAATTTGTTCTTAAATCCACCGCCTTCGCGGCCGCCTGCGCCCATGGTGTCGTTCCCGTCTTTCCGCAGCGGAGTTCCGGGATTTCCATTGAAGGAGACCGATTGCCGGGGCCTTTTTTTGTCGAGGAAGACTCTGCGGAACTTCCGGCGCCAGCTGATCGAGCGAAAGTCGCAGAACGGTTTTACGATTGGTATCAACGGCACGCCTCCTCAGATCATCTCGCGCGCGGCATCGCTCGTGCGTTGCAGTTGACCGTATGAAATCTCTCGGAAGATTTTTGGAAAGGATGGCGCAGCGGATCTCCGGGCTCGGCTACGTCTGGCAGAATCCTTCCTACGCCGAGGTGCGCGGGAATGGAGGCGCACGTGATCTTTATCGTCTGCTGAATAAGCCATGGCTCCCGCCGGAAAGGATCGGAACGGTTCTGGACGTAGGCGCGAACGAAGGTCAATTCGTCAAAGTCGCGCGGGCCTTGTTTCCCCAGACGCCGATTCTGGCCTTCGAGCCCAATCCTCATTTAACGCCTTCGTTGGAACGCCTGCTCTCTGCATCGGGACGCGGCGCGCTTCTTCCGCTCGCCTGCGGACGCGAACCCGCCGTGATCCCGCTTTACCTCACGAAATTTTCGCCCGCTGCCTCTCTCCTCCGGCCGACTGCGGTGACTGGCCCGGACTTCCCGGCCGAGATCGGGGAGACGATTCAAGTAAAGGTCGAACGACTCGACGACGTCGTGCGTGCAAGTGAGCTGGCACGTCCGCCTTATTTGCTCAAGATCGATGTTCAAGGTTTCGAATGGGAAGTGCTCCAAGGGGCGACGGGAATCTTGCCGGACGTAGCTGTAGTCTTGTGCGAAGTGAACGCCGAAGACTTTTACGCGGGTCAGGCTGGGTTTGAACAAATCTATCTCTTCATGCGTGAGCACGGTTTCAAGCTGGTCGACATCGGTGAACCGATTCGCGCCCGCGCCACGGGTGAAGTTCTTTACTTCGATGTTGCTTTCCTCAAGGCCGCGGACAGCACGACCTGATCCGTTATGAGAAATTCACCGGTCGAATTTGTCGCGGTAATTAATTCCTTTAACCGGCGACCACTTCTCGAAAAGGCGCTCAGTTCGCTGACGCAGGCATTGCGGACCGCTCCGTTTGGTTCGGCCATCGTCGTGTTTGAAGCGGGCTCCAATGACGGCAGCGCGGAATTCCTTCGCTCGTGGAATGGCATGAATCCAGGCGACAACCTTGTCGTGGTCGAGTCGGCCACGGCGGACTCATCCTTCAGTGAGGGTGTTAATCGCGGCAGTGCGATGGCCTTGGAACGGTTCCCCGAGTGTCGCTGGTTGTTTCTCTTTGAAACCGACAACTGGGTTCAGACTGCGGAGCCTCTCAGCCACGCGGTCCAATTGCTCGAGGAAGAGCCGCAGCTTGCCGCGGTTGGTTTTACCGTGAAACGCCACGCCGGCGAATTTTGCGGCTACGGTATGTCATTTCCCACGGCAATGTCGCTTGCCCTCGGCCTGAATCTTTCTGCTAAGTGGAACCTGGACCAGCCTAACAATTCGCCCTGGAGGACCAGCAACGGTTTCCGCTGGCGGATGTGTGATGTTGTTTTTACCAGTCCGTTGCTGATTCGGCGCGAGGCATGGCTTCAAACTGGTGGGCTCGATGCGGAACGGTTTCCCTTTTCGGAGACGGACGTTGATTGGGCATGGCGCTGCTCCGAAGCTGGCTGGAAGACGGCGGTCATCGCGTCCGAGCAGGTAGTGCACGATAACTTGCAACAAGCTTCGGCGTGGTCCGCGAACCGGGTGATTGAATTTCATCGCAGCCGTTTGCGGCTTCTAAAAAGACATCGCGGCGAATGGATCGGATTAATCAAACCGGTCCTCTTTCTGCGCCATTGCATTGAAACTCTCTTGCTCACCTTTCGAGGAAGCACCGATGCCGCGGCGGCTCCCAAACTGGAGAAACGGAAACAAATGCTCCGAACCGTTTGGAACGACTACGCCGCCTGACTCATCTTGCGTTGAACATCCTGATTTCATCGCACGCTTTTGCTCCGAGTTTGGGAGGCATCGAAACCGTGAGCGCCCTCCTCGCGGAAGAGTTTGCCAGAATGGGGCACTCTGTCGTCATCGTTACCCAAACGCCCGGTGGAACCAATCGAACGGAATCCGGCGCACCAATCGTGCGCGCGCCTTCGGCGGGACAGCTCCGCGGATTAGTGAAATGGTGCGACGTTTTCTGGCATAACAATTTGAGTCTTCGCAGCGTGTGGTCGGCCTTGCTCCTGCGAAAGCCGATCATCGTTACCCATACCGGTTCCTATTGCCGGCCGCCCGCGGGATTGGATCTGGTTCTCAGAACCAAGCACGCCCTCGTGAATCGCGTGACCAGCGTTGCGATCAGCCGCTATGTGGCCTCGTTTTTCAAAACGCGCTCGACCATTATTCCAAATCCTTATGACGCCCGAGTTTTTCAGGCGCGGGTCCCGCCATCCGAACGCAAACGCGAGCTCGTGTTCCTGGGACGGCTCGTTTCGGAAAAAGGTCTCGATGTTCTTCTGGAGTCGTTAGGCCGATTGCGGCAGCGAAATCTGCATCCGTGCCTTACCGTGGTGGGGTCCGGCGCTGAAAAGACGCAGATGGAACAATTGACGCGAAAACTCGGGCTCGAAGGTCAGGTGGAATTCCGCGGCGCCAAGGCCGGCGTCGAGCTGGCGGATATTTTGAATGAGCACCAGATCCTGGTCGTCCCGTCCAAATACGACGAGCCATTTGGCGTAGTCGCGCTCGAGGGAATCGCGTGCGGCTGCGCCGTGATTGCTTCGAGCGGCGGAGGATTGCCGGAGGCGATCGGCCCGTGCGGAATTACGTTTCCGAATGGCGATATCAACGCTCTGTCAGCAGCGCTGGAGCGGTTACTCACGCGACTCGATGAGCGTGAACGATTGATTGAGGAAGGGCCACGCCATCTCGTCCAATTTCAACCGCAGCGGGTTGCTCAACGTTATATCGAGCTTTTTCAAACCGTCACTCCGTGATCCTGCTCTCGCATCCGACCGCCAACCAGAACGTGCGCCAGGCCGCGTTGGCTTTTGCTGAAGATGATTTGCTGGCGGAATTCTGGACGTGCCTGAATTGGAAAGAGGACAGCTTCCTTGATCGCCATTTTCCAGCTCGTCTTCGCAACGAACTTCGGCGCCGTTCTTTTTCCGATCGAGTTAAACCTTTCACCAGGACGGTTCCCTGGCGTGAGGCGGGCCGGCTTTTGTCCCAGCAATTGGGTCTGCAATTCCTCACCCGGTCGGAAACAGGAGTTTTCAGCGTGGATGCCGTTTATTTGTCCCTGGATCGGCACGTCGCCCGGCGCCTGCGGGACAGCAGCCAGATCAAAGCGGTTTACGCTTACGATCACGGCGCTCTCGAATCGTTTCGGGCGGCAAAGAGTCGCGGCCTCAGATGCATCTATGAACATCCAATCGTGTATTGGCGCGAAGCGCGACGATTGCAGCAAGAGGAGGCGGAACTACATCCGGAATGGAAATCGACTCTCGGCGCGATCCATGACAGTGAAAAAAAGCTGGCCCGCAAAGACGCCGAGCTGGCTCTGGCTGACGTCGTGATCGTGCCGAGCACGTTCTCGAAAAATAGTCTCAGTCAGGCGCCTGGGCTGAAGGCGCCGGTGCAAGTCGTGCCTTACGGCGCTCCATCCGTGAGTCATGCTTCTGGCGAAAGCCGGAGCGGCAAATTGGCCGTGCTGTTTGTGGGCGCACTGAGCCAGGCAAAAGGTCTGAAGTACCTTTTAGAGGCTGCGGCAAAACTGGAGCGGCAAATCGATCTCACCCTCATCGGCAAGCGCGTGAGCCCACTTATCCCCACCGCGGCAATGCTCGACAAACATCGGTGGATTCCATCGCTGGCCTACGACGACCTTCTGCGCGAAATGGCGCGCCAGGATGTGCTCGTGTTGCCTTCCTTGCACGAGGGCTTTGGGCTGGTTATTGGCGAAGCCATGGCGCAGGGTCTGGTCGTGATCGCCACGCCCCACACCGCCGCGCCGGATTTGATCGAGGACGGCGTGGACGGCTTCATCATTCCCATCCGCTCCGCCGAGGCGATCGCGGAGAAACTCGAACTGTTGCGACACGATCCGGCGCGGCTTGGCGAGATGAAACAGGCCGCGCGTCGGAAGGCGAAAATTCACAGCTGGGAAGCTTACCGGCGCACCCTCGTCCGGCTGGCACGGGAAGTGGTTTCCTAGGAACGTTCGATGCAAGAAGTCATCAGGATGAAGCCTTTAGTGCCCTACGCGCCCCCTGCTCGTCTCGACGTGGGCAGGGAGAAGGCCATCAAATACGTGCGCGGGCTTATCTGGGCGTATTTCGTTCTCCTCATTTTCGAAGGAAGCCTGCGCAAATGGGTTTTGCCGCAATACTCCGACATCCTTTTGGTGGTCCGCGATCCAGTAGTGCTCGCGATTTATGCGTTCGCCATCCGAGGCCGCGTGTTTCCGAACAACGGGTATGTCGTTTCGCTGGGCATCATGGGCGTGCTCTCGTGGCTGGTGTCGCTGGTTGTCCTCCAGCCGTACCTGTCTCTCCAACCCCTCATCCTGGTGACGGGCTTCGGCTTTCGTTCCAACTTTTTGCATCTGCCGCTGATTTTTATCATCGGAAAAGTCTTCGATCACGATGACCTCCTCAAACTAGGCAAATGGATCCTGATCGGATCGATTCCGATGGCGCTCTTGTTGGCTATTCAGTTTAGTTCCGCCCCGGGCGCTTTCATCAATCGCACCGTGGGGCTGGGCGAAACGCTGCAGATCGGCGCCGGCGGCGATAAGATCCGGCCGCCCGGCACCTTTTCGTTTACCTCGGGTGTCGTTTTTTGCGCGTCGCTTACGGCGACTTATCTGCTCTACGGCGGCTTGAGCCGGGGCGTGTATCGCAATTGGCTGCTCTTCAGCGCCGGGTTCGCTCTGATGGTAATGATCGGTGTCTCGGGCAGCCGGTCGGTCCTGCTGGCCGTGGTCGTGGTGATCGCTTCGCTCGTCGCGATTATTTTCGTCAGGCCGTCCGCCTTGAACCAATTCGGCCGCAATCTCCTGATTGTCGTGGCGGTTTTGTTTTTGGTGACGCGCGTGCCCGTCTTCAAGGAAGGCATGGCGCTTCTATCCGACCGTTTTACCACCACCGCCGAGGCGGAAGAAAATACCATTGCCGGCGGTTTGATCGCGCGCGGGCTCAGCGGATTTGCCGAGGCCTTCAAGTTTGCCCCGAACGCGCCCATCGGCGGGTACGGTCTTGGTATAGGGACTAATGGCGGGGCGAAATTTCTTACCGGTCGCTCGGTCTTTCTTTTAACCGAGGGGGAATGGGGGCGCGTCGTTCTCGAGAGCGGCCCGATTCTGGGCTTCGCCTATTTGCTCTGGCGCACCGTCCTGGTCTTCAATCTCGGGGTGCTGAGTTTCAGACAACTCAGGCGTGGTGAGATTATTACAATCATGTTGTACCTGGCCGGCTTCGTCGCCCTGCTCACGGGACAATTTGGGCAGCCGACCAATCTTGGATTTGCCGTTTTTATCGGCGGGCTTTGCATCGCCTCCGCCAATAAGAAACAAATGCCTTCGGAAACAGAGCGTTTGGAGCCCGCGCCCGCGCTTCCTCAAATGGCCCGGCGTTCCCGCTACGCCGAGCAGTTGCACCATTCTTCGGCTGCGCCTCGCGACTCCGATGATTCTGCTGATTGGTAATTACCCGCTCGATCGCCAGCAAAGCATGCAGCGATTTGCGATGATGATGCTGGCTGGTCTGAAGACCTCTGGAATTCCGGCGGAGTTGATCCAGCCTTCGGCGTTTTTCGGACGGTTCCGCTACGCGGGCAGTTTCGTCGCGAAATGGCTGGCTTACCTGGACAAGTTCGTCCTGTTCCCGCGAACCCTCGCGAAAAAACTTCGGGAGGGACCGGCGCTCGTCCATATCTGCGATCACTCGAACGCGATGTATTCCAGGGCCGTCAGGGACGTCCCCGTCGTCGTGACCTGCCACGATTTGCTCGCGGTCCGAGGAGCGCTGGGCGAAGACACGGGCTGCCCGGCCAGCGCCACCGGCAAAATCCTTCAGCGCTGGATCGTGGCCGGCCTGCGACAAGCGGACGTCATCGTGGCTGATTCGCAGGCGACTCTAGAGGACGCAAAGCGGCTGGTCGGCGAAAAAGACGGCCGGCCGAAAATGGAAAAGGTCACGCTGGGATTGAGCTATCCCTATCGCAAATTGCCTCCCGGCGAAGGATGGAAGCGCCTCTCCGAATCTTCCGCGCTCGATCCGCAGCTCCCCTTTGTCCTCCACGTCGGCTCGAATGTGGCCTACAAGAATCGCCCGGGCGTTTTGCGGATCTTCGCGGCCTGCCGCGAACAATTCAATGGGCGGCTCGTGTTTGCGGGCGAACCACTGTCCGACTCGCTCCGCTCGTTAGGCCACGCTCTCGGGATCGCGGATCGAATCGTGGAGCTGCCTGGAATCAGCAGCGAATTACTCGAAGCGCTTTACAATTGCGCCGTGGCTCTTCTCTTTCCCTCGAGCGCGGAAGGGTTCGGCTGGCCCATCGCGGAAGCGCAAGCGTGCGGTTGTCCGGTCCTCTGTGTGGATCTTGCGCCGATGAATGAAGTCGCCGGAGCGGCTGCGCTCATGCATCGGCTGGACGACGAGGCCGGATTCGCCGCGGACATTATGCGCCTGACGAATCGGGCGGAGCGCGAAGTCTGGAGCGCGAAGTCGCTCGAAAATGCGCAGCGATTTTCCAGCGCCCGCATGATCTCGGAATATTGTGCCATCTACCGCTCGATCGCGGCAGAACAAACATGTGCGGAATTGCAGTCCACCTGAACGCCAACGGCCCGGCGGAGCGGCTCGACCTCGAGCTGATTCGACATCGCGGCCCTGATGCGGCCGGAGAATGGACTTCGCCAGATGGCCGATGCTGGCTCGGCAATACGCGACTCGCCATTGTCGACCTTTCACCGACGGGCGCCCAGCCGATGGCGGACCCGGCCACCGGCAACGTCATTGTCACCAACGGCGAGATTTATAATCACCGCGCCGTCCGGGAAAAACTTGGCGGCAATGTCGATTGGCGCGGGACGAGCGATACCGAAACGCTGCTCCTCGGATACGCGCGCTGGGGTCATGCGGTCGTCGAGCACCTCAAAGGAATGTTCGCGTTTGCGATCTACGACGCGGCTCGAAACGAATTGTTTCTGGCGCGTGATCGGCTGGGAATAAAGCCGCTCTATTACACCGTTGACGCGAATGGTCTCCGCGCCGCCTCCGAGGTCCGGGTCCTTGCGCCCGCATCCGCCGCGATCAAGCCGGATGCGGTTTCCGCGTATCTGCAATGGGGCGCCTGCCCGGAAGGAGAACTCATCTACAGCGGTATCCAGGCTCTGCCGGCCGGCCACGCCATGACCGTCGGCCCGGATGGTGAAATCAAGACCTGGAGATATTGGCCTTCGCGAAAAACCTTCGCCTTGTTCCCCGACAACGTGGTTGGACGGCTGCGCGGTCTGATCGATAACGCGGTCGAAGAACATCTCCTCTCCGATGTCCCGGTAGCGAGTTTTTTGAGCGGCGGCATCGATTCCTCCGTGATCACGGCGCTCGCGGCGCAGAAACTCGGGAACAAGTTGCAGACCTATTCTGTCGGCTTCGATCTCGCCGAATTCGACGAAACCGCGATCGCCCAGGAAATCGCGGACCGTTACAAGACCGATCATCATCGCATCCAGCTTTCGGAAGAAGAAGTGATCGCGTCCGTCACCGAAGCCGTGGACAAATTCGATTTGCCATCGGTCGATGCGATCAACACCTACATCGTTTCGCGCGCGGTCGCGGCGCACGGCGTGAAAGTCGCGCTATCCGGTCTGGGCGGCGACGAACTGTTCGGCGGCTATCCAAGTTTCCGTGATGTGCCGCGCCTGCAACTGGTCGCGGCGTTGCCCTCGTTCCTGCGGCGGATCATCGGCCTCGCCGGCGGGCTCGGCGATCGCCTGGCCGATCTTCCGCAAACCGGCGACGCGGGCGAGCTGGCCCACTGGCGACGCCGCTTCCTGACCGACGACTCGATTCGACGCGCCGGCTTGACGATCGCCGCTGAGCCGAAAGAAGATTCCGTTGACCTGCCCGACGATTTCGCGCGGATCAGCTGGGCCGAGCTAACCGGTTACATGCGCCGCATGCTGTTGCGCGACGCGGATCAAATGAGCATGGCGGTTTCCCTCGAAATGCGAGTGCCGTTCCTCGATCACGAACTCGTCGAGTATGTGCTGGGCCTTCCCGCCGCCGTGAAGAAGCGCTACCCCGGCGTGAAAGGTCTGCTTGTCGAAGCGTGCCGCGATCTGCTGCCAGCGTCCGTTTACGATCGGCCAAAGGCCGGTTTCGTGTTGCCGATGAAACAATGGATGCGCGGGCCGCTGGCGGCGTTAGTAAAGGAGGGACTCGATGAAACGGTCGCGCGCCGTTTGTTGCCCGAGGTTTTCGTGAACGAAATGCGAGACGCTTTTCAGCGCGAGCGTCTCCACTGGACGCGTTTGTGGAGCCTGGTCGTGCTGGGACATTATGCGAAGCGGCGGCAGCTCGTTCGCTCTCCGGATGAAAATTCTCCGATCCACTCACACCGTTAATCCGGCGCGCGGCGGCCCGATCGAGTCGATCCGGCAATCATCCGCCGCCTTGATCCGTCGCGGGCACGAAGTGGAAATCGTGTCGCTCGATGCGCCTGACGATCCGTGGGTGCGCGACGCGCCGGCGCCGGTGCATGCCCTCGGTCCCGGGCTCGGCAGCTACGGCTATTCCTCCCAATTTTCCCGCTGGATAAAAGAACATCGCGCCGAGTTCGACGGCGTGATCGTCCAGGGCCTCTGGCAATACAGCAGCTTCGGCGTCTGGCGGGCGCTGGCCCGAACGGCCACGCCTTATTTTGTTTTTCCGCACGGCATGCTCGATCCGTGGTTCAAGCGCACTTATCCGCTCAAGCACATCAAGAAACTTTTCTACTGGCCCTGGGGCGAGTATCGCGTTCTGCGCGATGCCGCGGCCGTGCTTTTCACCTCGGAAGAAGAACGGCGTGTGGCCCGCGAATCCTTCGGATTGTATCGATGCAAGGAAGTCGTCGTGAACTACGGCACCGCCGCGCCGACAAACCTGGAACGAGCGCGCGAGACTTTCTTCAACGCATTTCCAAATCTGCGTGGAGAGCGGTTCTTTCTTTTTCTGGGTCGCCTTCACGAAAAGAAGGGCTGCGATTTGTTGATCGAGGCGTTTGGCCAGGTCCGGAATTCTTCCGAACGCGTCCACCTTGTGATGGCCGGACCATGCGCTCATCCCGATTACCTTCGCTATCTTCAACAGATGGCAGCGTCGAGCGACCGCCTGATCTCGTTCCCCGGCATGTTGACCGGCGACGTGAAATGGGGCGCGTTGAGCGCGGCGGAAGCGTTCGCCCTGCCGTCGCACCAGGAGAATTTTGGCATCGCGGTCGCCGAGGCTCTCGCCTGCGGGACGCCGGTCTTCATTTCGAATAAGGTAAACATCTGGCGCGAAATCGAAGCCGACGGCGCCGGCTATGTTGAAAACGACGACCTCGCCGGCACAACGAATTTGCTTAAGCGCTGGCTGGCGACCCCGCCGGACGCGCGTTCGGTGATGCAGGAGAACGCGCGAAAATCGTTCGCGAACCGCTTCGAAATCGAGCGCGCCACGGATTCCCTCCTGGCCGCGATCGCGAATCCATGAAAATTCGCTGTTCATCCATGGCTGTCTTTCTGCTTGGTTAGGTTCTGGTTCCGCATGGAGACGAAAACCCCGGTAAAGCCCGAACAAAGCTTCGCGCAAGAATCGCCCTGGTCGGCGCAGGACAAGATGGTGCGCCTGCTCTGGGAATTTTGCTGGTTCGTCTTTTGCGTCTGGACCCCGAAACCGTTCAATCCGTGGCGTCTTTTCTGGCTGGATGTTTTTGGCGCCACGATCGAAGGCAAACCGTTCGTGCATCAGCGCGCGCGCATCGCCATCCCCTGGCACCTGACCCTGCGCGATCGCGCCTGTCTCGGCGATCGCGCGAACGCCTATAGCCTGGGCGAAATCGAAATTGGCGAGCGGGCGACCGTGGCCCAGGAAGTTTACCTCAGCACGGGCAGCCACGATTTCTCGCATCCGGCTCTGCAGCTGATTACCGCGAAAATCACCGTCGGCGAGGACGCCTTCATCGGCGCGCGCGCGTTCGTCATGCCAGGCGTCGAGATCGGCGCGCGAAGCGTCGTGGGGGCGTGCTCGGTCGTGACGAAGGATGTGCCGCCGGATGTCTTCGCCGCGGGTAATCCCTGCAAAGTCATTCGCCCGCGATGAGCGCGCGCGTGCCGGTCTCGGTCATCGTCCCGATCAAGAACGAGGCCGGCAATTTGCCGCGCTGCCTGGACTCGATTCGCTGGGTCGATGAAATTTTCGTAGTCGATTCGCAGAGCACCGACGGCTCAGTCGAGATCGGGCAACAGCACGGCGCGCAGGTCGTGCAATTCCAGTTCAACGGCTCCTGGCCGAAAAAGAAAAACTGGGCGCTCGAGAACGTGCCGTTCCGGAACGAGTGGGTCTTCATCCTCGACGCCGATGAAGTCCTGCCGCCGGAAGCGGAACAGGAATTCGCGAAGGCGATCGTGGAGGCCGGCGAGACTGCCGGTTATTGGATCAACCGCCGCTTCATGTTCATGGGGAAATGGCTGCGGCATTCCTATTACCCGAACTGGAACCTGCGGCTGTTCCGGCATTCGTTAGGCCGCTACGAGAAATTGACCGAGGCCGACACCCGAAGCGGCGACAACGAAGTGCATGAGCACGTGATCGTCCGGGGAGCGACCGGCCGGTTGCGTTGCGAGATGGATCATTACGCCTTCCCGAGCGTTGAAGTCTTCATCGAAAAACATAATCGCTACTCGAACTGGGAGGCGCGCGTTTCCGCGGATCGACAGCTGGCCGGGAGCGGGGCGCAAATCAGCAGCGGCCAGGTCGAGCGGCGCCGGAAGCTCAAACAGTTTTCGCAACGCCTGCCGTTCCGGCCGCTCCTGCGTTTCCTTTACATTTACGTCTGGCAGAAAGGTTTTCTCGACGGACGCGAGGGCTATTACTTCGCGAGGCTCCACGCGCTCTACGAACTGCTTTCGGTTGCCAAGACCTACGAACTGACGCGGACCAAAGCAGCGCCTAACGACTGAAGGCGATGCGCGTCATTGTCTGGGGAATCAACTACGCGCCGGAGTTCATCGGCATCGCGCCGCAGAACGTTGCCTTGTGCGAGTTCCTGGCGGAGCGGGGGCACGACGTGGAGATGCTCACCACTTTTCCCTATTACCCGGCCTGGCGGAAGCGCCCGGGAGATCGGGGCCGGCTTTACCGCACCGACGTGATGAATGGCGTCCCCGTCCGGCGCTGCTGGCATTTTGTGCCGGCGCAGGTGTCGCGACTGAAACGGATTTTGCACGAGGGCACGTTCGTTGCGACCTCGATGCTGAGAGCGTTGTTCCTACGGCGGCCCGATGTCTTTGTGGTCGTCTCGCCGCCGTTGCTGCTGGGAGTCGCCGCCTGGCTGGTGGGCAAGGTAAAGGGCGCGCCGTTTATTTTTCATGTCCAGGATCTGCAACCGGACGCCGCGGTGGCTCTCGGCATGTTGAGACCGAGCGCGTTTACGCGGGCCTTGTACGGTATCGAAGCTTTTGCTTATCGGCACGCGGCGCGGGTGTCCGGCATCACGCGGGGAATGCTGAGAACGTTCCACGAGAAAGGCGTCGCCTCGGAAAAGCAGATTTATTTCCCGAACACGATTGATTTGAAAAGCGACGGGCCCGAGCCGGACCGCGGCGCCTTTCGCAAACGCTACGGTTTCCCGGAGGATAAGTTCCTCGCGGTTTACTCGGGAAATTTGGGAGTTAAACAGGGGCTCGAAATTCTCCTCGAAACGGCGGCATTGCTGCGCGATCGCGGCATTCGTTTCCTTATCTGCGGGGACGGCGCGCAACGGGAAATGCTCGCGGCTCGCGCCACCGAGATGCGCCTCCCGAATTTCAGTCTGCTTCCCTTGCAGCCCGACCGCGATTACGCCGCGCTCCTCCGCGACGCCGACGTCTGCTTCGTCACGCAGCAAGCCGGCGCAGGGAATGCCTTTTTCCCCAGCAAGCTTCTCGCTCTTCTCGCGAAGGCCAAGCCGGTCGTGACCGTGGCGTCCCCCGAATCCGATCTTGCCCTCGCGTTGGGCGAGGGAAATTTCGGCGTCAATGTGCCGCCAGGGCGACCGGAGGAATTAGCCGCTGTGCTTGATGCGTTAGCGAAAGATCCGGCGCGGCTGGCTGAGTACGGCGCCGCCGGGAGGCGCTACGTCGAGCAGTTCGAGAAGGCTCGGGTGCTCCCGAACTTCCTCGAAGAGTTGACCCGCATCCTATAGGTCATATAGGACTTATACGACCTATCAATACGCGCTCCGCGGCGGGACGATCAGGTGCACGAACGTGCGCAGGATGATGCCGCACTCGAGGGAAAGATTCCAGTTCTCGAGATACTCGATGTCGCACGCCACCCGGTTCTGGATATCGGCGTCGTTCCGTGCTTCGCCGCGGAACCCGCGGACCTGCGCCAGGCCGGTGATGCCCGGCTTCACGAACGCGCGGACGTGATAGTTCGCCATCAACTGCGAGAACTGGTTGTTGTGCTCGATCAAATGCGGCCGCGGCCCGACGATGCTCATATCGCCCAGGAGCACGTTCCAGAATTGCGGTACCTCATCGATGCTGAGTTTGCGGAACCATTTTCCCAGCGGATAAACGCGCTCATCGCCCGCGCGCGCCTGTCGCGTTTCCTCGGCGTTGTTCGGGTGCATCGTGCGGAACTTGTAAATCTGGAACCGCCGGTTCTGCATGCCCGCCCGCGTTTGAACATGAAAGAGCGGCCCGGGCGATTGAATCCGCTGCGCGATCCAGACGATGACGGTGAGGATCGGGAACACGATAAGCATGACGGGCAACGAGATCGCAACGTCGATGGCGCGTTTGAAGCATCGGTTGAGCGGATTTTCCAAAGGCTCTTCCCGCAGGCCGATGAAACGGAAGCCGTCATCTTCGAAATGGGTAACCGGATGCCGCAGCTTTTCCTCAAGGTCGCTGACGATGAGAAGTCGCACGCCCACCCGGTCGCAGACCTGGATGATGTGGCGGTTGCTGTCGTCAAAGACTGGGAACTCCAGCATGATCACCTGCGTTATGCCGCGCTCGACAATGATTTTTTCCAGCGCGTCCAAGGCGCCTAGGACCGGAATGCCGTCTTCGGTTTTTTCAATCGGTTCGTTACAGACCAGCCCGACCGTGCGCAGCCCAATGTCCGACTTTCGCCGGAGCCAGGCGCGCAACTGACCCGCCTTCTCGCTGGTCCCGACCAGGACCGTCTTCTCTTCTCGCGCGCCGGTGAAGATGCGCCGCGCCAAAAAATGCGGGAGGTAATGATGCGAAAAAAGCAGAGCTACATAGAGCCACGGCACGAAGTTGAAGAAGAAAATTCGCGAGATGAACGCGTCCTTGGTCGCGATCAGGTAAAAGACGAGTGTGCCGATGCTGGCGAACGTCTGGCGGAGGCTGAGCCGGTGCTGGCGGAGCAGTTCGTTCTGCAGGAAATAATTTTTCGAACCGTCGCGGCTGAGCGATTCGACCGTCATGCCGAGGACGAGCAACCCACAATAGATGGTGTAGCGCCGCCAGGTCAGCTCCGCCCCCGGCGAATAAAACGTTACCATGACCCAGACCCCGAACCAGAAGAGGACCGCGACGATCAGAATCTGGCACAGCAGGAAGACGCGATATAGACCCTGCGTGCGTTGGGTAACCATGATTACTTCCGGAGGCCGAGACTGAGAGTACGCGATGGCGGGCGGCGTTCAACTCGTGGTAAAACCAGACCTGCCATAGTTCGGGGACTGTGGTTGAGTTACTGAGCTAATCCCATACCACTAGCGCCGTCGCCCACTGCCGATGCCAGGCTCGAAAACCAGACAATCCAGGACTCCCGCCAGCTTCACCGGCGCGCCCGCGCGCTGGTGGTTGAACGTGGCTGTGCCGGCGCTTCCGGTCGTGGCCTGTTTCCTCGGCGGCGCCACCGCGAAATGGAGTGAAGGCGTCGTCGTCGCGCTCCTCGGTCTGATGCTGCTCATTCAGCCACCGAAAGTTTCGTGGGGATTGACGCTGAATCTGATTTTGCTCGCACTCCTCGCATTCGCCGCGACCGCGTTCCTTCCAGCGAACTGGTTCGTGCAACCGGCGTGGCGAACGGCGCTGATGGAGGATTTTGGAGTCAATCTCCCCAGCACACTTTCGCCCCAGCCCTGGATCAGCATCGGTTGCTTCCTGAGTTTTCTCGCGGGGCTGAGCTGGCTGTATTACGTGAGCGCGCTCGATCTCGAGTTGCGCGAGGTCCGCACGCAACTGCGAACTTTTGCATTTGGCGTCGCCTGTCTCACGGCGCTTTGCATCGCGCTTTACTTCGGGCACACCGCGCTCTCGTTCTGGCATAACGAGCGCGGCTTCGGGCCGTTCCCGAACCGGAACCAGACCGCGAACCTGTTTGGGTTGACGGCCATCGTGATCCTTGCCTGCGGACAGGAAGACCTCCGGAAGGGACGAAAACGCTGGACCCTTTGGCTGGCCGCTCTGGCTGTAATCGTCGTGGGGATCGTTCTGGATTTTTCGCGCGCGGGCGTTCTTCTTCTCGTCGCCGGCAGCGGGCTTTGGCTGGGCGCGTTCGCCCTGCGAAAAGGTTCCGCGGCGCGCATCGCCCTCGGCGTCTCAGTGCTCCTGGTTTTGCTCACCGTGCTGCTGCTCTTCGGCGGGCAAACCTTCGAACGCTTTCACCTTCGGGCCGGCGACACTGGCGTCGCGAGCGACCTGCGCTGGGCGATCTTTCAGGATGCGCTTCACCTCATCAGCGCGTCGCCTTGGTGCGGCATCGGGCTTGGAAATTTCGATGAAGTGTTTGCCGTCTTTCGCGACGTCTCGTTGTCGAGCACGCGGACCATTCATCCCGAGAGCGATTGGTTCTGGCTCTGCGCTGAGGTGGGATGGCCCGCCGTCATCCTGACGATTGCCGGGATCGTGTTGTTCATTTGGCGCGTCTTTCCGTTGAAGGAAGGAACGAATCAACGTTTTCGGATCGCGGCGCTCATCGCGGCGTTGCTCTTCGCGCTTCACGGAATCGTGGACGTCTCCGGTCATCGCGTCGGGACGGCGTTCGCGGCCCTGTTCCTCCTCGGCCTTGCCGTGCGGCGTCCGGCGGAATTGCGTCGAAGCATTGCGGTTCCGATCGTGTTTCGTGCCATCGGTCTCGTGCTTCTCCTTGCCGGCGGCGCCTGGCTGTTTGCAACTCGATACGAAACCCCGCTGCCCGGCGCGGTCGGCGTGGAAAACGAAATGCGTCTCGCCACCGCAGCGAACCAGGGCCGGAATTTTACCGAAACCATCCAGCGCACGACGCGCGCCCTCGACTGGGCGCCGCTTCGCTGGCAACTCTATTTCCTTCGCGCCATTGGCAAGGTGGGCGCGCGGTTACCCGTTAACGACGCCGCGGACGATTTTCGCCGGGCGCGTTTTCTCGAGCCGAACGTCTACGAAGTCCCGTTCCAGGAGGGGAACGTCTGGATCGGCGCGAACCAACCCACGCTGGCGTTGACGGCATGGCGGGAGGCGCTCCGCCGCGCCGGCCCTCAACGGACCGGTGTTTACCGGGCCATGCGCATGGTCGCGAGCCCGTCGAGCCCGCGGGTCTACGAAGGCCTGGAAGAATTTGGAATGGTCCATCACGATCTCGCGTTGATTTTCCTCGAGGCTACCGCCGGCGCGCCGTTCATGTCCGCGCTCCAGCGTTTTCTCGATCACGATCCGACTCTGCAAACGATGACCACGGAGGAGAAGGTCACTCTCTTCAAATACTGGGCCGACCGCGGCGACGCCGCCGAGCTGGCGCGCGCCGTCGAGACGCATCCCGATTGGATGCCGTCCGCGTGGCGCGGCCTCGCGAAATACCAGGCCGCGCAAAAGAATTTTCGGGCCGCGGTGGAATTGACTCGGCGATACGGCGAATCGCCGCCGCTTCCGCCGGCCTCGCAGAATTCATCCATCGATCAATTGCGTCAGGCGCTGCACGCGAGTCCGGACAATTACGGGATCGGCTACCAGCTTTGCCGCGAACAAATGCAGCAGGGCCTGGTCGAAGAAGCGCTCGTCACGGTTCGGCATTTTACCGACTTGCCCGGCGCGCCGCGTTACTTCCATTTCCTCGAAGCCGAAGCCTGGGCCGCCAAGCAAGACTGGGAGCGCGCCTGGAAGGCCCTGGAAAAATTCCAGGCGGCCCCAGCTAAATGACCGTCCGCACGTCGAGCCGACCTCAAGGAGCGGCGATTTTCCAATCGCCGGCGCCTTCCTCCGGAGGCGCAACGCTTCTTGAAAAGACTCGGCGGTTTGTAAACCGCCGCTCCTTGACGTGCTTTCTTCTGGTCGCCCTTTTCGTAATTGCTCTCATCGATTGGTTCTCCGCGAGCACTCAACGTCTCTACGTCGATGAAGACAGCGCCGCCGGACAGCAGGAGGGCACGGTCTGGCAGCACTTCGGCGTGCGCGGAAACGAAGTCATGCCCGAGATCATCAGTCGCGACGAAGCCCGTTTCACCTTTCCGATTTCTCTGTCCGCGCGCCACTCCCTCAGCTTCACCGTCGAGCCGGAAGGTCCCGCCGAGTACGAAATCATTTTGCGCTCCGGCGGAACAGACCGTCAGATCGCGACGGGAAGAATCGATCGTCCGTCATCGGAACGCATCTCGCTGCCGGCCAGTACCGGCGAGCTCCGGTTCGCCATCCACGGCCGGATCGCCTGGTTCGATCTGCGGTTAACCCGCCAATTTCACTGGCCGCTTTATCTCGCGCTCGTGGTTCTCATTCTGTTCGCGCTGACGCGTCAGGAATCATCCCGCCTTTCTGGCCGGACCGGTAACTGGCTCGCCTTCGGCATCAGCACGTTTTTGTGCCTGGGACTCATCGAGGTCGTGCTTCGCGCGATGCCACTGAAACTGCCGCTGCCGATCCTGACTGCGCGCCACGATCTCGGCCTGTTGGCGCCCGATCGGCGCTGGATCGAGTCGCCGCGCTACAAGCAACGACTCCGGCCAGATCTTAAGACCTACTGCGAATGGGAACACGGCGACATCGTGCGAATGGGGTTTCTTCCACCAAACCTTTTCGGTGGCCAACACCATCGTTACCCTTTCGAAACCGACGCCGAAGGTTTTCGTAATCCAGCCGTTCGCGAACGAATCGAAGTGGCGGCGCTGGGCGATTCCTTTGTCGATGCGATGACTTCGCCGCGCGAAGAATCGTGGCCGGCGCAGCTCGAACAGATCACTGGCCAGGCAGTGCAAAACTACGGCACCTCCTCCTTCGGCCCTCAACAGGAGCTCTACGCTTTGCGGGACTATGCGATCCGGCATCAGCCGCGCGAAGTCGTGCTCGGTTATTTTGCCGGCAACGATTTGTTCGACGCCGAGCGTTTCGATCGTTGGGAACACGGTGGCGACAAACCGGGCGAGGAGGCGACCGGCTGGCGGTTGAAGAAAAAATATCGGCGCTATGAGACGCTCTTTTTGTTCACCGTCGCCCGGATCGCGTTGCCGGCGACGGCGCGGCCAAAGGAGTCATCGGTCGCGTTCACAAGAACGGCCGCTCCTGGTTTCGATCGCGGCGCCTACGAAATTCCCACTGAATCCGGGATGTCACTGCGATTCGCTTTCATGCCGCCCTACCTGCAAAAGCTCGCCAACTCTCGGACTGAGATCGAGCGAAGCCGCGGATGGGAACTGTTGCGCGGCGCGTTGCTGAAGATGCGCGAGACGTGCGCCGAACACGGGAGCCACTTGACGGTCCTGTTCATTCCTTCGAAGGACGAGGTTTACTGGCCGCTGGTCGAGCGGTCGTTAGGCCAGGAAGAACTGAAGCGCTCCATCGATTTCATCAGCACCTACAATCACATGCCGCTTCAGGCCGCGGACATCCGCGTTAATCGTCTCGCGCAAAACGAGCTGATGCGCGAGTTCTGCACGGCCTCCGGCATTTCATTCCTCGATCTCACTCCAGCCCTCGAACAGGCCGCGGCTTCAGGACGCGCGGTCTATTTCGCCGATGACGCCCATTGGAATGCCGCCGGCCACGAGATCGCGGCCCACGAGCTGGCCAAATTTCTTGCCCGACAGCCGTGAATGTCCTCGGCATCTCGGCCTTCTATCACGACAGCGCCGCCTGCCTCGTGCGCGATGGCGAAATCCTCGCCGCGGCACAGGAAGAACGTTTCTCTCGCAAGAAACACGATGCCGGTTTTCCGCGGCACGCGATCGATTACTGCCTGCGCGAAGCCGGTCTCTCCGACGCATCGCAACTCGATCTCGTCGCGTTCTATGAAAAGCCGTTTCTAAAATTCGAGCGACTCCTCTCCACCTACCTCGCCTGCGCACCTCGCGGTTGGCGCTCCTTCCTCAAGGCGATGCCGGTCTGGATGAAGGAAAAAATCTGGCTTAAAGCGACGCTTCGAGAAGAGCTCGGGTTCGAAGGACCGCTCATCTTTCCGGAGCATCACGAATCGCACGCCGCCTCAGCATTCTTTCCTTCGCCCTTCGAGCGCGCGGCTCTCCTCACGATCGATGGCGTGGGCGAATGGACAACGACCAGCGTGGGTCGAGGCGAGGGGAACGGCGTCGAGCTTCTGGAGGAATTGCGCTTCCCGCACTCGTTAGGCCTGCTCTATTCGGCCTTCACCTACTACCTCGGCTTTAGGGTGAATTCCGGCGAATACAAAGTCATGGGCCTGGCGCCCTACGGCGAGCCGAAGTTCCGCGACCTGATTCTTTCCGAGCTACTCGATCTCAAATCCGACGGCTCGTTTCGGCTGAACCTTCGTTACTTCGATTTCATGGCCGGCCTCACCATGACCAATCGCGCTTTCGATCAGCTGTGCGGCGGCCCGCCGCGGAAACCGGAGGCGGAGCTAACCCAGCGCCACATGGACCTCGCGCGCTCGATCCAGGCGGTCGCCGAAGAAGTCATGTTACGAATGGCTCGTCATGCGCACGAGCTGACAGGAGAACGCCATCTTTGTCTCGCCGGCGGCGTCGCGCTCAATTGCGTCGGTAACGGCCGGGTTCTGCGCGAAGGGCCGTTTGAGAAAATCTGGATTCAACCGGCGGCTGGCGATGCGGGCGGAGCGTTGGGCGCCGCGCTGCTGGGCTGGTATCATTATCACAAGAAGCCGCGAACAATTTCGCCCGCTGGCGATCGACAACAAGGCTCGTTTCTTGGACCTGCTTATGATGCGGGCGAATTCTTGCGCCGGCACGAGATTCCACACGCGGAGATGGCGGACGAGGAGTTGATGTCGAAGGTGGCAGAGCTACTCGAGGAAGGGAAGGTGATCGGCTGGTTCCAAGGCCGGATGGAGTTCGGTCCGCGCGCTCTGGGGAATCGTTCTATTCTGGGCGATCCGCGACGATCCGACATGCAGGAGAAGCTGAATCTCAAAATAAAATTCAGGGAAAGCTTCCGCCCCTTTGCTCCAGCCGTGGTGGAGGAGCGGGCTGGCGATTGTTTCGAACTGGAAACACTAAGTCCTTACATGCTGCTGGTCGCGCCGGTAAAGGAAGAGCTGCGGTTAAATGACTGTAGCCGCCGCCCTGTGGGCGGCGCGGGATCAGACTTCGCTGCCACCCTGAAGCAGCGCCGTTCCACATTGCCTGCTGTTACCCACGTCGATTATTCCGCGCGCGTTCAAACCGTTTCCGCCGCAACGAATCAACGCTTTTACGAGCTTCTGACCGCGTTCGAGCAAAGAACCGGATGCCCGGTTCTGGTGAATACCTCTTTCAACGTCCGAGGCGAACCGCCCGTTTGCACCCCGGAAGACGCCTACCGTTGTTTCCTGAAAACGGAAATGGATTATTTGGTCCTCGACAATTGTCTGCTCGATAAGACCTCAAGGAGCGGCGATTTCCAAATCGCCGTCGGCGTTGGGCCGGTGGTCTGGAAAGCGCCGCTCCTTGGAAAAGAACTCGAAAAACTTGATTGTTCCGTTCCCGCGCTTCGACGTTTTGCTTTCACGATAGGCACGGTCCTGGTCTCGTTAGGCAGCATTATGCTTTGGCGACATCGATCTGCCTACTGGCTTATGCTTTCGCTGGGTTTCCTGTTGCTTGCCACCGGGATCGTAGCGCCGGCACCGCTTCGTTTCGTTTACCGTCCCTGGATGATGCTCGCTCTTTTCATGGGCAACATCGCGAGCCGAATCATCCTGACTCTTGCTTTCTTTCTGGTGGTGACACCCATCGGTCTGCTGCAGCGCCTCTTCGGAAAACCTGCGCTCGAACTCGGGTTCCATCCGCGCCAAAGCAGTTATTGGAAACCGCGCGTCAGCACTCCGGTTTCCGAAGATTACGAGAGACAATTCTAGGTGGATCGCGCGCTCCGACGCGCGATGTTTTTCTGCCATAGAGCGCGGAGCGCTCGATCCACCTTGCCTGAAAACGCGCGCCGGAAGAGACTTGCGTCAGTGAGCGGAAAGCTATCGATCCTAAAAGAGTTCTGGAGCTTCCTGCGCGTCCGCAAGAAATGGTGGCTCGCGCCGATCGTCGTCCTGCTCCTCACCCTCGGTTTAATCCTCGTCCTGACCGAAGGCTCTGCGCTCGCGCCTTTTATCTACAGCTTGTTCTAAACACATGTGCGGCGCGAGGAACTGAATTGTTCGCTATCCTTTGGAATCGTCTTGCTTGGGCAGAGTAAATTGAAACGTCGAGCCGACACCTGGCTTACTTTCGAGTGCCACCCTTCCGCCGTGTGCCTCAATGAACGTCTTGACGATAGCGAGGCCGAGGCCCAAACCACCTTCGCTCGCGGAATCGGTCTCCAATTCGTCGAACACTTTTGCCAGACGTTCCTCCGGGATTCCCGTTCCGTTATCGGTGACCCGGCACTCGACCACACCCTCTCCGCTCAGTTCCTGTGCCTTGATGAGGACCTTGCCGCGGGGCGTGTATTTGATGGCGTTGCCGATCAGGTTTTGAAAGACCCGCCGCAACAGGCTGGCGTCCGCGTAAACGACCAGCCGGTGCGGGACTTTATTAATGAGCTTCGTGCTGCCGGTTCCGGCTACGGGACGTAGATCGTGGATGAGGGACTCGACGAGCGGCCACAAATCAAACTCGCGTCGCTCCAATTTGACGCCGGTTTCCGTGCGGAGATGCATGTTTTCCTCGATGATCTTCTCGACCAACCGCTGGAGATGCTGGACGTTGCGGCTCAAAGTTTTCAACATACGCGCCGTTTCCGCGCGTTCCGTCGGTTCCCCAAACGTTACGTCCAAGACTCGCGTCGCCAGCGAAATGGCATTGAGTGGAGTCCGGAGATCGTGCGCGACGAAGGCGAGATACTCTTCCCGGCGTCGCTGCAGTTCCAAGGCTCGTTCTGTGGCATAGGTTTGCACGGCCATCCCAATCGCCTGGTCAAGGACCCGGTTCATGATGTGAAAGGGCTCTCCCTGGAGGCTCAAACCATTTTTCTCCGCGAGATCGTGAAGGCAGCCGCGAAGGATGTTGTACTCGGCAACGACCTCTTCGAGATCAAACGCCTCCTGCAGACGTTGCAATCCATGGGCGGGGGGGCTGGTTCCTTCCAGCGCTTCCGGAATTGTCTCGCGCGATTGTGATTGGAGAGCGACCGCCAGTTCCTCCAGGAAATGCGGGATGTGATCGTTGAGCGCCGGAGTATCGAGATGCTGCGCGGATGGCAGTTGTTTTACCTGGAGCCGCCATTGCAACAGTAAAGCGGCGGCCTCCTGCCTGATGAGCATTGCCAGTTTGTCGAGATTACTAATGGTATTGATTAAGTGATTCGCTGCTGAGGTTCACAATGGCCGCCCGGCGCGTGTGGCCCGGCCTACTTAGCCAAAGCCGCCTGCGCAGCAGCGAGGCGCGCGATCGGAACGCGGAAGGGACTGCAACTGACGTAGTTTAACCCGAGCCGGTGACAGAACTTCACGCTGTCGGGATCGCCGCCGTGTTCGCCGCAGATGCCGAGCTTGATATTGGGCCGGCTCTTCCGGCCTTTGTCGACGGCGATTTGCATGAGCTGGCCGACGCCGGTCTGATCGAGGGACGCGAACGGGTTTTTCTTGAAGATCTCGTTCTCGACGTAAGGCATGAGGAAGTTCCCCATGTCGTCGCGGCTGATGCCGAGCGCCATCTGGGTGAGATCGTTCGTGCCGAAGCTGAAGAACTCGGCGCTCTGCGCGATTTCATCGGCAGTGAGCGCGCCGCGCGGCACCTCGATCATCGTGCCGACCAGATAATCGAACTTCACTTTCTTTTCCGCCATCACCTGCTCCGCGACCCGATGGACGATCTCGGCCTGGAGATCGAACTCCTTCTTGAAACCGACGAGCGGGATCATGATCTCCGGTTTTACTTTGATCTTCTTCTTCGCGACATCGGCCGCCGCTTCGAAGACGGCGCGGGCCTGCATCTCGGTGATCTCGGGATAAGCAATCCCGAGCCGGCAGCCGCGATGGCCGAGCATCGGGTTGAATTCGTGCAGTTGTTCGACTCGCTGTGCGATTTTCTCCGCGGTCACGCCCATCTTCTTGGCGAGGGCTGCCTGCGATTCGGGATCGTGCGGCAGAAATTCGTGGAGCGGCGGATCGAGAAAACGGATCGTGGCCGGATATCCCTTGAGAGCCTTGAAGATCCCGGCGAAATCGTCGCGCTGATAAGGCAGAAGTTTTGCGAGCGCTGTTTTTCGATCGTCGACGTTATCGGCGAGAATCATTTCCCGCATCGCATCGATCCGATCGCCCTCGAAAAACATGTGCTCTGTGCGAGTGAGTCCGATGCCGACGGCGCCAAAGGCGAGCGCGTTCTCGGTTTGCTCTGGATTATCGGCGTTACAACGCACATCCAGGCGCGCGGCCTTCGAGCACCAGGTCATCAGTTGGTTGAACGCTCTAAACTTCTCGGTCTTCTGCGCCGCCTTGTCGCCGTGGAGCATGCCGGTGATGATTTCGCTCGGCGCCGTCGCGAGCTGACCGGCGTAAACGGTGCCGCTGGTCCCGTCAATGGAGAGAAAATCTTCGCCCTCCTTAAAGATCTGCTTACCGACCGAAACCGTCTTCTTCGCGTAATCGATTTGTAACGCGGAGGCGCCGCAGATGCAGACCTTCCCCATCTGCCGCGCGACCAGCGCCGCGTGCGATGAGACGCCGCCTCGCGCCGTGAGAATGCCTTCCGCCGCGATCATGCCCCGCAAATCTTCCGGGCTCGTTTCGTTGCGAACGAGCAGTACCTTCTCTCCCTTTTCGGCCGCGCCAGCCGCGCGGTCGGCGTTCAGGTAAATCCTGCCCGACGCAGCGCCGGGTCCGGCCGGAAGTCCGCTCGCGATCGCTTTCGCCTTTTTCACTTCCGCCACATCGAAGATGGGCGCGAGAAGCTGGTCGAGTTGATCGGCTGGATTGCGGATCACCGCCATCTTCCAGTCGATGAGCTTCTCCTTGAACATGTCCATCGAGAACTTGAGCGCCGCAGCGGCGGTTCGTTTGCCGTTCCGCGTCTGGAGCATAAAGAGCTTCCCGTCTTGGATCGTGAACTCGACGTCCTGCACGTCCTTGAAATGTCTCTCGAGCGTCGCCCGCACCTTGAGCAATTCCGCGTAGCATTTCGGCATCACCTTCTTGAGCTCGATCACCGGTTGTGGCGTTCGCACGCCGGCCACGACGTCTTCGCCCTGGGCGTTGATCAGGAACTCGCCGTAAAATTCGTTCGCACCGTTGGCCGGGTTCCGCGTGAACGCGACGCCGGATCCTGAATTCGCGCCGGTGTTACCATACACCATCGCCTGCACGTTTACGGCCGTGCCCCATTCCTCGGGGATGTTGTATTTCCGCCGATAAACGATCGCGCGATCGTTCATCCACGAACCGAAGACCGCGCCGACGGAGCCCTTAAGCTGGTCCCACGCATCGTTCGGGAACGCCTGGCCCGTGCGATCTTTAACGAGTTTTTTGAAACGGCCGACCAGCTCCTGGTAATCGGCGGCGGTGAGCTTCGAGTCATCGATGTCGTGCTGGCCGTAGCGCTCGTCCTTGAAATGCTCGATGACCGATTCGAATGGATCGTGATCCTCGCCCTCGCGCTTCTGCACGCCCATCACCACGTCGCCATACATCTGGATGAACCGGCGGTAACAATCCCACGCGAACCGCTCGTTCTTCGTGGCGCGGACGAGTGCCTTCACCGTTTCGTCGTTGAGGCCGAGATTCAGGATCGTGTCCATCATGCCGGGCATGGAGAACTTCGCCCCCGAGCGCACCGACACCAGCAGCGGATTCTCCGCCGCGCCCAGCGTTTGTCCCTGCAGCGCTTCGAGCTGTTCCAGCGCGGCAAACATCTCTTTGTTGATTTCGGGGCTGATGGCTCCACGCATGTATTCGCGGCAGGCCTCGGTCTGAATGGTGAATCCCGGGGGGACCGGCAACCCGGCATTGGTCATCTCGGCCAGTCCTGCGCCCTTGCCGCCGAGCACATCCTTCATGCGGCCGTTGCCCTCGGCCTTGCCGCCGCCGAAAAAGTAGACATACTTGGTCGGGGTCAGGGTTGAACTTTGTGTTCCAAGCGACTTCTGCAATACGCGCTGCGTCATAACTTCTCCTCCCTAGGACAGTGTTCTGCGGAGGCGGTCGTCATGATGAATGACTGTACGTGGGCTCAGTCGGCCTTGAAAACTCAACGGCTTGGAACTCCGGCTGAGGGCGTGCGGGTCATCCAAACAACGGAATGCGCCTCGCGACACTTCATAGTTCGCCACTACAATCCGCGTTCACGACCTACGATTGTCTGTGTTCGCCGTCACTGAACACCCTGTTAGTGGCGGAGCAAAATTCGCGGCGAGGCGAATGTCCCAATGCCGCCCGTGCTCACTGTACAGTCGGTCAACAAATGGCCTTCAGCCCATCTCTCTCCGGACCAATCTT
>JBEEHR010000077.1:0-30118 GCA_041167505.1 Verrucomicrobiota bacterium
TCGAACAGAACCGGGAAGTTCTGGAACACCGGCTGGAAGTTTTCGGCCGGGCTCGGAGCGCGGTACGATTGTCCCCAGCTTGCCCGCAAGGTCAGATCGGGCACTGGCCGATAACGCAGAGAAACGCGCGGCGAACCCTTGAAGTTTTCATCCGGATTCTCGTTCACGAAGGTCGCTTTGGTCAGCAGGGGCGATCCCTCGACGAGCAGCAGGTTGGTGTTCGTGAACTCCTCCCGCCGCCAGGCGATATCCAAATCCAGCGATTTCACCCAAGGCACATTCATCGTCGAGGTGATGATCGGGAACCCGATTTCGAAGAAGTAGGAATCGACTTCCTGCCGGAACTTCAGAAGAGGCGACTGGTTGAAGCCCAACTGATCGTTGGAAGCCTGAATCGGATCGGGGATCTGCTTCTGATTCGACGTCCGATGTTCATAACCGGCGGCGAGATCAATACCACCGTTCCACAGTTTCGGGAAAAGGTGAGCGTTGAACTTGGCGTCAGCCAGCCAGTCGCGTTCGTAGAAGAACGAATGGCCGACATAGGAGGCGCCACCCTGGGTCCAATCCGCAGCGATGGTGTTGTTATTGAAAGCAGCTGTTCCGATCGGCACGCCCGTCTGGAACTGAGCTCCAGCGGAATTCGTGTTGTTATAGATCGGAGCGGTGCCCGAGACCGGCGCGAATTGGCCGATGAACGGGTTCCAGAGGTTGGCTTCCGTCAAAATATCGATGAACGAATTGCGAAGGTCACCGCTATCGATTTCCTCCTGTTTGAAACGTTCATAGACAAAACCGGCATCATAACCGAACCGGCTGACGAAGTTGTTGTCCGCGAAGTTGAAGTCGCCGTTGATTCCCGCCACATAGCGGTTGAAATCCTTGTCGAAGAACGATCGACGGTTTGCCAGCTCCTGCTGGGAACGATAACGGATCGAGGTCAGGTTGTTGCCGAACGGGTTAAACTCGTTCACCCGGGCCGAAGCAACGTCAATAAGGAATGGCGCGCCAGCCAGACCGTTGTTTTGCGTGACGTGCGAATACATGATGTCGCCATAGAGCTGGAGACCATCGCCGAAGATCTTGTAACGGCCGGTGACCATATACATGGACTTTTCCATTCCCGGAATCGCAGGGGTAAAGGCGCGGAAGTTAAACCGCGACGGATCCAGGCCCACTCCGAAGTCGCCCGGCAGCGTGCCGCCCGGCGGGACTGCACTCGCCAACGGCTCAAAGCGCCGATAGTCGTTCGGCGTGATCGAGTTGTCGCTCAGGTTGAGCAGGACCAACTGGCCGGTGATATTCACCCCGCCAGCCGTCGGCCGAATCGTTTGGGTCGTGACCGAAGCCGCAACCGAGACGCGACCAGCAAAGGTCGGACTGTTGCCGTTCGGGCCACCCCAACCGGTGGCCAAGGCGCCGTTGTTGCTCGTGTTGCCCGTCCCCGCGACCGCAAACCGATCCCTGGAGTAGAGATTGGCGCGGGAATAATATTCACCTTCGGCCGCGATCGAGACTTTGCCGTCCAAACCAGTGACACCGCCGCGGAGATAAACCTGGCGCACGTGCGCGTCGGTTTCCGTGGTGTTGCCATAAAGGGCGAAGAGTTCCGCGCCTTCATATGGCTTTTCACCCGGCCCATTGAGCAGGATGAAGTTCACGACACCGGCGACGCCGTCGGAACCGTAAACGGCCGATGCGCCATCTTTCAGCACTTCCGTGCGGGAAATGGCGCCGATCGCAAGAGCGTTGATGTCGTTGAAATTGAATGTGCGGCGTCCGTTGACCAGGATGAGGGTATTGGCAGAACCAATACCGCGCAGGTTGATCGTCGCCGAGCCGTTACCGCCATTGGAATCGTTTTCCGTGGCAGCGTTACCGACAAACGACGGCAACTGACGGAGGCCTTCCACCGGGGTGTTGGCGCCCTGTTTCTTCAGAACTTCCGCCGTGTAAACGGTCACCGGCAAGGCCGATTCGGTTTCCGCGGTGGGAATGTAGGAACCGGTCACGACGACGCGCTCGGTCGTGGCTTCCGTCGGCGTGTTAGGCGCCGGAGCCACTGTGGGTGACGGGTTCTGCGCAAAGGCGCTACCCGTGAGGACGAGAGGAATTCCGACGGCAGCTACGAGAGCTGAGCGGAAGGATCCAAACGTGTGCAGTACGTTTCTTATCATTGTTTCTCCTATGGTTTGGTTAGGTTTGGCGGTGAGGATTACCGGGGTTTGATAGGGCTGACAAGCCTTTTTTTCACTTTTCTTAAAATATTTTGAACGGCGCCGCCCGGAGGGATGTCGGGGCCGCGGGCCGTCCAAGCCTTATTTCCGGCGATCTTGCCGAAAACCCGGGCCCCAAGGCAACAAAAAAAACGAAATTTCTTTGCCGCCGTTCCGGGACGACAATGAACCACGCAAAGGCGTTGGAAAAAAATCTATCCGGAGACGATTTCGCGCGGAATAGTCGTTAGGCCGTCGCCCCTTTTCATTCTTCAATCACGCCTCGCCGCTCGCTTCCTAGCTGAATGTCAAACCTGCATCCCGAACCGAACCCGCTGAGCATGCTTCCGTTCGCGGCGCTGCTCCTCACGATCGCGATCGCCCCGGTGCTGCTGCGCGAATCCTGGCGCAAACAACACGCCAAGATTTGCGCGGGCTTCGCCGCGCTGGTTGTTTTCTACTATATCTTTGCGCTCGGTTCCGGATCGCGGGTTGGACACGCCGGCCTCGAATACGCGAATTTCATCATCGTCGTCGGGGCGTTCTTCGTTACCGCCGGCGGCATTCACCTTCAAGTACAGGGCAGCGGCACACCTGGTTTCAACACGGCGTTTTTGTTCGGCGGCGCGCTTCTCGGAAATGTGCTGGGCACCGTCGGCACGTCGATGGTGTTGATTCGGCCCTGGATTGCGCTAAACCGAAATCGCTTCGCCGGTTTCCACACCGTTTTTTTTATCTTCGTGGTCAGCAACATCGGCGGCGTGCTTTTGCCGATCGGGCCTCCGCTGTTGCTCGGCTATGTAAAAGGTGTGCCGTTCTGGTGGGTGGCGCAACGCTGCCTGCTTCCGTGGAGCATCACGCTCGGCGCCGTCCTGATCGCGTTCTATCTTTTCGATCGATTGAATTTCAGGCGCGTGTCCAAAAGGGAAACCAGCGCGCCTTCCGCGGAAAAATGGCGCTGCGCCGGCGGCAGCAATTTCCTGGCGATGGGAGCGATGCTGGCATCTCTGATCTTCGCTCCCGCTGGCTGGCGCGAGCTTTTCATCGTCCTGATCGCCGCTGCCGCCTACTGGCTGACCGCTCCCGAAATCCGCCAGCGCAATGAATTCAGTTTCGCGCCGCTGAAAGAGATCGCCTGGATTTTTCTCGGTATCTTCGGGACCATGATCCCGATCCTCGATTACATGGAGAGACACGCCGGCGATCTCGGCGTTCGCTCGGACCTACAGTTCTACTGGACCACGGGCGCTCTCTCCGCCGTGCTCGACAATGCCCCGGCTTACCTGACGTTCCTCGCCGGCGCGATGGGCCTGCACGGCTGGACCATTGACGACGCTCAACACTTGTCAGAGTTCGTTGGGCACCACGATCATTCGCTTATTGCGATCTCGTTAGGCGCCACCTGTTTCGGCGCACTCACTTATATCGGCAACGGCCCGAACCTGCTGGTGAAAGCGATCGTGGAGCATGCCGGGCTAAAAGCCCCTGGCTTTTTCGGCTATCTCTTCAAATTCGCTCTGCCGGTGCTGATCCCGATTTTCGTCCTCGTCTCGCTCCTGTTTTTCCGTTGAGCGATCAGCCGCGCTTGCTTCCCCCGCCGGCATCGCGATTCTTGAACCATGTTCACCGGCCTCATCGAAGAAGTCGGCGCCGTTATTGCGCTCCGCGCGAATGGTGAGGCGAAACAATTGGAAATCGTGGCCCCTCAACTTGCCGGCGGCATCGGTGTCGGGGACAGCGTCGCGATCAACGGCTGTTGCCTCACCGCGACATCCGGCGATGGCGACCGACTGACGTTCGATGTTCTCCAGGAATCTCTTGATCGGACGAATCTCAAAAATCTCCAGCCTGAGAGCCGCATAAACCTCGAGCGCGCTCTCTCCGCCGGTGCGCGGGTGGGCGGGCATTTTGTCCAGGGTCACGTGGATTGCGCGGCGCCGATTCTGGCGCTGGACGAAACCGGAGCGGACCTTCGTCTCGAGATTGAGTTGCCCCCGGAGTTCGCGCAGTACGTCGCTTACAAAGGATCCATCGCCGTGAACGGGATCAGCCTCACCGTGGCGGAAGTCTCGCCGAAAAGTTTCGCGGTCTGGATCATTCCGCACACCCGAGCGCAGACAAATCTCGCCACGGCAAGGTGCGGCGATTTGGTGAACCTCGAGTTTGACCTGCTGGCAAAGTACGTCGAGCGCATACTCGATCGCCGGGATTCGCGTCCGAAATGACGCCGCAAATCGTCGGCGTAATTTTTTCCCGCGCTGATCTCCAGCGTGCTCTCCGGATGCGAAAGCCGCCGAACCTTTTTGAATTGAGACTCGACCGTTTGGTGAACTCCATCGGCGAAGTGGAAGCCGCGGTCGATCGCCTCCCCGCGCCGTTCATCATCACCGCGCGCGATCCGCGCGAAGGGGGCGCAAATCATCTCTCCGTCTCGCGCCGCCGCGGCCTGCTGCTCCAGTTCCTGCCGCGCGCCGCCTATGTTGATGTGGAATTCCGGTCGGCTCGCTTCCTCGCTCCCGTCTTGCGATCCGCTCGCGCGCACCGCGTTCCCACCATCCTTTCGTTCCACGATCTTAAGACCACCCCGCCGGCTGCGCGGCTGGACGAAATTGTCTTCAGCGCCCAGTCGTTAGGCGCCGCCCTCATTAAAATCGCCACCCGCACCGACATGCCTGCGCAGCTCGACCGCCTTTTCGATTTCTTCGAACGGCACCGCATCACGGCGAACATTGTGCCCATGGGCATCGGAAAACTCGGCCGCGCTTCTCGCCTCGAGTTCGCAAGGCGGGGCGTCCTCATCTACGCGCATCTCGGTACGCCCGCAGCCACTGGTCAGCTTTCAATCCGCGATTTGCGCCGGGCACTCGGTTAAACGCCGGAGTTTGCGGAAGACCCCGACGCCGTATCTTGATAATACCGCTTTTATTTCGCCGCCATGGATCAATCCATCACGCTGCCAGACCGGGTCCCGGTGATGCCACTCCCGGGCGCGCTGCTTTTTCCGCACGCGCTCCTGCCGCTCCACATCTTCGAGCCGCGTTACCAGGAAATGCTCGAACACGCCTTGCGCGAGCACCGGATTTTTTCGGTCGCGCTCATCAAGCCGCAGCGCAATCAGTGGAAGTCGACCGATGACTTTTTCCCCGTTGCCGGCGTCGGCCTGATCCGGGCCTGCGTTGGCCGGGGCGACGGGACCTCGAACCTGATCCTGCAAGGATTGAGCCGGGCGCGCTTCACCGGCTTCGAACAAAGCGCTCCGTTCCCGATCGCCCGCATCGAACCGCTGGAATCGGAATCGAGCAATTCCGTGGAGACCGACGCGCTCGGCGCCAAAGTGATCGAGCTTTATTCCAGGCTGAAAGGCTCCGGGCGGCAGTTGCCCGAGAAAGTGGACAGCTACCTCTCGCAGCTCGGGGACATGGAAATGCTGGCGGACCTCATGGCCGCCACGTTCGTCAACGACCCGTGGCGCCGCCAACAACTGCTCGAGGAGCTCTCCCTGAACCGCCGCCTGCGTCTCGTCATCCAGTATCTGCGCGAAGAAACCGGCAGCGCCGCGGCCTAACGAGCGGTCGCGGCGCCATTGAGCCGCGCATATTCCTCCATTAAATAACGGTCGGTCATCCCCGCGATGTAATCGCACACGGTCCGATGCAGGCCTTCGCTCTCGATCCGCCGCGTGGCGCTTTCGCCCAGTAATTCCGGCGCGCGGATGTAGGCCTCGAAAACGGCGCGCAACATCTCGCAGGCTCGCTGGTTCACCTCCGCCACGCGCGGATGATAATAGACGTTCTTATATAGAAAGCGCCGCAGCTCCCGGTTCGCCTCGCCCCGAGCTTCGCTGTAACAAATCAAGGGGCCTGCATGTCGCCGCACTTCATCGGCGTTTTGGACGCCGGCGCTCGCGATGGCGGCGGCGCTCGTCATGACCACATCGCGCACCTGCGCGTCGATCATCGCGCCGATGACTAGTTTGTGCAGGTCCGGTTCGCGCACATCCGGATAGCGGGCCGAGACGGATTCATGGCTCTGCCGCCAGATCTCCACGTCTTCCAGTTGCGCTGACCCGAGGATGTCGAAGTCCACCGCATCGTCGAGGTCGTGGCTGTAGTAGGTAATCTCATCGCCGAGGTCCGCGATTTGGGCTTCGAGCGACGGGTATCGATACTTTTCGCCGCCGGGCCCGAGGGGCTCGTGAAACTCGTCGTGCTTTCGCAATCCCTCGCGCACCTCGAACGTCAGGTTCAATCCCGGGAACGCCGGATACGCCGCCTCGAGCAACTCGACCACCCGCTGGCTTTGCTTGTTATGATCGAAGCCGCCGTGGTCCTTCATGCATTCGGCCAGCATCTCTTCGCCGGAATGCCCGAAAGGCGAATGTCCCAGATCGTGCGCGAGCGCGATCGCCTCGGCCAGGTCTTCATTTAACGACAACGCCCGCGCGATCGTGCGGCTGACCGACGCCACCTCGATCGAATGCGTCAGCCGCGTCCGCAAATGATCGCCGGTCCCGTTGAGGAAAACCTGCGTCTTATATTCGAGGCGGCGAAAGGCCCGCGAATGAATGATCCGCGCACGATCGCGTTGAAACTCCGTCCGATAGATGTGGCGTGGCTGCGGATATTTTCTGCCGCGCGATTCGCCGGACTTTTGGGCAAAGGGCGCCAGGACATGTGCTTCGTCCGCTTCCATCTGCTCGCGGGTCTTCCAACCAGTCCGTTGGCCGTCGCCGCCAGCCGTATCATTTGCCACGAGCGGATTATTCGGTCGCGGCCGTTACTTTGCCAGCCCGGAGTTCCGGCGTTTTGTCTAGCGAATCCGCGACGGCCCTTTATCGTTTCCGCTTCTCCGACCCGAAAATGTCCCGTCGAGCGAAACCACCAGCCAGGGAAACAGCCGTCCGCGCAGCCGGGACGAGCAATCGCTGGCCGCTGATCGCCATCTGCGTTGCCTTGGTGGCGATGAGCTGGCTCGTCTATGGCCAGACTCTCCATCACGACTTCGTTAATTATGACGACGAAGACTACGTGACCACCAATGCGCAGGTCTCCCGCGGCGTGACGCTGGAGGGAATCGTCTGGGCATTCACCAGCGTCCATTCTGCAAACTGGCACCCGCTCACTTGGATTTCGCACATGGTGGATTGCCAGCTCTACGGCTTGAACGCCGGGGGCCATCACCTCACCAATCTCCTCCTCCACGCGGCAAACGCGATCCTGCTTTTCTTTTTGCTCCGGCAAATGACGGGCGCATTCTGGCGCAGCGCCTTCGTCGCGGCGCTCTTTGCGGTCCATCCGTTGCGGGTGGAATCAGTAGCGTGGGTATCCGAGCGCAAGGACGTCCTGAGCGGCCTGTTTTTTCTGCTAACGCTGATGGCTTACGTCCGCTACACGCGCGCCCCGGATCGGATGCGCTACCTGCTCGTGCTTTTTCTTGGCGCGTGCGGCCTGATGTCCAAGCCGATGCTGGTTTCGCTCCCGCTCGTTCTGCTTTTGCTCGATTATTGGCCGTTGGAACGCCTGCCGAGCCAGTCGCTCGCCAGCGCCGGCAACAGAAAAATTCTGGCGCGCCTGCTTCTGGAAAAATGGCCGCTCTTCCTTTTCGCGCTCGCTTCGTCGGTGGTCACGATCATCGCACAACGCGGAGCGATGCAGCCGATCTGGCGGGTCGGCTTTGCCGCCCGGCTCGGCAATACCGCCATTGCTTACGCGGATTACATCGGCCAGATGTTTTGGCCGAAAGATCTGGCAGTGATGTATCCCTGGTACGCAGAACGGCTCCAGCCTTCGCGTATCGCGCTTTCCGTCGCGCTTCTGGCGATAATTTGTCTGGCGGTCTGGCTGCTGCGCCGCCGCCGTTACCTGGCGACGGGCTGGCTCTGGTACCTCATCATGCTTGTCCCGGTGATCGGAATCCTTCACGTCGGCAACCAGTCGAGCGCGGACCGTTACACTTATCTACCCCTCATCGGTCTTTTTCTGGCGGTGACGTGGGGCGTGGCCGAACTCGGGGAGAGCTTGCCTTACCGGCGGGTCTTGTTGTCCGGGCTCGGTCTGGTTGTCCTGGCGTCCCTCCTTTTTTTGGCGCGGATCCAGGCCGCCTACTGGCAGGATGGCGAGACGCTCTGGTCGCACGCGCTGGCGGCCACCACCCGGAACATTATTGCCGAAGGAAATCTCGGGGATGCTTTGTATCGATTCAAAGGAAAGCCCGCGGAAGCGTGGGTCCATTTCGAAAAGTCGCTGCGGATCAACCGCCACCAACCCGAGGTGCTTTCCAGTGTCGGCGTCTTCTATCTGGAATCAGGCCGGATCGACGAAGCTCGGTCTCATTTTGAAGAAGCCCTGGCCATAGAGCCGAACTTCGCTGACGCGCACTATAACCTGGGCAACCTCTACCTCCAGATCGGCGATGCCCCGGCGGCGCTGATCCACTATCAACGCGCGTTGGCGACGAAGCCCGATGATATTCAGGCCTTGAACAACATGGCGTGGATTCTGGCCACCTGGCCGAACTCGTCCATCCGCGATGGTGTCAAAGCCGCCGCTCTGGCCGAACACGCCGATTCCTTGACCTCGCGCCGAAACCAGATGATCGCCGCCACCCTCGCCGCCGCCTACGCGGAGACCGGCAGGTTCCCGGAAGCGGTTCGGGCAGCGGAGCGCGCGATGCAGCTCGCCGCTTCCGAAGGCAAGGAAACCCGCGCATTATCCATTCGCGAGCAGCTCGAGACTTACAAGGCCGGAAACCCTTTTCGCGATAACCGGTCCCTGGGTCGGTAGCGTTACCTTATGGCTGACGAAATCGAGAATAACGAACCAGTCCCGACCGCATCTCGCTCGTGGCGCGTATTCGCTGGCCTGATCCTGCTCGGCGTCGGTCTCGTCATCTACTGGCCGTTCGTTTTCGGCGATGGCGTCCTGCTTTATCGAGACATCGGCAGCGACTCGTTAACCAGCTACTACGTGGATTTCGTTCATCTATCCAAATACATCCGGACGGATGGCTTTCCCGGGTGGTCGTTCCACATCGGCATGGGCCAGGACCTTGCCTATGCCACTGGCTTTCTTTTCCTCGAGCCTGTCACCTGGCTGCCCGCACGGTTCATCGCGCAGGCGCTTGTCTATCAGCACCTGCTGAAAATGCTCATCACCGGACTCCTTTTCTTTCGCTTCCTGCAACTCCAGCGCGCCCCGGCGCCGGTGGCGGTTCTGGGCTCTCTCGCCGTCGCGTTCTCGGCTTACCTGACGATAGGAAGTTCCTGCACTTGGTTTCAAGAAGAGGGGCTTGTCTTCACTGCGCTTCTCGTTGGCGCTGAAATAGCGTTACAGCGCGGCCGGTGGTTACTGCTTGTCGTTGCAATCGCCCTCGTTGGCCTGGTCACCCCTTTCCATCTTTATCTGGGTGCTTTATTTCTTGTCTGCTATGTCCCTCTCAGAATTTTTGCGCGCAGTGGCTGGAAACCCGGTCTCATCCTTAAGCGCAGTCTTCCTCTCGCGTTCCTTGCGGCGCTCGGCGTCGCCCTTGCGGCGGTCATCACGCTTCCTTACTTGAGAGTGGTGCTGGATAGTCCGCGTGGCGGCGGCGGCGCCACCAACAGTCTCTCCGGGCTGGCCTCGTCGCCCGTCTTTGGCCTGGAGTCGGGCGCCCACTATGCCACCGTCCTGTTGCGCTCGCTTTGCAATGAGTTCGTCGGCACCGGAGACGCGTTTCGCGGGTGGCAGACCTACATCGAGGCGCCCCAGACTTATTGTGGATTAATCTGTGTTCTCCTTCTTCCGCAGGCCCTGCTCAGCGGAACGCGGCGCCAGCGCGGCGTCGTGGCTCTTTTCCTCGCCTGGCTCCTCATCCCAACGGTCTTTCCCTGGTTTCGATATTTGTTCTGGCTGTTCAAAGGGCCTTACTATCGCACTTACTCTTTGTTCTGTGTCCTGGGCGTCGTAACTCTCAGTCTTTTCGCGCTCCGTCATTATCTGGAAGAGCGGAAATTCAGCATCTCGCTCCTGTTGGCCTGGGCCGCTGTCTTAGTTGGCGTCCTCTTCCTCCCGTTTGCGCCGCTCCAGGATCTTATCGATCCGGGACTCCGCATCGCCGTCATCGTTTGCTTGTCCTTGTACGTGACGATCCTTTCCGTTGGATGGCTGACGAATCGGCGGACGCTTGCCGCTTATCTGGTTGTCGTCATTACGGGCGCCGAGCTAATTTATTTTGATCGCATCTCCGTCGGAGAGCGAACCTTCGTCAAGAAGGGCGAACTCGTCGAAGGACTCGCCGCGCGAGCGGACTCTGTCCAGGCGGTCGCTGATCTTCAACGAGACGATAACTCATTTTTCCGCACGACCTCTTTGTTCGTGGCCGAAGGCGGCGCTAGAGCAGACCTCAACGAGGCGATGCTTCTCAGTTACCATGGGACTTCCTCCTACAGCTCATTCAACGACTCGAACTACATTCGGTTTCTGGCCGCCGTAGAAGCCATGCCAGGTAATAGCGAGATCGAGACTCGCTGGGCCGTGGGCCTCGCCGGTAACTTCCTTCTCTCGATGTTTGCCGGCGAAAAATACGCTCTCGTCGAGGATCCCCAACCGTTCCAAAGCGCTTCTCAATATGAGCTGATGCGCACATACGGGAACCGATATCTCTTTCGCAACACGCTCTCCCTTCCGCTTGGACTCAGCTACACCCGTTACCTGCCGGAGAGTGAATTCCTGCAGCTTCCCCGCGACGGAAAGGAAAAGGTCCTGCTCGCCGTTGCCATCCTCGATCCCACCAATCTCGGCGCTGTCGAAGGACTGAAGCCGGTAACTGCTTCGGAGCTGGAAAGGGAATTCTCCGCGTCCTCGATTCCCCCGATCATTCAACAGCGGCGCGCCGGCGCTCTTTACCTCAGCTCCTTTGCGCAAAGCCGGCTCACAGGCGACGTCCGGCTGGAGCAGGACGGCATTTTAGTTTTGCAAACGCCCTTCAATCCCGGCTGGCGCGCGTTTGAGGATGGGCGACCGGTCTCGGTGGTTCGCGCGGACGTCGGCCTTCTCGCTCTACCGGTCAAAGCCGGCCAGCACAGGGTCGAACTGCGTTACCGCAATCCGTGGCTGATCACTGGCGGCGTTATCAGCGGCGTGGCAGCGCTGTTGCTCGTCATTCTGCTTTGGTCCAAGCCGCGGCTGGCGGTTTCACTCGCCTGACGCCTCTTTTTGCTTCGCATCCTCGTGCAAAGCCTTACGCGCCGCCCGCGCCTGGGCTTGCACCATGAGAACGTCGAGGAGCGCGAGCAAGAGCGCGAGCAGAGTTTGCCAACCGCACAGCAGCCAGTAGAGGATGAATCGCCAGGGATGTTCGTGCGGATCGAGCCAGGCACGTAACACCGTCAGGCCGCAGAGCAGCAATACCAGCGTAACACCTATCGAGATCGCCATGAGAACTCGCCGGCTTCGCTGATCGCGGAGCAATCCCTTAGTGGCCTGGATGGTGAACGGCACCATCCAGAAGGGTTTCACCGGCGGCGGTTCTTCCATTCCGGACGACTAAATCAACAGAAGCGTCGGGTTCTCGAGCAGGTGGCGAAGCTCCTTCAAATATTCTGCGCCGAGGGCGCCGTCGATCACACGATGATCGCAGCTCATCCCGATGCTCATCCGCTGGCCCGGCACGATCTGATCGCAATCGTCGACGACCGCTTTTTTTACGATCGCGCCGATCGAGAGAATGAAACCCTGCGGCGGATTGATGATCGCGGAGAAATTGTCGATGCCGTAGCTGCCGAGATTCGAGACGGTGAATGTGCCGCCCTGAAATTCTTCCGGCTTCATCCGCTTGTGCCGCGCGCGATGAGCGAGGTCTTTCATGGCTTCGCTGATTTCGCGCAGCGACTTATTCTGGGCCGCGCGAATGACGGGCGTGACGAGCCCGTCCTCGATCGCGACGGCGATGGCGAGATTGACGTCGTTGTATTGAACGATCGCGTCGCCATCGAAGGAAGCGTTCGCCTTCGGAACTTTTACCGCCGCTGCGACCGACGCCTTCAAGACAAAATCGTTCACCGTGATCTTGGAGCTGTCGCTTTTTTCACCGGCCGATTTCAGTTCCGCGCGAGCCGTCATCAACGGGCCGGCATTGATCTCGATGTTCAGATAAAAATGCGGCACCGGCCCTTTGCTCGCGACCAGGCGTTCCGCGATCACTCTGCGCATCCCGCTCAGGCTGATGCGCGAGCCTTCGCCGGCAGGAATCCGTGGAGCGGTTGCTGATTGCGGCGCCGCGCCTTTTGATTTCGAGACCGCGCGCACATCGCTTTCGGTCACCCGTCCGTCGGGGCCTGTTCCCTTCACAGTGGAAAGATCGACGCCCTGTTCCGCGGCCAGCCGCCGCGCGAGCGGGGACGCTTTCACTCGCGCCTCGCCACTGCTTTCCGCCCGCGGCTCCGGCGCAGCTTTCGAGGGCGACTCGGCTTTCTTCTCCGCGGGCTTCTTGCTTTCCTGTGGCGGAGCGGTTTCCGGTTCCTCTTCTTCAGCAGGCGCCGGCTTCTCCGTCTCCGCCTGTTCTTTCTTTTTCCCGGGAGCTTTCTTTTCGTCCTTCGCCGCTTCCGCCTTCTTTTCTTCTTTCTTCGGCGCCGCTTCACCTTCGCTGCCGATGAACGCGATCTTGTCGCCGACGTTCACCTTTCCGCCTTCTTCGACGTAAATCTCGGTGAGCGTTCCGTCCTCCGGCGATTCCCATTCCATCGTCGCCTTGTCGGTCTCGATCTCGGCAATCACGTCGCCGGCCGAAACTTTGTCGCCCTTCTTCTTTTTCCACGCGACAAGAGTTCCCTCCGTCATCGTGTCGCTCAGCTTCGGCATTTGGATTTCAGGCATGGCTGTGGTGGAGGTTAAGCGTTGAAAAGTTAAAGCGTTGCAGCGGGCAGAAGCAATTTTCTCTTACGCTTCAACGTTTTAACCCTTTAACCCTTCAACGTTGTAGCCTCACGCGTAGCAAACCTTCTTCACGGCCGCGATCAATTTTTCTACACTCGGCAGGACCGCTTTCTCCAGCCGCTCGTTGTAGGGCATGGGCACATCTTCCTGGGCGACGCGCAGGATCGGGGCATCGAGGCCATCGAACATTTCTTTCTGGATGCGATACGAAACTTCCGCGCCGACTCCGCAGAACGGCCGGTCCTGTTCGACGATGACGACCCGATGCGTTTTCGAGACCGAGTTCAGGATCGCGTCCATATCCAGCGGCTTGATGGAACGCAGATCGAGAACTTCCGCGCTGATCTCCTCTTCGTTCTCCAGGGTTTCCGCCGCTGCGAGCGCGAGCGGAACGGTCTGCGCATAACAAATGATCGTGACGTCGCTGCCTTCCCGTTTCACTTCCGCTTCACCGAGCGGGATCAGCAACTCGACACCTTCGTCCTCGACCATCCCCTTCGAGCTGTAGAGAAGTTCCACTTCGAGGACGAGCACCGGATTGTTGTCGCGGATCGCGGTCTTGAGCAATCCCTTCGCGTCTCGCGGTGTGGCGGGCGTGCAAATCTTCAACCCAGGCACATTCGCGTAAAGACATTCCGTCGCGTGGGAATGCGTCGCGCCCAGCTGATGGGCCGGACCGTTCGGTCCGCGGAAGGTGATTGGAATGTTGAACTGGCCGCCGGACATCGTGAGCATGTTGGGCGCATTATTCACGATCTGGTCGAAAGCGACGAAGGAAAAACTGAAGGTCATGAATTCGATGATCGGCCGCAGCCCCACCATCGCGGCGCCGACCCCCAGGCCGGCAAATCCGTTTTCGCTGATCGGCGTGTCGATAATGCGCTTGGCCCCGAACTTTTCCAGCAATCCCTGGCTCACTTTGTAAGCGCCGTTGTATTCGGCGACCTCCTCTCCCATCAGGAAGACATTCGGATCGCGCTCGAGTTCTTCGGCGAGCGCTTCGTTGAGCGCCTGGCGATAAGTGATTTCTCTCACGTGCTCTCTCCTCCTGTAGTGGCGGCCGTGTCGGCCGCAGAGCTCGACGATGCAGGCGACACGCCTGCCGCTACAGGACCTCCGTTTGCGTAGGTGTAATCGTACAGCTTCTCGAGCGGCGGCTCCGGGCTCTCCTCCGCAAACTTCACGCTCACGAGCGCCGTCTCCTTCGCTTCCTTGTCCATCTGGTCGAAGCGCTCATTTGTCAGCTTGTCCTCGCGGGTGAGTTGCGCCCGCAAACGGGTGATCGGATCATCGAGCCGATATTGTTCGAGCTGCTCCTTGGTCCGATAACTCGCGGGATCGGACATGGAATGGCCGCGATACCGATAGGTCCGAACTTCGGCAAACGCCGGATGCGGATCGCCGCGGATCGAGCTGATGATCCCGGAAAGTTTGTCGCGGACTTCGCGAAAGTTCATCCCGTCGATCACCGTGCCGGGAATATCGTACCCTTCCGCGCGATCCACGATTTGCTTCAGCGAAGTGGAGCGCTCTACGCTCGTTCCCATCGCGAACAAGTTGTTTTCGCAAATGAACACGACGCGCAGCTTGTAGAGCGCGGCCAGGTTCAGCGCCTCGTGGAACGATCCCTGATTAATGGCGCCGTCGCCGAAGAAGCACAGCGTCACCCGGTCCTCGTCACGGTACTTCGACGCGAACGCCATCCCGACCGCCAGCGGCACATGCGCCGCCACGATCGCGTGCCCGCCATACATGTGGCGCTCGCGATCGAAGTAATGCATCGAACCGCCGAGCCCCCGCGAGCAGCCGGTCGCCTTGCCGAAAAGTTCCGCCATGCAGGCGTTCGCGCTCGTGCCACGGGCCAGGGCGTGAGCGTGATCGCGGTAGGCCGTTATCAAATAATCATCCGGCCCCGCCGCGGCGACAGCACCGCAAACGACCGCTTCCTGGCCGATGTAGAGATGGCAGAAGCCGCCGATCTTCTGCGCCTGATATTGTTGACTTGCGCGCTCTTCGAAACGCCGGATCAACAGCATCAACGAGAGCATCTCGACCTCGTCGCGTTGCTCCGGCTGCGGCATGGCCCGGATTAGATGGGGCGCGGCAGGGCGGAGGTCGCGCGGACGGGCGCCGGCGTGCGGCCCCAATTCATGCAAAGAACGAAGAGCCCGGTGAAGAGCAGATCGCTCAGGAGCGAGTTACGGAAAAACATCCAAGTCGGCGTGGCGCTGTAAGCCGGCACACCCACCGTCAGCGCCTGGAGTAATCCACCGAAGTTCTTCACGTACCCGGGATCGAAGGCCCAGGAGACGATGTTCGTGACGACGTAAAAGATAAAGGAGGCGGCGAGCGACGCGGGCAGCAGCGTCTTCAGCGAAGCGCGATTCTGCAGCAACAGGCCGAGCCCGCCCACGAGGGCAAAGCCGAGATAATGCGAAGCAACAAACGGACTGAACAACGAAAAGCCGTAGTGCATGTTGAGCACCACATCCGAAATGAAGAGCGCGATGAGCGGCACGGTGAATTTGTAACGGGCCGGGAAATACGCCGCGCCGCAAAGGGCGATGGCGGCCATCGGCGCGAAATTCGAAAGCCAGGTGGTGCCTGAAGTGATGGCGAGGCCGGTCACGATCCGATAGGCGACCACCACGACGATGAGAAGGAAAGCAGGAATCATTGCCGGATAATTTCTAACCTTCCTGAGCGTTATGCAATCTCGTTCTTAATCGCGCACGATTACGTCGCGGAAGAAGAGGTCACAGCGCTTAACGACTTGTTCAACCGCGCCTTGCGGCGTTTGGCAGCGTTCTTGTGAATGATGCCGCGCTTGGCGGCCTTATCGATCGCGGAGATCATCGCGTGCACACTCTTCGCTTCCGGCTTGGCTGCGGCGGAAACGCCCTTCTGCATTCCGCGCAGGCGGGTAAGGACGCTGCGATTACGAAGGGAGCGCTTGGTGGTCTGGCGGGCGCGTTTGGAAGCGGATTTTGTGTTGGCCATGGTAGGAGAATTTGTGAGGCCGGGAGGGTCGCGGAGAGCTCTCGCCCTGTCAAGGCAGCTTCGGCCGACAGGAAACTACGCGCTTCGGCCGAAGTGCGGTTGCTCCTTGAGATTCTTCCGCGCTGGCTTCTTGACTGGTTTTTCTACTGGCGCCACTGGCGCCTCGGCCACTGTTTTCGGTTCGGCCTTCGGTTCCGGTTTGGCCTTCGGTTCGGGCTCGGCCTTTGGTTCCGGCTCGGCCTTTGGTTCGGGGTTCCGCTGCTCGAGCGCGAAGGTGGCTCCACTGGGCGCGTTGGGAATCTTTGGGAGCTTGTCATTAACGATCTCGACCAAGGCTCCTATCGGCAGTTGCGCGTAAAGCTCCGCGACGTCGCGCGACTTCATCCTGATGCAGCCATAGCTCGCGGGCCGGCCAATCGTTTTCTCTTCCGGCGTGCCGTGAATATAGATGCAGCGGCTAAACGCGTGCGCGTTCGATGCTTCGAGACCCTTGAGCCAGATGATCCGCGTGATCACCGGATCGCGCCCGGGCGCGTTCGGCTTGATTATTTCACCCGTGAAACGGCGGTTCCGAAACACCGCTCCCACTGGCGCGTGATCGCCAATTTTTTCGGCCACCTTGAGAAAACCGAGCGGCGTTGTCATGTGCCCCCAATCATCGCCGAGGCCGAATTTCGAGGTCGATATGGGATAGGTCGCAAGCCGAGTGCCATTGCCCATCAGCATGAGCTTCTGGTCTTTTACGCTGATGATGACGCGGCTGGGACCATCCGCGCGGAGTCCGGGGGCGAGCGCGATGAGCGCTAGCAGCACCAGCGAAAGGCGACGCATGCCGAGGTTCTTACTAGAATTTAGCCCGTTGTCACGCGGGAATTGTCGCCGCGGCCGGGCGTTCGCCACCGAAATTCCAGCGCGGTATCCACCGGCTGAAAGAGGAAAGCGACACGTAAAGGAACCCAATCTGGAACATGGCCAGGAACGGCACCGAGATCCATTGGCCGTGCTGAATGGCGAACCAGAGGAAGTAGGTGAAGTAAATCGCGAACGCCATTTCGGCCAACGGCAGAAGCGATTTGAGCGGCATGTATTTGCAGGAGCGCCATTGCTGCGCCTTGCGCTCGATCCCGTACTTCGGGGTGCGGGCGAAATCCGATTTGTGATTGAAGACCGCTTCCAGAACGGCGCGCGCATTATTGATCGAAAGCCCGACGCCGAGGGCGAGCAGCGCGGGAAGCAACAGGATTTCCTTCATCCAGGTGCGCGGATGAAGTTCGCGCTGCGCGCAAATATAGAAGACCGCGACCGACACGGAGGCCGTCATGAAGATCGGCACATCGAGCAGCAACGTGCGGAGCCAGGTGTTCTGCGGTCCGCCACTGGAAGGATGAAGGAGCACGCACAGGCAGGCGAGGAGGAGATAGGCAAAGTTCGAGGTTAGGTGCGCCGTCGCCTCGATCTTGATCATGAGCGGAAGATTGCTGCGCCAGACGGTGGGAAGTAATTTCTTGCAGGTCTGGATCGAGCCTTTGGTCCAGCGATGTTGCTGGGACTTGAAGCCGTTCATGTCGACCGGCAACTCCGCCGGAGTGATGACATCCGGCAGGAAAATAAATTTCCAACCGGCGAGCTGCGCGCGGTAACTCAGGTCGAGATCCTCGGTGAGCGTGTCGTGCTGCCAGCCGCCCGCTTCATCAATGCACGACCGGCGCCAGAGCCCGGCGGTGCCGTTGAAATTAAAGAACCGTCCGCTCCGGCTGCGCGCGGTTTGCTCCAGCAAAAGATGGCCATCGAGGAACATCGCCTGGACGCGCGTCAGCAGGGAATAGCCGCGGTTCAAATGACCCCAGCGCGTCTGGATCATCCCGATTTTCGGATCGGTGAAGAAATGGATCGTCTTTTTCAGCAGGTCCGGGTTTGGGACAAAATCCGCGTCCAGGATGCAGACGAACTCACTTTCCGTGGAAGCCATCCCGGTCTCGAGCGCGCCCGCTTTGAAGCCGGTCCGATCGGTCCGGTGGATCAGTTCGACGTCAAATCCCCGGCCCTGCAGTTCCTCGACGCATGAGGCCGTCAATTCGCGCGTATCGTCCGTCGAATCGTCAAGGACCTGAATGTGGAGAAGCTCTTTCGGATAATCGATCTCGCTCACGGAACGCAGGAGCCGCTCGACCACATAGACTTCGTTGAAGATCGGCAGCTGCATCGTCACCCTCGGCAATTGGTCGAAGTGGCCGGCCGGCACCACGCCACGCTTCCGGTGCTTCAGAAACAGGTAGATAATGACGTAACGATGAATCCCGTACGCGGAAAGGCCGATGAGCACACTCATGTAGCAAATCGTCCAGATGATTGAGGCCAGGCTTCCTTGCATAACGGATTAGAGAAACTGCTCCGAAGTTTTACCCGGAGCAGGGCGACATGATGCCGCTTCCATCGCGCCCGTCAAATCAAAAATCGGGGGTTTGCCCGTGGAAAGCGGAGCCATTTTCGGGGGACAAAGGAGCGGTTTGGGCGAGTTTAGGGCGAGGGCTCGCCGCATGCAAGCGGCCGCGGGTCATGGCTCGATTCAGAAGAGAGTGAAACGCATGTCCGGCTCCGGCCCTTCTCTTATTAGATACGCGGCAGGGCTTTTCTTCGCCCTGGCCACCGTCCGCGGCCAGGTTCCGGTAGAGAACCCGGCCGAGCATGAGCGCGAAGAGCTGGGTGTGAACCCCTACACCGCCCCGTCGGTGACGGAGATCTTTCAGCAGCTCGATGACTTGAAGCCGCTTCCCTATGACCAGCTCAAGCGCGATTTTCCCCAGGCCACGCATGCCGGACGCGAACAAATGGGGATGGTTTTCGGCGGACTCGTCGCGGACGGGTTCCTGATTGTGGAAACACAGAAAAAAAATCTCGTGGAGGATTTGGGGAAAGTGCTGCTGCGCCAGGCCCGCAGTCTCGGCGTGGGCGATCGCGTTATGCGTCACAGCGCCAGCCTAAGCGAGCTGGGCAAAAAGGGGGATTGGGCGGCGGTGCGGCGCGAACTGATTTCCACGCAGCAGGACGTGGAAGAGGCTATGACCGCGATGCGGGACCAAAAGATGGCGCACCTGATCAGCCTCGGCGGGTGGCTCCGCGGCCTGGAGATTTGCGCGGGCGCGGTCGAGAGCAATTACACCACCGATCGCGCGGCGGTGTTGTGGCAACGCGATTTGATCAACTATTTCGCCGAGGAACTAAAGACGCTGCCGCCGGCCGTCGCGCACAAACCGCTCTTCGAAAAAATTCGGACCGGCGTCGAAGCGATTCGCGCCCTCCTCAATCGCGCGCCGGAGAAAATGAGCTTGGAGGATGTGAAAGCACTGCACGCCCAGGCGAAGGAATTGAACCTGGCGATTGCCGCCGCGGATTAGTCGAACCGCGTAAACCAAAAATATTTCCGGCCTTGCCGCGACCATCGAGAGAGCCGAACTTTTCCCTGCGATGTCCTGGATTCAGTCGATTCCATTCCTCGCCCACCTGAAGCGGCGGGACCGCGATCGCATTGCCCGTTACAACATCGTCATCGCGATCCTGCTCGCGGGGTGGTTCCCCTCGATCCTCATGCTGGTCATCTCCTACACGATCCTGACGAACACGCTGGAAACGAAAATCCTCCACGATCGCCAGACGTTCGTACAGTTGATCGCCCATCTCGTGGGCGACGATCTCAGCCACACCGGCAGCGTGATCGAGTACTACCAGACGCAGCCGGACGTGGCCAAAATCCTGACCGGGCAGGCCGCGTCGACCGGAGCCCAGCAATGGCTGACCCAGACCTTCTACTCGCATCCGCGGATCGACGGGATGTTCATTACCCGGGCCGACGGCGAGCTGATCGCGTCCCTGCCGGCCATCGATCCGGCGGCGGGCCAGGAATTTTCCGCGACCCTGTGGCGGGAGGGCGCGATGGGTTCACCGGACGTTTTTGTGTCGCCGGTCCATCCCCGCTTGCCGGATGGCCGCATGGCGACCGCAATCGTCGGCGCCGTTCGAACACCGGACGGCAATGTCGCCGGCTACCTCGGCGTCTGGGTTCTGGTCGAACGCATGGGCCGGCGCTTGTCCACGATCGAAATTGCGGACCAGGCGATTTGCCAGATCGTGGATCAATCGGGCACCCCGCTCTTTGCGAAAAATTTTGCTCCGAACACCAGTCCAGGCCCGCCGGGCACAGCGAAAATTATCGATGAAATCCGGGCGCTGAAAACGGGCTCGATCGAACGGGACGGCAACCTCTATTCGTTCAACACCGTCGATAACACCGGCTGGCTGACGATCGTCGAGCAGCCCAAAGCCGTCGCCTACAAACCCGTTCGGGATTTGTTGGACAAGATCACGATCCCGGCCTTGTGGCTGATTGTGGTGACGGCTGTCGCCGCCTGGTTCGCCGGCCGAGTGGCCCGGAGGCAGGCCGAAGCCGCGCGGCGGATCGAGCGCGAAGTTATTTTCAACGAAAAGATCCTGGCAAACATGCCAAGCGGCATCGCCCTGGTCGATCCGGAATCGCGCCGTTTTCTCCAGGCGAACCAGAGCTTCATCGAAATGGCAAAACGCTTCGGCGAACTGCCGGAGGGGCGCGATATTTACGAAGCGGTTTTCGACGAGGTGAAGATCGTGCCAGGTGAAGCGATCGAGCGCGTGCTGGCATTCGGCGCGCCGTATCAACTTGTCGAGCATGCATTCACCGACCGCGATGGGATGACGCGATTCGTGAACGTGAACCTGCTCCGCTTGCAGACTTCGGAGCAAACCATTCAGGGCGTGCTTTACCTCGTGGAAGATAAGACGCGCGACATGACGCTGCGCCAGGAGCTTATCGGCGCGAACGCGGCCAAGGACCAGTTCCTCGCGTTGCTCTCGCATGAGTTGCGCAACCCCCTTTCGCCGGTGATCGCGATGGTGGGGGAACTCGAGGCGAGCGCCGGGGATTCGCCGGAAGTTCGGCGCGCCCTCGAAGTCATTCGCCGCAACGTCGAGCTGGAAGCGCGGTTGATCGACGACCTGCTCGACGTGACGCGCATCTCGAAAGGCAAACTCCAGCTCAGCCTGGAAACGGCCAGCGTCCACGAAATCTTGCAGCGCTCCTACGAGATTTGCCGCGAGGAAATCGCCGCGAAAGATTTGAAGATCGAGTTCCGTTTGCGCGCGGAACACGCCTACGTGGAAGGCGATCCCGCGCGCTTGCAGCAGGTCTTTTGGAACCTGGTCAAGAACAGCGTAAAATTTACCCCGGCCAACGGCCGCATCGTCATCGAGACACTGAACCCCACGCCGGATACCGTGGAAATCCGAACCACTGATACGGGCATCGGCATCGAGTCCGACCAGATGGAACGGATCTTCAACGCGTTCGAGCAAGGTCAAAGCTCGATCACCCGGCGTTTCGGCGGCCTCGGGCTCGGTCTCGCCATCTCGAAGGCCATGGTCAACGCGCACGGTGGAACCATTAAAGCGGAAAGCAGCGGGAAAAATCGCGGCGCAACTTTTATCGTCACGCTCACCACGGTCGCGACCCCGGCGCTGGTTCCCGCCGTTCCCGAAACGCGGGGACCCAAAGAGGCGGCGGCGAAGGCCGCGCAGGCGAAAGGAACCGGTCCGCGCGTGCTGGTGGTGGACGATCATGTCGATACCTGCACAGGCATGAAGATGATGCTCGAACGGCGCGGCTACCGCGTGACGGTGGCGCATACGGCGGATCAAGCCGTGGAAAAAGCGGGGCAGGCGGAGTTCGACCTCGTGATCAGCGATATCGGACTGCCGGACAGGTCCGGCTACGAGCTGATGCAGGAACTCAGCACGACCAGAAGTCTGCGCGGAATCGCGCTCAGCGGTTTTGGAATGGAGAACGATGTGAGCCGCGCGCGCGCTGCCGGTTTCTCCGAGCACCTGACTAAACCGATCAATTTCGATCGGCTCGATGAAGCGATCCAGATGCTACTGGGCGAACCCGAAGCAGCCATCCGATCGTAATTAGTTTGTGGACGGGGCGCTCGCTGCTGCAGTCTGCTCGGCCGCTTTCCGCTCGGAAGCTTCCTTCAGTTGCCGGGAAAGCTGTTCCACGCGCTGCCGCATTATTTTGCCGGCCTTGAACTTTACAGTCGCCCGGGGTGGGATCACAAAACTGCTGCCTGGCTCATTGGGGTTGCGGCCCACCCGCGGCTTGGTCAGGCGTGTTTGAAACACCCCGAAGTTGCGCAGTTCCACCGCGACATTGTTCGCCAGGCTACTAGTAATGTGGTCGAGCGTGCGCTGCACGACCTCGAAAACGTCGTGCTGCACCATCCCGGTTTGGTTGCTTATGGCCACAACGATGTCCCTTTTGGTGAGCTTCGCCATATAAGGTAATCGTGCCGCGACTGGCCTGTGAGGGGCCCAAATCGCAACAAATTTGCGGTTTCCCGAACGGGCACCGGCCTGCCCGCGAGCCGGTTTCGGCGCCGGATGGGCGCGCTACGTCGTCGCCGGACGGCTGAAAATACGGCTCAGGTAATAGGTAACCGGGCTCTGTTCCTCGAGAACTTTCCGACGGGACTTTAACTGCCCCTGGACCACGCCCAGCTTCGTAAACACGCCGTTCCACTCCGTCTCCAGGCGCCGCACTTCCTCGTTCGAAAGCTCGCGCACCCCGCGCACCGAGACGCTGCGCTGGAGCACATTCATGGCGCGGCCCGACAATTCGCCGATCATGCCGAGCGCCCCAAAAACGTGCTCGGTCTCCTGCAAAAGATTGGCGCGGATTTCCGTAAACAGACGCTCTTGTTCCGTGGAAATGATCGGGCGCGCCTTGTCCAGAGCGTAGGTGATCAGGTCGTGGAGCTTCTTCCAGTTATCCAGTTGCAGCCGGAGCAGGCGCAACTGGGTTTCGAGTGCTTTGTCTCTCATACGGAACCGGTGCCGGAGAGTTCGAGGGTCTCGTCCAGCTTCTGCAAATTGTCGATCAACAGGTGCGCCCATGGGCGGTCCACCGTCTGCACCTGGCTGATGATGCCTTCTTCAAAATAAAACCGGCCCTGGCGCCAGCGGAAAATTTCCGCGACAGCCGATTCGCCTTCCAGCGAGCCATAGACCGCGTGCCGCACCGAGCCGTGCGCGAGATAAATCTCGCTGTTGCCGCGACCCGATTTGAAAGTGAACCGCCCGCTGCGCTGGCCGAGACAGCTCATCTGCAAAATCTCGGCCGCCGAAAATTGATTCAGATTCCCGATGAGCGAATGGCAGGGATCGATTCCCTCCGCGGGAGTGCCGCCCTGGGCGAGCGACTCGACAAAGGCCTGCAATTGTTTGCGGAGGCTGCGTTCGCTGCCGTCGCTCGAGATCCTGGTTATCTGCTGCTGCTCTGCCGCGGCGTCGGCTTCTTTCGTCTTGGGCGAAAGGCAGACGACCTTCAGCGAGGGGAAATGCTGCCGCGCGTTGGTGGCCTGCTCCATGGCGATCGGGTTTTCGCCCTCGACCACAAACCCGTCGAAGTTTTCCGCCAGCAAAAGGAACACCACCTCAGACATCGTCCGCACGACTCGGGTTTCGGTGCCGTCGATTTCGTCCAGAATGGCCAGGGCGCGGTCCTGAAAGACCGGGTCGGCATTCAATATTAAGAGCCTGGTTTCCACAAATGGCGTGTCCGAAGTAAGAAATAATTAGCAAGAAGCTTGCCCTGCCAAGGAGGGAGACGCGATCGGCCTACTTTCGCCAGGGGCGCCGCGGCGGCGGAGCCGAAAAGTGCGATGGAGCGACCTCATGGGCCGTCCGGAAGTGCACTTTTGCGACTTTTCGCAGGGCGCCGGGACCTTCGGCTTCCACCAATTTTTTGGCGGCTTCCTTCACCTCGGCCGAAACGCCGCGGCCTAACTTTACGCCTATCGCTTTCCCTCTCCGCTCGAGCCAGTCGATGAACGCTTCGCGGGCCAGGATCGACGCCGCCGCGACCGCCAGATCCGATTCCGCTTTGGTCCGCTGATCGAGCTGGATCTTCTGCCCGTGCTCGCCCAGCGCTTTCTCAATGACGCTGGAGTCCGCGAATTTATCCGACAACGCGCGCGGGCAATCGGGCTTTCGTTCGAGGAGGTTTTCGATCACCCGCGCGTGCCCCCACCCCAGCAACGTATTGAGATTCCCGAATTTTTCGTAGAGATCGTTGTAGCGTTCCGGCCCGATCGCGACCGTGTCGCCGATCGCGCCCGGTGTCTTTCGGATGATTTCCGCCAGCGACCGGATTTTCGCGTCCGAACCGATCCGCTTGCTGTCCTGGATGCCGGCGTCGAGAAATTTTCTCGCGATCTCGCGATCCACATAAACGCCGGCGATGACGAGCGGCCCGAAGAAATCGCCTTTCCCGCTTTCATCGATTCCAAAATGGGGCTCGAACATTTCCGGCGAATGCACTTCTTCGTAGCCGAGCTTCGCCTCCTCGAGGATTTTCGGTTCGAGCTCGAACTGGACGAATTCCTCGATCCCCTTTCCCTGCAAAAGGATCTTGGGCCCTTTCTCGTAAACCGCGACGCTGAGCTTGTTTTTCTGGGCGAAGAAAAGCGTGTAAGGCCGCTCCGCGAATTCAAAGCCGAGATCCTTCAGCAAAGCGCGCAGCTTCGTCGCCTGTTCGGGCGTGAGCGGGTGAGTATAAGAAGTCATCCTTCGGAAGGGGCAAACGTCCAACGCTGAACGCCGAACGTCCAATATCGAATAAAGGACTCTGAAATCGGCATTGGACGTTCGGCGTTCGGCGTTGGACGTTTTCTTTATCAACGCGGTCGCTGCCACCTCATTCCGGCGCTCTCTCCTCAACTGGTATCGCCAAAACGCCCGCGATCTTCCCTGGCGCCGAACCTCCGATCCCTACGCGATCCTCGTCTCCGAGTTCATGCTCCAGCAAACCCAGGTCGCGACCGTCATCCCCTATTTTAAGGAGTGGCTCCGCCGCTTCCCCGATTTCGCCACCCTCGCCGCCGCCTCGGAAAATGATGTCCTTCACGCCTGGCAAGGCCTCGGCTACTACTCCCGCGCTCGAAACCTGCGGACCACCGCCATCGCCGTAGTGGAAAAGCACGCCGGCATTTTCCCGCGAACCCTCGCTTCCATTCGGGAACTACCGGGAATTGGCCGTTATACGGCGAATGCCATTGCCACCTTCGCCTTCGACCAGTCGGTCCCGATCGTTGAAGCAAACATTGCCCGCGTTCTCTCCCGCCTCTTCGATTTGCAAACGCCGATCGACACCAGCGCCGGCCGCGAGGAGCTCTGGTCCGCCGCTACACAGCTCCTCCCGCCCCGAAATGCCCGCCAACATAATTCCGCGCTGATGGAATTGGGCGCGCTCGTCTGCGGTGCGCGGCCCAAGTGTGAAATCTGTCCGGTGAAAATTTTCTGCCGCGCAACCGATCCACGCGTCCTGCCCCGGAAGAAAGCGCGGCCCGCCCTCGAACTTCGCACCGAGCATCACGGCTTTGCCCTGCGGCGCCGCCGCGTCCTTCTCGAGCAATCCCAGGATCGCTGGCGCGGCATGTGGATCCTTCCTCGTTTGACGAGCGCGCCTCCCGCGCGTCAGCCGCTGCATCGCTCCCAATTTCCTTTCACCCATCACCGCATCACGCTCACCGTTTATTCGGATAACGGGGCGTCTGGCAACGTAACCGCGCGTTGGTTTCCCCTCGCTGAGCTTTCCTCCATCCCTCTTCCTTCCCCGCATCGCCGCGCCCTCGACGACATTCTCGCCTCCTTCTAATTCGACGTTGGACGCTCGCCACGGCGAGCCCGTCCCGGGGCAGAGGCGGGTTGGACAGCCTTGCCCGCCGGAGCCTTGCGAAGGTGGGTTGGACGTTGGACGTTTTCCGATGCCCGCGCTCCAACAGCTCCCCGATATTCACGGCCATTTCGGTCCCTACGGCGGGATGTTCGTGCCGGAGACACTAATGGCTGCCCTGAACGATCTGACGGCGGAATACGAACGCGCGAAGATCGATCCCGCCTTTCAAAGCGAGCTCGCCGAGTTGCTCCGCGACTTTGCCGGCCGCCCCACCCCGTTGTATTTCGCGGCACGCCTCACGAAGAATCTCGGTGGCGCGAAGATCTATTTGAAGCGCGAGGACCTTCTCCACACCGGTGCGCACAAAATCAACAACGCGCTCGGCCAGATTCTTCTCGCCCGCCGGATGGGCAAGACGCGCATCATCGCCGAGACGGGCGCGGGTCAACACGGAGTCGCCACCGCCACGGTCGCTGCGCGGTTTGGTTATGAGTGCGTCGTTTACATGGGCAGCGTCGATATGGAACGGCAGGCGCTCAACGTCGCGCGCATGCGTTTCCTCGGCGCAAAGGTTGTCGCTGTCACTGCCGGCCAGGCGACGCTGAAGGAAGCGATCAACGAAGCGATGCGCGATTGGGTCACGAACGTCCGCACCACTCATTACATTCTCGGCTCCGCCCTCGGCTCGCATCCTTACCCGATGATGGTCCGCGATTTTCATCGGGTCATCGGTCTCGAAGCGCGCCAGCAAATCCAGGAACGTGAAGGCCGACTGCCGGATGTCCTGATCGCCTGCGTCGGCGGCGGGAGCAACGCCATCGGACTCTTTCATCCGTTCCTCGACGACGAGTCAGTCCAAATGATCGGCGTTGAAGCCGGCGGCGAAGGCATCCGCACCGGCAAACACGCGGCGCGTTTCCAAGGCGGCCGGCTCGGCGTTCTCCAAGGCACGAAAACTTTCATCCTCGCAAATGAAGACGGACAGATCGAGTTGACGCATTCGGTCTCCGCCGGACTCGATTACGCCGCCATCGGTCCGGAACACAGTTATCTGCGCGACCAGAAAAGGATCGAATACGTTTACGCGACCGACGACGAAGCGCTGGCCGCGTTCCGCACGCTCGCGGAAACCGAGGGCATCATCCCCGCGCTCGAGACCGCCCATGCCGTCGCGCACGTGATTAAGGTCGCGCCCTCGCTTCCCTCCGATAAACTGATCATCGTGAATTGTTCCGGCCGCGGTGATAAAGATGTGTCGCAAGCGGCGGCACATTTCGGAATCAAATGAGAAGCATGACCGGATATGGTCGTGGCGATGCGGACCACGGTGGAACGAAGTTCAGCGTTGAGCTGAATTCCGTGAACCGGAAGCAGAGCGATATCGTCATCAATCTTCCGCGCGATCTCGCCGGGCTCGAGCCGCGGATTCGCCAGGCGATCAACGAAAAAATCTCGCGCGGCCGAATGAACGTGGTCGTGGGACTGCACCAGGGCGCGAACGGCGCAGCGGCGCTCGCACTGGATACCGCCCTCGCCCGCTCCTATCACGACGCCATGCTGACGTTGCAGAAAGAATTGAGCGCCCCCGGCGAAATCACCATCGGAACAATCCTGCAGGCGCCGGGCGTGATGCGTTCGCCGGAACAAAGCGTCGACGCCGACAAGGCCTGGCCGGCTGTGGAGCGCGCCCTGACCACGGCGCTCGGCGAGTTAGTCAAAATGCGCGAGCGCGAAGGGAAACATCTCGCCAAGGATTTAATCCATCGTCTCAAGGTCTTGCGTCAAGAGATCAAAGGAATTCGGGGATTGTATCCCGAGGTCGTGAAAAAATACCGGAGCGCATTGATAGAGCGCATCCAAAAGGCTGGACTCGATCTTCCGGTCGAAGACGAACGCCTGCTGAAGGAAGTCACGATCTTCGCGGATCGTTCCGACATTTCCGAGGAACTGACGCGGCTCGAAAGTCACCTCGCCCAGTTCGCCCATCATCTCCGCAAGAACGAACCGGTCGGCCGAACGCTCGAATTCATCACCCAGGAAATTTTCCGCGAACTGAACACGCTCGGCGCGAAATCGAACGACGCGGGAATCTCCCAGCACGTCGTCGCCTGCAAATCCGAACTCGAAAAAATCCGGGAGCAAATCCAGAACCTTGAATAGGCAATTCACCCGCACCGGCATTTTGTTCGTTCTCTCGGCGCCGTCCGGCGCGGGCAAGACGACGCTTTGCGACGCGCTTCGGCAGACGCCGGACTTCGTTTACTCCGTCTCCTGTACCACGCGTCCGCCGCGAGCCGGGGAGATCGAAGGCGACGATTATCATTTCCTGACCGAGGACGATTTCCGCGCGCGCGTGGAGGCCGGAGAATTTCTCGAATACGCGAAGGTCCACGAGCATTACTACGGGACGCTGCGCGGCCCGATCATCGCGAATCTACAAGGCGGCGTCGATGTCCTGATCGACGTGGACATCCAGGGCGCCGCGGCAATTCGCTCGTTCGACGACGACACGATCCGACGCGCGCTCTGCGATGTTTTCATCATGCCGCCCGACCTCGAGGAATTGCGGAAGCGGCTGACCAAGCGCGGAACGGAAACGCCGCAACAGATCGAATTGCGCATCATTACAGCCGCGCGCGAGATGGAATTGTGGCGGGACTATCGCTACACCATCATCAGCAAATCGATGGAGGAGGATTTGCAGAAGTTTCGGCATATCATGGGAGCGGAACGGTATCTGAGCCGGAGGCTCGCGTTAACCTGATGCTTGTCATCCTGAGCGAAGCCAAAGGATCTCTAACTTTTCTGTGTTACCGCGCCGCTCAATCTTAAAGCTAGCGATGTCTCGACTCCGCTCGACATGACAACAAAGGGGAAAACCGTCGTCCTCGGCGTGACCGGATCGATCGCGGCCTACAAGTCTGCCGAACTGGCGAGCTTGCTGGTGAAGCAGGGCCACGATGTTTTCGTGGTCATGACGCGCGACGCCGCCGAATTCATCACGCCCCTCACGCTGCAAACGCTTTCGAAAAATCCAGTCAGCACCAGCTTCTTCGATGAAAAAGAAAACTGGCGGCCGGGACACATCGAGCTGGCCGATCGCGCAAACCTTCTCCTCATCGCTCCCGCGACCGCGAACGTAATCGCCGAGCTGGCGAACGGACTCGCCGGTCATCCCCTCGCGGCCATCGCCCTCGCCACCCGCGCGCAAATTCTGATCGCGCCTGCGATGAACGGGAAAATGTGGGAACACCCGGCGACGCAGCAGAATGTCGCGACGCTCAAATCGCGCGGCGTCGAATTCATTGGACCGGAGGAAGGAATGCTGGCGTGCGGTTACGAGGGCGTCGGTCGTTTGTGGAAAGTGGATGACATCGCTTTCCGCGCGGAGTTTCTGCTCGCGCGCCAGGATAATTTGATCGCGTGAGGTTCGTCGTCACCGCCGGTCCGACGCGCGAAGCCATCGATCCGGTTCGGTTCATCAGCAATCGCTCGTCGGGAAAAATGGGATACGCGATTGCGGAAGCGGCGCTCGCGAAGAAACACGACGTGACGCTCATCTCGGGCCTGGCGAGCATCGCACCGCCGCGCGGCGCGAAAAATGTTTCGATCATAACGAGTGACGAACTGTATGACGCGGTTCATCGCGCGATTCGTGAATGCGACGTGCTGGTGATGTGCGCCGCCGTTGCCGATTACAAACCGGCGGCGATCTCCGCGCGAAAAATGAAGAAGCGAAAAACCTCCTTCGCTCTCAAACTCATTCCGACGCGCGACATTCTCGTTTCCCTGCCAAAACGCCGCCGTTATCTCGTCGTCGGATTCGCCGCGGAGACGCACGACCTGACACAAAACGCGCGGAAAAAACTGCGCGCGAAAAATTGCGACGCGATCGTGGCGAACGACGTGAGCGGAACCGAGACCGGAATGGAAAGCGACGAAAATGAAGTGACGATTTTCTTTCGAAACGGCGAATCGAAGAAAATTTCGCGCGCTTCCAAAAAAATAATCGCGCGCGAGCTCGTGAAAATAATTGCAAAGATGTTTGAAAAAAGTTTGACAAAAAAATCGTGGTGACTACTGACAACGGTAAGTGAAGTTAAAAAAATCCTTCACCAACCCACCGCGAAAGCGGACCGAAAGGGGGGATTAGTCGATATGGCAGCTAAGAAAAAAGCAAAGAAAGCTCCCGCCAAGAAAAAGGCGGCCGCGAAGAAAAAGAAACATTAGTT
>JBEEHR010000078.1:0-14091 GCA_041167505.1 Verrucomicrobiota bacterium
TTGTTTACCTGACGTTGCTTCACAAGAAACCCTGCATGATCGCCACTCCCGATGGTTCTGTTTGGTGGATCGAGAACGGCAAGATCAGGAAAGAGAAGAAAAAGGCGACAGACCGCACAGCGTCACCCCAATGACATCTAACCATGCGATGGAGCGAACAGCGGACCGCTGTTCGCTCCACTTTTGAGATGACTTCCACACTTCTGCTCCGAGCGAGGCGCGTTGATTCGCATTGCCCAATGCTCACCCTGCGGGCTAGGGTCCATGTCGCGCCGCTTCCTGCGGGCTCCATTCTCGTCCGCCGTCGCTCATCTTATTCTCGTTAGACCTAAATCAGCAACCACACATGAAGGAGCTAAAGTGACGGACCAGTTCCAACACGTGATGGTGCTTACATCGATCATTATCGGTCTTGGCATCACATACATTCTCATTGGCGTAGGCACGGTGATTGAGCGGATTACCGGACATGGAGCCGCCTTGCGCCTGAGCTGGGCGCACGCCACCTGGCTGCTTACCCTGTTTGTCTGGATGGTATCGTTCTGGTGGTGGGAATTCCGGCTTCTCGCACTCCTGAAGAGCTGGACTCTGGCGCACTATTTTTTCATCATCACTTACGCTGTTCTCCTCTTTCTCCTCGCCGTCCTTCTGCTCCCACGCGATTGGGCTACGACCGACAGTCTGGATGATTATTTCCTGTCCAAACGGCAGTGGTTCTATCCTCTTTATCTGATCGCGACCTTCGCGGACATTGTCGATGCTTGGCTGAAGGGTGGCTGGCCGTATATCCAGGCTAGCGGTGTATTGGTGTTCGGATACTGGGCGGCGGCCATTCCTGTCTGCTTGGTCGGCGTCCGATCCAAAAACATCCGCATCCACACTTTTATGGCGATCATTATCTGCGTCTGGCAGTTGATCGCGGTGTTCGAGGTGTTTCCCAAACTGGGGTTTTAGCTTTGAAGGTCTAACCAGGCGATGCAGCGAACGGCTACCCGCGGTGCGTTTTCGCTTTCGATGACTTCCACATGCAACCTGCAGCCACACGCGCCCGCGCCCGCGCCCGCGGTCGCTCATCTTGTTCTCGTTAGACGGCTCACATGAAAGGCCGAATTCCCAGTTTGTTTCTTCTCGCGGGTGCCTGTGCGTTACCTTTCCTGGCATACGACCTCTTCAACTCGTATGAGCATGGAGCTTATTTCGTCGTTGGCAGCGGAGCGTTCGACCGAGTCATGTTGTGGGCCCAGACTCCGGGTTTTTACTTTGGTTTGATGGTTGCCCTTGTCTTCGCCGGATTCAATCCCCACCGCTACGACGAAGCGGCGTTCCAACGCTCTATCGGACCATGACGCCGTCTAAGCAGGGAGCGAAAGAAGGGGTCAGTCTTGGAATCTCGGCAAAATGTGCTCGACTTGGTGGCGCAAACCGGCCAAGAATCCACCATGCCTCGCGAAGCGCGAGTCGAGTTCGCGACGCGGCAATGAAAACGGCTGAGATTCTAAGACTGACGCCTATTCCCCTGCGCGTGACACCATTCCTCGCCGTGAAAAGTTTATCCGGATGCTGAAAGCCATTTTCGCCGCCAGTCTGCTCGTCGTTTTCACGTGTGATCTCCGAGCGGAAGCGATCCCGGCGGGTTGGGAGAAACTCCGTTGGGGTATGAAAGCAGCGGATATCATCAAGGCTTATCCCGCCGCGAAACCCATGGCGAAACCGGAGTCGCGGGGCCCGTTTGGAGAGCGCAGCTACACCGCAAAGCTTTCCATGCCCGGCGTGACAATTGCCGGGGTCCAGTTCACGGCGTATTTTTTGATGGACGAGGCGGATTCCCTGGCTGCCGTCCAGCTCTGGAAAGATTTCCCGGCCGACGCCGAAGCCAGACAAGCCTATGACACTCTTAAGGAGTATTTGAACAAGAAATACTTCCCGCGAACCAAAGAAGAAGACCTTTCCGACAGTGTGGTCAGCCCCGGGAGCACGCGTGCTGACTGGAATAGCGCCAACGCCAACATCAACCTGATCTTTTTGTCGATCAAAGACATCGTCTGCAAGACCAGTCTTTGCTACGTGAAGCCTTAACGCCGGTAAGGCACGAGAGTTCGGCATCGCAATTAACGATCCTGGCGAAAGCACGTCAACGTTGGCACAACTCACTTACGCGCGATGCCAGCGTCCAAAGAAACTCTTTCGATGATAGACCGAGCCGCCCCTGCGATGCGCGACTCAATTGATTCGTGATTGTCTTCCTTTGAAACCAAGGCGGGTGAAAACAAGACTTTCCCGTCTCAAGTGGCCGATTGGACTGATTGTCATCGGCGTTGGGGTAACTGCCTCGGCGGCAATCTCACTCTATTTTTCCTTCGCGGACCCTGGCATTTCAATCCTGGTCCCGGGGGAAACGACTTTCGCGATCACCACGCCGGGTAATTACACCTTGTGGAGCGAAGTTTCCGGGTCGTTCGACGGAACGCTGATGACGTTTCCGACCGGGCTCCCGGCGGGGGTGATGATAAAGATCCTCAACAAAACCGATGGAACTGTTGTGCCACTGCAGAGCAAATGGCCGACGACTAGGACGGATTCGGGTGGAGTAATTCGACTCGCAATCGGGACTGTCCGATTCGATAACGCCGGCCCCTATCAGATTGCGACCGAGGGCCTGCAGGAAAAGCGCGCCTTGCACCTGGATCGCCTTGAGGTCAATAAGGTGTTCCTGGCAGGACTATTGTTCTTTGCGAGTGCGCCGCTCATCGTCGCCGGGCTGGCGTGGGGCCTCTTCATCGTCCTTTCCTCCCGGGGAATCCAGCCGAACCAAACTATCCAGGCAACCGGCGGACGCTCGGACGCCTAACGACATCTTACCTGGATCTCGTCGCGGCGATTCCAGCGCACTTATTGTTTTGACAGTCGCGCGGGCTTGGCCGCAGCATGGGGCCCTCCCCGATTTCTTATCCCTCATCCCCAACCAACCCTAGGAGAACTCCCATGTATCACCTCATCAGATCGCGCGGCTTGCGGCCGGCGGCGCAGGAATTGCCAGCGGGAAGCTGCGCCCTCGTCGTCGCCGAAATGTTTTATAGGTTTCATTCCTTCACCCTCGAGTGCCTGGCGTTTCTCGCGACCTGGTACGTGTTCAGTTGGGCCATCAGCCGGGTCTGGGAGCTGGGCCGGCAAATGAGAAACGGAGGGTACCGACGTGGCTAAGCGAACCAGAAAGGCAGCAACGAAATCGCGCGGCAGAAAAGCGAAGCCAGCGCCCCGAAAATCAGCACAGACGGATGGGCCGCTCGCACCGGGACCTCGGAAGAACAAGCTCGCGGGAAAACTGGGACACGTTTCTCGCAACCACAAAAGGCGGAGCACGTGGTTCCAGGCCCGAGCGTCGTGGCCGCTGCGCGAAGCTTGCGTGGGGAAACTCGTATCCGAGCGCGCGCGCGTGGAGAACGAAGTCGCGCCGGCGCCGGGAATGGCGCAGTGGGAAAATATTGGGCCGACTAATATCGGCGGCCGCATCACGAGCCTGGTCTGCGATCCGGCGAAACCCGATTCCATCTGGGCGGGCGCGGCGGGTGGCGGGGTCTGGCAAAGCACCGATGCCGGCCGCTCATGGAAATCGCTCTGGCATTTGCAAAGCGTGCTCAACGTCGGCTCACTCGCAATTCATCCGACGAATCCGAAGATCCTTTACTGCGGAACCGGCGAAGCGAATCTCTCCGCGGATTCCTACGCGGGCGTTGGCCTTTACCGCACCACGAACGGCGGCAAGACCTGGACGCTCCTTGCGTCCTCGGAGAAAACGGGAATCCCGAGCCGCATCGGCGTGATTGCGATCGATCCTCACGATCCGAACCACATTCGCATCGGCGGGATTGGGTTCGGCAAGACCAGCCCGCAGGAACACGGATTCGGCGGGATGTATACGTCGCGCGACGCGGGCAAGACCTGGACGCGCGAGAGTTTCATCTCGGTCCAAAACTATTGGTGTCACTCGATCGTTTTTCATCCGACGCAGCCGCAGCGGATCTTCGCCACGTTCACCGCCCAGGGAGTGAGCAACGGGATCTGGCGCTCGACGGATGGGGGCGCGACCTGGTCGCACCTGACGAATGGTTTGCCGGCCCCGGCGCAGTTCAATCGCTCCATTATCGCGCTGGCGCCGTCCGATCCGAACGTTCTTTACCTGCAGGTCGCCGCCACAAGCGAGAGCGTGCTCGGCATTTTCCGCACGAGCGACGGCGGGAACACCTGGAAGAGCATCGCCGGCACGCATTTCGCCAAGGAAGGCCAGATGACCTACGGAAATTCGATTGTGGTTCATCCGACCAATCCGAATTACGTGCTCTGCGGCGGCGTGGACCTGCATCTGACAACCAATGGCGGCACCAAGTGGGACAAGGTCACGCGCTGGGATTCGGATCGCGGCAAGCCGAATTACGCGCATGCCGATCATCACGCGTTGCTCATGCCGGCGGCGCTGCCCGGCCGGGTTTACGATGGCAACGATGGCGGTATGGACGTGAGCGAAGACGGCGGAATGAACTGGCAGAACCGCAGCGTCGGTCTCGGGTGCACGATGTATTACGACCTCGACGTGGCGCCGAGCGATCCGCTGAGTTTCGGCGGCGGCGCGCAGGATAACGGCACGGTGGTAACGAGGACCGGCGGGAGCAACGACCACTTCGAAATCCTCGGCGGCGATGGCGGCTGGATGGTTTACCACCCGACGAAGGCGAACCAAGTTTACGCCTCTTATTACAACATGAACATTTTTCGCTTTCGCGGGTCGCAATCGAAGGATGTCTCGCCACCGGCGTCGGAAAGCGAAAAGGGAAACGTCTGGATGGTTTATATCACGCTCGATCCGAACCGGCCGTCCACGGTGTTCACCGGTTCCTCGCGCGTTTGGCGTTCCAAGGATGACGGCGATACCTGGAAAGCGGTCTCGGGTTCTCTCGATGGCAGCTCAATCAGCGCCATCGAAGTGGCGCCGGCGGATTCGCAGCGCATCTATGTGGGCACGGAGAATGGCGGTTTTTTTCGCAGCCTCGATGGGGGCACGACCTGGAGCCCGAACATGGCGGGGCCGGAATTACCCGGAGTGACGATCACGCGCCTGGAATCGAGTCCGACAAAGGCGGATGTGGTTTTTGTCACGATCGCGAACTTCGGGAACTCACATGTCTTTCGGTCCGATGATGGCGGCGCGCATTGGAACGACGTCGATGGCGGCCGACTCCCGGATGTGCCCCACCACGCGGTAGTCGTGTCGCCGGACGATCCGAAGACGGTTTATGTCGCGAGCGATGCGGGCATCCATGTCTCGAACGATCTGGGTGGAACGTGGAGCAGCCTGAAGCGCAATCTGCCTAACACTATGTGCGTCGACCTGGTCTTCCATCAAGGCGCCGGGACGCTGACCACCGCGACGTATGGCCGGAGCATTTGGCGGCTGAAGGTGCGCGGCGCGAGTTAGAGCGCGAACGCGATTAATTGTAGCTGATTCGATTTCTGTAGCCGCTTCGCTATGCGAAGCGTGGGGACAGGCGAGGTTTGCTCTCACGTCGCCCACCCGCCTTCGCTTGGCTTCGGCGAGGCAAGCAGGGCGACGGCTACAGAAGAGACCTACCCCGTTCCGCCGGTCCGCTTTTGAAACCAATCGGCGCGACGGCGCAAATTATCTGAACCGCCTTCTGGAATTTTTTCCGCGGCCGGCCGCACCGCGCCGTTCTCTTCGCTCTCGGTGTCTTTCTCGCGCGCACGAGCTTCGTCTTCGGGTTTCGGTTTCTCGGGCGGATCAGACGGCATAATGGAGACTAGCACGCATGCGACTTTCTGCATCCGTCTTCGGGCAGGTGATTGACACGGAGGCACGGACAGACTTATCCCTCGGGAATGAATAGCAGCCTGCGCTCGGTCCTCATCGCCATTGCGTTCGGCTGCTTCCTCGCGGGGTCCGCGTTCGCCCAGCAGAAACTCCGGGTCGTGACGAAGCCGGTCCAGCCGTTTTCGTTCACTGAGAACGGGAAGCTGATGGGCTTTAGCGTCGATCTCTGGGAAGCCGTGGCCAAAGAAGCCGGTTTCCAATTCGAGATGCAAAATGTCGAGACCGTTCCGCAAATGCTCGACGCGCTGAAGAACCGGCAGGCGGATGTCGCCATCGCCGCGATCAGCATCACGGCCGAACGCCACGGCTTCATGGATTTTTCCCAGCCCTACTACGATTCTGGTTTGCAGATTCTCGTGGCCACGAATACCCAAAGCAGCGGTGGCATGGGCGCGAACCTGGCGCGAACTTTTTTGAGTTGGACCACCCTGAAGGTCGTTGGAACCCTCCTTCTCGTCATGCTCGTCATCTCACACCTCGTTTGGTGGTTCGAGCGGCGGAAGAACGCGGAGATGTATCCGGAAGCATATGGCGCCGGCGTTTGGGAATCCTTTTGGTGGACCAACAGCATGCTGCTCGCCGGCGGGTGCGAAGCCAAAGGACCAATGGGCGTGCCGGCACGACTCCTGGCCATTCTCTGGATGGTAGCCAGCATCATCCTCATCGCCTACTTCACCGCCGTCGTGACGACAGAGATGACTGTGAAGAGCCTGACCGGCGACATCAGCGGCCCGGGCGATTTGCCGGGCGTGAAAGTGGGAACGATTACTGGCAGCACCGCCGAGGTCTGGCTCCGCAAGAACAAGGCGAAAGTCTCCCCCTACCCGGATGTTCCGACCGCGGTGGCGGCCCTGAACTCCGGCGAGTTAAAGGCGGTCGTGTATGACGCACCGGTTCTTCGCTACTATCTCTCGAAAAGAACCGGCACTCGCCTTCGCCTTGTCGGCCCAACATTCGAGAAACAGTTTTATGGCATTGGCCTTCAGCAGGAAAGTCCGTTGCGACTGCCGATCAACCGCGCTCTGCTCGCCTTGAACGAGCGCGGTTTCATGGACGAGCTGCAAAAGAAATGGTTCGGGTCCGGTTCGGAGTAACGCCGCTGTCTGGTCTGGGGAGCGCGCGCGACTCGCGTGCTGGTTTCGGCGACCTCGCCGAAACAGGCTTTGCTGCAATCTGACGGGAACGAAAGTTCGCGATGGCGAGGCGCCATCGCCAGCACGCGAGGCGCGTGCGCTCCCCAGAATGATACCGGCAAATCGAATCTGATTGGCCGACGTTCCGCGGAACGCTACTCTGCGCAGCTTATGAAAACACGAATCGCGTGGTTGATCCTTGTTCTGTCTTTCACCGCAGCGTTAGCCGAGCCCACCGGTAAACCGCAATACGGCGCATGGGGTTTCGACACCGAAGGCACGGACTTGAAAACGAAGCCGGGCGATGATTTTTTCCGCCACGCGAACGGCGCGTGGCTCGACCGCGTGCAGATTCCGGCGGACAAACCCGCTTACAGCCTGCGCCTCGCCATGACCGACCTGACCGAGCAACGGCTTCACGATCTCATGGAAGAAAACGCGAAGACGGCGGAGGCGAAGCCGGCGACGGTCGAAGGCAAGGTCGGCGCGTTTTACAAATCGTACATGGACGAGGCGCGGATCGAGAAGGCCGGCGCTTCTTCCCTCAAGGAGAAGCTCGCCGAGATTCAATCGGCCAAGACGCGAGAGGCTCTCGCGGCGTTGATGGGCCGGCAGAACGTCGATTTCCACGGAGGAATTTTCGGAGTCGGCATCGACGTGGACATCAAGGACCCGAAGCATTATGCGGTCTATCTCGGGCAAGCGGGACTGGGACTGCCGGATCGCGATTACTACCTGAAGCCGGATTTCGTGGCGAAGAAGGAGAAGTATCAGGCTTACGCCGCGCAACTACTTCACTTGCTCGATTGGCCTGACGCGGACAAACGCGCGGCGGAGGTAATCGCGTTCGAAACAAAGATCGCGGAGGCCAGTTGGACCAAGACCCAGCAGCGGGATCCCATCGCGACCTACAACGCCATGTCGATCGCTGAGCTGGAGGCGCTCGCGCCGAAGTTTGCGTGGCGGAAGTTTCTCGCCGAAGCCAGCCTGCCGAAAGTCGAGCGGGTAGTCGTGGGAGAGAAATCGGCGTTCCCCAGGATCGCCGAGATTTTCGACACGACGCCGCTGGAAACGCTGCAGGCGTGGCAGGCTTTCAACATTGCCGATCACGCGGCCCCGTATCTTTCCAAACCTTTCGTCGATGCCCTGTTCGAGATGCGGGCCAAGACACTCTCGGGCCAGGCGGAACTAAAGGTCCGGTGGAAGCTCGGTGTCCAGGCGGTCAGCGGTGGTGACTATGGAGCCGGCGATCGCTATGATCGGTTCGGCAATCTCGGCTGGGCTGTCGGCCAACTCTACACCGCGAAATATTTTCCACCGGCGGCGAAGGCAAAGATCGAAGAACTGGTTACCAACCTGAAGGTCGCGATGCACGAGCGCATCAAGAATCTCGATTGGATGGGGGAAGCGACGAAGGTGCAGGCGTTGAAGAAGCTCGATACCTACAACATCAAGGTCGGTTACCCGGACAAGCCGCGCGACTATTCCAGGGTCGAGATTCGCAGTGACGATCTCATTGGAAATGTGCGCCATGCGGCGGTCGCAGATTGGGCGTTCAACGTTCAGCGGCTGCCAGGACCGGTCGATATGTCGGACTGGGGCATGACCCCGCAAACGAACGACGCTTACAACGGCGCGTTACGCGACATCGTTTTCCCGGCTGGAATTCTTCAGCCCCCGATGTTCGATGCGAACGCCGATCCGGCGGTGAACTATGGTGCGATTGGTGCCGTGATCGGTCATGAGCTCAGTCATGGGTTCGACGATCAGGGCCGCAAGTTCGATGCGGAAGGCAAGCTTAACGACTGGTGGACGGCCGAGGACGCCAAGACCTTCGAAGCACGCGCGAAAATCCTGGGCAAGCAGTATTCCAAGTTCGAGCCGTTACCCAACGCGAAGGTAAATGGCGAGCTGACCATGGGCGAGAACATCGCCGACCTCGGGGGAGTGGTAATCGCGCTCGATGCTTATCGCGCGTCGCTCAAAGGCAAACCGGCGCCGGTAATCGACGGGCTAACCGGCGAGCAGCGTGTCTTCCTCGGCTGGGCACAAGCGTGGCGCGGGAAGTTGCGCGACGATGCGATCCGCCGCCAGGTCGTCAGCGATCCGCATTCACCGCGGCAATACCGCGTCAATGGCGTGATGCGAAATGTCGACGCCTGGTATGATGCGTTCAAGGTGAAGGCGGAGGACAAGATGTTCATCGATCCGAAAAGCCGCGTGCGGATCTGGTAACCACGCGCCCTATCACGGGCGACCTCAAGGAGCGGCGGTTTACAAACCGCCGACGAGTTTAAGACGGCGATTTCAAATCGCCGCTCCTTGACGCTTCTGATTAAGTTTCGCGCGTCCGGCGTGTCTGACTGGTGAAAGGACCAGTTATGACACGAGCCTTGCTTTACCGATCGCGACACAAGCAGCGTTTCGGAGCGGCCCTCGGGATCGCTGCGGTTATTCATGTGGCCGCTATTAGTCTGGCCAACATTCACCGGCCCGAGCCAGCGACGCCCTCAGGGGTCTACGACGATATTTCTCCGATAGACCTGGAACCGGACACGGCGATTCCTGAACCACCGGCAGACCTATCCGACCCGTTGCCGACTCCTCCTCCGACGGAGCTATCGTTTATCGACGAGGAACCAACTCCTCCGCCGGTGCGACGGCAAACGAACAAGTTCCCTCCGATCGTAAGACCAAATACCAATACACATCCAGGCTCCTTGCCCGTGTCCTCGGCAAAGGCATTCGCTCTCAGTGCGCCGCGGCCAGAGTATCCTTATGAAGCAAGACGGCAGAAGATCACCGGCGACGGAGTCGTCGTCATGACCGTTGATTCCGTCACCGGAAACGTCATCAGCGTCTCCATGTCTAGGACCACCGGCAGCCCATTCCTCGATAACGCTGCTCTCGCCGGGTTCAAGAAGTGGCGCTTTAGGCCGGGAACGGTTTCTTCGGTGACATGCCCTGTCACCTTCACGCTCACCGGTGCTTCCTATTAGACTTAGCTTCCCGCAATGGCGCGCTGAGCTTCGCGAAGCTCGGACGTTCGTTCGCGCACTGCGTCGGCGTAGGCGGCAAGCTGCATGTCCAGCTGCAAGTGAAGTCTTCGCGTCTCGAGCAGGTTACTCATGCGAAGAAGCACTTCGAGCTGGTCGAAAGGCTTGAGAAGGAAATCGGTCGCGCCCGCACGCAAGGCGCGGAGCTTCGTCGTTTCGTTTGCGTCGGCGGTGAGGATGATGATGGGCAGGAACGCCTCCCCGGCGGCGGCCCGAAGCGATTCGAGGATCGCGAAGCCGTCCACGTGCGGCATCATCAGGTCGAGCAGGACAAGGTCGGGCTCGAAGCTGACACAGACTTCCATGGCCAGGCGAGAATCGGTCACGGTCTTGACGCGGGTGTAACCACCGTCGCCCAGCATCATCTCCAGTAGGGCGACGTTAGCCGGCTCGTCGTCAATCGCGACGATCTTCATCTTCGAAAAGAGCGCCGCATTCGGTAGCCACCGCTGGTCGATCTGTTCTGTCTCGGCGTTCATGATTAGAAAAACGTTGCTAAGCTACCGCTGCTTCCGGTTGGCGAGAGCGACTGCGCATGACTTCATCGATCACGCGAAAGAATTCGCCGATATCGAGCGGCTTCGTCAGATAAGTCCTGGCGCCTGCCGCCATGAGACGCTGGATCTGGCGGGCGGTGGCGTCTGCACTGATAACTACCACTGGGATGTCCCGCGTGATTTCATCCTGCCGCAAGCGCGCCAGGACTTCGTGCCCGCGCAGGTCAGGCAAATGAAGATCGAGCAAGATCAGATCGGGGCAATGTCGCCGGGCCAGGTCAAGGCCCAGGCCACCTCGCATCGCGGTGAGCAACTCGATTCCGGGCTGCTCGCCGAGCATCTCCTCCACCAGAGTGAGGTTGGAAAGGTTGTCCTCGATGTAGAGAATCTTGCCCGCCGCCGCCATCGAGCCATCGTCCACCGCCTGTTTCCGATTTCTCGGCAAAGCTTTCAGAGGGGAGTCGACCGCCGGAAGCTCGATCCAAAACGCGCTCCCTTTGCCGGGCGCGCTCTCCACGCCAATCTCACCGGCCATGGCGTGCATAAGACGCTGACAAAGTGCCAGCCCGAGACCGGTTCCCTCCACGCCCGATTGCTCCACGTCCAGTCGATCGAACGGCGTAAACAAACGCGCGAGCTTTTCCGTCGCGATCCCGGCGCCGGTATCGGTAACAACAATGCGCGTCGTGGTTGGACTGGGGTGCAGAACCGATACCGCGATGCGACCGCGGATGGGGGTATACTTCACCGCGTTCGTCAGAAGATTCAGAAGAACCTGTTTCAGGCGCTGGCGATCCGCGAGAACAAAAAGATCTTCGCTCAACCGCGCATCGACCACGATCTGCATGGCGCGGTCGGCTGCCAGCGGTCGCATAAGATCGAGTGCCTCCTCGAGCACACCCTCCACGGCCACAGGTTCGACGGAGAGTTGCAAATGCCCGGCTTCGATCCGGCTGATGTCGAGAACTTCGTTGATCAAATTGAGGAGGTGGCGCCCCGCGCTCATGATGTGTTCCACCCGGGAGCGCTGCGACACGGTGGGATTCTGGCGCTCGAGCAACTGGCCGAAACCCAGGATCGCATTCAACGGCGTGCGCAGCTCGTGGCTCATGTTCGCTAGGAATTGGGATTTGTGCTGGCTGGCCTCAGCGAGTTCGCGCCCTTTCTCTTCAAGCTCGACTGTGCGATGCCGTAGCTCATTGAGCAGTCGCGTATTCTCGATGGCGATCACAGCTTGTGCGGCAAAGCCCTGCAGCAGCTGAATCTGCTTCTCGGTGAAAAGGCGCACTTCCTGGCGGTAAATCGCGATTACGCCGATCAGCTCGTCATCCTTAATCATCGGTACGCTGACCAGCGTGCGAGTTCCGGCTATATCAACGCTGGCGGCGACGACCGGATCGCCGTCGAGATAGGCGCGCGATTTGGACATATCTTCCATCTGGACCGGCTGCATCGTCTGGATAACGCGAGCGACGAGGGTGCCTGGGGTGGGGCGAAGCCGCTTGTGTAGTTGTGCGCGATATTCCGGCGACGATCCGTAGGTCGAAGCGGCGCGAAACCCATCCTCCTCGCGCAGCCATAGATTTCCGAAGTGTGCATCGCAAATGCGAGTTGCATTCGCGAGAATGGCTTCAAAGACAGGCTCCAGTTCACCCGACGAACTGGAGATGACCTTCAACACCTCCGACGTCGCGGTCTGCTGCTCAAGTGCCTCGCTAAGATCGTCGGTGCGATGTCTTAGTTCATTGAGCAGCCGTGCGTTCTCAATGGCGATCACGGCCTGATCGGCGAACGTCCTCAACAACGCAATCTGTTTTTCCGAGAGCGGCCCAGGCGCTGACCGCACGACGCTTAGTGCTCCGATGGCTTCGCCTCCGCGCATCATCGGCATGATCGTAATCGCGCGGTAGCCGGTCGTCAGAAAGTACTGTGATCCAGCTGAGAGTTCGGGTGGCGCTTCTCGTGCGTCCGGAATATCGATGATCCTGCGATCAAGAACTGCAATCGCATGATTGTATTGGCGCGTGAGAGGTATAGGCCAGCGGCTAAGCAAGGTCTTGGCGCGCTCAGCATCCGCTTCGGCGAAGGCGCCCGCACGTAGCGTGTCCCCGTCGCGGAGGGCAATGAGAATCGCGGCCTCTGGAAAGAGCTTTAGTCCACTCTGCACAATCGCATTAAATACCGGTTGCGCGTCACTGACCGAGTTGCTGATGACATTGAGCACCTCCGATGTCGCGGTCTGCTGTTCTAGCGATTCGCTCAGATCGTCGGTACGCTGGCGCAACTCGTTGAGCAGCCGCGTGTTCTCGATGGCGATGACGGCCTGCGCGGCGAAGTTCGCGAGCAGCTCGACTTGCTTGTCGGAAAACGGCCGAATCTCACGACGGTAAATCGTAATATTACCGACCGTTTGATCGTCTTTGTACATCGGCACGGACACCAAGGTTCGGATGCCGGCATCGTCCGCTGCAGTGACGGCCAGTGGATCGCCAGCGAGGTAGGCCGGCTCCGTGCGCAGGTCGGCCACCTGGATGGGCCTGCGCTCAGTCATGGCACGAGTGCCCGGCCTATCCGATCTCGCGCCAAACGCCGCGCCGCCACGCAATCGTTCGAGATACGACTCTGGCAGCGCGCCATGCAGGGCCGCCGCGCGTACGTTGCCGCCGTCCGAGAGCCACAGCACTCCGTAACTCGCCTCGCACAGCTTCGTGGCGTTGGCCAGCATGGCGTCGAATACGGGTTGCAGGTCACCTGGCGAACTTGAGATGACCTTAAGCACCTCGCTCGTGGCTGTTTGCTGCTCCAACGCTTCGCTCAGATCATCCGTGCGCTGGCGTAGTTCATTGAGCAGGCGGGCGTTTTCGATTGCAATCACGGCCTGCGCCGCGAAGTTCGTCAACAACTCGATCTGCTTGTCGGTGAACGGGCGCATTTCCTTTCGGTAGATCGTGATTGTGCCGACAAGTTCGTCGTCTTTGAGCATCGGGACGAAAATTAGCGTGCGGCTGCCACTCAGCCTGACCGCGTTTACGGCATAGGGATCACCATCGATGTAACGTTGCTCAGCCATGGAATCGGTGATGTGAACGGGTCGCCGAGTGCTCATGACGCGGCCAAGTCCGCTGACGGGAGTCGGATGGATCGGCCCATGCTGCTGAAATTCCGCGAACGCAGGAGGCGCGCCACGAAGCGCTGTTGCGCGGAAGGCGCCGTCCTCAAACCGGTACAAGATGCCAAAATTGGCCTCGCAGAGCCGCGTGGCACTTTCAAGAATGGCATCGAACACCGGCTCAAGCTCGCCTGGCGAGCTAGAGATGACCTTCAGCACCTCCGAGGTAGCGGTCTGCTGCTCTAATGATTCGCTTAGGTCGTCGGTTCGCTTCTGCACCTCGTCGAACAGCCGCACGTTCTCGATGGCGATCACAGCTTGGTCGACAAAGGTGGATATCAGCTCGATCTGCCGCTCGCTGAAAGGCGCGACCGTCCGGCGGCCCAACACGAGCACACCGATCGGTTGACCCTCA
>JBEEHR010000079.1:0-6954 GCA_041167505.1 Verrucomicrobiota bacterium
CATGGAAGGCGATGAAGCCAAAACGACCGGCAAATTGCTCCAGGTTCCCGTGGGCAAAGGACTCCTCGGTCGCGTGGTAAACACGCTCGGCCAGCCGCTCGATGGCAAGGGACCGGTGAAATCCGAGGTCGCGTACCCACTGGAGAAAATCGCGCCCGGCGTCATCAAACGAAAAAGCGTCAGCCAACCGGTGCAGACCGGCATCATGGCGATCGATGCGATGATTCCAATCGGTCGCGGCCAGCGCGAACTGATCATCGGAGATCGCGCGACGGGAAAATCGACAATCGCGATTGATACGATTATCAGCCAGGCGCGCTTGAACAAGGCGGCGGAGGAAGGCCGGCTCAAAGACCATCGCCCGCTTTATTGCATCTACGTCGCGATCGGTCAGAAAAATTCCAACGTAGCTCGCGCCCTCGCCATTCTCGAAAAGGAAGGCGCGATGCCTTACACAACGATCATTTCCGCACCGGCCTCCGACACGGCGACGAACCAGTATCTGGCGCCGTTCGCCGGCGCCGCGATGGGCGAGTGGTTCATGGATAACGGCATGGACGCGCTGATCATTTATGACGATTTGTCGAAGCACGCTGTCGCTTATCGGCAGGTGTCGCTCGTGCTGAAGCGTCCGTCCGGGCGCGAAGCGTATCCCGGCGATGTCTTTTATCTGCACTCGCGGCTGCTCGAACGCAGCGCGCGCGTGGTTGAGTCGGCCGGCGGCGGTTCGCTCACGGCGTTGCCGATTATCGAGACCCAGGCCGGCGACGTTTCGGCCTACATCCCGACGAATGTCATCTCGATTACCGACGGACAGATTTATCTCGAGACGGATTTGTTTTACCAGGGTGTACGCCCGGCGATTTCAGTCGGTCTCTCCGTGAGCCGCGTCGGTTCCGCCGCGCAGATCAAGGCGATCAAGCAGGTGGCCGGTAAGATCAAGCTCGACCTCGCGCAGTTCCGCGAGCTGGCGGCGTTCGCCCAGTTTGGCTCGGACCTCGATGCTGCCACCAAAGCGCGTCTCGATCGCGGCAATCGGATCGTTGAGCTCTTCAAGCAAATCCAATACAACCCGATTCCCGTCGAGGAACAGGTCGCGGTGTTGTGGGCGATGCAAAACGGTTATCTGGATGCGGTGCCGGTCGACAAAGTGAAACAATTCCAGGTGAAGTTGCAGGATTATCTGCGCACCCGGAAGGAGAGCGTTCTCGCTTCGATCGTGACCAAGGGCGCGCTCGACAAGGACCTCGAAGGCGAACTGGCCGCGGCTCTCGACGAATTCAAATCGACCAATCCGGTTTCCTAAATGATCTCGCTGGCAATGCCCAAATCCTCTTCCCCCTCGCAGCTTGTTAACGTCGAATCCGCGATCCATTTGATTCGCGGACAACGCGTCATGCTGGATTCGGATTTGGCGGCCATTTACGGAACGAGCACCATGCGGCTCAACGAACAATTCCGGCGTAATCGCCAGCGGTTCCCAAAGGATTTCGCCTTTCGGCTTACCTCCGCAGAGTTCAAGCGTTTGATATCGCAAATTGCGATATCAAAGAAAGGCAGAGGCGGCCGGCGGAAATTGCCCTGGGTCTTCACTGAGCACGGCGCGCTCATGCTGGCGAGCGTTCTCAACAGCAAGGTTGCCATTCAAGCCAGCGTTCGAGTGGTCCGCGCGTTTGTCCGCCTGCGCGAAATGGTCGCGGCTAGTGCGGAACTGGCGGCGCGACTAAAGGAACTGGAGCGACGATTCGATTCTCATGACGAAGCGATCGTCGAATTGTTTGCCGTATTGAAACGTTTGCTCGAGCCGGAGGCGAAGCCGAGACGCGAAATTGGTTTTCATGTCCGAGAGCGGGCGCCGCGTTACCGCACGAAATCGAGAATTTAAGAAATGGCCAATACCCAAGACATCCGGCGCCGGATCAAATCGATCCGCAACACGTCGCAGATTACCAAGGCGTTGCAGATGGTGGCGGCGTCGAAGATGCGCAAGGCCCAAAACCTCGCGCTCGCGGGCCGGCCGTATTCCACTTTGATGAACCGCGTGCTGGTGTCGTTGCAGCAGCGCACCGATTCGAAACTCCATCCGCTCCTCCAGGTCCGCGAAGTGAAGAAAGAGTTGGTCGTCGTCATCAGCACCGACAAGGGATTGGCCGGCGCGCTGAATACGAACCTGTTTCGCGAAGTGACGAAGTTCGAGGACAGCAAGACCAGCTACGTCACCTCCGGGGCGAAGGCACGACAGTTTCTTGTGCGGACGCGCCGCGAGCTGGCGGCGGATTTTCCGCTGAAAGATGCGCCGGCATTTACCGAAACGAAGGAAATCTCAAAGTTCTGCGTCGAGAAATTCCTCAGCGGCGAGGTCGACAAAGTCTCGGTGCTCTACACCCATTTCATCAACACGATCAACCAGAAGCCGGTCGTCCGAACGCTGTTGCCGATCTCCCGCTTCGATCTTCCGCAGGCATCGGTGGCCAGCGCCGCCAACGCCGGGAGCGACGATCCCATGATCGGTTATCTCTTCGAGCCGACCCCGGAGAGCGTGCTCGACATCATGCTCCCGTATTATCTCCATTATCAGGTCTACCAGATGATTCTCGACGCGCGCGCTTCGGAGCACAGCTCTCGCATGGTGGCGATGAAGAACGCGACCGATAACGCGAAGCAATTCATCAAGGATCTCACGCTCGAATACAACAAGATGCGCCAGGCCAGCATCACCACTGAGCTGCTCGAAATCTCGACAGCGCAGATGGCGGTTGGCGCCTAAAAAATTTATGAATAAAGGAAATATCGTTCAGGTCATCGGTCCCGTGGTGGACGTGGAGTTCAAGAACACGAGCGAACTGCCGCGCATCTACAACGCGCTCGAACTTGAATACGAAGTCAACGGCGCCCCGACCAAGCTTACCCTCGAAGTGCAGCAGCATCTCGGTGAAAACTGGGTTCGCTCCATCGCCATGTCCTCGACCGAAGGTTTGAAACGCGGCATGGCCGTTAACGACACCGGCGGTCCGATCACGGTCCCGGTAGGCGAGGGGACCCTGGGCCGCGTCTTTAATGTCACCGGCGATCCTGTCGATGACCGCGGGCCGGTCACCTTCACCAAGCGCTACCCGATTCACCGCAAGGCGCCGGAGCTCACCGACCAGGACACGGGCGCGACGATTCTCGAGACCGGTATCAAGGTCATCGATCTGATCTGTCCCTTTACCAAAGGCGGAAAAGTCGGCGCGTTCGGCGGCGCTGGCGTGGGCAAGACCGTTGTCATCCTCGAGCTGATCAATAACATCGCGAAAGGCCACGGCGGCTTCTCGGTGTTCGCCGGAGTGGGCGAGCGGACCCGCGAAGGGAACGATCTTTACACAGAAATGAGCGAGGCCGGGGTCATCGACCAGAAGGATCTGAGCAAGTCGAAGGTCGCGTTGGTTTATGGCCAGATGAACGAGCCTCCGGGTGCGCGTCTGCGCGTGGCGCTTTCCGCTTTGGCGATGACAGAGTATTTCCGCGATGAACGCAACCAGGACGTGTTGTTGTTCATCGACAACATTTTCCGATTCTCCCAGGCTGGCTCGGAAGTGTCGGCGTTGCTCGGACGAACGCCATCAGCCGTCGGTTATCAGCCGACCCTCGCCGCGGAGATGGGCGACCTGCAGGAGCGCATCACCTCCACCAAAAAAGGCTCGATCACCTCGGTCCAGGCGGTCTACGTCCCGGCGGACGACCTGACCGACCCGGCGCCAGCGAACACGTTTGCGCATTTGGATTCGACCATCGTGCTGGAGCGATCCATCGCGGAGCTGGGTATTTACCCGGCCGTCGATCCGCTCGCCTCCACGTCAAAGTCTCTCGCGCCCGATGTCGTCGGCGAAGAGCACTACGCTGTCGCGCGCGGCGTGCAGAAAGTGTTGCAGCGGTACCGCGACCTTCAGGACATTATCGCGATTCTCGGCATGGACGAACTGAGCCCGGAGGACAAGCTCTCCGTGTTGCGCGCGCGCAAGATTCAGCGCTTCCTCAGCCAGCCGTTCCACGTCGCCGAAGTTTTCACCGGCACGAAGGGCGAATACGTCTCGATCGCCGAAACCGTCCGCGGCTTCAAAGAAATCCTCGATGGCAAACATGATGAAGTTCCCGAGCAGAACTTCTACATGAAGGGCGGCATCGACATGATTCAGCAGGAAGGTTGAAGCGTTAAAAGGTTACATCGTTACATCGTGAAATTTCATCCGCTTCAACGCTTCAACTGTGTAACGCTTCACCGCTCTTAGCCATGGCAACCCTGAGACTTGAGATTGTAACCCCGGAAACGACGGCCTATTCCGAGGACGTTGAGATGGTGACGTTGCCGGGTTCGGAAGGTGAGCTCGGCGTTTATCCGAATCACGTCCCGCTGCTGACGACGTTGAATCCGGGCGAACTGCGCGTGTTGAAAGGCGGCAAGGAAACGTTCCTCGCGATCGGCGAGGGCTTTGTCGAAATCACCGGCTCGACAGTTTCCGTTCTCACGGACATGGCGCTCGAACCGGCGGTGATCGACGAGTCGGCCGCGGAAGCTGCTGTCGCGCGAGCGCAGGCGGCGATGAAAGAAGATCTCGGGAAGGAAGAATGTGCGGCCGTGACGGCATCGTTGCAGAAGGCGCTCGCGCAGTTGCACGTGAAGCGCCGTCGGCGCAGCTAACCGGGGCCGCGCTTGTATCGGGCGCCGCTCTCTCGTTAGTCTCGCTTCGTGGAAACTCCGGACACACTGGGCATCATCGCCGGCAACGGAGTTTATCCGCGTCTCCTCGCCGACGCGGCCCGCCGCACCGGAGTGAAGAAGATCGTCGCGGCTGCGTTCACCGATGAGACCGACGACCGCCTGGCGGCAAAGGTGGACGAAATCCATTGGATGCGCGTCGGCCAGCTAGGGAAACTGATTTCCTGTTTCCGCGCCGCCGGCGTCGAAAACGCGATCATGGCCGGGCAGATCGCGCCGAAGAATCTCTTCGATCTGCGCCCTGATTGGAAAACGCTGCTGCTTCTGGCGCGACTCAAAAGGCGCAACGCCGAATCGATCTTCGCCGCCATCGGCGATGAACTGGCGCGCGCCGGAATCACGCTGTTGCCCGCGACCTCCTTCCTCGAAGATTGTCTCGCGCCGGCCGGACTCATCGCGGGTCGAAAATTAAGCCACCGCGAAGAGGACGACATCACGTTCGGCTTCGAAATCGCGCGAGAAGTGAGCCGCCTCGATATCGGCCAGACCGTCATCGTGAAAAACGGGACGGTCCTGGCGGTGGAAGGTTTCGAGGGCACGAACGAGACGATTAAACGCGGCGGCGCGCTTGGCGGAAAGAACGCGATCATGGTGAAAGTCGCGAAGCCCGACCAGGACATGCGCTTTGACGTGCCCGTGATCGGCGTGGCCACGGTCGACGTGGCCGCAGAAGCGCATCTGCGCGTGATCGCCATCGAAGCGGGGCGCACCCTTCTCCTGGAAAAGGAAGCGCTCATGGAATCCGCCGCGCGATCGAACATCTCGATCGTCGCGCGTTAATAGCGCCTCAAGGAGCGGCGCTTTACAAACCGCCGAGGGCGATTTGTAAATCGCCCTTCCTTGTTTTAGTGGCCGCTCCGCCGCGCCATTAATCTCTCCATAACGAAACTCTTCGTCCCCGGGGCGAAACCCGTGCAGTAGCGTATTCGCCTCGCTCCACTCGTTAGGCCACGCCTCGCTGTAGCCGCGGCGCTCTGTCGCCGCGTCACCCGGAGATGGCCCGCTTCATCCATCTTCGCGTAGCACCCCCTCGTCGGGACCAATTCCGGCCTCGTCGCTGTGACAACGGCCAGCGCGTCGAAAATTGGCCCGCCATTTGTCTTGACGACGCGCGTCCAAAACCAAAGCCAGACCTTGCTGCGACGCGCCAGATAATTCCCCGCGCCTCCCTGCCGTTCGAGCTCCCGCAAGTTCTCTTCGTTCAGCAATAGTTCCGAGGCAGTCGCGATCGGGACCAGGGTGAGGGGAATAGTCAACCGCACGACGACTTCCGCTGCTACCGGGTCTTGGAAAACATTAGCGTCGTGGATGTGGAAAGAGTGGCGCGGGCCGAAGGCGAGCGTCGTGCCTTCTGCCTGGCCGCCGAGAAAAATCACCCGCTTAATCTTCCGCGCGCTCGTTGGATGAAGCCGGAGGAACGTCGCAAGATTTGTGAGCGGCCCGAGCGCGACATAGGTGATCGATTCTTTTTCCAGTGTTCTCGCCAGCGCTTCGCTCGCCGGCGTGCGCCGGCCGATATCAGCCGCTGATGCTGCTCCAGCGAACACCTGTTCGGGTCTCAGGTTAGCGGGGGCGCCGAACCGCCGGATCAATTCGCGCGCCGCACGCGTCGTGTGGCCGAGCGGCGCGTTCCCGTACGAGGTGCTGATCCCGGCGATGTGAATTTCGGGCGAATGAAGCGCAAGAACGAGCGCATACCCGTCGTCCACTTCCCGGATCGGCGAGCCGATTGAGACATCGGTATCGATCCAGACAGTGCTCGCTGAAACGACGCGGACGAATCCCAGAACCGCGCCAAGCAAACTCAGGGCGTATATCGTTAACCGTAGCTGACGGGACCCCATGGAATTATCCGTTGCAATTCGCTGGTGGCGCGGGAAAATCAAAACTCTGACGGGGTCTTAGCTCAGTTGGTAGAGCACCACAATGGCATTGTGGGGGTCATCGGTTCGAACCCGATAGGCTCCACCATCCTTTTTCACCGGGGAATTCTTCAATGCTGACAGTAACGGCGTAGTACGGTCGGAAGTTTCTTGCCGACTTTCAGGTGCTGTTCAATCTCACGACAACGCTACACGTACCTTTGGTGTTTGATTTCAGCAGAAAACCGAGGCCTGCGGCGAGACGGGGTTTCTCTGTCGGGCAATACCCCATGGCTAAACCGGCCATATCTGCGCGAAGTTCAGCTTCGATAACTT
>JBEEHR010000080.1:0-32218 GCA_041167505.1 Verrucomicrobiota bacterium
TGCGAATGGAGGAGGGCTACGGGCTCAGCCCGGAAAGCGTGCAGCGTTGCTGCGAGCAACATCAGCCGCAGCTCCTCATTGCGGTCGATTGCGGCACGTCGTCGATCGCCGAGATCGCGTCGCTCAAAGAGCGCGGCGTCGATGTGATCGTTCTCGATCACCACGAGCCGAAATCTGCGCTGCCGGATTGCGTCGCGATTGTGAATCCAAAGGCGGCGGCCGGGTCCGACTTCGAATATCTTTGTAGCGTAGGCATTGTCTTCAAGCTCTGCCACGCACTGCTAAAAACGCGCCCCGCATCCGGCTTCGATTTGAAGGCGAGTCTCGATCTCGTCGCGCTCGGGACTGTTGCCGACATCGTTCCCCTGAAGAAGGAAAATCGGATTCTGGTTCTGCGTGGGATGATGGAATTGGCGCGCAGGAGGCGACCGGGGTTACGAAAGTTGATGGAGGTCGCGGCGGTGAAGGCTCCCGTGACGGCGGAGGACATTGGGTTTCGACTCGGCCCGCGGCTGAACGCGGCAGGACGCCTGGCGACGGCGGAAAAGGCGTTGCGCCTTTTGTTGACCAACGATGAAAAGGAAGCGGAAGAACTGGCTACATTACTCGACACGCAGAACCGCGAGCGTCAGGCGGTGGAACGAAAAATTTGCGAGGAAGCCGAAGAGAAATTGACTGAGCATTTCGATCCCGCGCGCGACGCGGCGATCGTGCTCGGCTCGCGCGATTGGCATCCGGGCGTGCTCGGTATTGTGGCCTCGCGCCTGGCGCGAAAATATCATCGGCCCACCATCCTGGTCGCATTTGATGCGGCGGGACTGGGAAAAGGAAGCGGGCGAAGCATCGAAGGCTTGTCTCTTGTCGAGGCTCTCAATCGTTGTGAAAAACATCTGGAGAAATTTGGCGGCCACGAAATGGCGGCCGGGCTGGCTATCCGCGAGGAAAAGTTTGCGGCGTTCGCTGATGCTTTCCGGCAGACAGCGCGCGAACTTCTATCGGACGATGATCTCCAGCCCCGTTTGCGTCTCGATCACGAACTGACTTTCCCGCAACTCAACGGCGACCTGCTGCGCTGGCACCAGGCGCTGGAACCTTTCGGCAGCGCCAACCGGCAGCCGATCTTTTTCACCCGCGGGGTGGAGCCGGCGGTCGAGCCACAGGTCCTCAAGGAAAAGCATCTGGTCTTGCGCTTGCGTCAGCAGAGTCATTTCCGACGCGCGATTTTCTTTGATGGAGCGTTAGCCCAGCTTCCGAAGCCGCCCTGGGACATCGCGTTCCGGGTGAGCGCCGACGAATACGAAGGCGAGACCCGCCTCCAGATCCAGGTGGAAGCCTTGCGCGCCGCCGGGCCAATCGAATGATCCAGTATTCGCAATCCCTCGCCGAGCTGGAATGGATCGCGCGGCCGAAATTGACGGCGTTGCGCCGGCTTGAGATCGAAACCGTCGAAGATCTTCTCACGCATTACCCGCGTCGTTATGAAGACCGGACGCATTTCGCTCCTTTCCCGCAGGATGAAAGCGAGACGCCGATTCTGCTTTGCGGTGAGGTCGCTAAAACGCGGGTGTTACGCTTCGGCGGCTGGAAGAAAATCTTTGAGGCGACTCTGGAAGAATCGGACGCGAACGCCCTCAGCCAGCCGCTCGTTCTGCGTTGGTTCAACCTGCACTACGTCCAGAAGATGATCGTGACCGGGCAGCGCCTGGTCGTTTTCGGAAAGCCGCGCCTGCGCGGGAAACGGCTTTGCATGGAGCATCCCGAATTCGAGGTGATCGAGAACGACGACGAGATGTCCGTTCACTTTCGCCGGATCACGCCGATCTATCCCGCCACCGAGGGCCTGTCACAGCGGGTGTTCCGGGCGATGATTTTCGAGGCGCTCGAAAATCTCGGTGCTGAGTCAGTGCCCACGTTGTTACCTAAGAACGCGAATCTCGGAACACGCGAGCACGCCCTCCACGAAATCCATTTCCCGACGACGGCGGCGCAATGCGACGCCGCCCGCGAGCACCTGGTGTTCGCCGAATTTTTCGCGATGCAGTTGCTGATCGGTTCGCGACGGTCGAAGGCCACCTTGCGCACTGGGCAGGTTCATTCGGCACGAGGCGAGTTGCTGGAGAAATTCTTGCGCGGATTGCCGTTCGACCTGACCGCCGCCCAGGAGCGGGTCATCGAGGAATTACGGCGCGACCTTGCTTCAACCCATCCCATGAACCGCCTCCTCCAAGGCGATGTCGGGTCAGGGAAGACCGTCGTGGCGATCGCCGCCATCCTGCTCGCCGTCGAATCCGGTTCGCAAGCCGCGCTCATGGCCCCTACGCAAATCCTCGCCGAACAACATTACGCCGTTCTCTGCCGTTGGCTCGAACCGCTCGGAGTCCGGCTCGCCTTGCGCACCGGCGCGCGCCAGGAGGAAAGCGGGACGCTTTTCTTCTCGGGTTCCCAAGAAGACGCGCCGCACATCATCATCGGGACGCACGCGTTGCTTTATGAAGGGGTTTCGTTCGAGAACCTCGGGCTGGCGGTGATCGATGAGCAGCACAAATTTGGGGTGTCGCAACGGGCGCGGCTCACGGCGCGCGAGCCGGCGCCGGATGTTCTCGTCATGACCGCGACACCAATTCCACGCACGCTGACGATGACGGTTTACGGCGACCTCGACGTATCGGTGATCGATGAAATGCCGGCGGATCGAGGTAAAATCATCACGGCGGTCCGCGAACGAGGGAAACTTCCGGAGGTGCTTATCTTCATGCGCCGGGAACTGGAGGCGGGCCGGCAGGCGTATGTCGTCTATCCGCTCATCGACGAGAGCGAGAAACTCGACGTCAAGGCAGCCGCCGCGGAATTCGAGCAATGGCAGGAGCGGCTGCGACCGTTTCGCTGTGAGCTGTTGCACGGCCGGATTCCGGCACCGGACAAGCAAGCAATCATGGAGCGCTTCCGGCGCGGCGAAACGAGCGCGCTCATCAGCACGACGGTGATCGAAGTGGGTGTGGATGTGCCGAACGCGACGCTGATGTTGATCGAGAACGCGGAACGCTTCGGGCTCGCCCAGCTCCACCAATTGCGCGGCCGGATCGGGCGCGGCAGCCACAAATCCTATTGTATCCTCCTGAGCGACGAACAATCGCCGGAGACGACCGCGAAGCTGAGTGTGCTGGAAAAAACCACGGACGGATTCGCGGTGGCGGAAGCAGATTGGGAGATGCGGGGCCCGGGCGACCTGCTCGGGACTGCGCAAAGCGGGTTGCCGGCCTTGAAGCTGGGAAATTTGAAGACAGACAAGGAGCTAATGCAGCGGGCGCGCGCTTCAGCGACGGCAATCCAGGGGGCCGATCCGCGGCTTGAAGCGCCGGAGAATCAACGATTTCGACAATTGATTGTCGAACAACACGGACGAACCTTCTCGAACGTTAGCTGAATGAAAAATCTGATTAAATTTCTCTTGTTTGTCGTGCTGGTGAGCGCCGGGATTTCCGCGCTCTACGATTACCGGATCAAAACCGGCGGCCTGAAATTTCTCGCAGTCGCTTCGGAGAAATACTCTCTCGCCACGACTCCGACCGTGGACCCGAAGGATGTCGCCGGGTTGGAGAATCTCAACCGCGAACGGCGGGCGCTAGTCAGTGCCATTATTCCGTCGGTAGTCAGCATCAAGACGTCGAAGAAAGTCGCGGTCCGGAAGCAGTATCAGCTCGATCCGGGGGATTTTTTCAATCGCAACCCGCGCCAATTTCGCAATCCCAACGAGGAAGCAATGGTGCAGAATTCCCTCGGCTCGGGCGTGGTGGTGACCTCGGAGGGCCACATCATCACGAACAATCATGTGGTGGACCAGGTGGATGAGATCGAGGTGCAATTGAGCGATGGCCGCACGAAGAAAGCGCGACTAGTCGGGTCCGATGCTGTCGTGGACCTGGCGGTGCTCAAGGTGGACGACGCGGGCCTCAAACCGTTGAAGTTCGGCGACTCCGACGCGATGCAGGCGGGCGATTTCGTGGTCGCGATCGGGAATCCATTCGGGTTCGAGGAAACAGTGACGGACGGAATCATCAGCTCGAAAGGCCGTCCGAATCGCGTGGACGGCTTCGGCGATTATCTCCAGACCAACGCGGCCATTAACCCGGGCAACAGCGGCGGGCCATTGGTAAATCTGCGGGGCGAAATCATCGGCATCAACACGGCGATCATCTCGCGTAGCGGCGGTTCACAGGGGATCGGGTTCGCCATTCCATCGAATTCCGTAAAGGTGGCGCTGGAGAGTTTGCTGAAGAACGGCCGGATCATTCGCGGCTATCTCGGCATCCAGGCGCGGCCCCTTACTCAGGGTGTGTCCGAGACAGATGGTGTGATCGTCGATGACGTGGTCCCGAATTCGCCCGCCGCGGAAGCCAAATTAAAGCGGGACGACGTGATCAAGAAATTCAACGGTCACACGGTGCGGAACATTACTGAGCTGCGGAGTCTCGTGTCGCAGGTGGAGCTAAACAAGAAAGTGGAGCTGGAGCTGATCCGAAGCGGGGCTACCCAGAAAGTGACTGCCGAGATCAAGGAGCAGCCGGCCGATTACCTGACGTCCCGGACCAACCCGCGCCAGCCGCAGACTCCGCAGCAGCCCGAAGACCCGCAGGATCAACCAGACGAAACGAACCCGCTCGCTTCGGTCGAAGTGGCGGAGGTCAATGCGGACGTGATGAAGCGCCTCGATTTGCCGAACCGGATTCGCGGCGTGCTCGTCACGAAAGTGGACGGCGAAGCGGGCGAGTTGCGCGCCGGCGACGTGATCGAAGAAGTGAACCAGCAGCCGGTGACTTCCGTGGCGGAGTTCAAGAAAGTGATCGCGTCGCTCGACCCCAACGGGACGCAAGTTCTCTCCGTTTGCCGACATCGCACGCGATCGTTCGTAGTGGTGCGCCCACGCTAAGAGTGACATCAAGGAGCGCGCGCAAAGCCCCACCGCGTTCCGAATCACATTCGCGTGAATAACCCACTTGTGGGGTGGGTCTAAACTTCCTCAACCAATAAGCTTATGAAACGATTACTCCTGGCGGTGGCGATGTTGGCGGTGGTCTTTCCTGCTCTCCGGCACGCCGAGGCGCGGACCGATATTTCGATCGATTTCTTTTACGATAACATCGGAGACGACGGAAACTGGATCGAGGCCGGCGAATACGGCTATTGCTGGCAGCCGAACGTTGCCGTGAGCAACGCGAGCTGGCGGCCTTATTCGGATGGATACTGGGCTTACACGGATGTCGGCTGGACCTGGGTCTCCTACGAGGACTTCGGCTGGGCGACCTATCACTACGGCCGCTGGGCCCGGTTGAAGGGTCACGGATGGGTCTGGGCGCCTGGGCGCGAATGGGGTCCGGCCTGGGTCTCCTGGCGCACCGGCGGAGATTATGTCGGATGGGCGCCGTTGCCTCCGCGGCGCGGCGGCGACATCTATGTGGATTTCAGTCCCATCACGGCGCAGGTGGACGTCGACTTCGATATCGGACCGGCCTACTACAATTTCATCGATGTTCGCTACATCGGTGAGCCCGTTCTGCGGGAGCGAATTTTCGCCGCCGACCAGAACGTGACCTACGTCAGCAAGACGGTGAACGTGACGAACATTACCTACAACAACTCGCAGGTTTACAATTACGGGCCGGATTACAACACGCTCAGCCGTTACTCGAGCCGGCCGATTCAAAGGCTGACAATCCAGCGCGAGACAAACGGCGATCCGCTCGCCGCTGCGCGCTCGAAGTCCCTCATGAAAGTGCAGGGCGACAAGCTCATGGTCGCTGCGCCGCAGCAGTTCCAAAAGCCTCCGAAGCCCATCTCGCCGAAAGTGGTGAAGGAAAAACTCGCGCAAGCGCCGGTGGAGCATGGTTGGGAACCGGTCAGCGATCCGAAAGCGCAGGCAGAATTAAGGGAGAAAATGAAGAAGGAAGACCCGAAGTCCGTACCTCCGCCGACTGTGCAAGCCTCCGAAAAAACTGAAACCAATCCGGCCGCGACCGCTGTGCCAGGGACGACAACTACAACCCCGACGGTGTCCGCCAATGCGAGCCCGTCAGCTGCGCCAAGCAAGGACAAGAACAAACGCGAAAACGTTTCGCCAGCGCCAGGTGCTTCTGCGTCCGTAAATCCGGCGGCGGCACCGAAGAAGAACAAGAACCAGCAGAACGAAAAAGTTTCGCCGCTTGCGACACCTTCGGCCTCCCTCCCGCCCGCCACGAGCCCGGCGCCCACGCGCGACAAAGGCAAGAACAAGCAACGTGATAATATCGCCCCGAGCGCTTCCCTGCCACCGGCAACCGGCGCCACTGAAACGACCACGCCGACCTTCGCGCCGAAGCCGCCCAGGCAAAGACCGGAGAAGCCGAAGAACGAATCCGCCGTTCCACCGCCGCTCGATGCTGTGGCGCCGAAAAGCGCCCCCCGTATCGCTCCGCCGCCGACTCCGGAAACGAAGCGCAACCAGCCAGGCCCGGATGTGACAAAGACGGACGCAGCGGTGGAAAAACCAAAGCAGCCGCCGTCGGACATTCCAAAGCCAAAGAAGGAGCAAGCGCCAACCGAAAGAATGTTGCCTCCTCCGTCTTCAGCCAACGCTCCGGGCAATCCGCCTCCTCCTCGTGACGAGGGGAGGAAGAAGGACAAGAACGTGCCGACGACCTCTCCGACGCCGTAGTAATCTTCCAGGAGGAAAGCGGCCCCGGAGAAATCCGGGGGCGTTTTTCTTCAGCCTTTCTTGCTCTTACTCATGCTCTTGCTCCCTCCCTGCGGAAGAGCAAAAGCAAGAGCAAGAGCAAGAGATCTGCGAATCAGAGCAACTCCGCGATTTGCACGGCATTCAGCGCGGCGCCTTTAAGCAGCTGGTCGCCGGAAACCCAAAAGGAAAGTCCGTTCTCGAACGCGCAATCCCGCCGGACGCGGCCAACCTCGCAGTTATCTTTGCCGGCGGTAAAGAGCGGCATCGGATAACGATTGTTCTGCGGTTCGTCGACCAGCTCGAGCCCCGGCGCTTTAGTCAGGACTTCGTGCGCTTGCTCGACGGAAACGGGTCGCTCGAATTCGGCGCTCACGGCAACCGAATGGGCGCGGTAAACCGGAACGCGAACGCAGGTAACCGACGCGCGGAAATCAGGCAGGTGCATGATACGCCGGCCTTCGTTCTGCATTTTCATTTCTTCTTTCGTGTAGCCGCTGGACAGGAAAGAATCGACGTGCGGCAGAACATTGAAGGCGATGGGATGCGGGTAAACGTCGGCCACTGGCGAATGCTCCTCGGTCGCGGCCTGGACTTGCGACCGCAGCTCGTGAATAGCGCGGGCCCCGCTGCCGGAGACGGCCTGATAACTCGCCGCGATCACCCGCTTCACTCCAAACGCGCGGTGCAGCGGGTAAAGCGCCATCAACGCGACGGCCGTCGTGCAATTCGGGTTGGCGATCAGGCCGCGATGTTGCCGGACGTCGTCGCCGTTGATTTCGGGAATCACCAGCGGCACATCGGGTTCCATCCGGAAGACCGATGAGTTGTCGATGACGACCGCGCCAGCGTCGCGCGCTATCGGGCCGTATTCCCGGGAAATGTTGCCGCCGGCGCTGAAGAACGCCAGGTCGATCCCTTTGAATGCCTCCGGGGAGAGCTGCTGCGCGGTGATAGTTTCACCACGGAAAGAAATGCTCTTGCCGGCCGAACGCTCCGAGCACAACGGGAGCAACCGCTCCACTGGAAATGCGCGCCGTTCCAGGACTCGAAGCAGTTCCTCCCCGACGGCGCCGGTGGCTCCGACGATCGCCACGTGATAGCTTTTCTTTGCGTGAACCACCGCGCATCCTACCGCCGTTTTCGATGAAAAAAAGCCCCGAGCCCAAGATCCGCATCTCTGTTCGCAGGCAGCAATTGGTTCTCAAGTCGGGCCGGAAGAAGCTGGCGGAATATCCTGTTTCTACCTCGCAATTCGGCCTGGGATCGAAGGAAGGCAGTTTCAAGACGCCGACCGGAAAGTTCCGGATCGCGGACAAAATCGGCGATGGCATGCCGGCCGGAACGGTGTTCAAAAGTCGCCGGCCAGTGAAGGCGACGAAGAAACTCCTGAGGGAAGAGGACCTCGTCATGACGCGCATTCTTTGGCTCGATGGGCTCGAGCGCCGCAACGCGAACACGCACGATCGCTACGTGTATATCCATGGCACAAACCACGAGGACGAGATTGGCACGCCCGCCAGCCACGGGTGCGTCCGGATGAAGAACGCCGATTTACTGGAACTCTTCGAGCGGGTCAAAGTGGACACACCCGTTGAGATAGCGCCCTAACGAGCGGCACGGGCCGACCCGGAAAAAAGTCGAGAAAAGCGTTGCGCGAGTGGTCGTAACTGCCTAAATGACGGCAGCAACCTGCACGGAAAGGAGGCGAAATATTAAGTGAAAATTTTCAAAGCGATCATGATTCTGGCCATCGCGGCCAGTGCGTTGAGCCTGGGAGCCTGCTCACAGCATAAAGAGGCGGCCACGACGCAAACGTCCACCTACTCGAAATAACCCGTCCAGTTGTCCGCCTGCGGATAGCTTTAACCATAAAAGGCCAGGTCGTTTCGTCGGCCTGGCCTTTTTTCCGCTGCCCTTCGTGGGCGGCCGCTTTCTTTTCCCGGATCAATCCCTAAAATGCGTGACGTGGAACTGACCGGCCAGCCCTTATCGCTCTCTGAGATCGCGCGCGTCGCTTACGGAGAAGCGCCGCTTCAAATCAGCGCCTCGGCCCATGAGCGCATCCGGGCGTCGCGCCAGGTGATCGAGGAGATCGTGGCCAAGGAGGGCGTTGTCTATGGAGTGAGCACCGGCTTCGGCAAATTGTCGGATGTTCATGTTCCGGTAGGAGAACTGCGCCAGCTCCAATTGAATCTCGTCCGCAGCCACGCCTGTGGAATCGGCAACCCACTCTCGGCGCCGGAGGTGCGTGCGATGATTCTGCTGCGGGCCAACGTTCTCGCGCTCGGCCTCAGCGGCATCCGGTTGGAAGTGATCGAGCTGCTTTGCGAGCTGAACAATCGAGGCGTCGTTCCTGTTGTACCCGAAAAAGGATCGGTCGGCGCGAGCGGAGACCTGGCGCCGCTGGCCCATCTGTCCCTGACGTTGATCGGGGAAGGGGAAGCTTTTTATAAGAGCGAGCGGTCGCCGAGCGGTGACGCGCTCAAGAAAGCGGGACTGCGCCCGGTGGTCCTGGAAGCGAAAGAAGGGCTGGCGCTTCTGAATGGTACCCAGGCCATGCATGCCGTAGGCGGACTCGCGTTGTTTCGGGCGAAACGGCTCGCGCATGTGGCGGACATCGTCGGGGCGATGACGCTCGAGGCGTTAAAGGGAACGCCGACGGCTTTTGATTCCCGCATCCAGAAGGCACGGCCGCATCCCGGCCAGGAAGCTGTGGGCAAACATTTGCGTCATCTCCTGCGCGACAGCGAGATCCGGCAATCTCATCTCGTGAACGATCCACGAGTGCAAGACGCCTACAGCCTGCGTTGCATGCCGCAGGTGCACGGCGCGGTCCGCGGCGCGCTCGAGCACTGCGAAGAAGTTTTGGAAATCGAATCGGGCTCGGCGACCGATAACCCGCTCGTGTTCGCCGAGAGCGGCGATGTTCTTTCCGGCGGCAATTTCCACGGCGCGCCGCTCGCCCTGGCGCTCGATTACGCCGCGATCGCTGTGACCGATCTGATGAGCATCAGCGAACGCCGCACCGACCGGCTCGTTAATCCCGATTCGAGCGAAGGCTTGCCCCCTTTCCTCGCGCCGCACGCCGGGACGCATTCCGGTTTCATGATTTTGCACGTGGCGGCGGTGGCCTTATTGAGCGAGGCGAAGGTGCTCGCCCATCCTGCGAGCATCGATAATCTCCCGACTTCGGGCGGGAAAGAAGATCACGTCTCGATGGGAATGACGGCGGCGCTCAAGCTGCGAACGATCGTGGAAAACGCCGAACACGTTCTCGCCATTGAGTTGCTGGCGGCGGCGGAAGGCTTGGAATTTCGGCATCCGCTGAAAGCGGGCGTCGGTGTGGAAGAAGCCTACGAGCGCGTTCGTAAGATTTCTCCAGCGGTCGATGCCGATCGTTCCATGTCGTCGGATATTGCGCTCGTCGCGGCGGCAATCCGGGAAGGCGCATTCGACGACGAGGAAATGAAATGAACGGGCCTCGAATCGTTCGGGCGCCGCGGGGGAGCGAGAGGAGCTGCAAAGGCTGGCACCAGGAAGCGGCCCTCCGGATGTTGATGAACAATCTCGATCCGGATGTCGCGGAGAACCCGGACCAGCTCATTGTTTATGGTGGCACCGGCCGGGCCGCGCGGAGTTGGGAAGCGTTCGATGCGATCGTCCGTTCGTTACGCGAGCTCGAGAACGACCAAACGCTGCTCGTCCAATCCGGCAAGCCCGTCGGCGTTTTCCGGACGCACGAAGAGGCGCCACGCGTCTTGATCGCGAATTCCAATCTTGTCGGCCATTGGTCGAACGCCACCGAGTTCAACCGCCTCGAGCGGCTCGGCCTGACGATGTACGGCCAAATGACGGCCGGCTCCTGGATTTACATCGGCAGCCAGGGAATTGTGCAGGGCACTTTCGAAACGTTCGCCTCCGCGGCCGAGAAACATTTCGGAGGGAGCCTTGCCGGCAAACTCATTATTTCCGGCGGCATGGGCGGAATGGGCGGCGCCCAACCGCTCGCCGCCACGATGAATGGCGCCTGCTTTCTGGGGATCGATGTGGATGCGGCGCGGATTGAGAAACGGCTCAAGAGCGGTTACTGCGATAAAATCGCGTATTCGCTCGACGACGCGCTCCGACTCCTCGACGACGCGCGCGAGAACAAGCAAGCCATGTCGGTGGGGCTGGTCGGCAATTGCGCCGATGTCGTGCCGGAACTCGCGCGCCGCAATCTCGTTCCAGACATTCTAACCGATCAAACGAGCGCGCACGATGCCCTCAATGGCTATGTGCCCAACGGCATGTCGCTCGAGGAAGCGTTCGCGCTTCGGGCGAGCGATCCGGAGAAATACATCGGACACGCGATGCGTTCGATGGCGACGCACGTGGAAGCGATGCTCGTGCTCCAGAAGAAAGGCGCGATCACTTTTGACTACGGAAACAACATCCGGACCCAGGCAAAAAAGGCCGGGGTGGAGAACGCCTTCGAAGTTCCGGGGTTCGTTCCCGAATACATCCGGCCGCTTTTCTGCGAAGGGAAAGGCCCGTTTCGCTGGGTCGCGCTCAGCGGCGACCCGGAAGACATCGCGCGAACCGACCAACTGGCGCTCAAGATGTTCCCGGAAAATCAGACGCTCGCGCGCTGGATGAAGCTGGCGAAGGAGCGCATCCATTTCCAGGGATTGCCCGCCCGCATTTGTTGGCTCGGATTCGGCGAGCGCGCCGAGTTTGGCGTCGCCATGAACGATCTCGTCAAGCGCGGCGAAATTAAAGCACCCATCGTCATCGGTCGCGACCATCTCGATACCGGCTCCGTCGCGTCGCCCTTCCGCGAAACCGAAGGCATGATCGACGGCAGCGATGCGATCGCCGATTGGGCCTTGCTTAATGCGCTGGTGAACACAGCCGCCGGCGCTTCCTGGATCTCCATCCACAATGGCGGAGGGGTCGGCATCGGTTACTCGCAGCACGCTGGCATGGTCGTCGTGGCGGATGGAACCGATTCAGCGCGCCGCCGCCTCGAGCGCGTCCTCACGAGCGATCCCGGAATGGGCGTCCTCCGCCACGCCGATGCCGGTTATTCTCGGGCGATCGATTTTGCCGAAACGCAGGAAATCAGAATCCCAATGGAGCCGCGCGCGCGAGATTGAGAGATCATGAGCGATACCTCAAAAGTGGCCTGTCATTCTGAGCGCAGCGAAGAATCTCTGATCGTTTCGGGTCACACCACGCCGCAAAAAAGAAATAGTCAGAGATCCTTCGCTGCGCTCAGGATGACAAAGTAAGGACCTATGAAAAAAGTCATCGAGTGCGTGCCGAATTTCTCCGAGGGCCGGGACCTCGATGTGATTCGGCAAATCACGGCCGCAATCGAATCCGTCGATGGCGTGTCGCTACTGAACGTCGATCCGGGCGCGAGCACGAATCGGACGGTCGTGACATTTGCGGGAACTCCTGAGGCGGCGGTCGAAGCGGCTTTTCGCGGCATCCAGAAGGCTTCTGAGCTCATCGACATGCGGAAGCAGAGCGGCGCCCATCCGCGCATGGGCGCGACTGACGTTTGCCCGTTCATCCCGGTGAGCAACGTGAGCTGGCACGAGGCGATCGAGTGCGCGAAGAAACTCGGGAAACGGGTGGGGGAGGAGCTGAAGATTCCGGTTTATCTCTACGAGAAAGCGGCGAGCAATCCGGCGCGCTCGAACCTCTCGATCATCCGTGCCGGCGAGTACGAAGGCTTTTTCGAGAAGATCAAAGAGCCGGCCTGGAAGCCGGATTTCGGACCGGCAGTTTTCAACGAAAAGTCTGGCGCGACGGTGATCGGCGCGCGGGAGTTCCTGGTCGCTTACAATGCGAACCTGAATACGAAGGCCGTTCGCCGGGCGACCTCGGTGGCTTTCGACGTGCGCGAGAATGGCCGGGTTAAGACCGACGACGGCACGCCATCGGGAAAGCCGGTGCTCGATGCGAAGGGCGAACCGGTCCGCGAACCCGGCATGCTCAAGCACGTCAAGGCGATCGGTTGGTACGTCGAAGAATATGGAATGGCCCAGGTCTCGATGAACCTGACGAACCTGGAGGAGACGCCATTCCACGCTGCGTTCGAGGCCTGCGTCGAATCGGCCAGCAAACGGGGACTGCGAGTGACCGGGTCGGAAGTCGTCGGCATGTTGCCGAAGAAATGCCTCGTCGACGCCGGCCGCTATTTTTTGCGGAAACAAAAATGGTCGGAAGGCGCGTCGGAGGAGGAGCTGATCGATGTCGCAATTCGTTCAATGGGATTAAGCGAGTTGAAACCGTTCGATCCGAAAGAGAGAATCATCGAGCTCAAGATGGAAACAGACGAAAAGAAGTCGCTCGTGAAAATGGATCTGCGGCAGTTCTGTAACGAGACGCTGAGCGATTCGCCGGCGCCGGGCGGCGGATCGGTGGCGGCGTTGATGGGAGCGCTCGGGGTGTCGTTAGGCGGGATGGTGGCGAACCTCTCTGCGGCGAAACGCGGCTGGGACGACAAGCTCAGCTATTTCAGCGATTGGGCCGTGAACGCGCAGCAGCTCAAGGATGAATTGCTCTTTCTCGTCGATGAAGACACGGCCGCCTTCAACAAGGTTATGGCTGCATTTAGCTTGCCGAAAGATTCGGCCGAGGAGAAAGCAGCGCGTTCCGCCGCGATCCAATCAGCGAACAAATATGCTGCTGAGATTCCATTGCGCGTCATGGAAACGTCATTCAAGGCCTACCAGCTCCTCGGCGAAATGGCGGAGAAGGGGAATCCGGCTTCCATCTCGGATGTCGGCGTCGGTCTGCTGGCCGTCCGCGCCGGCATCGAAGGGGCTGCGATGAACGTGCGCATCAATCTGGCGGGATTGAAGGACGAGGCTCTGAAGTCGTCGCTTCGGGAAACGATGCAGCGAGTGGCCGGTGAGTCCGAAACAGAGTTCAAGCGAGTTCACGCCCTTGTCGAAAGCAAGCTAGGCTAACTCCTCCTGCGATGTTAGCCGCGGTTCTTCACGCAGCCCAACTGGTCACGCTCGCGGGACCGAAACGGCCGCGTATCGGCGGGCAGATGCGCGAACTCGGCATCATACCGGATGGTGCCATGCTCATTCAGGATGGCCGGGTCGCAAAAACCGGGCCGTCGGAGGAAATCGAAAGAGTGTTGTCCGGTGACGCGAAAGTGATCGATGCCCGCGGCAGGGTCGTGTTGCCCGGGTTTGTCGATGCGCACGCGCATCCGGTGTTTGCTGGCGATCGGGTGGACGAGTTTGAGATGCGAACGCAGGGCGCGACGTATGAAGAAATCGCCGAGCGCGGAGGTGGGATTCGCTCGACGGTCCGGAAAACGCGGGCGTCGTCGGAGGAAGAACTGCAGGCGCAGGCGAAGAAACACGCCGGCTGGTTTCTGAAAGGAGGAACGACCACCGTCGAGGCAAAGTCCGGCTACGGCCTGACGATGGACGACGAACTGAAGATGTTGCGGGTGATCCGCCGCTTGAACGGGGAAACGCCGATTGAATTTGTCCCGACGTTTCTCGGGGCGCACGCCATCCCGGACGAGTTTCGGAGCGCACCCGAACAATATGTCGCGCTAGTCATCCACAAGATGTTGCCGCGCGTTGTCGAGGAACAACTGGCGGAGAACTGCGACGTGTTCTGCGAGCGCGGGTACTTCGACATCACGGAGGCTGAAAAGATTTTGCGCGCGGCCCAGGAACAGGGCCTCCGGCTGCGGATGCACGTGGACCAGCTCACGAACTCGGGTGGAGCATTCCTGGCCGCGCGATTGCGGGCGGCGACAGCCGATCATCTGGAGCAGGTCAACGCCGATGAGATTGCGGCGCTCGCTGAAGCGGGCGTGCAACCAGTCTTGTTGCCTGGTTCGGTTTACTCGTTAGGCAAGACGCGGTATCCGCCTGCGCGGGAGATGATCGAGGCCGGCCTGGCAGTGGTCCTCGCCACGGACTTCAATCCCGGCTCGTCGCCGACGCCTTCGATGCCGATGATCATGTCGCTGGCAGCGACGCAGATGAAGATGACTCCAGCGGAATGTTTGACTGCGGCGACGATCAACGCCGCTTGCAGTTTGAATCGCGGTGACCGGATTGGGTCGCTCGAACCGGGGAAGCTGGCGAATTTCGCGCTCTACGATTGCGCGGATTATCGCGAGATCGCCTACTACTTCGGCATCTCGCAGACGCATTCCGTTTACGTGCGCGGCAAGCAGGTGCTGTAGCCGGGATCGGTGATCCCGGCCCGAGGACAGCACATGTTTGCGGCCGGGAACACCGATCCCCGCTACAACTGGCTACCTTGCGCATGGTGCGCGCTGCCCGTAACGTCGCTCCGCAAATGAAGATCGAAGTGCAAAATGAACCGCCGGGAATGGCGACGTTGCGGATCGAGTTGCCGCCGGAGGACGTGCGCAAGGAATGGGACGCGATCGCGAGTAATTATTCGCGATATGCGCGGATCCCGGGGTATCGCGCTGGGAAAGCGCCGCGCCAGGTCATCGAGAAAAAATTTCGGAAAGAAATCCAGGACGAGCTGACGAAAGCGCTGGTCTCGAAAAGCTATCACGAAGCGATCGCGGAAAAGCAGCTTCGCGTGGTTTCGCTGACTGATGTCGGCGACGTCGAATTTGGCGAGGATCGTTCGATGCGTTTTCGCGCCACGGTGGTGACCGCTCCGGAGTTCGAGCTGCCAGATTACAAGAATATCCCAGTCCAATTGCCGGCGACCGCGGTGAGCGAGGCGGAAGTGGACACCGCGATCGAGCGCTTGCGCGACCAGGCGGCGGATTTCGTGGATGTGAAAGAGCGTGAACTGGCAATGGGGGATTTTGCGGTGCTCGATTTCACGGGCGCGATCGACGGGGTTCCGATCAGCGAGATCGTTCCTGAAGCCAGCAAGAATCTGCATGGCGGCAAGAAGTTCTGGCTCCATGTCGCGCCGGAAAACTTTCTGCCGAAATTCGGCGAGCAGATCGTGGGAATGAAACCGGGCGAGACCCGGAGTGTTCAGGTGGAATTCCCGGCTGATTTTCCGGTGACCGAACTTGCAGGCAAAAAAGCCGATTACGCAGTGACCCTGAGCGAGATCAAGGAGAAGGTCCTCCCGGCGGTCGACGATGGTTTCGCGGCGAAAATCATGCCGGAGAAGACCCTGGCCGAATTACGCCACGCGATAGAGCACAATCTCGAGCACGAAAAAGAACATGAAATTGAGCGGGCAAAGGAGCAGCAGATCGTGAAGTTCTTGCACGAACGGATCAGCTTTGATCTTCCGCCGCCGCTCCTGAAGAACGAGACGCGGCGGGCACTCAACGAGCTGGTGCATCGCAATCGCGAACGGGGGGTGCCCGACGAACTGCTCAAGGGCAAGGAGAAGGAACTGATCGAAGGCGCCGGTTCACTGGCGGCGCACCGCTTGAAAACCAACTTCATCCTGCATCGGATCGCTGAGGCCGAGAAGATCGAGGTGACCCGGGAAGAAATTGACGAAGCTATCCGCGCCCAGGCCGCCCACTACAACGTTTCCGTCGAAAAAATGCGGAAAGAATTTGAGGAAAACGACCGCGTTAACGGCCTCGCGGAAGAGATCCTGCTGGGTAAGACCCTTGATTTCCTGAAGGCGAATGTTAGCGTCGAACCGACTCCCGAAACGGCGGCGGCCGAGGCTCCGCCAGAATAAAACATGACTGTTCCGAACAAGAATTTCTCACAATCGATGCTCATTCCGATGGTGGTCGAACAGACCGGCCGCGGAGAACGGAGCTACGATATTTATTCCCGGTTGCTCAAGGACCGGATCATTTTCATCGGCACCTCGATCGACGATCACATCGCGAACCTGGTGATCGCGCAGCTGCTCTTCCTGCAAATGGAAGACGGCAAGAAGGACATCAGCATCTACATCAACTCGCCGGGTGGCGTGGTCACAGCCGGCCTCGCGATCTACGACACGATGCAGTTCCTGACCTGCGACGTGAACACGTATTGCCTCGGCATGGCGGCGAGCATGGGCGCGGTGCTGCTTTGCGCGGGCACGAAAGGCAAGCGGTTCGCGTTGCCGAATTCGGACATCATGATCCACCAGGTCTCCGGCGGCGCCCAGGGCCAGGCCAGCGACGTGGAGCGGCAGGTGGAATACATGTTCAAGCTCAAGAAGCGCCTGATTAGAATCATCTCCCAACATACGGGCAAACCGGAGGACCAGGTCCGGCTCGATTCGGACCGTGACTACTACATGTCCGCGGCCGAGGCGAAGACCTACGGACTGGTGGACGAGGTGATCAAATCACGGAAGGAAGGGAAGCTGCTCGACGGGCCCAGCCCCGAGGGTTCAACGGCGATCGCCGAGGCCGCTTTGCCCAAGAAAGTCGAGGAATAGAAGCTGCTCAATTAGCCCCCTGATATGGCGCGCGCTTCCAATCTCACCATGTGCTCCTTCTGTGGCAAAAGCCACGCGGAGGTGCGCAAGCTCATCGCCGGCCCGGGCGTCTACATTTGCGACAGTTGCATCAACGTCTGCAAAAGTATCCTCGACAAGGAGCTGAACGAGGACGCTCGCCGTCAATCGTCAACAATCCGCGTCCCCAAGCCGGCTGATATCCGGCACTCGCTCGACCAGTACGTGATCGGGCAGGACATCGCGAAGAAGACGCTTTCGGTCGCGGTCCATAATCATTTTAAGCGGGTTCTGCAAAGCGTTCCGCCGGACACCTCGGCGGCGTTTCAGCCCGATCCGTTCGCCGATGTCGAGATCGAGAAGAGCAACATTTTGCTTATCGGCCCGACCGGTTCCGGCAAGACGTTGCTGGCGAAGACGCTGGCTAAAATCCTCGACGTGCCGTTTTGCATCGCGGACGCGACGACGTTGACCGAAGCGGGCTACGTCGGCGAAGACGTGGAGAACATTATCCTACGGTTGCTCCAGAATGCCGATTACGACGTGAAGCGAGCCGAGATCGGGATCGTTTACATCGACGAGATCGACAAGATTGGACGCAAGACGGACAACGTCAGCATCACCCGGGACGTTTCCGGCGAAGGCGTGCAGCAGGCGCTTCTCAAGATTTTGGAAGGCAGCACCTGCAATGTCCCGCCGCAGGGTGGGCGGAAGCATCCGCACCAGGAGTACATCCAGGTCAATACGGAAAAGATCCTTTTCATCTGCGGCGGCGCGTTCGTCGGCCTCGACAGGATTGTCCAGAAACGGATCGGTCAGCGGACGATGGGTTTCAACAGCCCGACGCTCGAAGTGGAAGCTGCGCTCGCGAGGGAAGCGGTGCGCCACGTGGAGCCGGAGGATTTGCTGAGCTTCGGAATGATCCCGGAATTCATCGGACGCTTGCCGGTGATCAGCGCGCTCGATGCGCTCACGGAAGAAGAGATGGTCCAGATTCTGACCGACACGAAGAACGCGATGATCAAGCAGTATACGAAACTGTTCTCGATGGAAGGTGTGCGACTGAGCGTGACGAAAGACGCGTTGAAGGCGCTCGCCGCGCAGGCCGTGACAAAAGGAACGGGTGCCCGCGCGCTCCGCTCCATGCTCGAGCGGATCATGCTCGAGGTCATGTACGACGTGCCCAGCCGCGAAGACATCGCGGAAGTCACGATCAATCGCGCGGTTGTCGAAGGAAAGAAGCTTCCGTTGATTCGGAAGAAGCAGGACAAAGACGCGGCGTAATTCGGCGGAAAACGCCGAACGTCCAACGTCGAACGCCGAATCTCGAATGCTGAATTCGTGTTGGCTGAGCCACACGCTGGTCACCGGTTTCTGACTTCGGCATTGGACGTTGGGCGTTGGGCGTTCGACGTTTTCTTCAAATGCGAGTCGTCGTCATTAACACGGGCACGGAGCTTCTCCTCGGCGATGTGCTCAACACCCATCTCAATTTCATCGCGCGGGACATCTTCCCGCTCGGGTTGCGGATCGACCGTCAGATCACGGTCCCGGACGGCGAGGCGATTCGTGAGGCCGTCACGGAATCGTTAGGCCGGACTGAGATCGTCTTCATCACGGGCGGCCTGGGGCCGACGACGGACGACATTACGCGTGAAGTCACGGCCGATCTCCTCGGATTGAAATTACAACACGACCCGGTAATCCTGCGCGCCATCCAGGAGCGCGCGGCGCGGCGCGGTTTCCGGCTGACGGACCGGGTGGCGCGACAGGCGGACGTGCCGGAAGGGGCGACGGTATTGCCTAACGAACATGGAAGCGCGCCCGGACTGCATATCCCGGCCGACAGGACGAGGAAACGGCCGCATCTGTTTCTGCTGCCCGGGCCGCCGCGAGAACTGCACCCGATGTTTCGCGATTCGGTGCTGCCGATTTTGCGGGCGCTCGTTCCGGCGGGAGGAGCCATGGATCGCCGGTTGTTTCGGATCGCCGGCATGGGCGAATCGCTGGTGGAAGAAGCGGTCGGCGCGCGGTTATTGGAATTGCCGGGGCTCGAACTTGGCTATTGCGCGCGCTTGGGAGAGGTGGACGTGCGCCTTATGGGTCCAGCACCAGTTCTGGACGAGGCGGAGCGGATTGTTCGCGAAAAGTTGGGGCCGGCGATTTTTTCCGCGGACGGCAGTGGCTTGGAAGAAGCGATCGTGAAATTGCTTACCGAACGGAGACAAACTCTGGCGGTGGCGGAATCCTGCACAGGCGGTTACCTGGCCCATCGAATCACGAACGTCCCCGGCGCGTCGGCCGTTTTTCTCGCGGGCTACGTGACCTACTCAAACGAGGCCAAAGCCGCGATGCTCGGGATTGAGCCGCGCCTCATTTCCGGATATGGCGCAGTGAGCAAGCAGGTCGCGCAGGCGATGGCGGAAGGCGCGCGCCTGAACGCGAAGGCGGATTTCGCCCTGGCGACCACCGGCATTGCCGGACCCGCGGGCGGCACCGAAGAGAAACCTGTAGGGACCGTTTTCATTGCGCTGGCCTCCAAGGGGCGGCCGACGAGCATCAAGCGCGAATTTTTCCCAGACGATCGGCCGACGTTCAAAGAGCTAACGACGCAGGCCGCGCTGGAAAAGCTGCGCCGCAGATTGATCGAATAACGTGACGGCGTTTACGGATCGACTCGCACGGGAGTGCCTACCTTCACGTGCGAATAGAATGCAGCCGCTGCCGGCTCCGGCATGCGAATGCAACCGTGAGACGCCGGGTAGCCGGGCAAAATGCCGACGTGCATTCCCACGCCTTCGCCGGTGAGCCGCATGAACCACTTCATCGATGCCCCGACAAAATGAGTCCCGCTCGGCGCGGAATCGATTCGGGCGCTGACCCCGCCGCGGACGGTGCGGCCGCTGGAGTCCTTGTAGTCGCCGTAAAGGCTGGAGTGATGGTCTTTATCTTTTTCGAGAACCGTAAAACTTCCGTTCGGCGAGGTATGACCGCGCTTTCCCGAGGAGATCGGGCTGTCGATCGCAATCTCGTCGCCGTTCATCAAATAAGCGCGCTGCTTGGTCAGCGAAACGATAACGTGCGCATTCTCCGGCGTGACGGTCTGGAGGATCGCGTTGTTCGTGGTGATCGGCGGTTGTTTGCTGATCAACTCGCTCGCTTTCTTCATCGGCTGAACAGGAGTGGCCGAGGGTTTCGGGCGGTTTGGGGCCGGAGTTGCCTTAATCGTGGGGGATGGCGCGGTTTGCGGCGGAGTGCGTCGCGGAATCTGGGCGTTCGCCTGGTCACAAGCGAAAAGCGTGAGCGCCAGAACCAGAATGAATCGAAGAAGGCGTGTGCTCACGTTGATTTAGCCTCCAACATACGTGTCCACGCGTTTGAGCCAACCCGGCAGCCATTTCGCTTCATTCCGTTCCGGCGGTGAATTGCGCACCCGATTTTTCAAAACCGTTTTCGCCGAATCGGCAAAGCTTTTGACCGCGGCGCGGCCAGTGGTGTCGTTCGTCATTCCTTCGAGGACCTGTAACAAGCCCCAACCCTGTCCTGCGTAACGCTCCGTGGCAAGAACACCTTCACCTTTGAAGTTCACATAATCGACCAGCGCGTAGCAACCTGTCGCGGTGCCGGCGACGCGATCAAAGCGTTCCTGTACCTGGGCGTGGTTAGACGCGCCGCCCTCGGCCAGCATTTTTGGAAGTGCGTCTCGCAGCCGATGAACTAGGAACTCAGCCTGAAGATCGACGGTGCGGGCCAGGAACGCGCGCAGCTCCTTCATGGCCGGGCTCTGCGCGGCCTGATTAAACTCCGTGCGCGATTTCCAGGGGCAGCCGTCTTTGGCTACGAGAACGGCAGGAAGCTTTGCGTTTCGCGAACCAGCGAACTCGACGAATTTCGGGAAACTTTCGTCGAAGGGGCCGCGGACGCCTTTCGGGTACCAGATGAAATGGCCGATGCCGAGTGACGCGAAATTTTCGCCAGCATTCCATGAGGTGAGGCCGGCAATCGTCCCGCCGCATTCGTTCTGCCAAATCCGGTTTCCGATTCGGCGCGTCTCGGCCGGGGAAAGGTTGATCGCGGCCCACGCGCTATTGGCCATCACCGCCAGAATCAAGGCGAGCAGGGGAGCGAGTCGCCTTGAAATCGGCGGTCCCGGACGCCTTGACGAGGGTGGTTTCTTCTCTAGCGTGCCAGTTCCCGCGCCGCCCAAATTCCGAATCTCAACCGCGCGCGGGCCCATTCCTATGAAACGTCTGATTATTTGCCTCGGCGCAGTTTGCATCGCTTCGATTGGTTTAGCGCAGGATAAAGCACAGCTCAAAGATCAAAAGGACAAGGCGAGCTACAGCATTGGCTACGATATCGGGGAGACATTCAAGAAACAAAATGTCGAACTGAATCCGGACGTGCTTTTCGGCGGATTGAAAGATGCGCTCGCCGGCAAGGAAGCCTCGTTGACCAAGGAAGAGCGCGAGAAAACGCTCCAGGCGTTCCAGAAGGAAATGATGGAAAAACAGATCACGGCCAGCAAAGAGGCGGCGACCAAGAACGCTGCTGAAGGCGAAAAATTCCTCGCCGAAAACAAAAAGAAAGATGGCGTGAAAACGACCGCCAGCGGCTTGCAATACAAAGTGTTGAAGGAAGGCTCCGGCCCGTCGCCGAAGGAGACAGATACCGTCGTGGTGAATTACAAGGGCACGTTGATCGACGGCACGGAATTCGACAGTTCCTTTAAACGTAATGAACCGGCGAGTTTTCAGGTCAACCGGGTCGTCAAAGGCTGGATCGAAGCGTTGCAGCTCATGAAGGCAGGCGCGAAGTATCAGCTCGTTATCCCGTCCGCTTTGGCCTATGGCGAGCGGGGCGCAGGCCAGCTCATCGGCCCGAACGCGACCCTGATTTTCGAAGTGGAACTCCTGAGCATCAAGGCGCCGGAACCCGCCGCGACCGTTGCTCCCGGAGCGCCCGCACCGGCCATTAGTCCAGCAGCGAAGCCTTCGGTATCGATATCGCCCTCCGCTGCGACCACCCCGGCAGCGAAGCCATCGCCCTCAGTCTCCGCTGCGCCGACGGCGCCCGCGAAGCCATCGCCATCCGCTTCGGCCAAGCCGAAGTAACTTACCGTTTTGCTGGCGCCAGCTCCCACGCTACGCGCGGCGCGTCGCCCCAAAGATCTTCGAGGCTGTAGAATTCGCGTTTCTCGTGGTGGAAGACGTGCACGATGACCTGCATGTAATCGAGCACGATCCACTGGCTCGCGGGAAATCCGTCCACGGACACGGGACGAACGCCGTGCTCCTTCCGTAATCCGTCTTCGATCGCGCCCGCGATCGCCTTCAATTGCGGCTCCGAAGTTCCGGAGCAGATGACGAAGAAATCGGTGAAGCTCGAGATGCCCTGGAGATCGAGGACCACGATCTCCTCTGCTTTCTTGTCGGCAGCGAGATGGGCGCAGGCTTTGGCTAAATTTTCGGCGGTGATTTTTTAAGGCTCCCGGTAAAGCTCGCGGTCGCGAATGATTTTCTCAACCGCCGGCGGTACGAGATAACGAATGGATTGGCCACGCGCAACCCTGTTTCTGATATCACTCGCCGAAATATCGAGAAGGCGTCGAACTACGGGATAGGGATGCGCCGTCTTCAAGCCGCTGCGATCCAGCACGACGAACGGAACCATCTTCGAAAGGTCGGCGAAACGATGCCAGGTCGGAAGCCCCGCGACATTGTCTTCGCCGATCAGGCAAACGAATTCGGTCTCCGGCTCCCGGGCCTTCAACGCTTCCACCGTGTCCACGGTGTAGGAGGGCGCCGGGCGTTCCAGCTCCATCGCGTCCAGACAAAACCGTGGCTCGCCTTCAATGGCCACGCGCACCATTTCCCGGCGAATCTCAGCGGGCGCCGTCGTTCGCCCGAGCTTGTGGGGCGCGATCGCGGCCGGGATGAAGATCACGCTCTCGAGCTGCAGCTGCTCAAGGGCATCACGCGCCAAAACCAGATGCGCGTGGTGAATCGGGTCGAACGTGCCGCCGAAAATGCCGATCTTTTTCAAAGTGTAAGTTACTCTGTTGTCATTCCGAACGCAGTCGAGGAATCTCTCGCTTTTTCCGGCAGATAATCGAGAGATTCTTCAACTCCGCTGCGCTCGCTCAGAATGACAACTAAGACAAATTCGGTTGGTCAATTGATCCTCACCGGCGTTCCCGGTTACGAACTCGATTCGGAAACCGCGGCGCTAGTTCGCCGGGTCCAGCCCGGCGGCTTCATCCTCTTCGGTCGCAATATCCAGAGCGCGGCGCAGCTTCGGAAGTTGATCGACGATCTGCGCGACGTCAGCGAGGCGGAGCCGATCATCACGATCGACCAGGAAGGCGGCCGCGTTTCCCGGTTGCGGTTGATCGGGAACGAGCCGCCGAACGCGCAGCAGCTTCGCGATCGCAACGACGTTTCCCTCGTCCGTAGGCACGGCGAGATCACCGGCCGGCTTCTCCGTCTATTCGGATTCAATCTCGATCTCTGCCCGGTGCTCGACATTTCCTTCGATGACGACGCGGACAATTCCCTCCGGGGACGCTGCTACGGGAAGAACGTCGAGCAGGTGGTCCGCCTCGCGGGTGCGTTTAACGACGGCATGCGCGGCGAGGGGATCCTGAGCTGCGGCAAACATTTCCCCGGGTATTCGGCAGCAACCGTGGACGCGCATCATGACCTCCCGAAGATCGAGCGGTCGCGAGCGGAATTGGACGAACAGGAGCTGGCGGTGTTCCGGCAATTTGTCGGCACCGTCGACAGCATGATGATTTGCCACGGCTGGTATCCGGCGTTCAACGCCGCGAAACGCCCCGCATCTCTTTCGCGCGAGATCGTCACCGGTTTGTTGCGGGAAGAATTCCGATACGACGGCCTCATCATGACGGACGACCTCGACATGGGGGCGATCCTGAATGAGTACGGTTTGGAGGACACCATTCGCTTTGCGATTGAAGCGGGCAACGACTGGGTAATGATTTGCCACCGAGTGGCGGCAATCGAGAAAGTCGATTCCATTCTCGGTAACATTCCGCCGGCGCAGATCGAGCGCGCGCTCGAGAGCGTAGCGCGCACAAAAAAGAAATTAGCCGCGCCCGCCGAGTTTTCGGAGACGCAGTTCAAGGAAATCGATGCCGAGATTTTGGATTTGCGCGTAGCGGTGCTGGGCGAAGAAGAAGCCGCGAAGCGAAGCCCCGAAGACGGCAAGCGCTCGCCGGTCGAGACGTATTGAATTTCTTCCTGTAGCAGCGGCCCTGTGGGGCGCTTGAGAGCAGCGTCGACTCTCCAAAAGCGAACCACAGGGCCGCTGCTACAGAAGAGGTCAGCTCCGCCGTCCGATCTTGGCCAGCACTTCTTTCGCCGCGCGCTCGCCGGATTCGGCGGCGCCTTCCATGTAGCCGTTGAACTCGGCGCTTGTGTGTTCGCCGGCGAAAAACAGGTTCCCGACGGGTGTCGCCACGGAATCGGCCAGCGCCGTGTATTGGCCGGGTTTGTAGCAGGTGTAGGAGCCAAGGGCGAACGGAGAGCTGGGCCAATGCTGGCGGATGGCTTTCTTCGTGAACGCATCGACCGCGCCGGGATAAATCCGCTCGGCCTGCGACGCGAACCTGGCGGCGCGATCCTGCACCTCGCCATCGTTGAGATGAAGGCCGAGATTTCCGCCGGCGAAATTTGTCAGGATCGCGTGCGAGCCCGGTTGTCCCCGGCTGGTTTCCCAGCAGCATTGAAAATCCAAGTCGGTGAAAGTGTAGCCGGTGCTGTGCGATTCCTCCCAGACGCGGCGGGAAAAGCCGGCGATCAATTTCGCGTTCGTGCCATAGCCGAGTTCCCGGATCGCTTTCCGTTTTGCTTCCGGGAGTTTCGCGCGCACATCGAGCTGGCGAAGAATCGTGAACGGGAGCGCCAGAACGACCATGTCTGCTTTCGCTTCGGTGGTGGTGTTGTCGGTTCGCAACGCCAGTTTGAATCCGCGGCCGTCGCTGCTGATTGCCTCCAGGCGCGTGCCGAATTCCACGGGCTGCTTCAGTCGTTCCGCCAGCCGCGTGGGTACGCTGTCGTTTCCTTCGGCGATATGAAAACGCTCATCGCTCGGGCCGAAAATGCGAAACTCATCCGGCGGCGTTTTGTCGCCCATGGTCAGCAACAGGTTGAGCGCGCTTTGCTGGTCGATTTCCAAACCGTACTCGCCGACGTAAGCGGCCCGGAGTATCGCGATCGGCAAACCGGCGATACCGCGCTTCTCAAACCATTCGGGAATGCTCAGCCGATCGACCTCGCGCGCGTGCGCAGTCTCGTAGCTGATCTCGCCCTCGACTTTCATCAGCTTCAAGTCCGCAGCGATGGCTTTGGCGACGGGTCGAAACTGGTCGATGAATTTCGCGTCGACCCGGAGCCGCTCGTTGTTAAAAAAATAAGTGTGCTCGCCGCCCGGGTTTTCACCGCCGAGGTCGTTTAGTTTCAGTCCCAGTTCGTCGACCAGGCTGCGCATCGTCTTGTGCTCCGAATCGATGTATTCGCCGCCGAGCTCCGTCAGTTGATCGTCTGGAAAAAATTTCCGGAGGCTGAACATTCGTCCGCCCGCGCGAGTGCTCGCCTCGAACAGGCGGGCGCTGATCCCTTGCTGTTGCAGGCGATAGGCGCAGACCAAGCCCGCTGTGCCGGCGCCGATGACGACGACACTGGCCGCTTGCGGTCCGCGCGCGGCCGTTCTGAAAACCGGGGTGACGCTGGCGCCCGCGGCGGCGGCCACGGCCGTCTTGAGAAAGCGGCGCCGGTCCCAACGAGCGGCCTCGATCCGCTCTCCCGCTTCGTCTGCGCCGGCTCCGGTTCGCTCCAACCAGGATGCGATCCGCAGCGCACGTTGGACCTCTTGAAATAAGGGTGATCGAGCCATGGAAAGAAAGGAGGGCGCACTATGAAGGAGTTGGCGGCTGCGAATCAAGCGCCGAGCGATTGACGATGGTTCGCTCTGCCCATAACATGCGCGCGTGCAACCGGAGCTGGAGCAATTACTCGTTCTTCAAAATCGGCAGCAGAAGATCAGGCAGATCGAGACCGAGATTAAGACCATGCCGCAACAGCGGCAGAACCTGGAAGCGCAGTTAGCGGCGAGCGTGGCGGCGCTGGGCACGTTGAAGAGCAAGGGGCAGCATTTGGAGATGGATCGCAAGAAGCTGGAGCTCGATGCCGGCACGCGGCGGGAGAGCATTAACCGGCTCAAGACCCAGCAGTACGAGACGCGAAAGAACGACGAGTTCCGCGCCATGGGCAATGAGATCGAGCGCTACGAAAAAGAGATCCAGGCGATCGAGGACCAGGAACTCGAGCTGATGGACCAGGCGGAGAAGTTGAAAGGCGAATTGGCGATCGAGGACAAGAAGGCGTCCGGGGCGCGAGAATCGATTGCGCGGCAAATGAAGGACCTCGACGAAAAGGGAACAACGCTGGAGGGCCGGTTGAATCAGCTCACCGCGGAGCGAACCGAGATTGCCGCCAAAGTCGAGGAAGAGTTGCTTAGCCTTTTCGAGCGGTTGTTCGTGAGCAAAGGCGACGCGGCCGTGGTGGCGCTGGAGCACGAGGTTTGCACCGGTTGCCACATGAAAGTCACCACGCAAACCGCGCACCGGGTGAAGAACGGCAAGGAAATCGTGAGCTGCGAGCAATGCGGCCGGATTCTCTACGCGGCGGAGTAAACTTCTCCTCTTTCTCTACTTTCTTCTGTAGCCGCCGCCCTGTGGGCGGCGTGAGGGCAATCGATCGCCTATCCCCGCGCTTCGCATAGCGAAGCGACTACAGAAGAAGAGGAAGCGGCAGAGGTGAGGAAAGAGTTATACGTTGAAGCGGAACTCGACGACGTCCCCATCCTTTACGACGTAATCTTTTCCTTCGATCCGAAGTTTTCCGGATTCACGCGCTTTGGCGAAGGAACCGAGGCCGACCAGATCGTCGAAGTGAACGGTCTCGGCCGCGATGAAGCCGCGTTCGAAATCCGAATGGATGACGCCGGCGGCTGCGGGCGCCTTGTCGCCGGCGCGAATGGTCCACGCGCGCGTTTCTTTTTCGCCGGTTGTCAGGTACGTGCGCAGCCCGAGCAAATGATAGACGGCGCGGATCAGAGCACCGACGCCGCTCTCCTCGACTCCGAGATCGCGCAGGTATTCCTGGGCTTCGGCCTCGCTCAGGTCGACCAACTCGCTTTCGATTTGCGCGCTGATGACGACGGCTTCCGTCGCGAAATGATTTCGCGCGTATTCCCGGACCGCACGAACGTATTGGTTTCCATCGGCTGTAGAAGCGGCGAGATCGGATTCCGCGACGTTGCAGGCGAAGAGTGTTGGCTTGGAGGACAGCAAAAATAAGTCGCGCGCGCTTTCCTTTTCCTCAGGCGTGAGGTCGAGAGTAATCGCCGGCTTCCCGGCATCAAGGTGCGGAAGGAGCTTGTCGATGACCGCCGCTTCCGCCTTCGCCGTCTTCGAGCCGGCTCGGACTTCTTTCTGCAGGCGATCGTGCCTTTTCTGGAGCGACGCGAGATCCGCCAGGACGAGTTCCGTGTTGATCACCTCGATGTCGCGGACCGGATCAATGGTGCCACTGACATGGTGAATGTCGGCGTTTTCGAAACAGCGCACGACCTGGACGATCGCGTTTACCTCGCGGATGTGGCTAAGGAATTGGTTGCCGAGCCCTTCGCCTGCGCTCGCGCCTTTTACGAGGCCTGCGATGTCCACGAACTCGATCGCCGCCGGAATGATCTTTTGGGAATGGGAAAGCTTCGAGAGCGTTTCGAGGCGCGGATCGGGCACCGTCACCACGCCGAGGTTCGGATCGATCGTGCAGAACGGATAATTGGCGGCCTGCGCTTTGCGTGTGCGCGTGACGGCGTTAAAGAGCGTGGATTTGCCCACGTTCGGCAGCCCCACGATTCCAGCACTTAACATAGGCGCGGACGGTAATGCCGCTGAGCCCCAGCCGCAATCAGTCGCGTAATTCCTTAAAGCGAAAACAGTTCCGCCTTGGCTTTCGCCAATAGAAACCTTATTTTTGAGTTTCATCGCGAGGGGAAAGCATGTCCGATCAAGACGACAGCCACAAAAAGGGTGAAGCGAATAATCCGTCCGCTCTCGGGCGCTCCACCCGCCGGACCTTTCTCGGCCGCCTGGGCACGGCCGGATTGCTGGCAACCGCAGGCCCGGTCACTACGGCCTTCGGGCAACTCCCCGTGAAAGAGCCGCCGACCTTATCCGAGTCGAAGGACGCGATCGCGGTGACCCTGCGCGTTAACGGCAAGAAACACGATTTGCGTGTCGATCCGCGGACCACGCTCCTCGATTGCCTCCGTGAAAACCTGCATCTGACCGGATCCAAGAAAGGATGCGACCATGGCCAATGCGGAGCGTGCACGGTGCACATCAATGGGCGGCGCGTGAATTCGTGTCTTTGTTTCGCCGCCATGCACGACGGTGAGGAGATCACGACGCTGGAAGGGATTGGGCAGCCCGAAAATCTGCATCCCATGCAGGCTGCGTTCGTTGCCTGCGATGCCTACCAATGCGGTTATTGCACCTCCGGGCAGATCATGTCGGCCGTGGCGCTCTTGAAAGAACCATGCGGATCGGAAGACGCCGACGTGAAAGAGTTGATGAGTGGCAATATCTGCCGGTGCGGCGCGTATCCCAACATTGTTGCCGCGATCCAGACTGTGCGGAAAAACGCGCAGCCGCAGAAGCCGGCATGAAAACGTTCGCACTCACACGGGCCGGCGACAGCGCCCAGGCGATTGCCGCGGCGGCCAAGGCGAAGACCGCGCAGCAAGGCGCGGAGATTCGCTTCATCGGCGGCGGAACAACGCTGATCGATCTGATGAAGTTGAACGTTGAGCAGCCGCAAACGGTGGTCGATATCAGCCGGCTGTCGCTCGACAAAATCGAAGCGCTGCCCGACGGCGGCCTAACGATTGGCGCTGTGGTGCGCAACTCGGATCTCGCTTACCACCCGCTCGTTCGGAAGAATTACGCCGTCCTTTCCGAAGCGATTCTCAGTGGCGCCTCGGCCCAGCTCCGAAACATGGCGACGACCGCGGGTAATCTTCTGCAACGGACGCGATGCATGTATTTCCGCGATACCGACATGCCGTGTAACAAGCGTGCGCCCGGCACGGGCTGCGCCGCCATCACCGGGGCCAACCGCTCGCTAGCCATTCTCGGGACGAGCGAACATTGCATCGCCACCAACGCCTCGGACATGAACGTGGCCATGGCCGCGCTCGAGGCGACCATCCACGTGCGCGGACCCAAGGGCGAGCGGAACATCCCCATCGCAGACTTCCACGTTTTGCCCGGGAACACTCCGCACCGCGAGACCGTGCTGGAACCGGGCGACCTGATTACCCACGTCACCCTTCCCGCACCCGCGCCGGGGAGCCGTTCGCTTTATTTGAAACTGCGGGATCGCGCGTCCTATGAATTTGCCCTCGCCTCCGCCGCGGTAGTGGTGACGGTCGCGAACGGGAAGGTGACGCGGGCCCGCATCGCGCTCGGCGGTGTCGGCACCAAACCCTGGCGGTCGACGGAGGCGGAAGGTGAATTGACCGGCCAAACCGCCAATGAAGCCCTCTTCCGGAAAGCAGCGGAGGCCGCGCTTCGCAGCGCCAAGCCTCAAAGCGAAAATGGCTTCAAGGTGGAGCTCGCCAAACGCTGTCTCATCCACGCATTGAAACTGGCGACTCAACCGGCCTAACGAATAGTCGAACATGGCAACGACCCAGGAAATCCCGGCGACATCACCCATCGGCCGCAACACGCCCCGCGTCGACGGCCCGTTAAAGGTCAGCGGCCTCGCCATGTACGCGTCAGACTACCACTTCCCGGGACTGCTTTACGCGGTCCCGGTCTGCAGCGCCATCGCCAGCGGCAAAATCCTAAAGCTCGACACCGCGGACGCCGAGAAGATGCCGGGTGTGCGCGCCATTTTTCACCGTGACAATATCGGGAAAATTTTTCGCTCTACGCCAGGCGAGGGATTTGAAGGGATCGTGGATGAGCGCCGGCCGCCGTTCGAGGATGATGTCATCCGCTACTACGGCCAATACATTGCGCTCGCGGTCGCCGACTCCTTTGAGAACGCCAAGGCCGCTGCGGATGTGGTCCGCGCGGCCTACGCGAAGGAAAAGCCCAACGTCGACCCTGATCTAAAGGCCGACGACGAGCCGGACGTGGTGCCGACGACATTCGTGCCGACCAAGCGCGTGCAAAGCGAACGCGGCGATGCCGAGGGCGCGTTCGCGAGCGCGCCAGCCAGGCTCGACCAGACCTACGTCACGCCGACGCACACGCATAATCCCATCGAGTTGCAGGGGGCCACGGCAATCTGGGAGGGATCGATGTTGACGGTCTACGAGGAGTCGCAGGCGATCTTCAACCTGCAAGGCGTCCTCGCACAGATGTTCGGCTTGCCAACCGAAAACGTCCGCGTGATCACGAAGTTTGTCGGCTCAGGGTTCGGCAGCAAGCTCTGGCCCTGGACTCACTGCATGCTCGCCGTCGCTGCGGCGCGGCAACTCGGCAAGCCCGTCAAACTCGTCCTCAGCCGCAAGATGATGTTCCAGAGCGTCGGCCATCGTCCCCGCACTCAGCAGCGGGTGCGACTCGGCGCGACCCCGGATGGAAAGCTCGTCTCGCTCCAGCACGATTACGTCAACCACCACGCGATCCTCGATAATTATCATGAGGATTGCGGCGAGGCGACGGCGTTCCATTACAGCGTGCCGAACCTTCGGGTGAAATTCGGACGGGCCCGGCGAAATGTCGGCACCCCCACCGCCATGCGCGGGCCCGGCGCTGTGCCCGGTCTCTACGCGACTGAGTCGGCGTTGAACGAGCTGGCCGCTCAGCTAAAGATGGATCCCGTCCAAATCCGCGTCCTCAACGAGCCGAAGATTGACGAGTCGTTAGGCATTCCGTTTTCGTCCCGCCATTTGCTCGAGTGCTTCGAGCTCGGCGCGGAGAAGTTTGGTTGGTCCAAGCGCAATGCCGAGGTCGGCTCGATGAAACGCGATGGCCTGACGCTGGGTTGGGGGACAGCCGGTTGCGCGTGGGTTGCCGCCCGTTTTCCGGCTGAGGCCAGCCTTCAGCTTCGCGATGATGGCACTGCCCGGGTCGCGTGCGGCACGCAGGACATCGGCACGGGCACCTACACAATTCTCGCCCAGCTTGCCTCACAAAAGACCGGGGTGCCCCTCGACAAAATCGAAGTGGCCCTGGGAGACACATCCCTGCCGGCGGGCCCCATCTCGGGGGGGTCGATGGTTACAGGGTCGATCGTCCCAGCCGTCTTTGCGGCGGCGGATAATGCGATCAACTCGCTGCTGAATGTTGCGACCATGACACCGGGCTCGCCCTTTGAAAAACGCAAGGCTGGCGATCTCGCCCTGGAGGGTGGCCGCGTTTTTGTAAAGGCCGACGGTCCGGCGGGCGGCGTGCCGTTCGCGGACGTACTCAGGCGTGCCAACGTCCGCCTCGTCACCGGCGCCGGTAAATCCGAAGCCACCTTCGGCAATCCCAAGCCGAAGTTCTCGACGCACTCGTTCGGCTGCCATTTCGTCGAAGTCACCTGGCAGCCGGAGATCGCGCGATTGCGCGTCAGCCGCGTGGTGACGGTGATTGATGCCGGACGGATTCTCAATCCGCTGGCCGGACGCAACCAGATCGAAGGCGCGGTCGTGATGGGGATCGGCATGGCGCTTTTAGAGCACACCACGTACGACCCGCAAAATGGCGCGCCGATCAACAGTAACCTGGCCGATTACATGGTGGCAGTGAACGCGGACGTGCCCAAGCTCGAGGTGCATTTCCTCGATTACCCTAACAAAGAGATCAACGAGCTTGGCGCCCGCGGCATCGGCGAGATCGGCCTGGCCGGCATCGCCGCCGCCATCACCGCGGCAGTGCACCACGCGACAGGCGTTCGGGTGCGCGAGCTGCCGGTGAAGATCGAGGATCTGTTGACCTCTTCTGTTCTGACCTAACGCGTGAACACGTTACAGGAGATCATTATTTGAAGGAAGTCTACGACATCCTTCGCGCGTTCGAGACGCGTC
>JBEEHR010000081.1:0-6253 GCA_041167505.1 Verrucomicrobiota bacterium
CGATCCCAAGGTGCGGGAGGCGGCCCGACAGGAATTGGTCAAACTCCAGGCGGGCGACCCAGAAAACGTCTCGATTTGGAAAGAAACGGTGGACCTTTCCATGAAGGAATTCGAGCGCGCTTATCAGGTTCTGGACATTCATTACGACATCCAGCGGGGCGAAAGTTTCTACAACGACCGGTTGCCCACCGTGGTCGAACGCCTGCTCAAATCGGGAATCGCCGAGATCAGTGAAGGCGCGGTCTGCGTTTTCTTCCGCGACATTCCCGAGCTGGGAGAAAAACCCGCCATCATTCGCAAGAGCGACGGTGGGTTCAATTACACCACCACCGATATCGCGACGGTGGATTATCGAATCCAGGATCTGAACGCAGACACCGTTTGGCTCGTCGTCGGTGCGCCGCAAATCCTGCACTTCAAGCAAATCATCGCGATCGCGCGTCGCGAAGGTTACACGGCCGATTTTCGTCACATTACTTTCGGCAGCATTCTCGGCGAAAACCGCAAGCTGATGAAAACGCGTTCGGGCGAGAACGTGCCGCTCCGCGACTTGCTCGATGAAGCGGTCCAGCGGGCCCGAAAAATCATCGAGGAGAAGAACCCCGATCTGAGCGAGTCGGAGAAGATCGACATCGCCGAAAAGGTCGGGATCGGCGCGGTGAAATACTACGATCTCTCTCAGTACCGGATGACCGATTACATTTTTTCGTGGGACAGGATGCTTTCATTCCAGGGGAACACCGCGCCATATTTGCAGAACGCCTACGTCCGGATTCGCTCGATCTTCCGGAAAGCGGGCGAGGAATTCGCCGCGCCAACGCAAATCGCGCTGGGCGCGGCTGAGGAAAAAACTCTCGCCCTGAAACTTTCCCAGTTCGCCGAAGCCGTTCCGGCCGTTCTGAACGATTTCCGCCCGAACCTGCTCGCCAATTATCTCTACGAGCTGGCGAATGCCTTCCACGCTTTCTACGAAGCCTGCCCGGTCCTGAAATCCGAAGAGCCGGCGCGCAGCTCACGGCTCGCCCTATGCGAATTATCCGCGCGCGTTCTGGCGAAGGGCCTCGATCTCCTCGGAATCAAAGCTCCCGAGAAGATGTAGCCTCTTGTCATTCCGAGCGCAGTCGAGGAATCTCTAACTGTCTTCGATCTGCGCGAGGCAGTAGAATAGTAAGAGATTCTTCGACTTCGCTGCGCTCCGCTCAGAATGACAACGAAAATGACGCACCCGCGCATTCCCAGTTCCACCTACCGGTTGCAATTCAACCGGCAGTTCACCTTCACCCAGGCGCGGGAAATCGTGCCGTATCTCGACGCGCTCGGGATCAGCGACTGTTACGCGTCGCCGTATTTCCAGGCGCGCGCGGAAAGCCTGCACGGTTACGACATTACCGATCACAACAAGCTGAACGCCGCGATCGGTTCCCGCGCGGAGTACGACGCCTGGATCGCCGACCTCCACGCCCACGGCATGGGGCAGATCGTCGATTTCGTTCCGAACCACATGGGTATCGGCGAGCCGCTTAATCTCTGGTGGATGGACGTGCTCGAGAACGGCCCCAGCTCGATTCACGCGCCCTGGTTCGACATCCAATGGAAGCCGCTCAAGTCCGATCTCGAAGACAAGGTGTTGCTCCCGATCCTGGGCGATCAATACGGACGCGTCCTGGAACGGGGCGAGTTGCAGGTGCGCTTCGAGGCGGGTGCGTTCTATCTGCGTTATTACGACCACGAGTTCCCGATCGCGCCCGGGACTTACCGGCACATTCTCCAGATCGCGCTCGATAAACTGGAGCCGTTCAAGAACGAAGAGTTCTACGCGGAATTCCAGAGCATCATCACCGCGCTCGAATATTTGCCGCGCCGCACCGAGACCGACCCGGAACGGATCGCGGAACGCGCGCGAGAAAAGGAAATCATCAAGCGGCGGCTGGAGCGGCGTTGCCACGAGGCGCCGCAAGTGGAGGCCGCGGTCCAGCAAGCCGTCACGCAAATCAATGGCACGACTGGCGATCCACGGAGCTTCGACGCGCTCGACGAGTTGCTGAACGACCAATCGTATCGGCTCGCGTTCTGGCGGGTGGCGGCGGAGGAGATCAATTACCGGCGTTTCTTCGACGTCAACGATCTAGCGGCGATCCGGATGGAATTGCCGGAAGTCTTCGATGCGACCCACCAGTTGCTGCTCGAGCTCATCGGCGCGGGTGCGGTTACGGGTGTACGAATCGATCACCCGGATGGACTCTACTTACCGAAGGAATATTTCGAGAAATTGCAGCGCCGTTGCGCGGCCGCGCTCGGCATTCCTCGTCCAGAAGATGGGCGCGCAATCTATCTGTTGGTGGAAAAAATTTTGTCGGGCAACGAAACGCTCCGCAAAGATTGGCCCGTCCACGGCACGACCGGCTACGAGTTCGGCAAGCTCGTGGCGAACGTTTTGGTGGACGGCTCAGCCGAGCAGGCGATCACGAAGACATTCCAGCGTTTCATCGGCCACTCGATGCACTTCGGCCATCTGGTGTACGCGAAGAAACGTCTCGTCATGCGCCTGTCGCTCGCGAACGACGTCAATGTTCTCGGCGACATGCTCGATCGGCTCTCGGAAAAAAATCGCTGGTTCCGCGATTTTACTTTGGAAGCGCTCGCCCGCGCCGTGCGCGAAACGATCGCCTGTTTCCCGGTTTATCGGACCTACGTCGAGCCGGGCCAGCCGGTGAGCGATGAAGACCGCGCCATCATCGAACGAGCCGTGACGGCAGCGAAACGGAGGAACCCGGCCCTGGAGGAATCGGTCTTCAATTTCCTCCGCGACATTTTGCTCTTCCGGTTTCCAGAAAATCTCGATGACGACGCGCGGAAGGAGCACGCGCATTTCGTCCTGAAATTCCAGCAGAGCACCGGGCCGATCATGGCGAAGGGGCTCGAGGACACCGCGTTCTACATTTACAACCGGCTCGCGGCGCTGAACGAAGTCGGGGGCGAGCCCCAGCATTTCGGCGTCAGTGTCGGCGAATTTCATCAGCGCAATTTCGAACGCCAGCGCGATTGGCCGGCGACGTTGCTGGCGACCTCGACGCATGACACGAAGCGGAGCGAAGACGTGCGCGCGCGGATGGTGGCGATTTCCGAAGTGCCGCAGTTATGGCGGAGCGCCTTGCAGCGCTGGCGCGTGATCAACAAGCGCTGGAAACGGAATCTCGAGGACACCGCCGCGCCGGATCCGAACGAGGAATATCTTTTTTACCAGACGCTGCTTGGCACCTGGCCGATGGACGCGGCGGGACGCGCGGAACCGGCGGCGACGCCCGACTACATCGAGCGCCTCCAGGCCTACATGGCGAAGGCCTTGAAGGAAGCGAAGATGAATACAAGCTGGATCCAGCCTAACGAGCAGTGGGACGCGGCGATGAGCGATTTCGTGGCGCGGGTCCTGGACTCTTCGCCCAAGAATAAGTTCGTGCCTGCCTTCCTCCCGGTCGCGGAAGAGATCGCGCGCCTTGGTGCGATCAATTCGCTTTCGCAAGTCGCCTTGAAACTGACCACGCCGGGCGTGCCCGACATTTATCAGGGGAACGAGGTTTGGGATTTCAGCCTCGTCGATCCCGACAACCGGCGGCCGGTCGATTATGCGCGACGGGGCGAGATGTTGCGCTCGCTGGAAACGGTGTCGCCGGACGAGCTGCTCCAGCGATGGCCCGACGGGCGAATCAAATTGCTGCTCACCCAACGCTTGCTCCGGTTCCGGCGCGAGCATCCACTGTTGTTTCAACACGGATCTTATTCGCCGCTCACGGTCACCGGGACATTCGCGGAAAGTTGTGTGGCGTTCTCACGGGAACACGAGGGGAAATGGATCGCGGTCATGGTGCCGCGGCTTTCATCGCGCGTCGGTTTTCCGCCGATCGGGGAAAAATGGCAGGACACCGCGTTTGAACTGCCGCCGTCGCTAGCGCGCGCCGGCGCACGGGAATTGTTCACTGGCCGCGAGTTTCACTCTGAGGGAGCGTTGAAATTATCTGACGCGATGGCGGTCCTTCCCTTCACCGCTTTTTCGAACGCTTCTTGACGTTTACCGTGTGAATATCGCGCTCATCCAGCGCGAAAACTTGTCGGTGTTGGCGATGAATTCCCGGCCGAGATCAGCGAACGAAATCTGCGACGAAGCGAGCACGAGCATCACGCTGAGCAACGCGAGGTTCATTAGGTAGATCACGACGAGCGAGAAGAACGTGCCGTTATCGGTCAGGTCGGTTTGCTTCTTCGGGATCATCCAGCAGGTGAACGTGAAATGAAATGCCCAGGTCGCGCCGATCGACGCGTAGAGCAGCCGCCCGTAGGGCTGGACGTTGAAGAACAATCCGAGAATGCCGTAAGCCGCAAGGACGATGAGGCTGTAGAGCGGAAAAAAATAAGGCGCGAGCGCGATCCAGAAATTGTTCCGGTCGGTCACGATATGTCCGCCGTCCCGGCCAACGCGGAACCGGCTGACCCGCCCGCCCATGAGCAGGACCCAGAGCGCGTGGGTGAGTTCGTGGCCGAAGACGTAGACCAGCATCGGCCGCGGCAGACCGAAAAATGCGATCAGCCACAGAACTGCGCCTAACGAGAAGAACCAGAATTCCTCGGCGGCCCAAAGCCGTTGGGTCACTGTCGCGCGCGCGAAAACCGTGAAAAACGTCTGGGTCAGGATCGCACAGACCGGCAGGAGAAAGATCGCGACGACAAATTTCAGCCAGCGCGTGGGAATCGTCCAGGTATCCGCCGCGGCGCGCCGCTGGATCACAGGCGCGGACACCTTTACCCGGCCACCGCGCCGGCGCCCGTGATGGAGCGTGCTCTTCCGTTTCTTCTTCGCCGCCAAGTTATCCGCAGATTACGCAGATTGGCGCAGATGAAAGAAGGAAATCAGGTTGTTTCTTCCTGCTCATGATCCTGATCGTTCGGCTGGGGAGGATCATGAGCAGGATCAGGATCAGGATCAGGAGCAAGAGCAAGAGCAAGAGCAAGAGCAAGAGCAAGAGCAAGAGCAAGAGCAAGAGCAAGAGCAAGAGCAAGAGCAAGAGCAAGAGCAAGAGCAAGAGCAAGACGCTGGCGCGATGTTCCCCGCGCCGGATGGAATCGGACCCACTCTAGGCCCGCCCCATATACGCGCCGGTGCGCGTATCGATCTTCACGACTTCGCCTTCCTGGATGAAGAGCGGAACGTTAACAGTTTTGCCGGTCTCGAGAATCGCCTGCTTCGTGACATTCGATGCCGTATCGCCGCGAAGACCCTCCGGCGATTCGATGACCTTTAACTGCACCGACGATGGCAACTCGACCTGAACCGCTTTGCCCTCGGCGTACAGGACCTGCACCTGCAAATTCTCGACGAGATAATCCTTCGCCTCACCGAGCAAATTATCCTGCAACGTCACTGTGTCGTAGGTCTCCGGGTCCATGAAATGGTATCCGTTGCCGTCCTTGTAGCTGAACTCGATCGTCGCGCGATTGATATCGACCAGCTCGACTTTGTCCGTCGAACCGAAGCGCACATCGGCGCTCTTGCCAGTGCTGCTGTAGCGGATGATCGCCTGGACGAACGCCCGCAGATTCCCCGGAGTCCGATGATTGACTTCGAGGACAATGGCGGTGTTGCCATTGTATTTTATCGCCTGTCCTTTGCGGAGATCGTTTGCGGCAGCCATATGCGGGAAAGGTTGATAGTTGATGCCCGCGCGTTTTTCAAGCGGGAGTCGAATTAGACAGGATTTACAGGATTGAGGAGAGGGTCTTTTCCCTAATCCAATTAAATCCCGTTAATCCTGTCCAAATTACAAAAGCTTCAGCTTCGTCAGGTCCTGCGAATCCACCATGCCCACCGGCGCCTGTTGATCATCGACCACCACCAGATCGTCGATGCGATGGCGCTCGAGCAGGTTCAACACTTCCACGGCGAGTTTGTCCTGGTGCACCGTCACTGGATTGAGCGTCATCAGATCGCCGACAAGGCGGTCGGCGATCTTCGCGTCCGATTGAAAATGGCGCACGAAATCGCCGTGGGTAAAAATGCCGAGCAACTGTCCCTCTTCATCGGCCACGACCGCGGCGCCGGCGCGGAGGTCGGTCATCGTTTTCAAGACAGAGCGAATCGGCGCATCCGGGGCGACCATCGCCAGCGCATGGCGTGGCCGCATGATCTGGTGGACGCGCAAAAGCAGGCTCCGCCCGATCATTCCGGCCGGATGGAAGCGGGCGAAATCTTCTTTTTGGAATC
>JBEEHR010000082.1:0-3004 GCA_041167505.1 Verrucomicrobiota bacterium
TTCCGGATAGCATCTGGCCAGTACGGCCGCGACCTGGTCTCGACCGTGAACACTGGTCAGGTCAGGGGTGCTGCCCCATCCAATTGCCACCATCTTCTGTGCCAGGAAGTCCTCAACGTAAATCGCATCGCGCCCGGCACGCACCACCCACAACTGTTTAGGCATGAGTTTTAAGGATATCCGAGACCGGAAGGACTTGAAACGATATTAGGAATTTCCTGGGAGGGAGGCTGGGGTGCGGCCTCCCCGTAACGACCGCTGGTTTCTAACTAGCCAAGGGCTCCGCCCTTGATATCCCTCCGGGATGGGGAAGTCAGGAGTCAGAAGTCGAGGAAGACAGAATCGCCGCGGCGTAAGCGTTGAGGAGACGGCTGACCTCTTCCAGGGCGATCATCAATGGTGCCGTGTCGCCGTAACCGAGATCCCGTACCAGAATCAGGAAATACCGCGTCTCTTCCAGAGAACTCTCCGCCATATTGAGAAACCGCGCCTTCTCAGTGCGGCTGCGGCGGCGAAAGCCTTCGGCGATGTTGGCGGGAACCGAAACCGCCGCACGGCGCATTTGCAGGGAAAGTCCATAGGTCTCCTGCTTGGGGAACGCGGCAGTGAGAGTATAGACCGCCAGCACGAGTTCGTGCGCTTTGCGCCACACCAGCAAATCCTGAAAACTCCTCGCGGGTGGCCGGCGGTCGGGCATAAACGAGGAGGCGTCCACGGGCTTAAACTTCCAGGTATCTGACCACACTGGAGGTTCCCATGAACGCCTTTTGCGAACATCATAACGATAGCATTCGATTCGGTTACCGATGCTTCGACCGGCTTTTGCTGAACGGCTTGATCCAGCCGTTTCAGCAGCCGGAAAGAGTTATCGGTTTCTTCAATACCTACCGCCAGCAGTATCCGGTGAGTCGCGATGTTCTACGCGATATCGCTACGCAATTCCAGAACTGGGTCGTCAACCGCTCGCAAAAATGGAGTGCGCCCATTTTGGAAGCCCCCGAAGACCGGCGTGACAAGTTCCTCGACCCATACTTTCGGAAGGCGAAACCGAATCAGGTCGTCGCCATCGTGAAGGGTCGTGAACCGGCCCGCATCATGATCGCCATCGGGAACAAGAAAGACGATCGCTGGCATCTGCAGATGGCACAACGCTGGGTGGTGCAGTATAACTTCTACGTGAACGACGACCGCTGGGGCCGGATGTTCGTCCGCATGTGTCCCTACCTGCCCTTCTCGGCCCGCGTTTGCCTGAATCAGCATCACTGGCTCGCTGTTCGAATGCGCGAAGAGGGCATCGACTTTCAGCAGTGCACGAATGCCTTTCTGAAGTGCGCCAATCCCGCCCGTTTGCAGGAATTGGCCGATTCTCTAACGGCGCGCGACCTGTTGAGCTGCGGTCAGAAGTGGCTGGCCACGTTCACCCCTTTCTTCACCGAACGAGAACGCAAACAAGCCGGTTGTCAGCACCGCCTGTTTTTCGCTCAGGTCGAACTCTGCGACAACCTCATCTTCCGCCGTCGCGCGGCTTTGGATCAGATGGGCGAACGGCTGCTGGATGCCAATCGAACCATCGGTCAGCCGAATAAGATCACCGTCATCTTCGGCCGCAAGATCACTCGGCAGTATCGGGGGAAGTTGCAGACCGTCATCGAAGACATGGATTTGCCCAATCCCGTCATTCGCAGCCACTACGGAAACGGCTTTGTGAAGCAGTACGTCCGCGATCACGTCCTGCTGCGCACCGAGCCGGCCTCCAACAATGTCAACGATTACGGGTGCAAGAAAGCCGTCGAGAATCTTCCCCTACTCCGCCAGAAGATGTCTTCCGTCATCGATAACTATCACAACGTCCAGCAGGACATCCTGGAGACGTTCGTCGATCGTGGCCAGTTGCGCCAACTCGCCGAACCAACCGTAATGCCGAACGGCAAACGCATCCCCGGCCTGAAGCTGGATCATCCGCGGCAACTGGCGCTTATGCACGCACTCGTCAGGTTCAGCCATATCGCCGCTCAGAATACTTTCACCACCTCGGAGATTTATTCTGATGCTCTCGCCGCTCGTGACGTGTCTCCCAAGGAATACAGCCTGGCTTCCCTCCGCTACGACCTCTCTAAACTTCGGGCCAAGGGGCTCGTGGAAAGAGTCCCGCGTTCGCGCCGCTATCGGCTGGTGCGCCAGGGTTACTCCATCTGCCTCGTCTTTCTGAAGCTATTCGAACGGATCTACGCGCCCCTCACCGCCGGTCTGTTGCAGCCCTTACGCGGAGACGCGAAACTGCAACAACAGAAGAGGTCTCAACTGGACAAGCTTTACCAGCGCGTTGTCGATGACCTCGACAAGCTCATGGACGCGGTCGGACTCAAGGCTGCCTGAGACCACTGCACAACGGGAACAAAATTCTCGTTACGCTTCGCATAACGGTCTAACCGCCGGCAATAGCTCCAATAACCAAAAACGGCTCCGCCTCAGATACCACCGCGTCGGGCAGCGGGTCGTCCGGCGAGTCATGGGATAGATCCTCCTCGCACGCGAAGAATCGCACGTAAGGCCGGCGCTGTTGCGTCACGTGATCGCGGATCGTCCCGCACAGCATCGGATAGCGCGCCTCGAGCGCATCGAGGACCGAGCGCTGCGTCACTTGGCCCTCCACCTCAAGCTTTACCTCGCCGCTGACGTGCGCCAGCGTTCGCAAATGTGCCGGGAGCACGACTCTGATCACGGCAGTGTCTGGACCTCCACAGAAAATACAGCCGGAAGATCCCGCACAATCGGAGCCCAGCTGTCTCCAGCGTCAGCTGACGCGTAAACCTGTCCGCCCGTGGTGCCGAAATACACGCCGCACGAATCGAGCGAGTCGATCGCCATCGCATCGCGCAGCACGTTCACGTAGCAGTCATTTTGCGGCAGACCTTTCGTAAGCGCTTCCCACTCGTTTCCGCCCGCCCGGCTGCGGTACACACGCAGCTTCCCATCTGGCGGAAAGTGCTCCCCATCGCTCTTT
>JBEEHR010000083.1:0-42913 GCA_041167505.1 Verrucomicrobiota bacterium
CGATTTTGGCGGCGCCGTTATTTTCGCGCCGCTGGTGGTTCTTTGGCTCGGCTATCCCCGGCGCCGGCGCAATCCCACCCGCGAGCTCGAGGTGGCCATCCTGCTTCTCCTCCTCACCTTTCTAAGCGCAGTCGTCTTCGGCGGCTGGTTCTGGATCAGCACGTTCAATTACCCGATCGCGTTTGTCCTGGGTCCGATTGTTGTCTGGACCGCTTTCCGGCTTTCGGCACGCGAAACAGCCACCGGGCTTTTCGCGCTTTCCAGCATCGCGATCTGGGGAACGTTGCATGGCTACGGGCCATTCGTGCGACCGGATGAAAATCAATCGCTTCTCATCCTGCAAAGCTTCAACGTCCTCACTACGATCACGGCGCTGGCCCTCGCCGCCGGCATGAGCGAACGGCGACGGGCCGAGGCGGCCCTTGAGGAACAGCGCTCGGTAGTCGAAGCCGCAAACCGGACCAAGGACAACTTTCTCGCAATGCTTTCGCACGAGCTGCGCACGCCACTGACGCCGGTCCTGGCCGCGCTCGACACCTTGAAGACCGAGCCCCAGCCCGCGAAAGACGTCGACGCGATGCTCGCGATGATGCGGCGCAACATCGAGCTCGAAAGCCAGCTCATTGACGATCTGCTCGATCTCACCCGGATCACGAAGGACAAACTGCAGTTGGACGTCCAGCCCGTCGATGCGCACCAGGCGGTTCGCAATGTGATCGAGATGTGTGCTTCCGAAGCGCACGCGAAGAAGCTCCAGGTCCGGCTCGATTTCGGCGCAACCGACTTCCGGGTGATGGCCGATCCGGCGAAATTCCAGCAGATCATCTGGAACCTGTTCAAGAACGCGATCAAGTTTACCGGCGAGAACGGCGTCATCGCGATCTCGTCGGCGAACCATTTGCCGCACATTCTCAGCCTCTCCCTCTCGGACACCGGCATCGGCATCGAGCCGGAAATCATGGAACGGATCTTCAATCCGTTCGAGCAGGGCGAGCGCTCGTTTCAACGGCGTTTCGGCGGGCTCGGCCTTGGCCTGACGATTTCCAAATCGCTCGCGCAGGCTCACGGCGCATCCCTCATTGCCAAGAGCGAGGGGACCGGACGGGGCGCCACGTTCCTGCTCACGATGAAAACCGCGGAACTGAACGAAGCCTTAACCAAACCGCGCGCCCTTGAACCGCAGACGCCACCCACCGGCCTCCGCATTCTCCTTGTCGACGACCATCCAGACACGTGCGCCGCCTTGGAGAAACTGCTCAAACTGCGCGGCCACAGCGTCACCGCCGCCAACACCATGGGCAAAGCGATGGAAGTCGCCGCGGCGGGCGGCGCGTTCGATCTTCTGATCAGCGATGTCGGTCTGCCCGACGGCAACGGCATGGACCTCGTCCGCTACCTGCGCACGCAACGGCCGATCCGCGGCATCGCCATCAGCGGCTTCGGCATGGACGCTGACATCAGCAAAAGCCTGGAAGCCGGATTCTCCGAGCATCTCGTCAAACCCGTAAAACTCGAAAAGCTCGAAGCCGCCATCGCCCGCGTGATGGCGAGTTAGCTTCTTCTGTAGCCGCTTCGCTGTGCGAAGTGTGGGAGTTGCGTCGCGTCCATTGCGTCGCCCATAGGGCGACGGCTACAGTGCATGATGCGCTCCGCCGCATTCACAATCCAGGACATCGCCTTCGGCGGCAAAGGCGTGGCGCGCGATGCCGGCAAAGCTGTCTTCATCCCCTTCACCATCGATGGTGAGCGCGTCACGGCGAAAATCGTCCGCGAGAAAAAGCAATTTGCCGAAGCGGAATTGATCGAGGTCCTGGAGCCGTCGCCGGAACGCGTCGCGGCACCTTGCCCGTACTTCGGACGGTGCGGCGGCTGCAGTTACCAGCACATCAGCTACGCGCATCAATTGGAGCTCAAGGCGAAACAGGTCGAACAAGCGATGCGCCGCATCGCCCGCCTCGTCGATCCACCGATGCGTCCCATCGTTCCTTCGCCTTTGCCCTACGGCTATCGGAACCGCATCACCGTCCACGCGCAGGATGACGTCGTTGGTTTTTACCGACGCGATGTTCACGAGCTGATGGACATCGCACAGTGCCCGATCGCCATGCCGGAAGTGAACCAGGCGCTCGCGCAACTGCGCGCGACGCGTCCTCGCGACGGCCATTACTCCTTGCGCGCCCATTCCGGGCCGCGCGTCTTCGCGCAAACCAATGACGCACTCGCCGACGCGCTGGCTAATTTCATCGCCACCATCCTTGCCGGCGAAAATGGCCTCCTCATCGACGCCTTCTGCGGCGCCGGCTTTTTCACGAAACGCCTGGCGTCCCAATTCGAGCGCGTCATCGGCATCGACTGGGACCGCTTCGCGATCGACGCCGCGCGCAAAGACATTCGGCCTAACGAGACCTACATCGCCGGCGACGTCGCCATCGAGCTAAGTCAATTGTTGCGCTCGATTGATCCAACGCGGCAGCCCGCGTTGATCGTCGATCCGCCCGCCACCGGACTTTCACCCGAATTGCGCCGCGTCATTCTCGATAGTCCGCCGGGCTCCGTGATCTACGTCTCCTGCAATCCCCCCACCCTCGCGCGCGATCTCGCCGAGTTGCAGCAGCGCTTCGCCATCGTCTCCATCACTCCGTTCGACATGTTCCCCCAGACCGCCGAGATCGAAGTCGTCGCGCAATTAAGCCTGCGGGACCATTCTACGCAGCAGATTCCCTCAGGCACATAATCGCATCCTCAGTCAGGGCCGGGGCGGCGGAGGCCGCGGATTGGGAGGCATTGATGTTTTGATAGCCATGTTAACGAGGCGTCAGGGCAGCATTTTATTTAGTGTCTGTTGAACTTCATCCGCATCTCGTTTCGTGTAAATCCAATCTTTTGGCATCTGCGCTGCAGCTTCATTGTACTCCTGTTGAAGCGTCTCAAATTTTTCCTTAACTTTTACAACATCGAACGCGGGATCTAACCGCATGCCACTAAACATCGTTTCGAATTGAAGTTTGATCCGCAACATTCGTGCGCGCGACTCTAGCATGGTCTTCAGTCGATCCGACACTCCCAGGGAGGTTTGCACAATCGACAATACTGTAGCGACGCCGGCACATACCGCCCAAGTCCATTTTCCTCCAACGTTCGCGGTCCAGATGCTCCATCCTGCCACTGCCGAACTGGTGCTAAAAAGGGCCACGAGCAATTTAGAGATTTGATCCAAAGTCTGCCAGCGGCCCGCAATCAAATCGGCGAGCAGATGTGAATAATAAGCGTCATAGTAAGCCTTCCAGCACTCGTCAAATAACGCTGCCCGCGGATCAGCAGAAGTATCAAGTGGGGGGACTGGATCGGGCACGAGAAAACATTAGACACAGGGCGGAATAATTCGAGAAAAAAAGAGTCTCACCCGGCCAATCAAGGGCCGGGACGGCCTGTCTACTCCGTGCGCAGCGCTTCTACCGGATTCAGCAAGCTTGCCTTCCGCGCGGGAAACAGACACGCGAGTAACGCCGCCAACGCTAATACCGTCGCCGTCGTCCCGAGCAGCATCGGATTATGCGCGGAGACCTGATACAGTTGCGCCGCGATCAATCTTCCCAACGCCAGCGCCGCTCCGATTCCGACGATTAATCCGAACAATACCGGCATCATTCCCTGCTTCACGACCAGCCGCAGCACGTCGCTTGTCTGCGCGCCGAGCGCCATCCGAACGCCGATCTCGCCGGTCCGTTGTTCCACTGTGTAAGCGACTGCGCCGTAGATGCCCACCGTCGCCAGCACAAGCGCGACGCCGGCGAAAACGCCCAGCAGCGTCATCATCAATTTCGCCTGCCCGAGCGCCTGCGCCATGATCTCGGTGACCGGTTGCGGCTGAATCAGCGCGAGCCCAGGATCGATCGTCTTCAAAACCGCCTGCACGGTTTTTGTCACACTGTCCGGCGGCAAAGGGCTGCGCACCGTGATGGTGAGAAACGGAAAATTCTCCTGCGCAAACGGCCGATAGAATTCCATGTCGTTTTGCTGGTCAAGCCGGACTGAGCGCACGTCGCCGACGACGCCGACGATCTCCACGGGCACGCTGCCGCTCGTAATGAGCAACGTTTTGCCGACCGGATTTTCCGTGCCGAAAACCGTCTTCGCGCCGGTAGCGCTAATCAGGATGACGTTCGGATGGTCCGCGATGTCCTGTTCGTTGAAATCGCGGCCGGCGAGGAGTGGAATCCCGAGGGTCCGCAGCCAGCCGGGAGTGATGTCGTTCGAGGGCGCGCCCTGGCGTTCCGCGACTGGAGGAACGTTCCCTTCGGCACGCGTATACAACGTCGCGCCGCCGCCATTGAAGAGCGGGAAACCACCGCTCACCGACGCTTCCTGCAGACCGGGTGTGGCGCGCAGCGCTTTCGTCATCTGGTCAGCAAAGCGATTGCGTGAAGCGACGTCCGGATATTGCGCCTGCGGCATCACCGTCAGGCCGATCCAAAGATTTTCCGGCTTAAAGCCGGGATTCTGATTGCTCAGGCGTGTGAAGCTCGCGATGACCAGCGATGCCCCTGCGAGCAGGGTAACCGAGAGCGCCACCTGCGCGCCGACCAGCACTTTCCGGAAACGCTGTTGGCGCACGCTGCCTGCGGTTCCACGACCGCCTTCCTTCAGCGCATCCACCATGTCCGCGCGCGAGCTTTGCCACGCGGGATACACGCCCATGACCAGGCCGGTCAGAAGCGAGAGCGCGAGAGTGAACGCGAGGACCGGAACGGAAAGCGCCGTCGCCGCTCCGGTTTCAATGGGAAGAAAGTTGACTGCGAGTTTCGGGACCAGCGGGACCAGTTGCCAGGCGAGGACCGCTCCGAGAATACCTGCGAGAAAACTCACCAGCACGCTTTCGAACACGAAAAGCCGCAGCACACTTCCGCGCGATGCCCCCAATGCCATGCGCAGTGAAATCTCGCGGCGCCGGCCACTAAACCTAACGAGCAGTAGGTTCGCGACGTTACTGCACGCGATGAGCAGGACGAACGTCACCGCCGCCAGCAGCGTGGCGAAGCCCGGCCGCAGATTCTCCGTCACCGCTTCGGGCAGCGTCTTTGCCACTGTGCCGGATTTCGCGTCGATCTTTTCCGGATACTGAGTCCGATAGCTGTCACCAAGCACTTGGAGAGCGGCCCGGGCCTGTTCCACCGTGAGATTCGGTTTCAATCGGCCCACCGCGCGAAGGAAGGCCGTGCCACGCATCATGCGTTCATGCGAGAAACCCGGAATGATAAACGGCTTCGTCGTCCAGATATCCGCGTTCGGACCGCTCCACGAAATCGGCAGAGTCGGGATCACGCCCACGATGGTGTGCGCCACACCATCCAGCGTCAGCGCGCGTCCGATCACGTTCGGGTCACTGCCCAGCCGCGCCTTCCAAAAGCGTTCCGTGACCACTGCCACGTCGGCGCCTTCCTCTTCCTCTGGCCGAAAAGTGCGGCCTTGGCTCGGACGCAGACCGAGCACTTCGAAGTAATTCGCGGTCGTCTTGAAAAGCGGCACCTGGAAAGGATCGCCCAGTCCGGTCACCGTCGTGCCCAATCCGTTTTCTGCCGCGAATCCATTGAAGACCTGTTGCCCATCCTTGAAATGGATGAACCGCGGCGCGGATAGCGGGAAATCGACCGTCTGCTCCTTGAAATGCGAGAACACCTGGAGCACGCGCGCCGGCTCCTGGAACGGCAGGCCTTTGAGGAAGAGATCGTTGATCAGCGAAAAGATCGCAGTGTTCAGCCCGATCCCGAGCGTGAGCGTGATTACCGCCAGGAGCGTGAACCCCGGCGACTTCCGCAGTTGCCGCAGCGCGAAACGAAGGTCAGTCATCATATAGATTTAGATGCTAGATTGGCTGCGATTGGATTCCGGAAACTGCCGCCTCCCGAAGATTTCCTCAAAGACAATACGCCGTCACCACCGATTTTTGTTTGTCCTCCGCATTGGGCGCACCCGAAGTCTATCGATAACGCACCGCCAGTTCTGGCTTCTCCCAGAGCTCGTAGAGTTTTACCAGCCGCTGGCGTGCTTCAAGAGTCCGCTTGTTTTGGTCGCCAAGCTTCGACTTCAGTTCGTGGTAGCTATCGATGAGGAGAGGCTCGGCTTCCGCATAGCGCTTCTGCACAGTCAGGCATTCACCCAGGGCGCTCGCGGCATAGGGGATCATAAAGTCGCCTGCGGCCAAGATTTTCTTTCGAATCGTAAGCGCATCGCGCAGATAAACCTCGCCTTCTTCGGCTTTGCCTTCGCGCGTCAAAACTAATCCCAAAGTGGAAGCAGTATTGGCAAATACGGGCTGGTCAGGGCCGAGAGATTGCCGAAGAAGATCAAGAGCTTTTTTATCCTCTGCCTCTGCCTTGGCGTAGTTACCGTTCAGGAAGTAAATCAATCCAAGATTGGCTTTAGCGCTTGCGACACTGAAATTCGTGTCGCCCCCCATCACCTGTCGGTAAATTGTCTCACTCTCCCGGAGGAGTGTCTCCGCCTCAGCGTAAGCTTTTTTGGTGATGAGTAAGATCCCCAAATACAACTCTGCTTGTGCCAGGAAGATTCGATAGCGCGGTTCCACCCGGCCGCCGACGGCGATTGCCTGGCGATAGAGCGGCTCGGCGAGGTCGATTTCGCCAGCTTTCTCATGCGCCATGGCAAGCATCACAAGCGATGCCATGTAATATCCGTGATTCTGCCCCAGGTGCTTCTTAATCAGACCTGAGGATTCCTTGAGGAATATTTGGGCTGCTTTCGGCTCGTTCTCTCCAATCAAGTTGTATCCCAAAGCGTACAGGGCAACACCGAGATCCTCGTGTCCCCGGGGATGCAGCTTGCGTTGCAGCGCAACCGCCTTGCGGGAGATTTGTTCACCTTCCGTATTCCTGTTTAGATATGCCAGTGCCAGTCCCAGCCAACCCATGGTTGTCGCAGTAGTGGGATGCAACTCGCCGTTAGCCCTTAGACTCGCGTCGAGCGCGGCGCGCAGGTCCGATTCTGCTTTGTCCGGTTTTCCAAGGCTAATAAAGGTGCGACCGAGTATCATCAGGACGTCCGCCATTACATCCGGCTGGCTCGTGAGTTCGGTTCTCGCGCGCCTGGATGCTTCGTCGAGCAAATCAGCGACTTTTACGTCCACACCTTTTACTTCAGGTGCCGCAGCGCCGAGCATGTCCTGCAAGAAAGTGTTAATCCGCCGCGCGACATCGCGCTGCGCGCGCGCCTGCCGCGCTTCCCAGAGCGCGGCGATCAGACCGACGATGATCGCCGTGGCGACCAGCGTCGCAGCGGCAACTCCGACGCGATGTCGCCGGACAAATTTCGCGCTGCGATAGCTCATCGTGTCCTTGCGCGCGACTACCGGCAACCCTCCGAGGTGGCGCCGGATGTCCTCGGAAAATTGCGCGACCGAGGCGTAACGGCGCACCGGCTCCTTGCGCATCGCCATTAGAACGATGTTATCGAGATCGCCCCGAAGCAGTCGCTGAGTCCTGTCCTTCAACTTCCCGCCTCTGGCGATCGCGGCGCTGGGGCGGGGCGGTTCCTTCCCAGTAATGGCGCGTGCTACCTCGTCCGGGCTTCTGGTGTTGATGTGGTATGGACGCCGCCCCGCGAGCAATTCGTAGAGAACAACGCCAAGACTATAGATATCGGTGGCCGTTGTGACTTCTTCGCCTCGCACTTGCTCGGGGCTCGCATATTCCGGCGTCATGATGCGTTGCAGTGTCATTGTCGCTTCGGCCAGCGACTCGCTTTGCGGGTCGATCAGTTTGGCGATTCCAAAGTCGAGCAGCTTGGGCTCTCCTTCCGGTGTGACGCGAATGTTAGCCGGCTTGATGTCGCGATGAATCACGAGATGCTGATGCGCGTAGGAGACGGCCGAGCAGATTTTGCGAAAGAGCTGCAACCGCTCCGGAAGCTTTAGTTCCCGCGTCTCACAATAACGATCCAGGCGTTCGCCTTCGATATATTCCATCACGAAATAGGGAATGCCGGTTTCGCTCACGGCTCCGCCATAGAGCCGCGCGATATTGGGATGAGTGAGCGCCGCCAGGATCCTTTCCTCGCGCTGGAAGTGGCGAAGGAGATTCGCGCGGCCGAAACCGGCTTTGACCAGTTTGATCGCTACCTGCCGGTGCAAGTTTGAATCTTCAGCCAAATAAACTTCCCCCATGCCGCCTTCGCCCAACAGGGAAAGAATTTTGTATTCGCCGAGGACATCGCCCGGCCCTAACTCGCCGCTTTTCTCCGCCAAGGACCCGGCCGCGCTCACATAAGCGGGCGCCTCGATGAAATCCTTCGCCTCCTTTTGATAACCGAGAAGAGACTCGACTTCTTTCCGGAGCGACAGGTTATCGCCGCAAGATTCATCGAGGAATGACGGCCAATCAGCCGCGTCCCGTTCCAGCGCCGCTTCGACGATTTCCGCCACGAGTTGCGCTTGTTCGAGCGTGGCCATTCAGGTTCTCACACAAAGATCACGAACTGACACAGAGAAGATTTCTGGCCGATAGGTTTGTGAACTCTGCGTCCGTTATGGAAGACAATTACGCTGCGCTCAGCTCGCGGCAAAGCCAGACCTTGGCGAAGCTCCAGTCGCGCAAGACTGTTTTTTCTGAAACCTGGAGGACCTCGGCGATCTCATTCGCCTCCAGCCCGCCAAAAAACTTCAACTCCACGACTTCGCTTTTCCGCGGATAGGTTTTCGCAAGATTCTCGAGCGCTCCATCGAGAGCCACCAGGTCGGTCGCACCCGGAGCAGGAAGGTCGCGAGCCTCATCAAGGGCTAACTTCTGTTCCAGGCCACCCCGTTTGCCCGCATTATGAGCACGGGCATGATCCACCAGAATGCGCCGCATCAGGCGGGCAGCGATGCCGTAAAAATGCGCGCGGTTTTTCCAGTTCAGGCCCTTTTCGTCCACCATGCGCAGGTAAGCTTCGTGGACGAGCGCAGTGGCCTGGAGCGTGTGATCGGAGCGTTCGCGCCGTAAATATTCGCGGGCCAGGCGGCGCAGTTCGTCATAAACCAGCGGCATTAATCGGGCCGAAGCCTCCTCGCTGCCATCACTCCAATCCTTCAGGATCTGGGTGACATCATGGGGCAGTTCGTGCTGGACGGGCATTTTCACTGTCTTCCTGGAAGAAAATTACTTCGGCGCACCGCCGGACGCGAAACTTTTTTTCAATGGCATGTCCGTTCTTGGGCCCTTTTTCCCGCATTGCTTCGTGAGAGAACATTATGAACACCACACCACCCTTCGCATCCCGCATGGTCGGATTGACCCTGCTCAATCTCTTTCTTCTCGCGGGGCCGGTCTACGCCGGAATCTTTACCGCGACGTTTACGAATCAATCTGGCAGCGGAATCTGGGAAAAAGACGCCCATATCGGTCTTGCCAGCAATCCCAATGATCCGAGCACGCCGGGGAACTGGGACACCAAAGCGTATCCCAGCAATGGCCACTCAATTGTCGACCCCAATACGAACACCAACGTTCCTGGCGATAACCCGTTTTACGACGTCGTTGTCAACCTCAACGGCTGCAGCTTGGCAGTGGGGGTGACCATCCAGACGTTGAACGTCACCAGCGGAGTAAACTTGAACATGGCGCCAGGCAGCACGCTCGCGATTGCAAACGGCCTACTCACGAACAATGGCACCATCACCGTCAGCGATGGGACGCTTCATCCTAATTTCTCGGATCCCACCCTGCGATTTGACGCTTTGAACAACCAGATCACCGGGAACGGCAGTATTTACCTAAGAGGCGTCAAGGACCAGTTCGGCAAAGCCGATATTATCATCGGTGGAAATGCCACCAGGACTCTCGTCAATGGCGCCGGCCACCTCATTCACGGACTCGGACTGATCGACGGTTTCAATGGAGGCAGCATTCTTATCAATAATGGCACCGTCGCTGCCGACGACCCGACTGGCGGCGCCCTATTTTTGGGCCTCTCCTATTTCGCCACCGCCCCTCAGAACAAAAACAACGGGCTGATCGAAGCGACCGGCGGCGGCGTGATTCTCTTTAGCGGCATCATCGACCAAACGGCCGGTGGCACCTTCCTCGCGGACGGTAATGGAAGCGTCGTGGAATTCGGCGCTGGCGACCAGAACCGTTTTTCGTTTGTCATTGGCGGCATACTCAATACCTCCAATAATGGACTGGTTAGGACAACTCCCAACGGCGGTGGGGTAACTCTTACTGGATGCACCAACAACGGAGCCTTTCAGGTTCCAGCCGGCAACAATCCTCTTTTGATCAGAGGCACGGGCCTAACTAATAATGGCACGATCCTGGTAAACCCCACCGATCCGGTTAACGCCACCAGCATTATGCGATTCGATGAAAGCGGCACCCTGGGCGGCACTGGCACTGTGACACTTAATGGCATCGGCTTTGACCGGGCAAACCTATCAAGTTTTGGTGGCAGCACGATCACGATTGGTATCAATCAAACCGTTCGCGGACGTGGCACCATTCTCGGCGATGGCCTTTTGGTGAACAATGGAACCATTATCGGCGACGATCCCGCGGGTAATGCCATGCAGCTCGATCTGGTCAATAACAGCGGATTCATCAACAAGAACAATGGAACGCTGAAGGCGATCAACGGCGGTCTCCTCAGTTTTAATTCGGGCTTGATCGATCAAACCGGAGGCGGCACTTTCCTGGCCGATGGGACTGGTAGCGTGCTCCAGCTCGGTAGCGGGAACGGACCCGTTATTGTCGGAGGCACTTTGGCCACGATCAATGCCGGGCGGATTCAGATTTTCGTCTCGGGACTAAGCGGCTTCCTGACCCTCACTGGCGCCACGAATAACGGCGCGATCGAAATCCCGGACGTGGACACGCTCATTGTGAACGGAACCGGCCTCACAAACAATGGCACCATTCTGGTAAACTCCACCGGGGTCAACGCGACCACGAAGATCCGCTTCGACGCGGATGGCACGCTCGGTGGCACCGGTAGTCTTACGCTTAACGGTCTCATTAATACTTCCAACGTTGCGAATTTGGATTGCAACGGTCACCAAGTCATGAACGGAGCTGGCCATACTATCAAAGGTAACGGTGACATATCCACCAATGGCGGTCTCTTTACGAACAACGGCACCCTCTCGCCCGGCCTCTCGCCGGGAAAAATCAGCATCAGCGGCAATTACGTTCAGGGAAGTACTGGCGTGCTCAATATGGAGATCGGCGGCTACACTGTGGTAACCGAGTATGATCTGTTGGCCATTAGCGGAAGTGCCGCGCTCGCCGGCACGCTCAACCTCACCCTCATCAACGGCTTTCGGCCGAAGGTTAACGATGTCTTCCAAATCCTGACCTTCGGGAGCTTCACTGGCGGATTCGCGACAATCAATTTCACCGGCTTTACTGCGCAGGTGACCTATGCGGCGAGCGGGATCACCATCAAGGTTCTGACCGTCCCCGACATTCCGCTGAACATCGCGACGCGGCTCCTGGTCAATCCCGACCCGAACCAACTCATTGGCGGCTTTATCATCACCGGCACGCAACCGAAGAAGGTGATCATTCGCGGCATCGGGCCATCGCTCGCTTCATTCTTCAGCGGAGTCCTGGCTGATCCCACGTTGCAACTTTTCCAAGGGAACACTTTGCTGGTCAGCAACGATAACTGGAAAGTCCGGGACACTGACGGCACCAGCCAGCAGGCGGAAGTCGAAGCGACCACGGTCCCGCCGAAAAATGATCTTGAGTCCGCCATCGTAGCCACGCTGACTCCCGGGGCATACACTGCGGTCATGCGAGGCAAGGGTGGGACGAGCGGGATCGGCGTCGTCGAAGCGTACGATCTCGATCTAAACGCGAAATCGAAGCTGGCGAACATTGCCACGCGGGGCCTTGTCGGCACGAACGAAAACGTTATGATCGGCGGGTTCATCACGGGCGGAAACGGCCAGGCCGACAGCAAAGTGGTTATTCGCGCCATCGGTCCGTCGCTGGCGGCGTTTGGAATTCCGAATGTTCTCCAGGATCCGCTCTTGGAACTGCACAGCGCGAACGGAACGATTATCCAGGCCAACGATGACTGGCAACAAACCCAGGCTGCCGAGATCACTCAGACCGGTTTGGCGCCGACCGACCCGCGTGAATCCGCGATGGTGACGGCACTGCCCGACGGCAATTACACCGCCATCGTGCGCGGCAAGAACAACACGAGCGGCGTCGCCGTCGTCGAGGTTTACAGCGTGCTGTGATCCGAACCGCGAATCGGCTCTTGAGGCCCGGCCTTTGGTTTGCGCCAAGCGCTCGGCCGACCTCTGACTTCTGACGCATGATTGACAAAGTGGTTTCATCACGGGTAGAAAAATGAAGATGGAGCATGCGCTCCACGATTGAAACGAACGAAAGGATCTCGCGATGAAACAGTGGTTCTCTTCTGCGCCGGCTGTTGTTGGGCCTTGATGAGTTTGCTCTTTGTCGCCGGCGTCATGAACATCCTCTGGATCGCCGCGCTCTCGTTAATCGTCGGTTTGGAAAAACTTCTTCCGCGCGGCCTGTGGCTCAGCTCCGCCACCGGCGTCATCCTCACCGCCTGGGGCGCCTGGCTCATCGCCGGCTCTTTCGGTTTGCGATAATCGCCGCTCCTTCTGTCTTACTTCGACACTGGGCGTTGGGCGTTTGCTTCCTCGGCTCCGCTCCTCGTCTGCCATTCGACATTGGACATTGGGCGTTGGACGTTTGCTTCTTCCATGAAATTCCTGCTTCCTCTCCTGCTCCTCGCGCCCACCCTCCTCTTCGCTGACGGCCTCGCGGACGTGCGCGCTGCGTTGCAGAAACTCCAGAGCGACCAGCCGCTCCGCGCGCGGGTAGAAATCAAGAGCCGGCGTTCCGGCGGCGAAAGCGGTAAACAAAAACAATCGGAGAGCGTCAGCACCGTCATCGTGGAGAACGGTCCTGGCGGTTTGAACCTGAGCTGGTCCCCCGACCAAATCCGGCAATCACGCAAAGCGGCCTGGAACGAAGTGGCGAACCCGGACACGCCGCGATCGGATCTCGCCACACTGAAGGCGCTCGAGCCGGCGCAAGCGCTCAATCTCCTCGACGCCGCCGATGGGCTTCGTCGCGGCCTGGAGAAATCCGAGCTGCGCGAAGACAAACGCGAAAATTACCAGGGCAAACCAGCACGGGTCCTCGTTTTTCGCATCGAGCTTGGTCTCGACGAAGAAGAGCGCAAGGCGCTGAAAAGCTCGGAGACGTACCTAAAACTCTGGCTCGATGGCGACGGCGTACCGCTGGCGATGGAGCGCGATGTCCAGGCGAAGTTCAGCAGATTCCTCATTGGCTTCCGCATTCACGAACACGACACGCGCACCTACCAACGCGCCGGCGACCGGCTCGTCGTTACCCATGCCACTCACGACACCTCCGGCGCCGGCCTCGGCCACGCGGAAGAAGCTCACAGCACCACAAACGTGACTCTGCTGCCATGAGTGCTAACCAATTATCTCCGATGTTTACGCGTCTTTGCTCCAACGGTGCCATAGTCGCCAGCGCCACCGCGATGGCGCTCGCCGTCTGCATGCCTTCAACCAACGCAAGTTTTTGGCGGGGTGACGTGGTCCCCGCTACGTCCGAGCACGACCCGGCTTTGACGGCGGGCCTTGTTCAACTCTCCCCCAGGGTTAGTCCTGACGAAGCCCGGCGCGTCGCCTTCACCGCCTACACCACGGGCCGGCAGCTCGCCGTCGAGTGGCGGATGGTGCGGCCGGCGACCGTGCAGAGTTTTCTCATCCACATCGGAGCAAGAAAAGCCGGGCACTGTTATCAATATGCCAACGAGCTCCTGCTTCGGTTGGATGCGCTGAAGCTGCGAACGCTCGAGTTACATTGGGCCGAATGTGCCCCGGGAGAATTCGACGAGCACAACGTCATCGCGGTCACCGCCCGGCGGCAGCCGTTCGACCAGGGCATTGTCCTGGATAACTGGCGGCACAGCGGACGTTTGGTCTGGGGACCGGTCAAAGGTGACCCTCCTTTCCGGTGGGCGGAAAACAAAGCGGAACTGTCCAACCGCTTGCAACATCCCCGTCACTACTCGCGAATCATCCCGCACCCCGAACCTGAGCGTTCCCCAACTCCAAAACCAAAGAAGAACAAACCCTGAACTCTTCTTCTGGCGTTCTTAATTCTTAATTATTCCTTCTTACTTTCCGATCGCGCCTTGCGTCATCCTCAGTTCCCGCACGCGGTGCGCTTGCCCTACGAATTCAATTCCGAACGTCATCCTCCCAGCGTCACACTGCCCGATTTGCTCCATTGACTCCCATTCTCCCGACTGCACAAGAAAAGTGACGAGTGACACGTGAGCAGTGACGAGCTTCGAAGGCGTTCTGATTTGAAGAGTGCAAAAACTGGCTGATCCAGTATGCTTCAGCCTCGTGAAACTTCGTCTCGTCATCGAATTTGATTCCGAAGTGAAGCGCTGGTCGGCGGTGTTCCCTGAGCTCCCGGGATGCGCCAGCGCCGGGGATACCGAGGAAGAGGCAATCGCGAATGCCAAGGAAGCGTTGGCGCTCTGGTTCGAGCCCGCTAACGAAGCGTTGCCGCAAGGCGCCAAAGTGCTTGAACTGGCGCTGCCGTGAGCAGGCGGTTTCCTGTCTGCAGCGCGAAAGAAGTCACAAAGGTGCTGCGAAGTCAGGGATTCATGCTTTCTGGTCAGCGCGGCAGCCATCAGAAATGGCGACACGCGAACGGGCGCCAGGTGATCGTCGCCGACCACGGCAGCAAACCGATCCCGATTGGCACCCTCAAAAACATCATCGAGGGTAGCGGCCTCGATCCGGAAATGTTCCGCTAGGCGATTCACGTTTTGGCAATTCAGCTTCCAACGATTCCAATTTCCGCGCCGAAGCCGGTGATGCAGCCGTTGCCAACAGTCGACAAGCAAGCCGCCGTCGCTGACCGGCAGCGGCTGGAGGCGGTTTTGCAAACCGGCTTGCTCGATACGCCGCCGGAGGAAAGTTTCGACCGGCTGACGAGGCTGGCGGCGAAATTGATCGGGGTTCCGTCGACCTTTATCTCGCTGGTCGATCAGAGTCGCGATTTCTACAAGAGCTGCTTCGGATTTGGCGAGCCGCTGGCGACCACCCGGCAACTCGAAGGCGGCACCTTTTGTCATCACGCCATAGTCTCCTCCGGGCCGCTGGTCATTAACGACACGGTGGCGGACCCGGTCTTTCGCGAAATCCCGACAGTCCAATCGCTCGGGGTACGCGCTTACGCCGGCATTCCGCTTATCACCGACGACGGCCGTGCGATCGGCAGTTTTTGCGCGATCGACTTCGCGCCCCGCGCCTGGTCGGCGCTCGATATCGAGATCCTGACGGAGCTGGCCGCGTCCGCCATGCGCGAAATCAAATTGCGCTCGGCGGTGCGCGCCGCGCAGGACGCGGTCCGCTCCCGCGAGGAAGTGCTGGCCGTGGTGGCGCACGATCTCCGAACGCCGCTGAACTTCATCAAGATGGGTGCGCAGCTGGTAGCCGAGGCGCCGGCGGCGGAAGAGAACGCGACCCTGCTCGGGCGCGTGCAGGGCGCAGTGGATCTCATGGGCCTGCTCATCGATGACCTGCTTGAAGTGGCCAAGATCGAAGCGGGCGGAATCTCGGTTCATCCGAAGCCGATGAGCGCGCAGACCCTGGTGGATGATGCGATCCAAATGTCGGGGCCAGTCGCGTTGCGCCACCAGATGCAGTTGATCGCCGAGGTCGAGCCTGGCCTGCCACCCGTGCTGGCCGATTACGAGCGCATCCTGCGCGTCTTTTCGAACCTCATCGTCAACGCGGTAAAATTCAGCGGCGCCAACGCCGAAGTGCGCGTGATTGCGGCGCGCGCCGATGGGACGGTGCGCTTTTCCGTGATCGATTCGGGGCCCGGCATTTCGGCGGATGACCTGGAACGGATTTTCGATCGTTTCTGGCAGGCGGATTCCGCCGATCGCCGCGGTGCGGGCCTCGGCCTGGCCATCGTCAAGGCGATCGTAACCGCCCATGGTGGAACCATCGGCGTCACGAGTACCGTAGGCGCCGGTAGCAATTTTTATTTCGACCTGCCGGTCGTCTTCGCTTCCCCCGGAACTCGCGCCGAGTAAGCTCCAGGATGTCTTCTTTATCGCGCCTGGCGCTCGCACTTTTCTTCATCGTCGCGGGCATCGCTCATTTCATCGCGCCAGCGCCCTACCTCGCGATCATGCCGCCTTACATTCCGTGGCCGGCCGAGATCGTCGCGTTGAGCGGCATCGCCGAAATCCTGGGAGGCCTCGGTATTCTCTTTCGCTCCACCCGACGCGCTGCCGGCTGGTGGTTGATCGCCCTGTTGGTCGCCGTTTTTCCAGCAAACATTTACGCGATTTCCACCGGGATGGTCATCGGCGGACATGATCTTCCGGGGTGGATGCTTTGGGCACGACTCCCCTTGCAATTGCTCCTCCTGATATGGGTCTGGCGCGTTTGCCTGGGCCGCACTGCACACCAGCGGACAAGAATGTTGCTATCCGAACGCGGCTGGAAAGCGTCGCACTTGCGGTTGTAGGGTGACCGCGTCGCTTGCCCCAGGTTTTCCTCCAGGAAAGCGGCCGCCTTCGCCGAGGCGGCGTGCCGAGGAGTCCTTGCCCCACAACCCTTAGTCAGACGCTGTGATCGGGCGGGCTGGAGGAGTGCCGGTGGAACAGCTTTTCGGCCAGGCGTTCCAGCGGGCGGCCCAGCAACAGGGTGATTGTGGTGAGACCCACAGCGATTCCCAGGATAACCCAGTAGCCCAAGCCACAGACGATCCCGAGCACGGCGCAGATCCAAACGGTGGCGGCGGTGGTGAGCCCGGTAACGTGGCCGGCGGGATCACGCAGGATCACGCCGGCGCCGAGGAACCCGACGCCAGTGAGGATGCCCTGCACCACGCGGCTGATCGCGTTCGCGTCCGTGACGAAATGGCCGTCGGCCATTCGAACGACCAGAGCGGTAGCGGTGGCAGCGCCGAGAGTGACTAGCGCGTGAGTTCGAAGTCCCGCTGGTTTTCCATGCAGTTCGCGGTTCAAGCCGAAGAGTGCGCCGACGATTAGCGCGGCGCCGAGCCGCAGGGCGGTTTCTTCATTTCCGCTTAAGACCACGGATTGCATTGAGCCGGAACCTGGTGGCAGAGAGCAAGTCTTTTCGTGGAGGCATCACGCGGCCGACTGCTGCTGCGCTTCAAAAAACAGCGCCAGGATCTTTTTGTCTTCCTCGATCCGCGCGACCAGATCCTCCGGTTTCACCCGGCGGCCCATGCGGAAAATAAACAAGACCTCGTCCGCCCCTTCAATGGTGAGATGATCGAGCGGTGCCAGGGCGTTTCGCAGGGCCGGGCTGAAAATCGCCCGGAGCGCAGGCTCGTCCTGCCCGCGCAGGATGTACTGGTCGCTGAAATCCGGCGAGTCGGCGAAGTTCACGTCGGTTCGCCCGAACATGACTCCGATCTTGGAAAAGAGCGTTTCGGGAAAGAGAAGGAACGACGGCAGCTTGAGCAAAGGCGCTCGCAGCCGGCCAATCGTCTGATGAATGGTGTGCTGCGATTTGCCGTAACCGACGGTGAATTCGTATTCGAAGAGAACGAAATTGAGTTCGTCGATGTGTGAAACTTCCAGCACATTTGAAACGGCCGGATCGCGGCCGGTCTCCGCGAGATAGCAACCGACAGGCAAATCGTTGTCCGCCGCCGTCGGCACGTGGCGAAATATGAAGCCGCGCGAGCGTGCCAGCTCCTCGATTTTCTCTGTTCGCTCGCGCTCAAAGAAATTGGAGATCAGGGAAAGAATCCCGCAGAAGGCGAGCGCGACAATCATCCAGGGCCAAACGGAGTTGGAACTTTTTGCGAGAAGGAATGGACGTGCGGCAATCGGAGCGGCGAGCAACCCTTGCGCGCAAAACACGAGTGCGCTGAGCGACGCCGCGATTCTAAAGCCGTCGTGGTTTCTCACCCCCCGCCATGTTCGCCAACCGAATTCATGGTGGCAAGGTCGATCCGGCGGTTATAGGCCGCCGCTACAGCCTGCCGTTTTATTGGTGCGGCAAGCGGAGCGCTTGCCCTACAATTACGCCCCGCGATGAAACCGATTCCGCTGCTCGATTACGTCGGCAGTCCGATCTTGTGGACGGTTTTCGCGGTGTTGCTCCTGTTGCAATGGAAATATCCGCTGCGGCGCCGGCACTTTTCCGTCCTGCGGCGACTTGTGCGGAATTTCGTGATGTCGGTTCCGGCGTTCGTGATTCTTCGGCTCGCACTGGTGCCGATACCGTTCGCGCACACGTTCTGGGCGCAACGCAACGGTATTGGCCTGCTGAACTGGATCAAGTTGCCGGGAATCGTCTCGGCCATCGTGGCGTTTCTGTTGATGGATTGGGCGTATTACTGGTGGCATTACGCGATGCACCGGATCCCGTTCTTCTGGCGCTTCCACAACGTCCACCACACCGATCTCGATCTCGACGTAACCACTGCCGCACGGTTTCATTTCGGCGAGATCGTGTTGTCGCTTCCCTTCCGGCTGCTTGTGGTCGTCCTCCTCGGGATACCGCCGCTGGTCTATCTGATCTTCGAGATCGTGTTCGAATCGGCCAGTGTCTTCCATCATTCGAACTGGCGGCTGTCGTTAGGCCTGGAGCGCGTTTTGAATCAGGTCATCGTCACGCCGCGAATGCACGGGATCCATCATTCCATCGTGGAGCGCGAGACCGATTCGAACTGGGGCACGATCTTTTGCTGGTGGGACAAAATTCATCGCAGTCTCCGGCGCGATATTCCGCAGGCAGAGATCACCATCGGGGTGGCGCCGTTCCGCGATGAGGAGGAGTTGACCGTGGGCAAGCTGCTCACGCTTCCCTTCAAGGAACAGCGTCCCTGGAAATTGCCGTCGGGCGAAGCGCCGGAGCGGACACCGCGGCCAGCAGATGAGCTCCAGCCGTGATTGCAGTTGGAGCTTCAAGGAGCAATTGCGCACTGCTCTAGAATTCGATTGATTGTCTCCGTGCAAAACTTCCTGCGGACTGGCTTACTGGCCTTCTTTGTCTGCTTTTTCCTAATCGCGAACACTGGTGCCGCTACACTCGCCGGCAAAGAGGCGAAGCCGGGACCGCTGGTTGAAATTCAATTCCCGGTTTCGAAATATTTTCAGGACATGGCCGCGCAGGGGGGAAATCCACGCCCGGCGACGGGACGCGCCGTCCTGAGTTTCCCACCGAGATTCGATCCGGCCCGGCGCTGGCCGATCATGATCGTGACCTCGACGACGGACTATCACCGGACAAGCCCAATGGACGCGGAATGGTATCATCCGCCGGCCGACGCCGAGGGCTGGGTCATTCTCGCGTCGGACGCGACGATCAAACCGCAGCATGATTCCACGCCCTGGCGGCTCGCAATGCTGGGCGCAGCTTTGGATGCGGTGCACAAGGATTGGCCACAAAGCCGCAACTGGCCGGTCGCATTCGTGGGAATGTCCGGCGGCGCTAAGCGAAGCTGTCTCCTCGGCGCGATGATGGCGAAGGGACGGGCCGTCAATATCTGTGGTTTCTTCCTCAGCGGAATAAATGACGACAAGATGAGCGAGGCGTACAAGACCTACCAGCCGGGCGTGGATTTCCTGAACATTCCCATCTGGATCAGCGGCGGCATGGACGACGCCATCGCAACACCGTCGCTGGAAGGCAAGGTCGCGGCGACCATGCGCAACACCGGTTTCAAGCGCGTTCGCCTGGAACATTTTATCGGCGTGCACCAACTCAAGAGGTCGGAGGTAAAATTGGCTTTGCGCTGGTTCCGGCAGCTCGGCGAGTTTTAGTCCTTAAACTGACACCTTCAGCAACGCTCGCACGTCCGGATGCAAACATCCTCGCGTTCGGCGACACCTGGCCCCCCCAAACGAGATCGTGAGCGCGTTGCGCACTCGATCAAGTTTGACGGTGAACATTTGCCTCACCCTTACTCTATTGAGCGCGACGCAGCGAACGCCCGATAATGCAGGCGTAACCCGCGATCATGAGCATCGTAATAAGCACAACCAGATATTCCATAGTAATCTCCCTTCGCCAGGCACTTTCAGCCTTTCACCCGCGCGTCGCTCACCGCCGTTTGGCTTTCGCTGTGCGAAAATTGTGTGAGCAGATTTCGAATCATGTCGTCTTTTGGGAGCGACCTCGATCTGCCAACCGGCAAGTCTGAGACACTCCGGACAATGACCACTAAAGCCGCGCCACATCTGGCGTGCCGTTAATGATCAGATGGGCGACGACAAGAAACGCACAGGCTTTCACAAGCCCCGAGGAGCAGAACAACGTCGGTTGCCGGAGGATCATGGCATGACAGCAAAAACTCTCGATCAAAGCGTGCTCGACCAGCCCGAGCATCGCACCTTGCGGCTGAAGAAAATCCTGGTGCCGATCGACTTTTCGCCGCCTTCGAAAAATGCCTTCAAATATGCGGTCCGGTTCGCAGAAGAGTTCGGTGGGGAGCTGACCCTTCTCTACGTGCTGGAGCCTGCGTCCATGACAGGCTACATGGCGATTCCGGAGGCCACGGCTTTTGTCGAAGGCGACATCGTCGCAGCCGGGAAACACCTGCGGTCGCTCATTGCCTCAGTTCGCCACGAAAAAATCGAACGACCCCACTGGAAGGTACGCGCGGGCCTCCCTTCCCATGAGATCGTCGAGGCAGCGAAGGAGATGGACGTTGACCTGATTGTTATCGCGACCCACGGCTACACGGGCTGGAAACATTTCTGCATTGGGAGCACGGCGGAGCGGGTCGTGCGTGCCGCTCCGTGCCCGGTACTCGTCGTGCGGGAGAAAGAGCATGAATTTTGTTAGGTGCGGCCCCAACTCAGACGACTGAAAACATTCATGAAAACTCAGACGAAAATCACCCCGATGGCCACGCGGGTAGCGTTGCATCCGTTCCTTGCGGGAATGAATCGCACGCAGTTAGCCCTGCTCACGGATTGCGCCATGGTTGTTCATTTCAAACCTGGCCAACCGATTTTCAGCGAAGGCGAGCTCGCCAACCGGTTTTATTTAATTGAAAGCGGCAAGGTGATCCTGGAGTCGAGCGGGAGATCGGGCGATCCGGTTGTCATCGACAAAGTCGGCGCCGGCGGTCTCCTCGGCTGGTCCTGGATGTTTCCGCCGTACGTGTGGCATTTTTCCGCCCGAGCCTCCGAACAGACGGAGGCGATCTTTTTTTACGGAACAATCCTCCGCGAATACTGCGAGCGCGATCACTCACTCGGCTATGAGCTCTTCAAGCGGATGAGTGCCGTGATGATCAAACGGCTCCAAGCGGCGCGGGAAAAAATGCTCGCGATCGCTTCGCTTCAGGCAACGCTGCCCCCGGCCATCGTTCAATTGCCCTTCATGAATCAGGAACTCGACAGCTCCGAGCCGGTGGGTTACCTATCGCGCCGTTCCGGCGGTTGACACAAAATCGCGGGCGCGACAAGATGCGGCCATGCCGGAGACAAAGCCCGCGGGCGACGGCACAATGGCGAACAAGCAACTCGTCGAAATGTTGCTCCGCTCCCGCCTGTTTCGCGACTACGAGAACGTTTTCACGAAGGCGACCGGACTGCCGTTGGCCCTGCGTCCCTTAGAGTACTGGCAACTGGCTCATCACGGCAAAAAGCAGGAAAATCCATTTTGTGCTCTCCTTGCCGAGCATCCCGCTACGCTGGCAGTTTGCCTGGAAGCCCACGATCAGATGATTCGGCATACCGGCGTGCTTCCGCACACGGTAACGTGTCCGTTTGGCCTGACGGAAACGGCCGTGCCGGTGAAGCTAGGGGAGAAAGTCATTGGATATCTGCGCATCGGCCAGGTCTTGCGGCACACACCGCTAAAATCGGATACGGCGAAAGTCTCCCGCACGCTCGCGACCCATGGAATTCGTTTCGGCGAAAAATTTCGGAGCGCTTGGGAGAAGAATCCGCTCATTCCGCCAGACAAATACAATGCGACCGTGCGGCTCCTCAGCTTCTTCGCCGAGCAACTTTCCGCACTCATCAATCAGATCGTGCTCGAGAACCAGAATGCCGAGCCGCCTTTGGTGCGCAAAGCGCGCGAGTATATAGCGCAACACAAAATGGAGCCGCTATCGCTCGCCACCGTCGCGCGGGCCTCCGGCGCGAGCGTGTTTCATTTCTGCAAGATCTTCAAGAAAACCACCGGCTTGAGGTTCACCGATTACGTCGCCCGCATTCGCCTGGAAGACGCGAAGACCCAGCTCTTGAATCCGAGCCGTCGCATCGGCGAAGTCGCCTACGAGGTCGGCTTTCAATCGCTGACCCAATTCAACCGGGTGTTTAAGCGCGTGTTTGGCCTATCCCCGACCGAATTCCGCGCCCACCTCCATTCCCGGCCGTCGGGTGGGACAGTTCGACGGCGCCGGACTCCTTAGAGTCCCATATGGGACAAGGCGGTCGCGAAACGGTTTACCGCTGCGACCAAATTCGGGTGTGAGTCTTCCAGCCCGTGGATCGAGACTCTTAATCCACTCAACGCGGTGTCCGCGAGCTTCGGGTTCTTCCGCGATCGGGACGCCTCGTGCGCGGACGCATCTGCGAAACGCGTGATACTCGCAGCTTCTTCGTGATGAGTCTTGGAGAGATGTGTGAGCTCGGACTTTAGCCCTGCCACCATCGCCAGGAGCTCATCCCTTCGATCGCTCGGAATATTTTGCGCCGTCTGGATAGTGGATTCAATGATCCCGATCCGATAATTCACAATCGCGCTCGACTCCTGCGTCAGGGATGACTCGTCTTTACGCTGCATGGGCTTGATGGTGTTGTTCCAACGCTGTGGCGAACGCCTGCTTGGTCGAATCGACGTGAACCGTACATAGCTCGTAGTCAATCCGCCCAATCCTCTCTGTCGGTACGATTACCTTATTGCCCGCGTACCAAGGGCCGCATTCCACAACGACCTGGCGGATCATCCACGTCCTGCCGTCGATCAAAAAGTCGATGATTTCCCCGACTGCTCCGTCATTTGCCTCCACGCTGTATCCACTTAGTTCCTTCGCGCTGCGCAAGTGCGGATCGTCGGCGTTTTGTTTATTCGCGGTCGCTGGTGGAGCAGGAACTATCACCGGGTAGCCGGGCAATCCCCACGACGGCATCGCTTCAGCGTAATAATTGTATCCGAAGTACTGATGGTACTCCTCTTCATGCTGGCGAGACACCGGCTTGTGCCGGTCGATTGATGGGCTGTCCTCGATCTGCTGTCGCGTCAGGTTGACCAGAAGAATCTTCCCTTCCGGATAAAGATGACCGAAGGCGTGAGGAGAAATAAGCACCAGGCGCCCCGCGAGCCAATGACCAGTATCGGCTACCAGATAGCGAACGTTCCAATTCTTGTCGTCGAAATAGAAGTCTCTGACGTGGCCAATTTCGCCGTCCGACGCGCGTAATTTCTCGCCGAACCGTTGTTGAAGGCTTTGTAACATAAAGAAGCTGGAATTCGAAGTCTGCCGCCGGGTGATCCGGGCATTCAATGTAAACCCGATCTCAATAGCTGCTCATCTATTCGGTGAATTGGCGAAAATAAGACGGCGACGTTTGGAGATGATTTTTTCTCCGATTGCAAAACTGAACGAAGAGACCTTCTCACCCGGCGGTGCCAAACAGCGCGCCAACTCCGGCCGTTAAACCCATCGCCAGCGCACCCCAAAACGTCACGCGGATTGCGCCGGCCACCGTTGGGGCGCCGCCAACGCGAGCGGCAACTCCGCCCAGGACTGCTAAAAACAGGAGCGAGCTGATGATGACGGTCGGGATCACCCAATGCACGGGCGAGATGACGGCGACGAAAAGAGGAAACGCGGCCCCGACGGCAAAGGTTGCGGCCGAAGCCAATGCCGCTTGAATTGGCCGCGCCTTGAGTGCTTCGGAAAAACCTAACTCGTCCCGCGAGTGAGCCCCGAGCGCGTCATGAGCCATAAGCTGCACGGCGACTTCGGCCGCCAGCGGAGCCGTGAGGCCCCGCCTGACATAGATAGCAGCCAACTCTGCTTTCTCGCCGACTTCATCCTCAGCGAGCTCTTTTCGCTCGAGATCGATGTCAGCCCTTTCAGTGTCTGCCTGAGAGCTGACGGAAACGTATTCACCAGCCGCCATCGACATGGCCCCAGCGACAAGCCCGGCAATGCCGGCTACCAAAATATTCCGGGGCGCTGCATGAGCCGCGGCGACACCGACAATAAGGCTCGCGGTTGAGAGGACGCCGTCATTGGCGCCGAGGACAGCCGCTCGCAACCAGCCGATCCGATCACCGCGGTGAAATTCCCGCGCTTTGATGACGTTCAAAATCACGATCGGTGATCAGCGTTCGAGGCGGCGACTCCTTGCTCCTCTGAAAGTTTTGCGCGTGCTAGTTGCAATCGACGGGTCATCACTGCACTCATCCGCTTGAGCAGCTGGTATCCGAGAGTGTGATCTTTTTCGCAGTATTGAAGCAGGATTGTGCCGTAGAAGAAAATCGCAGTGGTAACCTCGCTCGCGCGAGCCGTGAAGCGCCACTGGTGAGGCGGGAAAAGCCACGACCACCCCAGCAGGTCACCATTTCTTATCCTGTCGATTATCATCGTCTTACCGGCGGCGGTGTTCGTTTCGAGGACAACTTCGCCGCGTTCGATCAGATAAAAACGGTTTGCCGTTTCACCTTCTCGGAAAAGGACATGATCGGCCGGGAAAGCAACACGCGTCGCGCAATCGGCGAGCAGCCGCAGATGATGCTCACTAAGCCCGAGCAAGAAGGGGTGCCCGGCAATATCTGCATCAAGATCTTCGCGGTTTCCCATGGTAACTCGGGACTATTCGCGGGCTTTACTCGCAGCACGCCGGACCGGCGCGTTGTGAGCTAGTTGCTTACGCTCTTTCGGGGAGACCATCTGCGGTTTCGCCGTTTTCCGTTTTTGTGCCGGCTGGTTGGCAGACGTTTTCGACGCGGGTTGTTTTGGCATAATCAAAGGACTGTCTCGGCTTGCGAACAGCTTCCCGAAGCACGAAGCGCCTCAGACTACAGCTGCAACCGTCTGGTACCTAATCCATTGCTGACGCAAGCGCCGCCGGACTTATGTTCCGAAGTTAACACACGGCCGGGACGGATCTCCTGCCTCCCAGGCCGAGCAGATCCGAAGGCATTGTTCCGCGAGCCAATCCGCCACGGGACGCCGCCGCACCACTGGAAGAGAAGCGGTCTCCCACGCCTGCATTCCGCCGGCGACGATAAACAGATTATCCATGCCTTGCCGTTCGAGAGCACGAGCTTGGAGTTGCGCGAGGGTGCCGCTCTCGGAAACGAGATAAAGCGGTTCGGTCATCAACAACTGTCGGGTGCCCAGAAGTGTTCCGGCGCAAATCTCAGCGGAGGGCATGGAATGCGCGCCTTCGATGTGGATCTTTTCGAATTCGCTCCGGGGACGAATATCCAGGATTTCGACGGGCTGGCTGGTTTCGAGCAGGGCTTCGAGTTTGAGTGGTTGGATTGTTTTCATAATTTCCTTCTGGTTGGAACATAAGGAGCGAGGCAGGCGGACGTTAATCCTCCCTTGGCTTTTGCTGGTCGCATTTTGCGGCCCTCAATCTCACCGCCGCGGCTCCGCAAAGGCTGCGCATTTCTTCAGAACCGTACGATCGCGCTTGTCTTGCCGTTCTGTTCCTTTCTTAATGGCGAGAGCGCTTCCAAATGAACTCGTCCCCAATATCGGGCGAAAGCCGCACGGGCGCGGCTGCTCAAGGCCAGGTCAAACCGATCAATCGCCGTTCGTTTCTTGGCGTGCTGCTCGGTTTCGGTGGCGTCGTCGTGGGCGCCGCGCTTTCGATCCCGCTCCTCCGCTTTGCCCTGCACCCGCTGCTCACCAAGACCACCGACATCGGGTGGTCGGACATCGGCAAGATCGAGGAGTTCGCCTCGCTCAAAGCGCCGATGAAAAAGCTGATCACGGTCGATCAACGGGACGGCTGGCGGAAAATTGTCTCGGAAAAAGCGATTTACATTTTGCCGGCCAAAGACGGAGTCCTGCGCGTCTTGTCGCCAATCTGTCCCCACCTGGGATGTTCGATTCCGTGGATTGAAGCGAAGCAGCAGTTTGTCTGTCCCTGCCACACCGCCATCTTCACCCTCGATGGCACCCGCGTTTCCGGTCCGTCTCCGCGGCCGATGGACGATCTTGAAAGCAAGGTCGAGAACGGTGTCTTGAAAGTCCGCTACCAATATTTCCGCCAGCTTGTTCCGACAAAGGAAGTGCTCGCCTGAGGATTGCCAGATGGCTGACGCACCTACGCCTGAGGGGAAACCGGCCGAGCCGAATTTGAAGCGGCGCGAGCGCCTGTATCGATGGTTCGACGTTCGCATCGGCGTGGGAGCGCTCATGCACGAAGCGCTCGATGAGCCGATTCCTGGCGGGGCGCGCTGGGCCTACGTTTTCGGATCGGTCCTGCTCTTTCTCTTTATCTCGCAGGCCATCACCGGAATATTTCTTGCGCTCTATTACGTGCCGTCCGCCGATCACGCGCACACGACTGTCGCCTACATCGTAAAGGAAGTAACCGGCGGATCGTTCTTGCGCAGCCTCCATGCCTACGGCTCTAGCGCGGTCGTCATCGTGATGCTGCTTCACCTGACGCAGACCTTTCTTTACGGCGCATACAAAGGCCGTCGCGAAGTTCTCTGGATTTCCGGCTGCGCACTTTTGGGCCTGATGCTGGCGATGGCCTTCACCGGTTATCTGCTGCCGTGGGACCAGAAAGCATACTTCGCCACCACGGTCGGGACCAACATGGCGAGCGAAGTCCCGTGGATCGGTTCCACTCTCAAACGCTTGATGCGAGGCGGGAACGAGATGGGCACGCTGACCTTGTCTCGCTTTTTTGTAGGGCACGTTTTCCTGCTGCCCATGTCGATCCTCGGCCTGATCGCGGCCCACGTTTTTCTATTCCGCAAAGCCGGAGCCGCTGGTCCGCCCAGCGAAGATCCAATCAATCCGCGCCTTCCGACGGAGCGTTTTTATCCGCGCCAGGTCTTGATGGATACGGCGGTGGCGCTGGTCATGATCTGCGCGCTCGGGTTACTCGCCCATTTTTCTCCCACGGAACTCGGGCCGAAAGCGAACCCGGCTGACACGCAATACGTCCCGCGCCCGGAATGGTTTTACCTGCCCGTTTTCCAATGGCTCAAATACTTCAAGGGCTCGCTCTCGATCGTCGGCATTGTCGTCATCCCGACGCTCACCGCGATCCTGATTGTCGCGCTTCCTTTCTTCGATCGGCGTTTGGAACGGCGGCCCTGGCGGCGCCCGATCGCCGTCGGAATTTTTCTCGCAATCATGGCGACGCTCATCACCTTCGGATGGCTGAGCAGACATGAGGATCAACTCGATCCGGCGATCGCGAAACAGGTCGCGAAACAAAACGAAGACACGGAGCAGTTCATGCGCGAACCGTTTGAACCGGAAGCGGCCGCCAGCTCGCTTTCCGCGCCCGTTGTCGCCGTGCTCGACCCAGCCGCGGCGGCGGGAAAGAAAGTATTCGGCAGTGAATCATGCGATGCCTGCCACGGGGAGAACGGGGAAGGAACGCCTGTCGGCCCCAAACTCTCCGGCGTCACCGCCCAAAAAGCACCGGAAGAACTAACCAAGCTTCTTCGGCATCCCACCGCGAAGATGATCGAAGGGGAAATGAAACCGGTTGAGGTGTCCGACGAAGACTTGAAGGCTCTGGTCGCCTACATCAAGAGTCTGAAATAGTCGGCCGGTTAATTCCTAGCGGTGTTTTCCGATCAGCTTGCTTCGGGCGGCCTGAAGGCGCCGCACCATCACTTCGCTCACACGCTTGTGTAGCTCGTGGCTGAGAGTGAGATCTTCGTCGCGATGTTGCCGCAGCATGATGCCCGAAAGACAAATAGCCTTGCACGCCTTGGTCGCGCGCGCGTCAAACTCCCAGATATACGGCGGGAAAAGCCAGGACCATCCCAGCGGTTCGCCAGCGGAAACGGTATCGATCACAACGGGTTGCCGGGCTCTCGTTTTTCCCTCGAGCACCACACTTCCAGTCTCGAGCAGATAAAATCCGTTTGCCGGATCACCTTCGCGAAAAATGATTTGTCCTTTGTCGAACTCCGTCGGCGTTGCACAAAGAGCGAGGAGCTCAAGGTGATGGCGACTCATCCCTTTCAGGAAGCGATGCGCGGCCAGGCGCCGTTCAATGTCTGGGTAGTGAGTCGAGAGTGGTTCACCCCTGAGTTGATCGGCCTCGCTTTCCGCAAGCCGCCATATCTTGGAACCATTCGACAAGACCTTGTTAGGTGGGGGACAAATAGAAATATGCGTGGGAGGTGAAGTGTGATCGAAGTTTACAAAACGTCGCGCCGGGAACTGGCGGAATTCAGCTTCTGATTTCAGATAAGCAAGGGCAGCAGCCCTGGCGATTTTCCCGGCCAATTCTACTTTCCTGGAACCTGCGATATCGGAAAGCTTGAGGCGTTTTTTCTCACAATGCGCAACGAGCGTTGTCTCATCGACCTCGAGCAGGAGGTTTGCGGTCGATTGCGGGGTAGCATGGGCGCGAGCGTTCTTGGCGAAAGCGATGTGGGCGAAAAAGCAGTAGGTTTTCATAATCGGTAACGAAGCTTTGCCACCTACGGGAGATGACCTGCTTCACCTCGGCAGCGCGGCAGAGGAGTAAAAGCCCTTGTTGCGACGCTTCCCGGCGCGTTGCGTTGCCGAACTCGGCGACTACTTTTTCAACGTGCGCACGTAGGCAACGAGCGCTTTGATTTCGTCATCGGTCAATTTTCCGCCGAACGCTTTCATGGTCGTCTTGCCGTTTTCCTTGACGCCTTCCTTGATCGACTTGGTGGCTTTGGCGTCGCTGAAGCCAGCCTGAACTTTCGCATCAGTAAGGTCCTTGGCGTTCAACTGCTTTCCCATTTTCGTGTCGGCGGCCCCGCTCTTGCCGTGACACTGCGCACAGTTGGCATCCCAGTTTGCCTTGGCGTCGGCGGCGCGGAGCGAATACGCGGAAGTGAGGAGAAGCGTGATGATGATGGAGACGATTGCTTTCATGGCTGAATTCCTTTCTGGAATTAGTCTGGGGTAGTTCCTACTGGTAGTCCCTGAGACGCAAACTTCAACTTATCCTTTCCGCGCGGTGCGTGCGTGGTGGTGCGAAAACTCTGCCAGCGTTCGAGCGGCATCGCGGCCACCGCCATAAGCGCGAGCTGGCTGACAATGAATCCGACGAGCCATGGAAACGCTTTCTGCATGAAACCATAGGAATGAAGGCCCACGCCGAGCATGTTCACGCCGAACCAGGAGAAGCTCGTAACCACGTTGCCGACGATGGCCATGACCATCAGTCCGCGCTGGCGAATGAACCCGCCCCAGCGCGCGTGCAGAATGATCGCGCACCAAAGCACGATAAGCACGGCGCCGTTCTCTTTCGGATCCCAGCCCCAGAAACGTCCCCATGATTGGTCCGCCCAGATGCCACCGAGCACGGTGCCGACGAAACTGAAGAGCGTCGCGAAACAAACGACGCCATAAGTCATGCGCGAAAGCGAATCGGCCGTCTCCTTTTTCAACGAGCGGGTGAAGACGCCGCGGATGATGTAGATCATCGCGAGCATACCGGCCAAAAACATCGCGGAGTAACCGGTGGTGATCGCCACCACATGGGTGGCGAGCCAGATGTTGGTATCGAGGACGGCCTGCAACATTTCGAGGGTGTCGCCGCTGCCCGCAAGATGATGCGCGATGATGAGCGTGATAAAACCGATCGCGCCCGCGCAGGCGGCGCCGATCCCATCGCGAAAGATTCGCTCGAGGATCAACGCGACGATAACGGCGCCCCAGCCGATGAAGATCGCGGACGAATAAAGATTCGTGACGGGTGGACGTTCCTGGAGATACATCCGCGAGGCCAGGCCGAAGGTGTGAACGGCAAGCGATAGGAGCAGCAGATAGAACGCGGCGCGGTTCAGCGGCCGGTTCCATCCCAGCCACGAACCGCACGCCACGAGAAAGGCGAGAACGTAGAGCACCATGCTGTGGGTGAACGGATCGACGTGGTTAAAGAGGAACTCGAAGGAGGTCCGTTTCGTAGCCACGGCTTGTTCTTTCCCAAACCAATCGCTGAGCCGAGTCGTTTGCTGATTGAAGGTCCGTTGATCGCCGACGTGATAGGCATCTCCGAGCTGCGCATACGCTTTTACGACCGGATGGATTTCACCCGTCCGAACTGCTAGCAAAAGACTTTCGGCAATTGACTGCCACTGCAAGCCTTCTCCGGATGGAACGGCGAGCAGGTAAGCCATGCTCGACAGGTTTTGGTATCGCTCCACAAACGCTGCAACGGAATCGAGCTTCGCTTTGTCGAAGGCTTCGCCTTTCTCGCGCTGGCTGGCGGCCTGCGCGGCGGGAGGAATCGCCGCGGCGTAAGTCTCCAGTTCATTCGAAAAATCGTGCGCGTCCTCGGGGCGCAAACTGTTCTTCAACCGCTGGCAAAGGATCAGCGCATTCCGCAAATTCAGGATCGCGCTCTGATAAGCGGAACGCTGCACCGACTCGAGCTTGTCCGCCTGGTCGCCCTGCTCGTCGATCTGTTTCAGGAAGGGCGACAGCTCGGTGAAGCTGAAATATTTCCGGTCGCTTTGTTCCCAGCCGAACAAGCCGAGCACCTCGGAATTCTGGATGACGAAAACCGGGTATTCATCGGCGAGCGCCGATTTGAAAAGAACATCGACCAGCCATTGCATCGCGCCTATCTCTTCGCCATTCGGAAGCCGAAGCGTTTCCTTGCCATGAATAATGAGCAGTGAATTCCGGGCAACGGTATCGAGCGGCTTGACGCGTCCACCGACAAGGACCGGAACCTTTCCGAATGTAACAAGGTCGAACGCGTCATCGGTGATTTTCGGCGGAAGCCAACTCGCCGCCACCCAGGCAGCGGCGAAGATCAAGACTAGCCAGGGGAAAAAACGTTTCATGCGATGACGGCGCGACGCCGGCGCGAAAAACCGACGAGATGATATCCGAATTGCACCAGCAATCCGGCGGCAACGACAATGCACGCGATGTAAGGAGCGATGAACGACGGGTTGCGCACCACTTGCAAGATCGAGGTCCGATCGTCCTTCTCGAAACCGGCCTGGTAATAGGTCTCACCCCGATAACGCAGCGGGTGATTCATATAAACAAGGACGTTGCGATTCACGTTCTTCTCCGGATCGATCAACGTGACCTTGCTCGCGAAGTTCTTTGGAATCTCGGTGCCGACATAGCGCTCGTGGGTGAATTTTTGGAGCGTGACGCTGTAAGGCTTGTAATAACGGGCCGGGCGCATGACCAACTGCCAGGTGCGATCGCCGTTGGAAAACGTTTGCGGCGCGCCGAGCGCATCCGAGACCAGCCAGGTACCGAGCGAGGCTGACTTAGCGGGTATTATCTCGACCGCGGCGCTGACCAGGTCCCGATCGTTTACTCCGGTCGCGCGCGGGACTGACTCGACGACCACTTGCGCTCCCGGCCCCTGGTTCGCAATCGGCTGAAGAGTCACGCCGGACTCGTTCACCATGTGGAGACGCGAGTTCTGATAAAAATGCCGGACCACCAGACGGAATGGCAGGCTCTTGTGCTCGATGCTCCCGCCTCGCCGCAACAACGCTTCAGGAATCGCCGTGACCTGATCGAACTCCGGGTTGGAGGTGTCGATCACCGCCAGCTCCATCCGGCGCGGATCTTCGGAGTAATTGCGGGTGTCGCCCTGAGTCAGCCGCATGTGGCTTTCGATCGCGAACAAGTCGGTGAACAAGCCGCCCGCGAGCATGATGATGAGGCCGGCGTGGATGAGGTGAATGCCGAACTTGCGCCAGGCCCACTGGAAACGTTTCGCGTGCGCCGCGACCAGGTTCACGAGCAATACCGCGCCAATGAGATGGCCGCCGGGAAAAACCGGGACGCGGAATCCCCTTCCCTCGGCCGGCCACCAGACAAAGAAGCCTTGGAAATAGCGCTGCTGCGCTTCCCAAATTCCGAGATGCACCTGCGCGATCGTGCCGGCAAAGATGAGAACCATCGCCGCGGCGAGACAAATGATCGTCAACTTCAACGAAGTGATGATGGCGATCAGTTTGCGCAGCATGTCTAAAAGCGAACCGATTGGAGAAATTTCTCGAACCTCGGCTTCTCCTGTTCGACTACCGCCGGCGGACCGGTGAGTTTAAAAAACCAGGCGCGGCCTTCGTGTCGCGTCCAGCCGGCCAGCACCCGCGCCGTCGGGCCCGCCATGTCGACTGTGGAAAAGTGGAGAGCGCCGGCGTGCTGCGGAGCGATAAGCGCATCGACGGAATCGACGGGGCCGAGACCGATCTGCTGCCGCCAGCGATTGACGTTATCTGCGTCGCTCCCGCCATCGCCGGGAAATGTGACGATGGAGATGTCCGCTTTCTCGCCATTGCTCTCCGCGGCGAAACTAGCGTAACGCATCGCCGAAGCGGGCGCGGAAGACCAGCCGCTCGGAACGTCCCATTGGATCTGAGGCTTTTCGGAACTGGGCGGCGCGACCATTGCGTCCGCCGCTGGCGAAGAGGCATTGGTCGGCATCGTGGCCTCGGGCGGAGGCGTGGATTCCAGCGGCGCTTTCGCGATGCGATAGACTTTGATCTGCTGATCGCCCCGATCGCAGGCGCACAGCATTGCCGCAATGATCGCAACAGCCGCTCCCTTCATTCCCCAATCTCGCATCGAACCTGGAGAACAACTAGAAGCGGAACTGCAGGCTCGAGAAGACTGCGTGCGCGTCGTAGTTATTGTGGCCGCCGGAGGTTTCGTCCCGGTAATGGAAGTAGCCGTATTGAAGCTTTAGCCGGACGTTCTTTGCTATTTCCCGGCTAACGCTCGCGCCCACCGTATGCTCCGTCGCCCCCATTCCGTATGGCTGCGCGACGAGTGAATTGTTCACGTAATTATCGGCTCGATAGTAGGAATACTCGGCGCGCACGTCGGTCTTATCGTCTACCACGAAACCGGCCGAGGCACTGGCGGTCCAGTAATCGTTTTTGAAATCGAGTACCGTCGGGCTGGTATTGGGGAGGAGATTGAAATCGGCCGGCGTATCGGTCTTGTTCAGGACATACGATGCATTGCCCTGGAGATACAATCGCGGACCTGGGTTCCAGGTGACGCTTTCTGTGATCACGTGGTTGGTGATCTCAGCGGTGCGCTGCTCGGTGAGGGTGATACCGGTCAGCCCAACGCCGGGCGGATTCGCGGGAGATATCCCCCACTGCCCATCGATCGTCCCGCGGACGTAATCGTACCGCGTCACAAAAGATATCGTGCCGAGTTTCGGCGGGAGATGAGGCCGCCAGGTGATGCGGAAATTCACGTCATCCGTATCCAGCTCCTGGTGGAGGAGGCGCTGGTTTCGTTCCGAATTCAGGACCGGCGCAGTGGCCAGCTCGGATTTGAAGTCGTTATCGTAGTCCAAGCTCTTGTGGAAATACTGCGTCGCGACATTGAGCCCGGGCGTCGGGTACCAGTTTACGCCGGCGGTGTATTTCTGGGAAAACTGGTCGGTGTCCTTGTTCAGCATGCCTTGATCGGTCGGCCCCACCACTTCGTGTTCGCGGACGTTGCCCGTTTCTTCCGTCCAATCGCCACGTGCATAAAAGACCCAGTTATCGATTCCGGCGTAACGCAGCTCGAAAGTCTCCGCGAGATTGTCGAACTCATCGGAGCTATCTCCGGCGCGCGCCACCGGCGTTGTGATCTGATGAAAACCGCCTGCCGGATTTGCAGCCGTGAAGGGAGCGACGTTCGCCGTGGTGTTGGTGTCGAGAAACGTCGCGAAGCTGTCTTTGTCTTCGCGGGTATAACGGAACGCAGCCAATACCGTCAGGTTCTTCACCGGCAGCCACATCAGGTTCAAATTGCCAACGTGTTCGTTGACTTGCGACATCCCGCTAAGGTTCAGGACACCGTGGTCGTTTGATTGCAGGGTCAGGATCGGGTCGCCGTACATCGAATCGTAGCCGGCGCCGATGATGCGCGTGCCGGAGATGTCGCTGGTAAGCGTCGAATAAGAATAGGCGGTGGTGAACCAGAGCGAATCGCTGAAATGCGTTTCCGTAGTGACGTGGCCGTTAAAGGCATCGACCTCGTTCTGGTCCCGGTGAGTAGTGAATCGCTGCGCCCCGGGCGCGGGAACAAAAGGCGGCAACTGCCCGGCAGCGCGCTCCAACTGCAAGCGATCGTCCACCTCGCTGTGCTCGTAGCGCATGCCCAAACCAACGTCCGTTTTGTCAAAATTCTGCACGATCTCGGCCGAGAAGATGTCCCGCGTTTCACTGATGTCTCGAAATGCCGGCGCGATTTTGCGGGTGGAGTTGACCGCCACCGGCGTCAACGTCGTGTCGCCCCAGATCGTCGAGTCCTTCCGACCGTCGCGAAACAGATGCGAGTAACGCAGGGTTATCTCCGGCAGCTTCGGCATCCGCAACCCGAGCTCCACCCAGGCCTCGCCGCGGTCGAGCGTCATCTCGGGATGCGGCGGCGCAAAGAAAACATCACCCACCGGAAAGAATCCCCCGTTGCCGTCGTACCAGCTCCGGAATTCTGTGTAGCCGGCGCGGATGTAACCGACACCCTGATACGTGAAGTCGATCTTCACATCGTAGTCGTGGTTGTCGAAGATCGCGTGGCCATCCACGGTCAATTGTCCTTTCTTGCCCACGGCTTGCTCGAAATGGAGATCCTGAATCCCGCCAAAGAGGTCGCCCGAGGTTCGATGCTCTTGTTTGAACTGGGCATCATCGCCCGCGATGTTCGTCCCGCCGATTCCCAGCTCGATCCAATTTTTCGCGGACGTTTCTTCCTCAACTGCCGCGCCGTTTTCCGTGACCTTGGTTTCGCCGGCGCGCACCGGGTAAGTTCCCCACGCTGCCGCGCAGGCGAGGGCGAGCGCGGTTCGGGTGAGAAAAAAAGGACGGGCCATCGATCTAGTAGCGGAGGTGGCCGTTGACCTGCGAACCGTGGATCGCTTCATGGCACCCCGCGGACCAGCAGGTTCCCTGGGGCAGGCGGGCGGTATGATCCGAATCGCCAATAAAAATCCGGCCGGCCGTCGTCTGCTGTTGGAAGTGGCATTTCAAACAGAGCGTTGCGCTCCGCTCCGTCAGCATCCGCTGATTGATGGAGCCATGCGGCGAATGACAACTGAGGCAGCCTTCGCGCACCGCTTCATGCTCGAAAACGAACGGACCGCGCTGCGCCGTGTGGCATTGGAAACAGGTTTCGTTGTGGCCCAGCAGCGCCGTGCCGCCACCCTTGAGCGTCTGGGGCAGATTCGTCCCGCCGCCTTTGATTGCGTCGCCCTTGTGCGGGTTATGGCAATCGGCACAACTCACTTTGCCTTCGAGCACCGGGTGGTGATGCGGCAGCTCGAATTTCGCCCGCACTTCCGTGTGGCACTGGAAACAAGTGGCGGGAGATTTTCGCGGATTAACGATCTTGTCGCGCTCGCCCCCGCTCTTGACGTGGAGACTGCCCGGGCCGTGGCATGATTCGCAGCCCATGTTCTTGGCGTTGTCGCCGTGCGCTTTTAACCGCGCATGGGTCGCGGTCGGAAATCCTTTCGCGATCGCTTCGTGGCAGGTGGTGCATTCCTCCGACCCGACGAATTCCGCGCCCGGAATACTCGGCGGCGCCATGATCGCGCGGCTCGATTCAAAGTTGCTGCACGAAAGCAAAATAACGGTGAGCGCCGCACCCGCCCCTGCCGTCCACCAGAGTTTCTCGCGCTTGCCGTGGAACCATCGAGTTAGTCTCGAATGCCACACGCCGCGGAGTCTTGCAGAAAGCCTTTCGGCTGGCTACGCATTTTTACCGGAAAAAATTCTCCGGCCCTCATAAGGGGGAAAACCACTCCCGGCCGTTTCTGGCTCGCGCGCGCGCCGCAGCGCGATACTCCGTGGGAGTTTTCCCGGAGAACTTCCTAAAGACGCGATTGAATTGCGAGAGGGATTGGAAACCGGCGGCAAAGGCAATCTCGCTCACTCGGAGATCGACCTCGCGCAAAAGCGTGGCGGCTTTCTGGTAGCGCCCCAGCGCCACGTATTGAACAAAATTGATCCCGGTAACTTCCTTGAATTTCTCGCTGAGATAATTCGGGCTCGTATCTGCCGCCTTCGCCACCTTCGGCAGCGAAAGCTCTTCCGAAATGTGTTCGTCGATGAAATTGCGAGCCTTCCAAATCCTTCCGGATTCAGCTCCGCCACGTCCGTAATTGAATCGATTATCTCTTCCCGTTGTCATCCTTGCTCCTGAAGAAATAACGGGCGAACACGATCGGCAGTCTCTCCATTCCTTGGCATTCGCTGGCCTAATCTTGTTCATCGGGATGTTTGAGGTGGGAAGATCCGCGGATGTGAGCCGGACTATCGTCGACAGGCGCAGCAGTCGATGAACCCGCATTCATAAGTAACGGCTGGGTTACCTTTCCGGCATCGCCGTCTTCACTCTGCGTGGGAGCCTGTTTTCGCGCTCAATGAAAACAAATAGCCGGCCACAAGATCCGACCAGCGAAAGCCAAAGGACGGAGAACGATATCGGGCCGGGCCGCCTAATCTGAGAGCAGAAAGAACCACATGAAAACAAATCAGCCAGCCAAAGTCGGAAACAGCCCGCCAGTTGATATCGTGAACCTCGCTCCGCGTCCCGATGCTCGTTCGGCGATGTCCGTGGCATTCTTCCTCCTCGTTTTTCTTCTTAGCCTCGCCACGGCCAGCGCTCAAACCACCACCTGGACGGCGGCGGACAATCCGCATGTGGTCAGCGGCACTTACACGGTTCCGGCCGGGCAGACCCTGGTGATGGAGGCGGGAGTGATCGTGGATATCCAGGCCAACAGCCTATTACAGCTAGATGGTCAGCTCATCGGGAATGGCACGACGGGCAATCACGTCAGGATCAATGGGACTCCGGGCAGTCCTTCGAAAATCAATGTTCGTGGGACGCTGGATCTAAAATTCACCGAAGTTCGCTCGATGATCGAACCCGACAGTAACGGCGTTCTCCTGTTCGCCGACTGCACGTTTCTTTCCGGCGGCGGCTACATCTTAAACGGCGGAAACCAGGCGGACAACTCGCGGGCGGCCTACCTGCAATTCGATCGCTGCGCGTTTGTGGGAGACACCACTTACAACAGCGCGAGTCTTTATCTGGCTTACGCCACCGTCGTGATGCGCAATACGTCCTTTACCAACGGTTCGTTCTGCAGCGTCTATCCCGGCTATCTTTTCGTCGATGGTGTCAGCTCCGATAGCTCGAAGCAGTTCGGCCTGGCCTTTGGATCCGACTCGGATCTTTTCCTCAACAACATCAGCGTGACGAACGCGGTGAATGAGGGACTACTGCTCGCGGGCGATACCCGCAACGGCTCCAATGTCCTGCTCGGCGCAAATGTAACCCTGACAGGCAACGACTATCCGCTCCATCTGACCGTGGCCGGATTGCATCCAGGCAGTGTGATTCCTGCCACCGGCAATCGCAATAATCTGATTCACGCGAGCGGAAGCGCCGGCAACGGCGGTTATTGGCCGAAGTTCGCGATCCCCTACTATGTGGATGGCTCACCTCTTACCGTCGGTAACGGACTTCGCATTCTACCGGGTGCGATCGTCAAGATGGCGCCGTTCTCTTATATTAACGACATCGGCTTTGGCGACGGCATGCGGGCCTACGGGACTAAACAGGCCCCGATCACCTTCGAACGCGCCGACCCGGCCCAGAGCTGGTACGATATCCACGCCGATCGCACCGAAGGCGGAAGGATGCGGCACACCATTGTCAGAGGAAGCTCGGATGGTGTGAATGGCGGGCAATGGCGCCTGGAGAACTGCGTCATCCAGAACAACGGCATCGGGACCGATGGCAGCGCGTGGGTCAGCGGCACGCAATATCTGGGGAACACGACCGGCCATTACACCGGCACTTCCGGGAGCCTCAATAACGGCGCGAACCCGAATACGTTCGAAGGCAACGGCACAGGCGTGGGTTGGTCCCCGGATGCGCGCAACGTCTGGTGGGGATCGCCGAGCGGTCCCAGGGTATCGAATAATCCCGGCGGCACGGGCGATCCCATCACCGATTCGACCACGGTCTACAAACCATTTCTCCTGACCCGGCCGGATTACAATGACGCCCCACCGGAAGTAGTCCTGATGCGGCCATCCTTCCAACAAAATCCCGGGTCCAAAGTGACCCTGCGCTGGACTTCTACCGATGACGTCGGCATTGCGTCGCACAAGATTCTTTTCTCGGCGGTGGGAAATTATCCTCCTTCGTTCCAGACGATCGCGACCCTGCCCGGCAACCAGTTTACTTACGAATGGACGGTGCCGAACGTCGGTAACACGGTCAACGGCAGCGACGCCTTCATCAAAGTCGTGGCCGTGGACACAACCGGGAAACAAAGTTTCGATGAGGCCGAGATCATCATTCCGACAAACGCCATCGGCGGCGATGTGCAGTTCAGCATGACGCCAGGGCAAACCTTTGGGGCTGGTTATATGATGGCTTCGGTTTTCACCACCAGCGGTCTCGATCCCTACCTGACGCGGTCGGAGTTTTATCTGGAAGATGTGCGCGGCGAGACCCGCAAGCTGACCGGTCGCGGCCTTGGCGGTCTGCCGTTTTTTAGCACGGACACGGCGCGCTTCGTGGTGGCATTCGGAAACACGACTAATAATTGCAAATATTGGTACAGCCCATTTTTCAAAATCCGCCCGGATTCGCACTTGAACGATGCGCCGCCGACGGTGTCGCTCACCTTCCCGCAAGCAGGAAGTTCTTTTGCTACCGGCAGCGTGATTCCAGTCAGCTGGACGGCCAGTGACGATGAAGGCCTGCGCGGTTTTGATATCATGGCGACCTACGACTCAGGGCGCACCTGGCAGCCGATCGCGCAAAACCTGCCCGGCACAGCACGCAGCTTCGATTGGCAAACGGCGCCGGGCACGGGTTACGCCGACGTTCGCATGATGGTAATCGCGAAAGACTGGCGCTTCCAAACCTCGTCGGATGGCGCGGCGCGGAGCTTTGCCATTGGTACTGGCGGACCTGGCCCGACCCCAAGTTCAACGCCTACAGCTACCCCAACGGCAACCCCCGTAGCCACACCCACTCCTACTGCTACTGCTACTGCTACTGCTACTGCTACTGCTACTGCCACCCCGATGGCTACGCCGACTGTGACTCCTGTAGCTACAGCTACGCCTACGGCTACTGCCACCCCAATATCTACACCAACTGCGACTCCGGTAGCAACTGCGACCGCTACAGCCACAGCTACGCCTACGGCTACAGCCATCCCGATATCTACACCAACTGCGACTCCGGTAGCTACAGCTACAGCTACAGCTACAGCCACGGCTACTGCCATCCCAATATCTACACCCACTGCGACTCCGGTAGCTACAGCTACAGCCACGGCCACAGCGACTCCGACGGCAACCCCAGTGGCCACGCCCAGCGCTACGCCGACCGCCAGTCCGGTGGCGAGGGCTATGAATCTCTCGACCCGCACGAGTGTTCAAACGGGTGACAATGCAGGCATCGGCGGTTTCATCATAACAGGGAACAATCCGAAACGAGTGCTGCTCCGGGCCATCGGCCCTTCGCTCGTCGATTTCGGTGTTCCAAATCCCCTGGCTGATCCCGTTCTCGAACTCCACGGTCCCGCGGGCTTTGCCACCGTCACGAACAACGACTGGAGACAGACTCAGCAGGCGGAGATTCTGGCGACCGGCATTCCGCCGACCAACGACCTTGAATCGGCGATTGCCGCAACGCTGGTTCCCGGATCGTATACCGCCATCGTGAGAGGCAACGGGAACACCTCCGGGATTGCCTTGGTGGAAGTTTACGATCTCAATCAGGCGGCTGACTCCAAACTTGCCAACCTCAGTACCCGCTCCTTCGTCAGCACTGGCAACGATATCGTGATCGCCGGTTTCATGCTAGGCAGCAACAGTGGGAACGGAATGGTCGTGGTGCGCGGAATTGGCCCCAGCCTCGCGGCGGCGGGAGTGTCGAATGCGCTGGCCGATCCCATGCTGGAACTTCGCGACACAAATGGAGCGCTCATCCTGTCGAACAACGACTGGCAGGATAACGCGGTGTCGGCCGCTTACCTCACTGCGGCAGGTCTCGCACCGACAAATACCCGCGAGTCTGGTATCGCGGGGACTCTGCCGCCGGGCCTCTATACCGCCCTGCTCACCGGTGGGAACAACGGGACGGGCACGGGCGTCGTCGAAGTTTACGACTGCGGCCAAACGCCTTAGTGACAGCACCGGGCGCGCACTGATACGGTGCGCGCAATGGAAGGCGCCGATTGGACGTCGCTCAGCGACGAGCAACTGCTGGAGCGGCGCATCTCTAAGCTTGAGTTGCGGCTCGAAGGGTCCGGACTCGAACCGCTCATCAAGCAGCTCTACGACGAGCTGTCGGCGAAAGGCCAGACCTTTCATCCGCCGTGTCACATCGGCGATGAATGGTTCGTCCCGGTCGGTATCCCGGCGATCTTTGTGCCGTTTTTCCTCGTACACGATCGCCTGCGCAATCTGGAAAAGGCGATGATGCTGGAAGTGGAAGGCGGTACCCCGGACTCATTCATGCGACTGATCCGGCACGAGGCCGCGCACGCTTACAGCTACGCCTATTATTTGCCGCGGAAGAAAAAATGGCAGGAAGCCTTCGGGAAAACATCGCGCGATCAGACACCGGACGTTTATCACCCGCAGCCCTTCAGCCGCGGTTACGTGGTGAATCTCGATGACTGGTACGCGCAGAGCCATCCCGACGAAGATTTCGCGGAGACGTTCGCGGTCTGGCTGACGCCGGAGGCCGATTGGCGGAAGCGTTACGGCGGCTGGAAGGCGCTGCAGAAGATCGAATATGTGGACGAGCTGATGCGTTCGCTCGCGGGCAGACCGCCGCTCCACATGCCGGAGTATCGCCCGGCGGACTACGACTGTTTGAACCTAAAGCTGAAAACTTACTACGCGCGAAAACGAAAACTCTACGAGGATACCTATCCCGATTTTTACGACGCCGACCTTCGGCAGCTCTTCTCCGCGACGCCAGGGCCGGGTCGAATCACCGCGGCGGTTTATCTGCGGCGGCGCCGGCGCCGGCTCTTGAATTCCGTCTGCCAGTGGACGAATGAAAAAAAATTCCGGGTGAACAAACTGCTCTCACGTCTCATCGATCGCACCGACCAGCTCGATCTCCTGGTTTTGAACGACGACCCGCAGCAGGATTTCCGCATCACGTCATTCATCACGACGCTGGTGATGAATTACCTTTTCACCGGCAAATTCAAACGCACCAAATAGCGTGAAGAAAAAACTAAAAGTCCTCGCCCTCTTCGACGCGATCCGGCCGACCACAATCGACCAGGACCTGACCAAGGAGATGAAGACCGAGGATTGGAAGACCGAGGCGAACGTCCTCGCAGCGCTCGGCACGCTCGGCCATCCCACGGAGCATCTCGCCATCTTCGACAATCTCGATTTGCTCCGGCAAAAACTGGAGACCTTCGCGCCGGACGTGATTTTCAATCTCGCCGACCAGTTCAAGAACAACCGCGGGTTCGATCAGAACATCGCGTCGCTCCTCGAGATGCAGGGCGTGCCGTTCACCGGCTGCGGCGCCACCGGGCTCGTGCTTTGCAAGCACAAGGGAACGTCGAAAAAAATCCTCGGCTACCATCACATCCACGTGCCGAATTTTGTGGTCATCCCGCGCGGCCAGCGGATCGCGCGTTTGAAGAGGCCGAAGTTTCCGCTGCTCGTGAAGCCGGTGAAGGAGGAAGCGTCCTATGGAATCTCGCAGGCATCGTTCGTGACCAGCGACGAGCAGTTCAAGGAGCGGGTGGCCTTCATTCACGAAAAGCACGACAGCGACGTGATCGCGGAGGAATACATCGAGGGCCGCGAACTTTACGTGAGCGTGATGGGTAATGCTAAGCTGACAGTGTTCCCAATCCGCGAGCTGGTCTTCCGGGAAGTGCCGCCTAACGAACCCAAGATCGCGACCTACAAAGCGAAGTGGGACGAGGAATACCGGAAACGCTGGGGGTTGCAGAATCAGTTCCCGGAAGGACTTGAGCCGGCGCTGGTCGCGCAGATCGAGGAGACGTGCAAACGCATCTACCGTTTGCTCACGATCGAGGGTTACGCGCGCATCGACCTGCGGCTGACAGCGGCGAACGAGATGTATTTTATCGAGGCGAACCCGAATCCGATTCTCGCGGCGGACGAGGACTTCGCGCTCGCAGCGGGCAAGGCGGGACTCACGTATCCGCAGTTGATCGACCGCATCATCCGGCAAGGGATGAAGACGCTCCGCGGCTAATCAGCCGCGGAAATGACGAATGACGAATAACGAAGCGGGTCTGCCAACTCTGCGGCCTCGGTAACGAAACGGAGCTTCGAAGTTCCCAAACCGAGTTTTGGGAACAACCGGAATATCAGGTAGGGACGTTTTTCTCCCGCAGCCGCGGGATCCGACTATTCTCCGGTTCAGCGCGTTATCTCGAAGAAGTCGGACGCGTCGGAAACGCGTCCCTACCTGATCGAATCTTGCGGATGCGAATGAGATACCAGATCATTAGGCCGCCGATTGGAAGCCCGATCAGCGTTCGCAGATCGTGGCGGAGCAAGGCGTTGAGCGAATCTCCGATGAGGTTGACGGTGAGAATGCCGATGGCGAGGCGACGGCCCCATTCGGCGTGTCGAGCGAGACCGAGCGACGCGAGACCGCACGCTACCCCGACCGTTGCCATCAACGCAATC
>JBEEHR010000084.1:0-8569 GCA_041167505.1 Verrucomicrobiota bacterium
ACCTGGAGAATGACGGAGGCGGCTTCGAGCACGAACACACCGCCCACGACCGCGAGGAGCAGCTCCTGTTTGCAACAGATCGCGATCACGCCGATGACGCCGCCGATCGCGAGCGCTCCGGTATCGCCCATGATCACTTTCGCCGGATGGCAATTGAACCAGAGAAACCCAAGGCCGGCGCCAGTAAGGGCCGCGCAGACCACGGTCAACTCGCCGGTGTAAGGATAAAACGGGACCTGGAGATATTCGGCGATGCGAAAATTTCCGGCGGCGTAGCAAAGCAACGCGTAGGCAAACGCAACGGTGACCGTGCAGCCGATGGCGAGGCCGTCGAGGCCGTCGGTGAGATTGACCGCGTTCGATGAGCCGACGATGACGAACGCGAAGAAGACGAGAGTCATCCACCCCATGTTGGGCACGACCGGTATTTTGAAGAACGGCAGATAAAGGGAACGCGCCTGCACTTCGATGAGCGGATTCGTCAGGAAAACCGCGGCGACGATGCAGGCGAGGCCGAGCTGAAAAATCAATTTCAACCGGCCGCTGATCCCGTCCGATTTTTTCCTGGTGACCTTGAGGTAATCGTCCACGAAACCGAGGCCGCCGAGATAAACCATGCTGAAGAGCGCGAGCCAGACGAAGCGATTGTCGGGGCGCGCCCAGATGACGCTCGAGAGGACGACCGTCCCGATGATCAGCACTCCGCCCATTGTCGGAACGCCCTGCTTCGCGCTGTGCAATTCGGCGAGCCGATGGACTTCGTCGGCCGTGCGGATCGGCTGGCCAATCTTAAGCGCGATCAATTTGCGGATGACAAAATTTCCAAAGGCGAGCGAGAGGACAAACGCGGTGACTGCGGCCGCGACCGCGCGGAAGGTGACGTAACTGAATACGTTGAACCCTTTGATCTCCTCGCTGAGGAGATGGAGGTAATACATCATGGCGCGACCTCCTCGGTTCGGTGCCTCTTCGCAAATACTTCCAGCACCCGTTCCATCCGCGCGGACCGGCTGCCTTTGACGAGAATCAAGTCGCCGGGTGCCGCGTTTTTCCCGAGCCGTTCCGCGGCTTCGTCCGCGGAATCGACAGCGACGCTATTTTCCAAACCGGCGTTCTGTGCCGCGCGCGCAATGCCTGCGCCCGCCGCGCCGACTGCGATCAGCTCGTCGATCCGCAACGCCGCCGCCGCTTCCCCGACTTCGCGATGACCGCGTTCTGATTCGGAACCCAGCTCACCCATTTCACCGAGCACGGCGATGCGCCTTCCGTCCGCATCCAGCTCGACCAGCGTCCGGAGCGCGGCTTTCATCGAATCAGGGTTGGCGTTGTAGCTGTCGTCGATGAATTGGATGCCATCGATTTCGCGAATCTGAAGGCGCGCTTTCGTAAGCGGCGTAGAGGCAAGACCGCCCGCGCATTCTTCGATCGAAAGACCGAAGACGCGCCCGGCGGCGATCGCGAGCATCGCGTTCTGCACCATGTGAATTCCGGGCACTGGCAGTTGCGCGCGGCAGCGATGCGCGCCTTCCAGGATCGTGAATTCGGAGCCCGTCGAATGCTGCGAAATATCGGAGGCGCGGACGGCGCCGTTTTCGATCCCCGCGAGCAGGACTTTGGCGCGGGTCCGCTTCGCGATCTCTTCACTGAATGCGTCATCCGCATTCAAGATTAGCGTGCCGGTAGCTGCGACCGCCTCTGCGAGCGCGCCTTTCTCTTCAGCGATCGCTTCCTGGCTCCCCATGAATTCGATGTGCGCGATCCCGATATTCGTGATGATCGCCACATCGGGCGCAGCGAGTTTCGCAAGAGCGGCGATCTCGCCGGGATGGTTCATCCCGATTTCCCAGACGGCGATTTCGTCCTCCCGGTTCGCCGCCAGCATCGTTTGCGGAAGTCCAACGTGATTGTTGAAATTGCCTTCCGTCTTCGTGACCCGGAATTTTTTCGCCAGAGTCGCCGCGACAAAATCTTTCGTGCTCGTCTTGCCGTTGCTGCCGGTGATCGCGATGACCTTTAGCGGCAAGGATGCGCGATAATTTGCCGCGAGGGTTTGATAACCAACGAGCGTGTCCGCCACGCGGATCAGCGCGAAACCGCGCGGAGTTTTACCCTTCCACGCTTCTTTGACCATCGCCCCGGCCGCGCCTCTCTCGGCGGCCTGCTCGATGAACTTATGGCCGTCGAAGTTATCCCCGCGCAACGGCACGAAGAGATCGCCGTCCCGCAGCGTTCTCGAATCGGTGCTGATCCGCGACACGAGCGCGCTCGTGTCGTCGGCGGAGATCGAGCCACCAGCCAGCTTTGCGATTTGCGCGAGAGAAAGGTTATCCATCGCTCAAAATTCCAACGGGCGATTCTCGAGAGCGCGGCGTGCGACCTGGATGTCGTCGAACGGGACCGTGTGATCGGCGAATTCCTGATAGGCCTCGTGGCCCTTACCCGCGATGAGGATGATGTCGCGCGGTTGGGCCAGCTCGATGGCGCGGGCGATCGCCTGGGTGCGGTCCGTGATTTTTTCGTAGCGATCCGAACGAAAACCTTTTTCGGCGTCGGCAATGATGGCGTCGGGATCTTCTTTCCGCGGATTATCGGAAGTGATGATGCTGAAGTCGGCATTCTGATCCGCGACGCGTCCCATGAGCGGGCGCTTCTGTTTGTCGCGATCGCCACCGCAACCAAAGACGACGATGAGTTTTCTCGGCGAAAGTTCGCGTAAGGTTTTTAAGACATTGAGGAGCGCATCGTCGGTGTGCGCATAATCGACGAAGATCTGGAACTGCCGTTTCGCCAGCACGGCCTCGAGCCGCCCGGGGACCTGCGGAGAACGGCCGAGACTGAGAATGGCCTCGCGCAGACTAATTCCCATACTGCTGGCGGCAGCCAGCGCGGCCATGGAATTCGCGACGTTGAACCTCCCGATCAACGGAACGCGCACCAAGTAACTCTTTCCGCGCGCATCTAGCTGATACGAAGTCCCGGCAAATTCGGCATGGTAATTCGAAGCGCGAAAATCCGCCTTCACGCCGAGGCCGTAAGTGATGACCGGAACTTTCTTTTCGAGCCGATTGGCCAGCTGCACGCCATAACGGTCATCGAGGTTGATAACCGCCGTCGCTCCCGTCTTCGACTTTTGCTCCGCCAGGCCGGTGAAGAGCGTCGCCTTGGCTTCGAAGTAATTCTCCATCGTGCCATGAAAATCGAGATGGTCCTGGGTCAGGTTCGTGAAGACGGCGACGTCCCATTCGATGCCGCGCACGCGATTCTGCGCGAGGGCATGCGACGAAACTTCCAGCGCGGCTGCCTTGCATCCGGCATTCACCATTTGCGCGAGCAGCTCATGGACGTCGAGCGATTCCGGCGTGGTGCGCACCGCCGGCAGCACGCGGTCTCCTATTTCGTAGCGTACGGTCCCGAGCAGGCCGCAGCGCACTCCGGCATTCTCGCAAATGTGTTTCAGCAAAAACGTCGTCGTCGTTTTTCCATTCGTCCCGGTAACGGCCGCCAGCTTGAGCCGGCGGGCCGGGCGTTCGTAGAAAGTCGCGGCAAGATCGGCGAGCGCCAACCGGGTGTCATCGACCACTACACAAGTCGCGCGAGGGGCTTGGACCTCGTGTTCCGTCACGATGACCGTGGCGCCTTTTTCGACGGCTTGCTCGACGAATTGATGGCCGTCAGATTTTTCGCCGCGCAATGCGACGAAAAGACCGTTCCCCTGCACACGGCGCGAGTCATACGCGATGCTTTCCACGACGCGATCAAGCGGCCCGATGATTTGGCGGGGGGAAATGGCTGCGACGAGTGTTTTGAGCTGCATGCGAAAGGGTCAAACGGGCGCAGCGCGCTCAACGGTGGGACGCATTGGTTAAGGCCACTCGTCCGGCTGCGGACGGTTTCGTCAGCTCTTCATGCGGCTGAAGATCGAGATAACGCGCCGCCTTTTCGGCAATGCGCGAAAAGATCGGGCCGGCGACGAGGCCGCCATAATTCAATTCGGGCCGGCTGGTCTTGGCGTCGTCCAGGACCACGATCCCCACGAATTCCGGATGATCGGCTGGCAAATAGCCGGAGAACGAGACGACATATTTCCCCTGCTCGTACCCACCTTTTGGATCCACTTTCTGCGCAGTCCCGGTCTTGCCGGAGATTGTGAAACCCGGCACAGCAGCGGCGGCGGCCGTCCCGCGATCGCTCACCACTCCGCGTAACGCGTTCCCAACTTGCGCCGCGGTCTCCGGCGAAATCACCTGGCGCAACACCGTGGGCGAAAAAGTCGTGATGGTCTTGCCGTCTCCGGCGGTGACCGATTTCACGATGCGCGGCGTGACCAGTTTGCCGCCGTTCGCGATCGTCGCCATCGCCACCATCATCTGCAACGGCGTCACCCCCACTTCATGGCCCATGGGAATGCGCGTGATGGAGATCTTGCTCCAAGTTTGCGGCGGACGAATCACGCCCGGAATTTCGCCCGGCAATTCGATTCCGGTTCGATCGCCAAAACCAAAGCGGCGAATGTATTCGTAGAATTTCTGTTCGCCGATCGAGAGGGCGAGCTTGGCCGCGCCGATGTTGCTCGATTTCACGAGAATGTCCTGAACGCTCAGTTCCCCGTAGGCCTTGTGGTCGTGCAACGGCCGGCCGCCGAAATTCCAGATGCCGTTCTCGCAAAAGATCGTCGTGTCGGGGCGAACTTTTTTCTCGTTCAGCGCCGCCGCGGCCGTGACGATCTTGAAGGTCGAGCCCGGCTCCATCATGTCGATGATGGCGCGGTTCTTCATCTGCTCCGGCTTCGCCTCCGAGCGCAGATTCAGGTCGAAGTTCGGCCGGTTCGCCATCGCGAGGATCTCGCCGGTCTGCGGACGCATCAGGATGATGGTGGCTTTCTGCGGATTGTATTCGCGCACCGCCGCGTCGATCTCGTTCTCGACGATATTCTGCAGGTTCAGATCGACGGTGAGGTGGACCTGGTAGCCGTCGCGCGGCACGCGTTCCTGGCCGCGATAGAGCACGATCTCCTGCCCGGCCCGGTTGTGCTCGATGAAACGGTAGCCGTCCTGGCCGTGCAGATATTCTTCCATCGACGATTCCACGCCCTGGATGCCGCGATGCTCGAAGTCCGTGAACCCGATGACGTGGCAGAGCATCGAGCCGTTGGGATAAATCCGGGTCGTGTCGCGCTCGAAATAAATTCCGCGCAAATTCTGGGCGCGCAATTTTTCACGCAGCGCCATCGCCGCGGCGATCGGCATCTCGCGTTTCAAAACGATGTAGCGGCGTTCGCCGTCCAGCTTTTCGGACAGTTCGCTCGCCGGAATATCGAGCGCGTCCCGGAGCAGCGGAAGGATCGCGTCGCGGTTATTTATGTGAGTCGCATCCGCAACGACTGTTTCGACGGGCGTGTTATGCGCGAGGACTTCGTTATTCGCGTCGAGGATCGTGCCGCGCTCGGCGAAGATCGGCTGCTTGTAGACATGTTTCTCCGCGGCGAGCCCTGCATACTCGTCGTGCTTGATCATCTGCAAGTAGACCAGCCGGAAGGAAAAGAGGCTGAATAGAGCGGTAAAGAAGAGGCAGACCAGCGCGCAACGGATCCGGCTGTTCCACTTCATCTTCCGCCACGCTTGTTAGCCACCGGTTGAACCGCGTCCTCCGGGCGCACCGGCCGGGGCGCGCTCAATCGCACAATGTTTTGCTCGGCGATCGGGATCATTTTCAAATAACCCTCCTTGAGCCGGCGCTGCAGGGCCGCGCGCGAAGTCAGCGCCGCGATCTGGACGCTCGCGACGTCGTTCTGCGAACGGAGACTCGCCAGCTCATTCTCCAGCGCTTTCTTCCGATCGCCGAGATGGTAGAGCTGGAGCGTAAGGTAAACGTAAACCAGACCGGTCAGGGCGAGGAAACCGGTCATCACGATCCAGCGCGCCAGCGAAGCGGCGTTCACGGAGTTGAAGGTTTTTCGGCGCGGGGCGTGCATCAGATTTTTTCAACGACACGCAACTTGGCGCTGCGCGAGCGCGGATTGCTGCGTTGCTCGTTTTCGCCGGGCTCAACCGGCTTGTCGGTGATGAGACGGAAAACAAAATCGGGATTCCGGCGCGGCTCCGGCCACTCTGGCCGATCGAGCCATTCGCGGCTCCGGTCGCGGAAGAAATTTTTGACGATCCGATCTTCGAGAGAATGGAAAGTGATCACGGCGAAACGCGCACCCGATTCGAGCCGTTTCGTCAGCGCGCGCAGACCTTCGTCGAGCGCGTTCAGTTCGTCGTTCACTTCCATGCGCAACGCCTGGAACACCTGCGTTGCCGGATGACGGCGTCCATGCCGCCAGACAATCTTCTCGATCGCCTTCGCCAGCTGCATCGTGTCCTCGAACGGTGTCACCTTCCGCAGCTTCACGAGCTGACTCGCGATGCGGCGTGCGGCCGGTTCTTCCCCCAGTTCGCGGAAAATTCGGGTGAGATCTTCTTCCGAGTAGGAATCGACCACCGTCGCCGCCGTCAATTCGCGCCGCGGATCCATCCGCATATCGAGCGGTCCCTGGCGCATGACACTGAACCCGCGGCTCGCGTTCTCCAATTGCCGCGACGAAACCCCCAGATCGAGAAGCGCTCCGCCGATGCCGACCACTCCCAATTCGTCGAGCACTCTCCCGGCCTCGCGGAAATTCGCCTGCACCAGAGTGACGCGCCCGCCGTACTCCGCCAGTTTTTCCCGTGCGAATTCGATCGCGTCCGGATCCTGGTCCAGCGCCACGACGTCGGCACCCGTCCGCAAAATCTCGGCCGTGTGCCCTCCGCCCCCGCAAGTCCCGTCCACGATGAGCGACCCGGCGCGTGGCGCCAGCAGTTCCACCGATTCGCTCACGAGCACCGGCTGATGATAGGTGAAATCCTCCATTTCCTGCGCCTCCTCGACTTGGAGCGGGCCGGTCGAGAACCAGATGGGCCGCTCAAACAGCAATGCGTTAATCATTTTCGAAAACTAGAGCCCGATCACATTGGCGACGTGTTGATAGGTCGCCGTTTCTTCCTCGTGGGCGCGTTTCCATTTCTGCAGATTCCAGATCTCGAAACGGCCGCGGCCGCCGACCAGCGCCACCTCGCCCTTCAAACCGAGCTGGTGGCACATATCTTCCGGCAGGACTAGCCGGCCGTGGCGGTCGGACGTTCCGTGTTCGGCCCGCGAATGGAGATGGCGCAAAAAAATCCGGCGGTCGCGGGCGGAAACGGCACTGTGGGTTTCCGCCTGCGCGCTCATCCGGGCAAACTCCTCCTGCGACATGATGAGGAGAAATTGATGCTGGGGCTCGGGCAGGATGATGAATTCCTCGCCCCCCTCGCCCCTCCAGCGGGATGGAATCGTGATCCGGTTCTTCTCGTCAATGGCATGACGGAATTCGCCGGCGAAGAATTTTTGGGGTTGAGAGTTGTCGTCCATGCACCAGCGGATGATTGTGCCATTTCAATCCACTTCCCCCCACTTTTAACCACCTTCCGTACCAAGGGTCAATAAAAATTAATGCTCGTTTGCCCCCTTTTCCACGCCTCGTAAACTCCCCCATGTTTGCCCGCGCGATCGCCGCCACTTTTGCCGCCGCTTTCTTCGCCTCCAGCCCGACCATTCCCGCCCAGCTCGCCACCCCTACTCCAGATACCGTTCGCGTCACCGTGTCGATGAACGCGGATGGCACGCGGACCACTTATGAATTCGATTCCCCCCATCATCGCGCTGTCGCCACGACCACGGGAAAAGATGGGAAAACGGTCGGGAAAATCCGCTACACCCTGGATGAGGCGGGGCGCTTCGCGAGCGGCGAAGTTTACGGAGCTGACGATCAACTGCGTTTCAAGACACTATATAAGTACGACACTGCGGGGAAGCTCACCCAGGAGACCCAGCTTGGGCCCGACGATGTGGTGCGTAACAAGATCGTCTACGCCTACGACAAGAACGGAAAACAAACCGGCTATGGCGTCTACGATGCCGCCGGCAAATTGATCCGGCAGACTCCGGGCGTTTCCCCGCACTCCACGCCACCTAACAAACGGAAGTAATCCGGAGCGCCTTCCCGGCTTGCCATGCGCAACAAAGGCGGTTAAGACAAAAGCGAATGATCGACTACATCCAGAAGGGTGGCCTCCTCATGTGGCCCATCCTGGCGTGCAGCGTCATTGCCATCGCGGTTATTGCCGAGCGGCTGCTTTATTTGCATCGCGCCACCATCCACGTGGGCGAGTTTCTCCAGGGACTTTCCAATCTGCTTCAGCGCCGCAATTTCGCCGAGGCACTGCATGAATCCGCCGGCACGCCGGGACCGGTCGCCCGTGTCATTCATGCCGCGATCATCCGGCACGATGCGCCCCGCGCCGAACTGCGCGAGATCGTGCAGGAAGCGGGACAGCTCGAAGTGCCGAAGCTGGAGCGTTTCCTCGGTGTCCTCGCGGCCCTCGCCTACGTCGCGCCACTCCTCGGCCTGCTCGGCACGGTCACCGGCATGATCGAGGCTTTCGGCACCCTCTCCGCTAACGGCGGCTACGCGACCGTCACGGAATTATCGAACGGCGTTTACAAA
>JBEEHR010000085.1:0-19126 GCA_041167505.1 Verrucomicrobiota bacterium
GTTTCGAAACGCCGCTCCACCGAAGACGGAGCCGGAGCCGCGATAAAATACGGTCGTGACGGCGGAATCGAATCGCGGCGGGCAGGATGTCGAAAGCCACAGTGTGGCGCTCAAAAAGCCGCTGGGACTCTTCGATCTCGTCCTCACCCAGATTCTCTTTGTCGTAGGCTCAACCTGGGTCGGCACCGCCGCAAAACTTGGACAAGCCCATCTTTTCTTTTGGTTGCTCGCCATTTTGCTTTTCTACATTCCGCAGGCGGCCGTCGTCATTTATTTGAATCGCCGGATGCCTCTTGAAGGCGGCATTTATCAGTGGGCGAAACTCGGGTTCAACAAATTCGCCGGTTTCATCGTGGCGTGGAACCTCTGGCTTCTTTCGATCACGGTGATCGCGCTGGGTGGAATGTTTACGACCACCAATCTTGCCTACGCCATCGGTCCGAGTGCCGCCTGGATGCCGGACAACAAATGGTGTGTGTCGTTAATTAGTTGCGCGCTCGTCGCCGGTCTCGGCTGGACCGGTGTCCGTGGTTTGTCGTTAGGCAAGTGGGTTCACAATCTCGGCGCGTTCGCCATGCTGCTGGTCTATGGCGCCCTGATTTTCCTGCCGTTGCTCGCCCTGGCCCGCGGCGAGTTGAAAAGCTATCAACCGCTCCAGATGGTCGCGCCCACCGTCTCAATCTTTTACTGCTTCAATGTTTTCAGCAAACTCGCCGTCGGCGCCCTGAGTGGATTCGAATACGTTGCCATCCTGGCTGGAGAAACGCGTTCCCCGGCCCGGGACATCGGGCGTTCGGTCATGATCGCGTCGCCCATCATCGCATTGATGTTTATCCTCGGCACCAGTTCCGTTCTGGCATTCATCGGGGACAACCCGATCGATCTCATCGGTCCCGTCCCACAAACTTTGCGGCTCGGCTTGGCCTCATTCCCCATCGCCGGAGCGATCGCCTCCGTTGGAATTCTCTTGATGACGGCGCGAACGATTGCCTCGACGAGCGTTCATGTCACCGGCAGCTCGCGGCTGCCCATGGTGGCCGGCTGGGACGGTCTCCTGCCGGGCTGGTTCTCGCGCTTGCATCCGCGATATAAAACGCCGGTCAATTCGATCATTTTCGTCGGCGCCATCACCTTGCTGATTTCAATTACGAGCCAGATCGGCGCCGGCATTCAGGAAGCATTTCAACTCGTGGATAACGCCGCGAACGTCTTTTACGGAATTGTTTACCTGATGCTGTTCGCCATTCCTATCGCGGGTGCCAGCGCGGTCCGTTCCGGCGCACCAATCTGGCTGCGACTGGCCGCGATCTCCGGCTCGGCTGTGTCGTTACTGGCGATCGGGTTCACCGTCTATCCGATTATCGACGTCCCGAATCCGCTGGTTTTCGGGGCGAAAATCGCGGGCGTCACCGTTGTGGCGAATGCCATCGGCATCGCAATTTATCTCGTGGGCGAACGACGGAGCCGCCGGAATCCGAAAGCGGGCGGCTGACGCAGCGCCAGTCAGCGAGACAGGCGCTCAAAACTCGACGGCTTAAAGCCGTCGAGTTTCTCAGCCGCAATTCTCAGTTACCCAGCGCAGGTATTCCGGCAATCCCGCCGTCACCGGAATGAAAATTATTTCCGGCACCTCGTAGGGATGCAGAGAGCGCAATTTTTCCTGGAAAGCTGTGGAGTGTGCCGCGGCTGTCTTAAAAAGAACCAGCGTTTCATCTCCCCGCTCGATTTTACCCTGCCAACGGTAAATCGATTCGATTTTCGGAACGAGGTTCGCGCACGCGGCGAAATTTTCCGCGACTAAATCGCGCGCAATTCTTCGCGCCGTCTCCACATCGGGGAACGTGCTGAACGCGAGAACGATTTCGTCTGCCATTGATCACGCCGGCTGCAGCGCGGCAGCCCGGCAAATCCAGCCTCCGCCGACCACGACATCGCCATCATAAATCACGGCGGCTTGTCCTGGAGTGACGGCCTTTTGCGGCTCGTGTAATTGAATGCGAACGCGGCCATTTTCCAGCGGGGTCACCGTCGCGCGCGTCCCGGGATGACTGTAACGAATCTTGACCGTCGCTTCGAGCGATCTGTAGCCGGGATCGCCGGCCCCGGCATGGCCATCGTCATCTCGGCCGGGATCGCCGATCCCGGCTACAGCGGACGCGATCCAATTTACCCGGTCGATTTCGAAATCGTCCGAAACCAAATCTTCCGCGGAGCCGACAAGGACGCGGTTCGTTGCCGGATCCAAGTCGACCACATAGCGCGGCTGGGCGGAACCGCCGGGCAAACCTTTCCGCTGCCCGATCGTGAACATCTCGATGCCTTCGTGTTCAGCGATAAAATTTCCCTCGAGATCGTAAATGCCGCCGGGATGAAATTCCGCCTGGTCGAGATGGGAGCGAAGAAAGGCCTTGTAGTCATTACCCGGGACGAAACAGATTTCCTGGCTATCGACTTTGTCGGCGACTCTCAGGCCTAACGAGCGCGCAATCTCGCGGATGGCCGGCTTCGCCATGCCACCGAGCGGCGTCAGGGCGTGGCGCAATTGCGGCTGGCGCAGACTAAACAGGAAGTAGGACTGGTCCTTCCGCGGGTCGACGCCTTTGCGCAGAACCGCGCGGTCCGGATGATGTTCGATGATGGCGTAATGGCCGGTGCCGATGTAATCGCAGCCGAGCGCCTGCGCCTTGCTCCAGAGATTGCCGAACTTCAGCTTCTCGTTGCACATCACACACGGATTCGGCGTCCGGCCGGCCTGGTATTCGCTGGAAAAATAATCGATCACGAGGCGCTCGAATTGATCGGCTTCGTCCACAACGTAATGCGGAATGCCCAACGAGTGCGCCACGCTCCGCGCGTCCGCCACGGCCTGCGGGCCGCAACATTTGTCCTCGGCGCGCGAGATGCAATCCTGTGGCCAGACCTTCATGGTCACACCGACGACGTCGTATCCCTGCTGGCGGAGAAGATACCCCGCCACGCTGGAATCGACCCCGCCGCTCATGCCGAGCAGGACGCGTTTTTTCATGGGTGGGTAAAGTAATGCATAGGACCTATATGTCATATGGGACTTATGCGAACGGGGCGGCTGACGAAAGGACTGCCTGCCAGGGTAAAGCGCCATGGAAAGTCCTTCGAACGGCTGATGCCGATGCGCGGATCAGCGACTACGCGGACCTCGGCACTCCCCGGCAAGAGGCAACGCTGCGAATCCGAGCAAATGCTCAGTTCATGATGGCGCTTCGTGATATCGAGCGCCTGCGCCAGTTTTCCCGGGCCCGAACAAAGCCCACGAAACTCTTCCACGCCGCGGCGCGCCCGCATCACGGACAAACCGCGCCGCGGTTCAAGGGCGCGAATTAAAATCAGGCCACTGCGTTCGCCGCCTTTCACCAGCAGGTTCAGCATCCAGTGGACGCCGTAGTTCATGTAAATGTAAATCGCGCCGGCGTCGTTGCGCTCGACGAACGCGCGGGTGCTCGGCCGGGTAAAGGTGTGGCACGCTTCGTCGTTCAGCGTGAGATAGGCCTCGGTCTCGACGATGAGCCCCGAGCATTTCCCCCAGACCAATTCCGTACCGATGAGTTCACGCGCGCAGACTAGCGGATCGCGCGCGAAAAAAGAGCACGGCAGAAAGGCAGGTTTCGCCACGAACGTCAGACTTCGGAGCCGGCGGCAATCGTCGCCGCGTTACGGTTCGTAATAAACCGGGAGAGTGATGCTGCACTCCACCGGCTTCCCTTCGCGGAACGCCGGAATGAATGAGGCAACGCGGAAATCCTCTGCCGCCGCCCGACGGAATCCCACCAGCGGCGGATACTCGGAAACGATCTGCAGATCTTTCATCGCCCCAGTCGCATCGATTTTCATCGCCAATTCCACGATACCGCTGAGCTCCGAGGTCACGGCGTCATTGGGGTAATGCAGACCCTCGAACTTCGAACCTTTCCCGACAAATGGCTGCGGCCCGATGAAGTCGCTTTCCTTTTTCAATTCCTCGGCTTCCTGGTTCTCGAAAATGCGCAGGCGCGGTTTTCCATCCACGATCTTGAAAGTGACGGTCCCGTAAAAAAGCACGTGAACCAGTTCGTGGTTGTAAACCGCGGGAACGAAGACCGCGGTGTCGAGGCAGCGGACTAATTCTCTCTCGAGTAGCTTCGAGTCCGGCGATTGCCGGTAGGTCCACGTATTAACGATCACGCCTGCCTTGTCGACGGAACAGCAGAAAAAGAGCTGCCCATCTTTTTGCCCGTCCCGGATCAACCCGGCGGTGTTCATGCGATTGATGACGGAATTGGGCCCGGCGCCCAGAAGGGCCGGACGATATTGAGGCACCTTGGCAGAAACCGGAGTCGCTGAAGGCGTTCCACCGGGCCGTGACGTGGCCGGAGGCGATCCGGCCGGACGCGGCGTCGCGGAAGGAGACGCGGAGGATCGCGCCGCGGGTGTGGGCGAAGGTTTTACCTGCACCTGCACTTCGGCGGCAAAAAGAGTCGTGCCGATGAGCAGAGCCGCGGCAGCGGATGACCAAAATCTAAGCATGACTGCCTACGCAACGCAGTGCTCGCCCTTTCGCAAGGTCAATCTCGCCCCGGTCAGGCGCGAGTCATTCGCCAGAAAAGATCGGCGCCTCCCACACTCGGCGTTGACCGCTTCCGATAAGCCTATCTAATATCAGCGTCCCCGGGGAGAACCGGGGCGACTAAGATGGAATCGACCTACGACGTTTTCGGTGCGGCAGACGTTCCAGCTTTTTGGCCTTCCTTCTTTTCCTGGGGAACGCCAACCACCAAGACACGCGAAGTCACCGGCAGCCAGGCCGTCGCTGCCGGGAAACGCCGCATCCTCGTGGTCGACGATCATGGCGATACCCTGCGTTCGATGCAGCTATTGCTCCGACGCCTGGGCTACGAAGTTCTCGCTGCCGAAAACATGACGGAGGCTCTCCAGATCGCCGAAGAACAGCCGTTCGACATTTTGCTAAGCGACATCGGCCTGCCCGACGGGAGCGGACTGGAGTTACTGAAACGCATCCGGCAAACGCGTGACGTGCCCGCCCTCGCCTTAAGCGGATTCGGCATGGATGAAGATATCGAACGAAGCCGGGACGCCGGTTTCTCCGATCACCTCACCAAGCCGGTCAGCATCGATCGCCTGCAAGCGGCGATCGCCCAGTTGGAAGAACAGAACGGCTAACTTTCGAGGACGGCCTCGGGCCGATCTTCGGCTTTTTGTTTGCGAAAGTGCAGCTGGCCGACTCGCCGGCCGTCCGTCTGGGAAATGGTAACAACGTAATCGTTGATGCGCACGTGCTCGCCCTGCTTCGGCAGGTGACCGAGCAGATGGGTGACGTAACCGCCGATCGTGCTGACATCGGCACTTTCCAACTCGAGCCCGGCGAGGTCGCGCAGCTCGTAAAGGCCGAGCGCGCCGTCGACGGAAAACTCGTCCTCGTTGATCTTGCGGAACTCCGCCTTCTCGCTGTCGAACTCGTCCTGGATGTCGCCGACGATTTCCTCGAGCACGTTCTCCAGCGTCACCATTCCGACGGTGCCTCCGTATTCATCGACGACGATGGCGAGATGGGCGTGCCTGGTGAGAAAGAGATTCAGCAATTTTTCCAGCGACATCATCTCCGGCACCGGAATCAGCTCGCGCTTGATCCGGAGTAGGTCCGGTTGCGGATCGCGCATCATCGGCATCAGCTCCTTGATGTGAATGAGGCCAAGCGCATTATCGAGGTGGCCGCGGCAAAGCGGGAACCGGGTGTGGCGCGATTCGAGGGCCGTCTTCACGTTTTCCTCGAAGCTGAGCTCGAGATCGAGGAAGACCACTTCGCCGCGCGGCGTCATGATATCGCGGACGACGCGCTGCCGGAGGTCGAGCGCGTTCACGAGCAGATCGCGTCCGAGTTCCGAGACTTCATCGGATTTTTCGCTTTCGTCCAGGATGAGGCGCAACTCCTCTTCGCTGTGGGCCAGCTCCGAGCCGGCCACCGGTTTGATCCGCAGAAGTTTCTGGAGAAAGAAATTCGAGGATTTGTTTAGGATCCAGATCGCCGGTTTGAAGAGGATATAGAACGCGCCCAGCGGCCGGGCGAGCATCAGCGTAATGGAAATCGGATTTCCGATCGCAAGGTATTTCGGCGCCAGCTCGCCGAAGACAATGTGGAGGAACGTGATTCCGATAAATGCGAGCGTGATGGAGATAGTGGAGACGAGGGCGTGCGAGTGCACGCTCATCAGCAGGAAAGCGGGCTCGAGCATGTGGGCGAGAAATTGTTCACCAATCCAGCCCAAGGCGAGACTGGCCAGGGTGATCCCGAGCTGGGTCGCGGAGAGATAGGCATCGAGGTGTCCGCGGACGTGCTTGGCGAAAACCGCCTTCACATTGCCTTCGTCCTCGAGCGCATCGAGCTGGCTGTTGCGGACCTTCACGATGGCGAACTCGGAGGCCACGAAAAAGGCGTTGAGCGCAACCAGCCCCAGGATGACCGCCAACTTCCCCAGGATGATGATCGGCGAATCCCAGGACTCAGCGACTGCGTCCGCCAGGGGTGCGAGCGCTAGGAATGGTAAAAGCAATGAGTTCATGGAACGGATGCGCGCCGCACACCCGACACCCCGCGAGCCGGTTTCCTACCAGCTCGACTTCGTCACGCCCGGGATGAACCCGTTCGAGGCAAGTTCCCGGAACGTCAGCCGCGAAACCTTGAATCGGCGAATGAAGGCCCGGCGGCGGCCGCTCACTTCGCAACGATTGACCACCCGGGTGGGGCTGGCGTTGCGCGGCAGCTGAGAGAGGGCCAGATAATCTTTCTTCGCTTTGAGCTCAGCACGAAGCGCCGCGTATTTTTTCACGGTTGCGCGCTTGCGATTGTTGCGATTGATCCAGGACGTTTTCGCCATAAGGGAACGCGGAAAGTAGCCAGAGAGGTTGGGAATGCAAATCTTTTCTGTCGGTCTGGCCTCTACGGAGCCTCACACGACGGGACACAAAGGATCACAACGGTGGGAATTTGTCTCTCTTCATTGGACGTTGGCCGTTGGGCGTTGGACGTTGGGCGTTTTCCCCATGTTTCCATTAAAGACAAACGCCCTTCCCACCAACACGGCCGATCTCACCCGGCACCTGAACGAAAGTCTCCGCGACCTCTTCGAGCTCCCGAACGATCCCGTAACCATCCGCGAGGTCTCCTATCCGCATTTGGCCAGCCTCGCGGTGGCGCTCGATGGCGCGAAGCTGCGCGGCCAACCGCCAACAGTTCCCACTCCCGCCGGCGAATCGGCTCCTGCGCTCACGGTGGACTCCTTTGCCGCTAACGGCTCACGCATCTCCGTCGGTCCCGCTGCGGTGGACTTCGCTCTCGAGGCGAAAAATGTCCATCTCCATCGCGCCGCCGATTCCCAAGGCAATGTCGTCCTGATGCTTCACAGCGCGGCCGATGGCCGGATCGAAGTCTCCGCTTCGCCGGCCGATCTCGAAGCGTTGATCGCCGAAGTGGCGAAAACCGAAGCGGCGAAGCATGGCGTCGCGATCGATAACGTGCAGCTCTCCTTGCGCTCGAACAGTTCACGATCGCTTGCCGCGGAAGTTCGCCTGCGGGCGAAGAAACTGTTCCTTAGCACATCGCTCCGAATCACCGGCCGGGTCGATCTCGATGAAGAACTCAACGCGAAAATTTCCAGTCTCGATTGCACCGGCGACGGCGCGATGGGCGGCATTGCCTGCGGCATTCTCAAGCCGCACTTGGAAAAGATAAACGGCCGCAAATTCTCGCTGATGTCGCTGCCGCTTGGCGAAGTCCGTCTGCGAGACGTTCGAATCGTCGCCGGCGCCAGGCTTTCCATCACCGCCGAATTCGGCGCGCCAGTTACCTAATCGTTGGACGTCGCCGAGCTTCAAGGAGCGGCGGTTTGCAACCGCCGACCGCATAAAACGGCGATTTCAAATCGCCGCTCCTTGATGCGTCGCGTGCTTTCACAGCTCTTAGAGATATTGCAGCGCGAACGGATCATGGCACAAAATCGGGTTTCTTATTTCGCGGACGGAAGTATCTTCCGCTCCCCCTTCCCCGAGGCATCCTGCGATGATCATTAAAATCGGTTTCGACATTCAATTCGAGCTTCCGGCGCCTACGCCGATGATCCTGATGCTATACGTCCATCCGTCGCGGCAAGCCGACTTGCGCGGGGAAGAAAAGATCGCCGTCGAGCCGAACATCCCGCTCACCGATTTCACCGATCTTTACGGCAACCGTTGCGCGCGACTCCTCGCGCCTGCCGGCGACATTCGTTTCTCGCTCGAGACCCTGATCGAAGACAGCGGCCAGCCTGATGCAAAAGATCCCGACGCCATCCAGCATGCGATTGAGGATTTGCCTAACGACACGTTGCCGTTCCTCCTCACCAGCCGCTATTGCGAAGTCGACAAGCTATCCGACATCGCCTGGAAACTTTTTGGCGACACCGCGCCTGGCTGGGCCCGCGCCCAGGCGATCAACACCTGGGTGCACAACTACATCACCTTTGGCTACCCTTTCGCCGATTCCTCCAAGTCCGCGTTCGACGTTTACAACGATCCGCGAGGCGTCTGCCGGGACTACAGCCATCTCGCCATCGCCTTCTGCCGTTGCATGAACATCCCCGCGCGCTACACCACCGGCTACATGGGTGACATCGGCGTGCCGGTTGTCCTGCCGATGGATTTCAGCGGCTGGTATGAAGTTTATCTCGGCGGCCGCTGGCACACTTTCGACGCCCGCCACGACATCCCTCGCATTGGCCGCATCGTCATGGCCCGCGGCCGCGATGCCGCCGACGTTGCCCTAACGACCAATTTCGGCCGCGCCATTCTGAAGAAATTCTTCATCATCAGCGACGAGATGCCGTAGAATTGGTTTCCGGTTGGTGGCAATGGAACGAGACGATCCAGCGTTTTCCGAAATTGTCCCGACGTCCGTCGGCTACGACCAGTGGGCCGCCAGCTATGACGGGGATGAAAATCCGCTTCCCGCGCTCGAAGAACCATTGGTGCAAGAGTTACTTGGGGACGTCCATGGCCTCGACATCCTCGATCTCGGTTGCGGAACCGGTCGCCATTCCATCCGCATGGCTGATGCGGGAGCGCGCGTCACCGCCCTTGATTTCTCCTCGGAGATGTTGGCAAAGGCGCGCAAGAAAATTGGCGCGAGCGATCTCCTCTTTCAGGTGCACGATCTTTCTCAACCTCTGCCTTTCCCGGCGGACCATTTTGACCGCGTCCTCTGCGCGCTCGTCGTCGATCACATCGAACACCTGGACAAGTTGTTCAGCGAGATGCACCGGGTCTGCCGGCCAAATGGGAACGTAGTCGTTTCCGGGATGCATCCGGCCATGATGTTACGCGGGGTCCAGGCGCGCTTTCGTCTTCCCGGAACCGATCGGAAAATCTGGCCGGCGAGTTACCCGCACGAGATGAGCGATTATGTGATGGCCGCGGCACGCGCCGGGTTCGCCTTCGATCATTTTAGCGAGCATGTCGTCGATGAAAAACTGGCCGACCGGCTCGAGCGCGCCCGGAAGTATCTCGGTTGGCCGATGCTGTTTTTGATGCGCCTGCGACCGCGCAGGGAATCTATCCCGCAGGGCCACTGAGTCCCGCACCGTTATTCCGCGGCGGGGGAGCGCACGCGTCTCGCGTGTTGCTTTCGGCGTCTCGCCGAAACAGGCTTTCCTAACGCCACGACGCAGGAAAAGTTCGCGACGGCGGGACACCGTCCCAGACGCGCGAGACGCGCGCGCTCCCCAGAGGTCTTGGAATCAGCGCGTTTCCTACTGCCGGCTCAAACGCCGGAAGAGCCACCAGCCCAGGCCGAGAAAAAGAACATTCGGGAGCCAGACGAGAAGCTCGGGATGGAGCCTGGGAGTGGCGCGCAAAGTATCGGCCACGATGATGAAGAGAAAATAGAAAACGCCGATGACGAGACTCGCGGCGAAGCCGAAGGAAGTTTCGCGGCGATGGGCGGTGATGCCGAGCGGGACGCCGACCAACGCGAAGACGAGACAGGCCATCGGGAACGAGAAACGTTTGTTGATCTCGGTCCGGCTCGAGCTGCGCATTTTCGGGTCGTCGGCTTTGAGTTGCTCGAGGAGTTGCTCGAGAGACAGCATCGAGCGGCTGGCCCGGCGTTTTTCCTTTTCGTAAAGATCCTCCAGGCTGATCGGCAGCGTTCCCTCCGCCACGCTGATGCCGTCCCGCATCCGGCTGAGATCGTAGGGATCGACGTCGTCCCGCTGCGAATAGCGGGCATTGTAAAGATGCATGAGGATGCGGCGGTTCGGCAGATCGGTCTCGAGCATGCCGACGCGCGCATGGGTCACTTTCATCGGCATCGCTTCGTCGTTGGTCTCAAACACGAGGATGTTCTCGAGCCTGTTTCCTTCTTTCTTTCCGACATAAATTTTCCGGCCGGGAAACTGGTCGATGACCTGGTCGCTCCCGAAGAGCGCCATCGGATTGCGGGTGGCCAGGTTGAAAACGGTGCTGCGCATTTCCTCCTGCGCGGCGGGCGCTACCTGGACGTTGAGCCAGACTGAGACGGCCGTGCAAAGCAGCGCGATGACCACGAGTGGGATGCAGATGCGCCCGATGCTGACGCCGTTGGAACGGAGAGCCGTCAGCTCGTTATCCGCTGAAAGCCGGCCGAAAACGAGGAGCACGGCGGTGAGCAATCCCCAAGGGATCGTGAAGATGAGCGAAAACGGCAGGACGTAAGCGACGAAGCCGACGAGGTATTCGACCGGCAGATCGTGGTTGACCAAAAGAGGGAGGAGCTTACGGAAGATGTTGCCGATCACCAGCACGAAGCTGAGCACCACGATCGCGAAGAGCAGGTTCACGATGAGCTGCCGGCTAATGTAACGATCGACGATTTTCATCGCAGTGGCTTGTTAGTGCGGTTCCCGGGGACTGGCAAGTAATTGGGCCTTTCCGGCCACTTGGATAATGGAATATGTCGTAGAGGTCGTATGCGACTTATTTGTATCTCGCTTTTTCTCTCGATGATTGCGATAGCCACCGGAACGGATCCGCTGCGCTACTCTCGACAGTGCCTGGTGGTCGTGGCCCCAACCTGGAACTCGAAGACGGCTCTTCTCCATGCCTTCGCGCGGACGAGCACCGCCGGCGATTGGAAAATGCGGGGCAACGCGATTCCTGTCGTGCTGGGAAAGAGCGGGCTAGGCTGGGGCCTCGGACTGGTCGATGCGAGAAGGCGCGCCGGCCCGCGCAAGATCGAAGGAGACAACAAAGCGCCCGCGGGAATTTTTCGCCTCGGCCCGGCATTCGGTTACGCACCCGCGCCGAGTGCGAATTGGATCAAGCTCCACTACGTCCCTCTCACCAGGATGACCGAGGGAGTCGATGATCCCCGCTCGCATTATTACAACCAGCTGGTCGATCGCTCGAAAGTAACTCGAGTCGATTGGCGCAGCTTCGAACAAATGCGGCGCACCGACGATCTCTATCAATGGGGAATTTTCGTCGCTCACAATGCCGCGGCAACGCCGGGCGCGGGTTCGTGCATCTTCATCCACATCTGGAAAAATCCCTCCACGCTCACCACCGGTTGCACGGCGATGGCTGAGCGAGACCTCGTCCAGTTGCTGCGGTGGCTCGATCCCGCAGCCCAGCCGCTCCTCGTCCAAATGCCCCACAACAATTACCAATCCTTTCAAAGCCAATTCCACCTGCCAGCATTGCCCTGACCCGTTCGCCCAACTTGTTACTGGCTCGCCACGCCGTAGCCTTGGCGAAGGCGGGTCACTTGTCACTGGTCACTCTCTTCGCCTTTGCTACCTTGGTGACCCAATGAGCGGCGAGATGTATGACGTGGCGATTATCGGTGGCGGGCCGGCCGGCAGCATCGCCGCTGCGTTGCTCGCGCGGGCCGGGCGTCGCGTCGTCGTGTTCGAGCGCGATAAGTTCCCCCGTTTCCATATCGGCGAATCCCTTTTGCCCTTCAGCATGCAAGCGTTTACGCGCCTCGGGCTGCACGAGAAATTCGCGGGGGCGGGATTCATGGAAAAATTCGGCGGCGAAATGTACGGGGCGTGCGGCGGCGACGGCGTGAAATTTTATTTCGAAGACGGCTTCCGCTCGCAGACCGACCGGTCCTACCAGGTCACACGCGCGGAGTTCGACAAACTCCTGCTTGATCATGCCGGCGAGAGCGGAGCCGAAGTCCGAGAAGAAACCGGCGTCGATAAGATCGATTTCTCCGATGACGAGGTCGCGCTCACGATTTGCGGGAAGGCGAATGGTGCGTCGGAAGAAGTCCGCGCGCGCTACGTGATCGACGCGAGCGGCCGGAACTCGATCCTCGGCGCGAAATTCAAGCTCAAGAAAAACTACGAGCATCTCCAGAAGGTTTCGGTCTTCGCCCACTACGATGGGATGTCGCGGGCCGAAGGACGCGATGGCACGCTGACGCGGATGGTGCGTGCGATCGACCGCTGGTTCTGGGTGATTCCATTAAGCGCCACGCGCACGAGCGTGGGTGTCGTGCTCGACGGCGCCGTCTTTAAGAAGTCTGGTCTGAGCCCGGAAGATTTTCTCCAGCAGGCGATCGAAGAACAGCCGATGCTGATGGAAAGGATGCGCGACGCAAATCGCGTCACGCCGGTCCGGACGGCGGCCGACTTTTCCTACCGCAGCACGCGGCTGACGGGCGATCGCTGGATGATGGCGGGCGACGCCGCCGGATTCATTGATCCGGTTTTCAGCAGCGGCGTTTTCCTTGCCGTCCTCGGCGGCGAACAAGCCGCTGATATTCTCCACGAAGTGCTCGATCGCCCGGCGAAGCGCAAGAAGCTGTTCGCGCGCTACGAGGGCAAGATCAACCAGGCGATGGATGTTTACCTCCGGTTCGTCGATGCCTGGTACTCGAAGGAATTCATCGAAGTCTTTTTGCATCCGCAGGACCTCTTCCAGATCCCGCCGGCCGTGAACGCGGTCCTTGGCGGCAACGTCGGGGACAGCTTCGCCATTCGATGGCGGATGGGGATTTTTTATCTGCTTGTCTGGCTGCAACGATACATTCCGCTTTGCCCGCGGCGCACCCTGATTCCGCAAAAAGATCCGGTTGCCGCGCCCGCGCGAGAACTGGAGACGGTGTCGTAATGCGATCGCGACTGTATCTGCCGCTCGTCCTGTTCGTGGCGATCGCGTTGCCGTTCACGAGCTGTGAAACGGTGCGCCACCAATTCACGGGACCGGCGCTCGATTGGCAGGCGAGGAACGGCCAGCTTTTGTATCACGGCAAACGGACGACGTTGATCGGCGAAGTGCTGGTGCGTTTTTCAAAAGCGGGCGACTTCGAGCTGACCTTCACGAAGGGCCCGGGTGTGGCGCTGCTCGAAATCCGGCAGGATGCGAATTTCTTCAGCGTGAAGGGCCCCTTGGCAGGCGTCAGTTGGTCGGGGAGCATGGCCCATGCACCGCCGCGGCTGCGCGGCTGGCTCCAACTGCGAGAGAAACTCATTGCGCTGGGAGACAAGCCGACCCTGACTCATTCCTACGGCGGCGAGACATTCACGTTCCGTTTTTGACCTGGGCGCGTTGAAACGCGACGGTCGCCGCTGCGGTTCGCTCTTCATCCATGGCTCTTCATTCCACCATCGCCCATCTCGTCACGCGACGACGCGGCCTGGTCTGGCTGGCGGTCGCCCTGATTAGCGCGGCTTCCATCGGCGTGCTGGTCACGCGAATGAAATTGGACACCGAAGTCCTCAATCTCCTCCCGGGCGGTTTCGAATCCGTCGAAGGCCTCAAGGTTTACAACCGCGATTTCGTGCAGGTCCGCGACCTTACTTTCGCGCTGGTCGCCCAGCCGAACGACGTCGACAAGCTCGAAGAATTTGCGCCGACGTTCGCGCAACGTTTGCGCGAGCAGCCCTGGTGCAAACGCGTCCTCGCCGGAGTGCCGATTGAGACGCCGGACGGCGTGCGGGATCTGCAATCAATCGCGGTGCCGCTTCTCTTGAACCTCGATCCGGCCGCGTTCGACCAAACGTTGTCGTTGTTGCAGCCGGCGAAAATCCAGGAGCGCTTGCATCGGTTGCACGAGGAGATCGAAGCCGGCTCGCCGCGGCCGCAAATCGAGCTGGGCCTCGATCCGCTTGGCGTGATCGGGCCGGCGCTAAGACCTTTCGCGAGCAACTCGTCGATCGAGGAAGACCAGCCGCTCACTTCGCCAGATCGAACAATGCGCATTTTTCTCACGGTCACGAACCAGCCGGGAATCGGTGCGTTCGATTGCCAGAAACTGATGCGCGAAGTGAAGGCGTTTCAGTCGAAAGCGCACGAGGGCTGGGATGGTGGCCCGCTTGAAATTCTCGTCACCGGCCGCTCTGCCTACGTCGCGGAGATTTCCCTGAGCATGCGGCATGACATCGTCATTACGCTGCTCGGTTCGATCCTCCTGGTGAGCGGCGTTTTCTACGCCGGCTTCCGCCGCTGGCTGCCGTTGCTCGGAATGGGAATCTCGCTTCTGCTTTGCTGTCTCGTGGCACTCGCTGCCGGCCTCCTGATTTTCCATGAGCTGAACATGGTGACAGTGGGGTTCTGCGCGATCCTGATCGGGCTCGGCGTCGATTTCGCGATCCTCGTTTTCGGCCGCTACCAGCAGGCGCGCGACGACGGCGAAGATCATCCGGCCGCGGTCGGCGAAGCCGTGAAAGGACTGGGCCAGGCGATTTTCTTCGGCGCGCTCACCACCGCGGTCGGTTTTATGGCGCTCATGCTGGCGGGCTCGCGCGGGTTCACGCAGCTCGGTGTCCTGATCGCGCTCGGCATCGCTTTCGCCGGCATTTTCATGCTGACGGTTTTCTTTTTGTTCCTGCCGCGCAAGAGTCCGGCGCCGGGTCACGACTGGATGTTCACGCTGGTAAAACGCTATGTGCGCTGGGCGGTGCTGCACCCGTCGCGCATGCTCTGGATCTCCACCCCTCTCCTGCTGGTTCTCACCGTCGTCGCGTTCTCACCGCGGCCTCCGATCATCTTCGACGTCAGCACGCATTCGATGGAACCGAAGCGGAGCGATGCCGGGTACGCGCTCAAGACCATCATGGAAAAAATGCCGGCCCGCTGGGAGCCGGTCATCGGCATGATCAAGGCGGACAACGCGCAGCAGCTCCACGATTACTGGCAGAAAGTAGAGCCGCGTTGGAGCGCGCTGCTGGTGGCCGGGAAGATCAAAGGCTTTTCCACGCCGGCCGCGCTCGCGCTTTCGCCGCAACGGCTCGACACGAATCGCCAGAAATTGCCGGCCGTGAATTTTGCCGGGGCGAGAGCAGCGATCGAAGCGGCTCTGGTTGCAGAGGGATTTAATCGCGAGACGTTCGAGTCCGGTTTCAAACTCCTCGATGAACTAAAAGCGGCGGCGAACCCTGCCACCCGGCTGCCCGACTGGCGGGAGACGCTGCCGCAGACTTCGGGCTGGTGGTTTCTCATCGATCGCTATTTCGCGCACGATCCGTTGCTCACCACCGGCTTCGTCACCACCAACGAGCCGATCGCGACCCAGGAACAAAAGGAAATGCTGCACCGCGAATTGCCGGTCGCGGGCGTTCCGATTGTCCTTTCCGGCTGGAGCTTTACCCTCACCGATCTAGTGCCCTGGTCGCATCGGCAATTGATCCTAATCAGCGGATTGATGGCGCTCTTCGACGCGACCCTGCTCGCTTTGCTCTATCGCGATTGGCGGCTCTGGCTCATACAGGTGGCGACGCTGGCGATGGCGGTGTGCGCCATGATCGCCTCGATGAAGTTGCTGCAGATTCCGCTCAATCTTCTGAACGTGCTCGCTTTCCGCCTCGTCCTGGCGATCGGCGTGGACTACGGCATCTACGTGTTACTCGTTTGGAAAAAAGCACGGCAGCTCGATCACGACGTTGCGGGCGTGGTGAAGCCGGTCATCCTCGCGGGGTTGACGGCGATCTGCGGTTTCGGTTCGCTCGGCGCGGCGAACAACCCGACGCTGGCCGGCCTCGGATACGCCTGCGCTCTCGGCTTGTTTTGGAGCCTCGCCGCGACGATCTTCTTCACCTTGCCAGCGGCGGCTGCGGCCGAACCGAAATCCTGGCGCGAAGAATCTTTGCAGCCGTTCGTCAAAGAACCTGAAAATGTTTAACCGATATTCTTTTCTCTTCCTCTTGCTTTTGCTCTTTCCTGCCCTGCTTCCCGCAGAACCGCTCTCTCCTTTCGACTTGAAAGCCTTGCTCGGCCGGATTCGCGAGAAACGCACCGCCGCTCCCCAGGTCCAGGCCGACTTCCAGGAAGAGAAGAACGTCAAGATGCTGAACAAACCGATCGTCAGCTCCGGCAAGATCTGGTTCCAAAGTCCGAACAAATTTCGCCGCGAAGCGAAAGGATCTTCGCCCAGCATCACGGTGAGCGACGGCCAGCAGCTCTGGATCTATTACCCGAAATTCCATTCGGCCGAGCATTACTCGTTAGGCCACCGTTCGCCGCTCGATGCCGGCATTTCCGCGATCACCGCCAGCTTGAACCTGGAAAACGTCGAGGCCACCTACCACATCTCGGCTACGAAAGAGGCGGACGGGTATCAAATGCAGCTGTTGCCGCGGAACCCGTCGATGAAACGGTTTCTCCAGACTTTCACGATCAAGATGAACAACGAGTTTCAGGTCGTTCGCACGGAAATGGTCCAGCCAAATGGCGACCGGATCGTCACCAGCTACTCGAACGAAAGTCGCGCGCCGATTCCGGCTTCGACTTTCGATTTCACTCCTCCGGCTGGAACGGACGTCACGACTCCGCTGGGTAAGTAGCTTTTCCTCGTAATCGTGCTCCTGCTCGTGATCGTTCTTCTTGCTGCGGTTTCGAGCAGGAGCACGATTACGAAATAATCCTCGACCGACGGGAGCGACCATTGCTAGAAGAAGCACCCCATGCGGCGATGTTCCCCCATTGCGTTGGCGGCCGGTTTTCTTTTCGCCGCGACCACGCTTCAAGCTGATCCCGCACCGGCGCCTGACCCGGTCGGCATCGTCTCCAGAATCAGGCGCGTTCCTGTTGAATCAACGGCCCTTACAACGGTGGGCTACAGCAAAGGCCTCCGCGCCCTTGAAATCGAATTCCGAAATGGCGCCGTCTACCGCTACCTCGATGTAGCGCCGGATGTTTACGACGCATTGCTCCAGGCGCGTTCGAAAGCCCGCTTCTACGACGAGAACATCCGGCACAAATACCGGTCGCTCCATGTGAAGCCGCGATCGGAGTGAAGCCGCCGGCGTCAAAGAAAGCAGCGCGGCGCGAAATCTTCGTACTGACGCCGGAAGAAAAGAAAACCATCTCCTTCGTTCTGATCATGTTTCTGCTCGGCCTGGCGACTGCGAAATACCGAGCCGCCCATGCGATCCCGCCTTCGAAAATCGCCGTCAACGAAACCGCCGCCACGACCTCGCGCCCCGCGCAGAAGCGCGCCGAAGCAAAACGGCCCAAACCTGCGAACTAGTTTGGTTTCTTCTGTAGCCGCTTCGCTGTGCGAAGCGTGAGAGCGGGCTAGGATTCAACGCGACCCTTCCGACCGCAGGGCGGCTGCTACAGAAGAATTCGCCTCATTTTCGAACAGACACTCCAGCTCTTCCATTGTATAAAGGCTCGGCGTTTTCGGGCGCCGCAAACCCAAAGTCGAAAAGCCTATGTCTCTTATTTTCGAACGCATTGTCACAGATGGCATCGCCGCGGTCTCCTATCTGATCGGGGATGACGAGGAAGGCACGGGAGCGGTTATCGACCCTCGGCCGGATGTGGAAGTTTACCTCGAGCTGGCGCGCAAGAACGGCCTATCGATTACGCACATTTTCGAAACTCACATTCACGCCGATCTAGTGAGCGGTTCCCGCGAGCTGGCCGATCGCACCGGCACAGCGAAAATTTACGCCAGCAGCGAAGGCGGCGCGGAGTACGGCTTCGAGCGTGAAACGGTGAAGGACGGAGACCAATTCAAGTTTGGATCGCTAATCCTGACGGCTCGTCACACGCCCGGCCACACGCCCGAGCACGTTAGTTACATTGCGGCGGAGGAGGATCACGCTGGTACGCCGTGGGGAGTTTTCACCGGCGATTCGCTCTTCGTCAGCTCCGCCGGGCGGCCCGATCTTCTGGGACGCGATGCGGACAAACTGGCGTCACAGCTTTACGACACGCTCTGGGGCTTCTACGCGAAACTGCCGGACGGCGTGATCATTTATCCGTCGCACGGAAGCGGTTCGCCCTGTGGCGCGGACATCGGTGAACGGCTTGATAGCACGATCGGCTACGAGAAGCGCTTCAATCCGTATTACCAGCGGAACGAGCGCCAGGCTTTCGTAGACTACGCCCTTTCAACGCCGCCACCGGAGCCCACCTATTACAAGCGGATGAAGAAAGTGAACGCCGCCGGGCCCGAAGTGCTCGGCCGTTTGCCGATCATTCCCGCGCTGGCGCCCGCGACGTTCAAGCAAATGGTCGAGGAGAAAAAACATCAGCTCGTCGATACGAGGACGATGCTCGGGTTCGGCGGCGGCCACATCGAGGGCGCGATGAATATCGCGGCGACGCCCATTCTTTCGATTTGGGCGGGCTGGTTTCTCGACCCGGAGAAACCGATCCTCCTGGTGCTCGAGAACGACGGCGACGTGGAAAAGGTGTCGCAGCTTTTTGTCCGCACCGGTTACACGAAATTCGCCGGCTATCTCGTCGGCGGTATGAGAGCCTGGCAGAACGCCGGTTATCCTCTGCGTGAGGTGCCGCAGATGAGCGTCCACGAATTACACGCGTCGCGAGATGGTTTGCAGCTGGTCGACGTCCGCGGGCCGGCAGAATGGAAGAATGGCCGGATTCCCGGCGCTAGCCACATTTTCCTGCCGCAACTCCAGAAACGTTCCGGCGAACTGGACCCGAAGCGGCCGGTCCTGGTTTATTGCGCGACCGGATATCGCGCCAGCCTCGCCGCCAGCCTGCTGCAACGAGAAGGCTTTGCTGACGTTCGGAATCTCCCGGGTAGTTTTCACGCCTGGAAAGCAGCGAAATTCCCGGTGGAAAAATGATTTTCCCTGAGAGCTGAAGGAAGATCACTCCCACT
>JBEEHR010000086.1:0-17399 GCA_041167505.1 Verrucomicrobiota bacterium
TCATGATCCCGCCGATCGGGCCGAGGAGCGCGCTGTAGCCGACCAGCCAGGTGAAAATGTAACCGGAAGGATCGGCCACCAATTTCCACGGCATCATGACCACGCCGATAATTCCCGTGATCAATCCGCCCATGCGAAAGGAAATTCGCCTGGGGGAAAGATTCGAGAAATCGTTCGCCGGACTGACGACGTTCGCAGCGATGTTCGTGGCCAGCGTCGCGATGCAGAGCGATACCAATGCGACAACCAAAACCACCGGATTCTTAAAACGCGTCAGGACATCGACCGGGTCCCAAATTGTCTCTCCGTAAATGATCGTGGTCGCCGAAGTCACCGCCACGCCGATGAAAGAATAAAGCGCCATCGTCAGCGGCAGGCCGAGTGCTTGCCCGACGATCTGATCGCGTTGCGAACGCGCATAACGCGAGAAATCCGGGATGTTGAGCGAGAGCGTCGCCCAGAACCCGATCATGCCGGTGAGACCCGGGACGAAGAAGGACCAGAACTGGCCGGCCTTGGGCTCGCCAGGATCGAACGCGGAAGGTTGGGCGAGGATGGGACCGAACCCGCCGGCGTTCCGATACGCCCAGGCGAGGAGCAACAAGCCGAGCGCGATCAGCAGGGGCGCTTTGATGTTCAAAAGAAATCGAATCGACTCGATGCCCCTGTAAACGACGAACATGTTGATGCTCCAGAAGAAGAGGAAGCAGACAAACTCCGCGAGCGTAATGCCGAGAAACGCCGGCGCGCCTGGTGTCGTTAGGCTGGGGAAAAAGACGCCGAGAATCTTGTAGATCGCCGCGCCCCCGATCCAGGTCTGGATTCCGAACCAGCCGCAGGCGACGAACGCGCGCATGAGCGCGGGAACATTGGCGCCGCGGGTACCGAACGAAGCGCGGCAAAGAACGGGGAAGGGGATTCCGTAGCGCGTGCCGGCATGCGCGTTCAGGATCATCGGGACGACAACGATCAGGTTGCCGAGAAAAATAGTGAGGATGGCCTGCGACCAGTTCATCCCTCCGCCGATGAGCGAGGAGGCGAGCATGTAGGTCGGAATGCAGGCCGACATCGAAATCCAAAGCGCGGCGAAACTGCCGACTCGCCAGGTGCGCCGGGATTTTGGGACCGGCGCGAGGTCTTTGTTGTAGAGCGTCGAGTGCTCGATCTCGATCGAGACCTCGACGTCCGGCGCCAGCGATTCGGAACTCGTGCTCATGCTCGTGCTCGTGATCGTAATCGAATCGGGTGTCGTTAAGGAAGATCGATCACGAGCAGGAGCACGAACACGATTACGAGTTTGGATTAGAAATGCGCGGGCTCGCGCTGGAGCATCCGCCCGCGGCCGATCGTGCCGACGAACTTTCCGTCGCGCACCGCGACTTCGCCGCGCACGGTGACCTCGTCCGGTCGGCCTTCGATGTCCCAGCCTTCGAACGCGCTGTAATCGACATTCATCGACTGCGTCGTCGCGGAAATCTTGCCGCGATAATCCGGATCGTAGACGACCAGGTCGGCATCGGCGCCGATCTGGATCGCGCCTTTGCGCGGGAACAACCCGAACGTCTTCGCCGCGTTTGTACTCGCGACGTTCACGAAGGTGTGCAGGTCCAGTTTCCCGGCCTTCACGCCATGAGTGAAAAGCAGGTTCACCCGATCTTCGAGCGACGGAATGCCGTTCGGAATCTTGGTAAAATCGTCGCGGCCCATCGGTTTTTGGGTTATGAAATCGAATGGTGCGTGATCGGTCGCGACGGTTTGAATCTCGCCGCTGCTCAACCCATTCCAGAGAACCGGCTGATTGCTCTTGTCCCGCAGCGGCGGCGACATGACGAACTTGGCGCCTTCGAATGAGGGGCGCTCCGCATCCGTTTTATCGAGCACGAGATATTGAATCAGCGTCTCGATCGAGACGTTCACGCCGCGATGCCGTGCGGCGAGCGCCTCGCGCAGCGCTTCGTCGCAGCTCAGGTGCACGATGTAAACATGCGCGCCGGTCAGCTCGGCGAAGGTCATCAAGTGGTGGACTCCTTCGGCCTCCACGCGCGGCGGACGGCTTTCGTGATGCTCTCCCGGCCCGGTTTTCCCGGCCGCGAGCAATTCCTTCTGTCGCTCCGCCACGAGCGTCTCGTTCTCGCAATGCGCCGTCACGATTACGCCAAGTTCCTTCGCGAGCTTCAGCGTTTGATAAAGTTCTGCGTCGTCGATCCCAAACGCGCCTTTGTACGCCAGGAAAATTTTGAAGGAACTGATGCCCGCCGCGACGATTTCGCGGAGCTGCTTCGCGTTCTCCTCGTCGAAGCGCGTCACGCCCATGTGATAGGTGTAATCACATGCCGATTTTCCCGCGGCCTGTTCCTGCCAAAGCCGGAACCCTTCCGCCGCGCTCATGTCACGAGCAGGACAGACCATCTCGATCATCGTCGTCGTGCCGCCCACCAGCGCCGCTTTGCTCGCGGTCTCGTAGGTATCCTTCGAGAACGTCCCCATGAACGGCAGATAGATGTGGACATGCGGATCGATGAATCCCGGGAAGACATATTTCCCGCTCGCGTTGATTACCTCCACGCCGGACGGCGGCTCAATGTTCCGGTCGATGTGCGTGATGCGGTCGTGCTCGCAGAAGATGTCCCCGATGTAGTGCTCGGTGCCGGTAACGATTTCTCCACCCTTTATGAGCAAACTCATCGGGAAAAAGCACCAAGCACCAAGCTCCAAGCACCAGAGAAGCTCCAAACAGCGAAGCTCCCGAAGTCACGCGGCGGCGTTGGTGTTTGGTGTTTGATGTTTCTCTGGAGCTTGGAGCTTGATGCTTGGTGCTTCATTTTTTCCACACATCTCCCACTCCATCCCCAAACCACCGCGTCGTCACCACTTTCTGCTGGGTGTAAAACTGCACGCCTTCCTTTCCCTGAATATGCAGATCGCCGTAGAAGGAATCGTCCCAGCCGGTGAACGGGAACATCGCCATGGTCGCGGGCACGCCGACGTTGATGCCGACCATGCCGGCTTTGACGCGGTGTTTGAACTCGCGCGCGGCTTTACCGGAATGCGTGAAGATCGCAGCGCCGTTCCCGTAGGCTGATTTGTTCGCGAGCTCGATGGCATGATCGAGGTCGTCCATCCGCATGACGTTCAGGACCGGGCCGAAAACTTCTTCGCGCGCCAGCGTCATCTCATCGCGGACCTGGTCGATGATCGTGGCGCCCATGTAGAAACCGTTCGGGGCGCTCTCGATGCGCGCGCCGCGTCCATCGCAAATCACTTTCGCGCCTTCCTTTTCGCCACTCGCCACGAGACTGGCCACGCGGTCGCGATGTTGCGCGGTGATGACGGGGCCCATGTCGGGCTGCATCTCAACGTCGGTCGGGCCGACGCGAATCGCGCGCGCGGCCTGGACGAGCGAAGGGAGAAGCCGTTCCGCGGCGGCACCGACGGTGATCGCAGTCGAACCCGCCATGCAGCGTTCGCCCGCGCAGCCGAACGCCGCGGTGGAGAGCGCCTCGACCGTGTGCGACATATCGGCGTCGGGCATGATCACGATATAATTTTTCGCGCCGCCGTTGGCCTGAACGCGTTTTCCGTGTTGCGTCCCGGTTTCGAAAATGTGCTTGGCCACCGGCGACGAACCGACGAACGAAATCGCTTTCACTTTCGGATGGGTGAGCAACGCGTCCACACACTCGCGTCCGCCGTGCACGAGATTGAGCACGCCTTTGGGCAGTCCGGCTTTCTCGAGCAACTCGATAATCATCACGACGGTGAGCGGAACTTTCTCGCTCGGTTTCAGGACGAAGGTGTTTCCGCACGCGATCGCGAGCGGGAACATCCACATCGGCACCATCGCCGGGAAATTGAACGGCGTGATCCCGACGCAAACGCCCAGCGGCTGAAGCAACGTCTCGCAATCGACACTGCGCGCGAGGTTCTCGAGCGTGTCGCCCATGAGCAGCGTCGGCACGCCGCAGGCGTACTCGATATTCTCGATTCCGCGATAAACGCTCCCGCGCGCTTCTGCCAAAGTCTTCCCGTGCTCGCGCGTTACACTCTGGCAAATCCGATCGAAGTTTTCCTCGACCAACTGCCGGTAACGAAAGAAAACCCGCGCCCGTTCCACCGGCGGGGTCTCCCGCCACGCGGGGAATGCCGCCGCCGCCGACTCGACCGCTTCGTCCACCATCTCCGCGCCGCCCATCGGCGCTTCCGCGATCGTCTCGCCGCGCGATGGATTGAAGACCGGGGAGGTGGCGACGCCGGAAAGATTCCGCCATTCGCCGTTGATGAAGACAGGACAGGGAATCATGGGAAAGCACCAAGCTCCAAGCACCAAGCTCCAGAGAAGCTCCAAGCAACAAACTTCAAACAAGCGCGTCGTGTCATCGCCGGAACATACTCGCAAAGATTAGGTGCAATTCTTTCGCTTCGCGATACAAGGCGCGAGCTTGTTCCGCGAGCCGAGGTTCAGCGGCGGCGATCAGGCGCAGGAAGTATTTCGTCTCTTTGGCTTCTTTCACGCAGCGCCCGATTGTGTTCCGGAAATCTTTTTTCGAAACGCCTTCATTCGCCTCACAGTAGTTCGCGCCAATGCTCGTCCCGCAGCCGACAAGCTGGCCGACTAGCCGATCGTTCCCTGGATTGCGCGGGATCTTCTTTACGAATCGAATTACCGCTTCACCAAACGTCGCCGTCCGCTCCTCCAGATCGAACGGGTGCCGCGCGTCGCCATTGCCGTTCGGCGTCTCGAGCACGCGTGCCGCAGCCAAAACGTTGTCCGGGTATTCGGATCGTGCGTTGCCCGTGCGTCTCCTTGGAGCTTGAGATTTGGAGCTTCTCTGGAGCTTGGAGCTTGGTGCTTGGAGCTTCATTAGCTTGCAGCTAGTGCGTCCGATTGTTTGACGAAATCGTCGCCGCTCCATTCGCCGTCCGCTTTTACCATCTTCTTTACCGCAGCTTCTTCAGCCGCGGCCTTGTCCTTGGCTTTGCGCTCGGTCTGCATGCGCACCAGTTCTCGGTGCGTCGTGAAGTAATCAAGGCTCTTGCCTTTGAAATCGTCCAGGGTCTCGAACTTGTGCTTTTCCATGAAAGCGAGCAGCTCGTCGCACATTCGCTTCACAGATTCATAACCGTACTTCATCACCCCGGTGCAAACCTGCACAGTGTCCGCGCCGAGGAGGATGAACTGCGCGGCATCCTCGCCGCTCTCGATCCCGCCCAGGCCGGACAAACTGCGCCCGGGAAATTCGCTCCGGATCATGGTCGCGATTTCCATCACCATGCGGAGCGCGATCGGTCGCACCGCTTTTCCCGAATAACCGCCCGGCGTCGTGTAACCCTCGACCGTCGGCTCCGGCCGCAACGTGTCGAGATTCACGCTCATCACGCTGCGGATCGTGTTGATCGCGCTCACTCCCTGGCAGCCGCCGCGGTAGGCGGCCCGGCTCGGCTCGACAATGCGAGTCACGTTCGGCGTCATCTTCGCCCAGACCGGTTTCGTCGCGGCCGACATCACCCAGCCGACGACCTCCTCGACGATATCCGGGTTCTCGCCCATGGCCGCGCCCATTTTCCGCTCGGGCAATCCATGCGGGCAGGAGAAATTCAGCTCGAACGAATCGACCCCCGCGCCTTCGCAACGCTGGACGATTTCGATCCACGCCTCGCGATTGTATTCCTCCATGATCGACGCGATCAGGATGCCGTCGGGATGCTGGTCCTTGCACTTCTTGAATTCGTCCAGCCAGATGTTGAAGGGCCGGTCGCTGATCAGCTCGATGTTTTCCCAGCCGATCACGTCCTTCTTATCGTTCCCATGAAACTTCGCGTAACGCGGCGCGACGTTGACCACCTTCGAAGAATCGAGGCTTACCGTCTTCGCGATGACCGCACCCCAGCCTTCGCGAAATGCGCGCGTGATGACATTGAGATTCGTTCCCGGGGGGCCAGATCCGATGACAAACGGATTCGGCAATTTTAGTCCATCAACAGTGGTAGCTAGCGTCGGCATGAGACCTCCTCTTTGCAGTGAATCTTTCTGTTTACCGCTTTCCCGGCCGGAATTCGATAGAATTTTGCGCTTGAAGCTCGCGCTGTAATGGCGGCGCTCAGTCGCCGCCCGCCCGCAACCTCAAGCGTAGGCGCCGGCATGTCTCGCCCTCAAATTCGACGATTTAAACGGGCGGTCGATTCTCAGGATTATTTCGACGACGACATGCGCGACACGGCGACAGAGCGCCGTGGCTACAGGACGGTCATCGAGCGGCCCCGTAGGCGGGGACTCGATCCACTCAATAGCTTTGTCGGCAAGCTTATCGAAAGCGATCACGGCCAATTCGAGGTGCTCTTCCTTCGTGTCCTCGATTTTGTTGTGGCTGATGCCGTGGAGGCGCCGTTTACTCCTTTTCGATGGCGAATTTTGTCGTCGATTTGAGGATTTTGGCTTTGGCGGAATGGTCGAAGCCGAGGACGACGGTGCGGTTTGCGGTGAGAGTCGGGCCTTCGCCGTCCACAATGGTTTCGATCTCGACGACGAGGGAACCGTCTTTTTGCCAGCGTTTCGCTTCCGCCGAATCGAGCTCGACGACGTGCGGGAAATTCTTCCCGTGTTTGGCTTTCTCGGGGATTTCGATAGACAGATCGGGCAGTTCGATCTCGCGAAATGCGGAGCCGTCGCGCTCAAAGACGATGAGAGCACTTCCTCGCTTCCAAAGAAAGGCGATCACGGCGAACGCCTTCGAGTCGGCTCGCCAGAGCACTTTTTCCATGGTGAACCGCATGCTCGGACCCCCGTCCGGATCGGACTCGGCGACCTTCGTCACGACTTTGCGCGACGCCTTGTCGATGAGGTTGTAGGTTTGGACTTCGTCTTCCGATTTGCTGCCTGAATAGCGGAACGCGAATCGGCCGTCAGGCGAGGGGAATTCGATCTTCTTCTTCGGCGTTTCGTCCGTTTCTTCTGCGCGAAGCAGGTTGGGACTCACAAGGGCCAGTAAGACAATAAGAGTTCTGCCGAATTGCATCATGATGGTGAGGCCTAACGAATTTGATCGTAGATGGGGTGGAGAACGAGAGCAATCTGGAACGGCGACAGAGCGCCGTGGCTACAGCAGCTGTCATCGAGCGGTCCCGCAGGCGCGGGACTCGATCCACCTGATCGCTTTGTCAGCGAGCTTGTCGAAAGCGGTCACGGCTAATTCGAGGTGCTCTTCCTTCGTATCCTCAATTTTGTTGTGGCTGATGCCGTGCAGGCTTTGGACGAACATCATGATGGTGGGAATGCCGGAGCGCGCGACTTCGGCGGCGTCATGGAGGGGGCCGGAGGGGAGTCGATGCGGTTTGGCGCCGGTCTCGGAAATGGCTTCGTCGCAGAGGGCGATGAGATCGGAGTGAAAGAGGATCGGCTCGATTTGCCAGAGGCGTTCCCAGGAAACGGTGACGTTGCCTTCCTTCGCGAAACGTTCGCTGGCCTCTTTCGCTTCAGACAACATCTGGGCGAGGGCGGGGGCGTCGAGGTGACGTTGATCGAGCGTGATACGGCATTCTTCGACGACGCTGGTGACGATGCCGGGCTTCGTGGTGCAGGAACCAATGGTGCAGACGCCGGTCCGAGCCAGACTGGCGGAGTTGCGTTCGGCGATTCGATAAATTTCAGGACTCATTTTGGCGGCGGCGAGGAAAGCGTCTTTGCGGCGGTTCATCGGCGTGCTGCCGGAATGCGCGGCTTGCCCGTGAAAGGTGATGGCGTGGCGCTCGACGCCGAAAGTCCCGAGCACCGTCCCAAGCGGGCGGTCGAGATCGAGGAGAACCGGCCCCTGCTCGATGTGCAGCTCCAAATAAGCGGCCGCATCCGCCAGTTCTTTGCCGCACTCCTTCACCTTTTCGAAATCGATCCCGTGTTGTTCAAGGGCGGCGGGAAGGGTGACGCCTTGTTTATCGCGCAACGCCCGCGCTTCCTCCATGTCGAGATGACCCGAGCAGGCGGAAGATCCGAAAAGACTTTTGCCGAATCGCGCGCCTTCCTCGTCCGCCCAATCGACGAGGCGGACCGTCACCGGCGGCTTGCCGTTGTATTGCGCATTGATGCGACGAAGAATCTCCACGCCGGCCAGCGTGTTCAGGCATCCATCGAGCCAGCCGCCGTTCGGGACGGAATCGATGTGCCCCGCGATGAGGAGCGCTTTGTCCGATTCGCCGCGCAACGTTGCCCAGAGGTTCCCGGCTTCGTCGGTTTGGATGTCCGGACAGAACGGTTCGAGTTTCTTGCGCAGCCAGGCTCGCGCTTTCGCCCAGGTGTCGGTGAAGGCGACGCGTTGCGCGCCGTTTTCGTCGCCGGTGAGCGCACGAAGTTCTTTCAGTTCCGCCACGGTTCGTTTGGGATCGAGAGCGGTGGTCATGATGGGTCGAGATTACGGATCGCGACTGGAATGCACAATGCGGAAGCGGTGAGGTCGGTTGCGCAGTGACTGGTGCCTGCGTCTTCCTGTAGTCACGCCGCTCAGTCGGCGTGCCGGGAACGCGGCGACTGAGCGCCGCGGCTACAGCTAAAGCGGATTCCTCGACTCAGAGGGCGGTTCTTCGCGAACACGCGGCTGCGTCTCGCCAACGTAGATGCGGTGCTCGAAGCGTTTCGCGCGCTCGTGTGACTTGGCTTCGACGACGTGCACGCGGAAACCCGCGCGGGCGAGGGCTACGCCGAAGGGTTCTTCGTCGGTCGCCGACCAAAAAGCGACGCGGCCGCCCGGTTGCAAGGCCGCTGCGATTCGTTCAAACCCCCGGCGGCTGTAGAGCCGTGAATTTCCCGCCTGAACAAAAGAGGTCGGCCCATTATCGACGTCGAGAAGGATGGCGTCGTAGCGCGCCTCCTGCCCTCTTCGAATCAGGCGCACGACGTCCTCGGCGAAAACCCGCACGCGACGATCGTTCAGGAGGGCGCCGTTCAGCTTCATCAGGAATTGCCGATTCCATTCGATCACTTCCGGCAGCAATTCCGCGACATGAACCTCCGCCTTTTTCCCGACCAGCGACAAGACCGCCTTCAACGAGAACCCGAGGCCCAGCCCGCCGATGAGAACGCGGGGGTGCGGATGCCGAAGCAGATTTTCGCACGCCAGTTTCGCGAGCAAAATTTCCGAGCTGGTCGAAGTGCTGCTCATGAGCTGACGGCCATTGAGCTTCATGAAATAGTCGCCGTCGTGTTCGTGCAGCGTGAAACGTCCGCCATCGGGAGCGGTGGTTTCGGCCAAAGTACGGAAAGGTTTCACAGGTCGATTCTAGCCGGCCAGGGCGGCGCGCATTTGGGCGAAGCGACTCTTCGCACTCTCCTCAGCGACCGGCGTGCTGAGCAGTTTCAACAGATTGATCGTGTCGAGGAATTCGGGGGCAAGTTCCTTGATGAATGAGCTTGGTGCGCACGAAGCCACGCTTCCGTATTTCGTCCGGGTCTGGCAGTGACTCAACGTCAGGGTCCGCATCGCCCGGGTGATGCCGACATAAAAAAGCCGCCGCTCTTCGTCGATGCTTCCTTCGGCCCTCGAGCGATCATGGGGAATAATACCTTCCTCGAGGCCGATCAGATAAACGTGTTTGAATTCCAATCCTTTGGCTGCGTGCATCGTGATCAGGGTCACGCCACTCTTCTGCTCCAGCTCCTCGTCTTCTTCCTCCCGCTCCTGATCGAGAATGACCTCGTCGAGGAAACCACGGAGGCCCTTCGTGGAGCGCTTCAGGAATTGCGCGAGATCGCGCAGGATATCGCCCACGTTCGATTCGCGTTCGGCTGCTTCCTCCGCGGTTTTGCAATTGCGCCGGAGGTCCGCCGCGTACCCGATCTCTGCGATCAGTTTCGTCACGAGCGCCGCGGGATTACTTAAAGGCTCGGCGAGTTTTGTTTCGTAATCGCCGATCATCTCGACAAAGGCGCGAATGCTCGTCGCCGTCCTCGTGCTCATTTCCTGAAGAAATTCCGAACTGCCGAGCGCGCGCCAGAGACTGCATTTATGTCGGACACTCCATTCCAGCGCCCGCTCGACCGTCGCCGCGCTCAGGCCGCGTGCCGGAGTGTTGATGATGCGGAGCAGAGTGGAGTCGTCGTCCGGGCTCACGAGCAGCGTCATGTAGGCGAGCAGATCCTTGATCTCGCGGCGGTCGAAGAAACTCTTTCCGCCCACGATGCGGTAAGGAATATGGAGACGGCGCAGGTTCTCCTCGAGCAATCTCGATTGCGCGTTCATCCGAAACAGAACGGCAAAATTCTCCCAGGCGTCGCCATCCGAGAAATTCTTCCGCTGCATTTCCTCGGCGACGAATTGCGCTTCCTCGCGGTCGTTAGGCGCTTCGATCAAGCGCACCTTTTCTCCGCCCTCCGATGCGCTCCAAAGCTTTTTCGGGCGGCGCCGTGGGTTGTTCCGGATAAGTGAGCTGGCCGTCCCGAGAATCGCGTTCGTGCTGCGATAGTTTTGCTCGAGGGTCACGACCGTCGGGTTCGGGAAATGATGCTCGAATTCCAAAATGTTCGACACTTCCGCGCCGCGCCAGCCGTAGATCGATTGATCGTCGTCGCCGACGACCGCGACGTTACGACGTTCGTCGGCCAGCAGGGTCACCAACTCCAGTTGCAACCTATTCGTGTCCTGGAATTCATCGACCATCAGGTAGCGAAACCGGGCGCGCCAGCGATCGCGCACGTCGGCATGCTCGCTGAGCAATTTCACCGCGAGCAAAAGCAGATCGTCGAAATCGACGGCGTTCAGAGTTTTCAGCTCAGACTGGTAGCGCGCGAAAACCGCGCCGAGCAGCGTCTCGTCGTTGTCCGGCGGTTTCCAACTGTTGTTCTTCGCTTTGCTAATCGCGTTTTTGGCGAGACTGGGGTCGAGTTTTTCGTCGCGGGCTGAAGTCCGGGTGATGATTTTTCTGATCAGGCCGAGCTGATCGCCTTCGTCATAGATGCTGAAATTATTTTTGTAACCGAGGCGGTCGATATTCGTGCGCAGGATGCGCAGGCAGAGCGCGTGAAAGGTGGACATGGTCACCTTTTCGGCCGCCTCCGCGTCCAGTATTCGCCCGAGACGCTCACGCATTTCTGTCGCGGCCTTGTTCGTGAAAGTGACCGCGAGAATGTGCGCCGGGTCCGCGCCCTGCATGATGAGGTAGGCGACGCGGGCCGTGATGACGCGTGTCTTGCCGGTGCCGGCGCCAGCGAGGATAAGAAGAGGTCCCTCCGTGCACGTTACCGCGCGCTGCTGCGCATCGTTCAGGTCGAAAAGTCGGAATCTAGCCATCGGGAGCCGCGTAGCTTCATGGCAAACGAGCGAACCGGCCAGCCGATTCCGTCCGACTTTTTCTATTTTGCAATAGCGCGAGCCGAATTCGTTTCATTTGGAAATTGCCAACAGCGGCACGTGCGTTACAACCAACAAGAGCAACAGAGAAAGACGGCAATGACTGAAGGCGACTACATCCTCGGCAAGAAACCGGATCGGGAAATCCCGGCGGACAAGATCGGCAGGCTGGAACTGCCGGAAGAAGATCGCTTCGCTGGGCATGGCGACGAAGCCAGTGGACGCAACAGTCCGTTTTGGGTGAAGTGTTGGAGCTGTCACCAATTTCTCACGCGGCCGTTGTCGCCGCCGAGCGAGCAGGCCTACACCTGCGCGAACTGCGGCGCGGTCAATACGATCTAACGCGACCCGGTCATCTTGTCATCCTGAGCGGAGTCGAAGGATCTCTAAATCTCTCCCTTCATGCGACCCGGGCACAGAAGAAGGAGTTAGAGATCCTTCGACAGGCTCAGGATGACAGCTTAGAAGGATTTCTAACTCTTTCCCGTTCGCGTATTTCGTTGCACCGCACTGGCTGCCTTCGTTAGATAGGCGGCATGGAGATATGGATTCACCGGAATGGGCAATTCGCAGGGCGCTTTTCGGAATCCGCCATTCGCGATAAGATCGCCGACGGCAGCTTAAGCCCGACCGATCTCGCCTGGGACGAAGCGAAATCTTCCTGGCAACCAATCTCTGAATTCCTCGCAGCGCGTCCCGCTGCTACTTCAACTGCCGCGAGTGCCACTGCTGCCGCACCCACCAAGGAGAACGTGGCGCCGACCGAGTCGAAGGCGATTGAAGCTTCTCGCCTGACACCGCCGCCGTTGCCTTCCACGCCGCCAGCATCCGCGCCGGTTCGCTCGGCAGGCCCGCCGCCGTTACCGGCGATGACTTCACCCGCCGCGGCACCCGGGCCGGGATCATCGATCCCGGCTACAGCGATACCGACCGAGCAGCCGCCAGAAGGCGAAACGATCTGGAGCCCTTACGTCGCGATTCTCGGAAGCATTTTCCTTACGCCTGCCTTCGGCGGATTCCTCATCTGGCGAAATTGGCTGAAGATGAACCGGCGCCGGCGCGCGATGGTGTCGGCTCCATGGTTTTGGCTGGGGTTCGGCGTGGTCGGTCTGTTGTTTTATTCACGGGACCGCATCGTCTGGGTGATTTGGCTGGCCTATCTGCTGGCGTGGGTGGCGTTCTCCGCCTATCCGCAGATCCGTTACGTCCATACCACTTTCAAACGAGAACGGATGCATTCGGGTTTGCCGATGCTGGCTGCTCTCGTTTTGGCCGTGATAGGTTTCGCGACGTATTGGCTGACAGCCCCCGCGACAAAAACAATAGCCACCCTGGAACCCGGGCCACAGCAGCAGCAGACGCCCACGCAGATTTCGCAGCCGCAACACGATCGCGTTTTCTCCGGCGACGAATTGCGCGACATGTACAAGTCCTCCGTTCTCGAAGTCCGCACGACCTGGAAAGAAAAGAAGGCGATGCTCAAGAAGGACAACGGCGCCAGCGGCACCGGCGTGCTTCTCTACAACGACACCGAGTACGGCTTGGTCGCCACGAACTGGCATGTCGTTGATCCCGGCGAAAACATGACCGGCGACTACAAATGCGGCGTGCGCTTCGTCCACGACAAGGATTTCGCGGACGTGGAAGTCGTGGCGCGCGCGAAGAACGACGTCGATCTCGCCCTGCTACTTGTCCGGCTGGAAGGAAAGTGGACGCCCAATCAATTTCCCATCAGACCGCTGGACAGCATCAAGGAAGGCGAATGCTGCATCGCGATCGGGAACGCGCTCGGGGAAGGGTTGAGCATTACCTCGGGAATCATCTCGCGCTTCGACAAGATAAAGGAGGAAACGCTCATCCGGACTTCCACCCCAGTGAGCCCGGGAAATAGCGGCGGACCGTTGATTCTTTGTCGCGGCGGTTCGCTGGCTGGCATCGTTACGCTGCAGTCGCGGATTACCAATGTGCAAAATGTGAACTTCGCCACTCCCGCCCAGTACCTGCTCGACAAGGAAATCTGGGATTTCCAGTCGGGCGAGGACAAAGCGCAGCAACTCCTCGACAAAGCAATCGCGCAGGCCAAACGGTAGGGTCGTCGCGCTGCGAGGACCGCGGACGGCGCAGCGCGCCGTCCCTACCTGCTTACGCCGGCGTCGCGGGCGCGGCGTAATCGCGCAACTTCGGGCTAAGCGGCACCGGCTCGCCGCCGCGGCTGAGATAAAGGTGGTAAAGCTGCTTGTGCAGATGGATCCAGCAGAAATACACCGGCACGAGCGCGAAATACATTCCGATGCACAGAGCCAGCATGCCGAGGCCGACAAGGACGGCGCCGGTCGCTACCAGGAAGAGGGAGCTAAGGAGAATCTCTTTCCAGACCAGAGAGACGAACCTCTTCACGAACGGGAAATTAAACGATTGCGCGAAATCCTGGGTGATCGAAGCGCGCAGGGTGAGCGGAGTCACCACAAACATCATCACCACAATCATGACGACGTAGAAGACGAACATGAACAGGGCCATGATCGCGCCGAGACAGCCGCTCTCGTGTCCGTGGCTGCCACCGCTGAGCAGGCTGGCAATCATCGCGACCGGAACAATGAAGACGCACATCACCAGGGCCAGCGCGAGGCTGCTCACCAGCGTGACCAGGAAGGGCCAAATCCCGCGCTCCAAATATTTGCCGAAGTTACTGAAATCGAAATCCGGGAACGTCTCGGGCCGCTCATCGTCGCGTCCCCAGAAACCGGTGATCAACCAGCCCTTGATCACGACCTGGCCGATCAGCGGAATGAAGACACAAACGCCGGCGAGCAGCATGTTCATCATCCACTTTGGGCTCTTAAAAAAATCACTGACGGAAGCGGTGTAGTTCATGGTCTGACGCGGAAGCTGATCTCACTGCAACAAATGCCCGAACAACCCTTTCGATGTCAATCTCAGATTCAGGCGCCGTCCGAGTCGTCGTCGGAATAAATCGGTGCCAGAAGAATGACTTCGTCGGCTTGCACTCTGGCGGGCGCGATTGAGAATGCTGCGTGCACAAAGACAAACCGCCGGGGATTTTCGACCTGGGTGAGCGCTCGATGCGCTACGCGGCCGGGTTTTGTTTCTTCGTCGGTTTTCTGGCGAGCGTGATCGTGCGCATCGGGGTCGCCCTGGCGCGGGAACATTTTTCGCAATCGACTCCGTGGTCGGGTTTCTGAACCCGGAAGGTCGATGCCACCCCGCGCCAGAAGAAAAGCTACGCCAGCTGTTTTCTTTTGACGGGAAATGCGGACACGTCCAGCCTGTCGGTCCATGCCTGCCGTTTCATTCCATGTGAAGGACGTCCCAACGGCAGACTCCATTATTAATTCGGAGTCGAGCCCCGCGACTCACCGCGGAGCGAAACCGCAATTTGGCTCACTATGATTCGAACCATTCTATCCATCGCCGTGCTCTCCAGTTTCGTTGCCGGCACACTCCAGGCCGATCCTCCATCGAAGAAGAAATCCAACCAGGTCCCTAAAGTCGCGCCGGCGGCGCCGTTGAAAGACGGCTGGTCGCTCGTGAACGGAGTTTGGACCCATTCCGACGGTTACCAGTTCGTGAAAGGCCAGGTGCTGCGAGTGGGAACTCAGACCCACAAGAAGCCGCCGAAACCACCGACGAAAGCGGAGATGGACGCGGCCATGAAAAAGCCGGCGTCAAAGGCAGTCGACCCGGCGGCCGCGAAGGCCGCTGATCGTGAGAAGAACCTGGCACCGCGTCCAGCGTCCCAGACCGGCACGCATTTGTAGGGACGCGTTTCCCCGTCAGCGATCAACGATTCGCAGGTCCAACTCCGAAAGCTTTCGCGAGCGAGCGGATTCCAGGTTGGTCATCCACCGACGGTCATGATTAATTCATGATCGAGCGCGGGCCTATAGCTCAGCGGTTAGAGCAGGGGACTCATAATCCCTTGGTCCCAGGTTCGAATCCTGGTGGGCCCAGCCCCGAAAGCGTTCGGGGCTGCGACGCCGGAACGTCTTCAGCTTGCCGCCCAAAATCCGGCCTGCAAACTCTTTCGCGTCTATTTTTTTCACGAAAAATAGAATTTCGGGTGCTAATCCATTGACAGTCTGAGGCGGGATTACCATAATGCCGCGTGCTGAAGAAATTCATTCCGCAAAAGCCCATGTCGTCGATCGGAGAAGGATCGTTAAGCGCGGGCACTGAGGAGAACAATGGTCTCGCTCAGCGCGAAGAACCAAGAGCAACACCAACAATCGATCCAAAAAAATATATGGCTGAACATTCTGGCAAAGACATCCTGTCGAGCGACGTCGAAATCGACGGCACGATCAAATTCCAAAAAGAACTCCTCATCGACGGCAAAGTGAAGGGCGAGATCAATTCGGACGGCATTCTAACCATCGGCGAGAACGCCTACATCGACGGCACGATCAAGACCAAGTCGATCACGGTTTACGGCAAGGTGGTCGGCAATATCACCGTGGCCGAACGTTGCGAGCTCAAGTCGCGTTGCACTTTGCAGGGCGACCTGAAGGCATCGCGGCTCGTCATCGAGGAGGGTGCCACCTTCGTCGGCAAGTCCGAGGTCACCAGCGGCGGCGCAAGCAAGGCTGCTCCTGCCCCGGCGCGTCCGGAGGTTGTCCGAAATGAAGAGCCGGCGGCGCCGGTGAAGTCCGCTTTCGGGGCTCGAGTCTAGTCACCTTTCGCCAGAGCAGCCCCGTGGCAAATTCCTCGCCTGCAAAAGTCAGTGTGGACTGTCCGCACTGCGGCTTTAAGCAGATGGAGTATGCCGCGGCGAAGAGCACGATGTGCCGCCAATGCGGCTCGCATTTCGCACCCTCCACGCCGAAGCAGGAGATTCGGATGCGGCCGAAGGAACAACGCGTCGAGGCCAGCGCCGCGACCGATCCTTCCCTGCGCCAAAAGATCGAAGGATTTTGGACCAAGCACCACAACTCCGAGATCGAGTGCTTCGACTGCAAGGCGAAACACGAAGTCAGTTCCGCGGCTTCCTCGAGCTTTTGCCCGAAATGCAGCACGCATGTTGACCTGCGCAATTACAAGATCACCACGAGCTTCAGCCGCTCGATCAAAACCCAGGGCGAGATTCATGTTACGCCGAAGGGCGACCTGAGCAGCACCACCGTGACCTGCCGCGCGGCGTTGATCGAAGGAAAAATGCGCGGCAACATGAAGTGCGTCGGCACAGCCACGATCAATTATGTGGGCAAGATTCCGGGCCGCTTGATCGCGGAAAACATCGTCATCGACCGCAAGGCGGACGTGCATTTCTTCCGGCGGCTCCAGGTTAAGAGCATTGAGATTCGCGGACAGATGACGGGCGAGATCGTAGCGGAAGGCGCGGTGATCATTCATCGCGGTGCGCTTCTCGACGGCAACGTCACCGCGAAATCGATTTCGGTGGAGAAGGGCGGGATCTTCATGGGCCAGTTGATCATCGGCACGACCGGACTGTCACAAGGGGAACTGCTGTCAGAAGCGGCGCCGGCCCCAGCCACAGTGGCGGTGCCGGAGGAAATCGCGCCGGGGACCGTACCGCACGCTTTGCCCGCGACTTAGCCGGGCTCGATGCAAAAGCTGCGTCCACGCAGTCCCTACGAAAAGTTGGGCGGATATGTGCATCTGCCTCGCTTGATCGATAAGGCGAAGCTGCATAGCAAAGGATTGCTCGACGGCTACAACTACAAAACCGTCGGTTTCGACAAGCATCTGCTCGCTTTCCTGCGTTTGAATCCGGACAAGTTCGAAGAGATCGCGAACGAGCTGGACGACGACAACGCGATTCTCGATTGGGTGAAGAAGAACGGCGCGAAGCATTCGCCCGAGTCGATCGAGCATTGGAACGCAACGATGATCGCGCGCCATCCCGATACCGCCGCGAAGAAAGCGCGCTTCGTCCATTTCCTGAAGGAAGCCGGCGGCGCCGGGCGGAAGGACATCAAGACTTACTTCGACCTCATCGAGTTCGACGAAGGGCGATTGAAGTAGCGGCCATCAAGGAGCGGCGGTTTACAAACCGCCGTTTTCTCTCGTCGGCGGTTTGTAAACCGCCGC
>JBEEHR010000087.1:0-9053 GCA_041167505.1 Verrucomicrobiota bacterium
TCACAATGTTGCCGGCGGTCTCGCGCGTGATGGTGAGCGCCTGCAGGATCGGGACACCGCTCGTGACCAGCGTTCCGAGCGTGCGCGAAAACCGCGAGATGGAAGTCTTGCGGATCAAATCGCCGAAAAGCGGCGCCCGCAGCTTGACGCGATCGAGCGCCGTGCGTCCCGCCCGGCTGCGGGCGGCGATCTGGTAGGCGACGATGATCCCAGCTAGCGCCCCGAGCAGAATCGCCCAGTGGTTTTGCACGAATTGGCTGATGCCAATGACGAAAAGCGTGATTGCGGGCAGCGGCTTGTCGCCCAGCATGTCGTGAAAGATCGCTTCAAATTTCGGCACGATGAAGACGAGCAGGAAGGTCATGATCCCGACGGCGAGCACGAGCACGATCATCGGATAAACCATTGCGGCCACGACCTTGTTCTTGATCTTCTGCGCCTTCTCCTGGAATTCGGCGAGACGCGTCAGGACCACTTCGAGCACGCCGCCCAGCTCGCCGGCTTTGACCATGTTGACGTAGAGATCGTTGAAGATGCGAGGGTGTTGAGCGAGCCCTTCGGAAAATGTGCTCCCGCCCTGGACCGAGTCCCCCAGTTCGTTGATCGCTCCTTTCAACACCGAGTCGCGCTCCTGTTTCGCGAGCACATTCAAGCCGCGGAGCAACGGGAGACCGGCATCGATCAACGTCGCGAGTTGCCTGGTGAAAATCATGAGCACCTTGGGCTTCACCGTCTTTCTCTGGAACAGGACGATGTTCTTGCTGCCGGTCTTTCGCTCCGCGCGCGGCGCCTTGGATTTCTTCCTCGCCGTTTTTGTCGTTACCGCGGCCGCCGCTCCTTCTTCATAAACGTGAGTCGGAAAGTAACCGGCCCGGCGCAGCTCGCCGATCGCATCATTCGTCGAACCCGCATCCACCAGACCGGTCGATTCCTGTCCGCGGCCGTCGAGCGCGACGTAGGTGAAGCGAGGCATAATCGCTACGCTAAAGTTCCAAATCCCAAATCCCAGGCTCCAAAGAAATCCCAAGTCTCAAATCCCGAACAGCCGCTCTGACTCCAATTTTGAAGCTTGGGTTTTGGAGCTTCTTTGGGATTTGGAGCCTGGGATTTTGGATTTCCATTAAGTGTATTTCAGGACTTCTTCGATCGTCGTGTCACCGGCGAAGATGCTGCGCAATCCATCCTGCCGCAGCGTCACCATCCCGAGCTCGACCGCCTTTTCTTTCAAGGCCACTGTTGGCGCTCGTTCGTTGATCAACTCCCGCAGGGGATCGGTGATCTTCATCAATTCGTAAATCCCCTTGCGGCCTTTGTAGCCGGTCTGGTTGCAGGCGTCGCAGCCTTTGCCGTAGAAAAAATTCTTCGCGCCGATATCGCGCCGGGAAAGGCCGAGCTGTTCCAGCAACGCATCACTCGGTTGATACGTCTCGCGGCATTGCGGACAAATGCTCCGCAGCAGCCGTTGTCCGAGCACGGCCTCGAGCGTGGAAGAAATCAGAAACGGTTCCACGCCCATGTCGATCAAGCGCGTAATCGCGCCGGGGGCGTCGTTCGTGTGCAGCGTGGTGAAAACCAGGTGGCCGGTCAACGAGGCCTGGATCGAAATTTGCGCCGTCTCGAGATCGCGCGTTTCGCCCACCATGATCCGGTCGGGGTCCTGCCGCAGAAAGGCGCGGAGCGCCCGGGCAAACGTGAGGCCGATCGCTTCGTTCACCGGCAACTGCACGATCCCTTCCAGGTCGTACTCGACCGGTTCCTCCGCGGTCAGCAGCTTCGAGTCGATCGTGTTGATCCGGCGCAGGCAGGAATAAAGCGTCGTCGTTTTTCCCGAACCCGTCGGCCCCGTGACGATGAAGATGCCGTTGGGCCGGTGGATAATTTCGAGGACGGAGTCGTAGAGGTAATCGGGGAGCCCCAGTGCCTCGAGATCGAGGTTGACCGTCGAACGATCGAGCACGCGCAAGACAACGCTCTCGCCGAATTGCGTCGGCAGCGTCGAGACGCGCAGATCGATATTCCGCCCGGCGACATTTTTCTGGATGCGCCCGTCCTGGGGAAGACGGCGCTCGGCGATGTTCATGTTCGCCATCACTTTCACGCGGGAAATAACTGGCAGCGCCAGGTGCCGCGGCGGCGGCGCCATTTCGTAGAGCGCGCCGTCCACGCGGTAGCGAATTTTGAATTCGTTCTCGAACGGCTCGAAATGGATGTCGCTCGCCCGGGCTTGGATTGCCTGGAACAAAATCAGATCGACGAACCGGATGATCGGCGTCGCGTTCGCCTCGGCCTCGACAGCGGACGCGCTTTCGTCCGCGTCGCGCAACGCCAGCAGCTCGCCGGTTTCGCCGAGCTGCTTGAGGATGTCCTCCATGCTCGAGCTATCGCTGCCGTAGTAACGCGTGATGCGTTCCTCCACCTCCGCGGCTGGCGCGACCACGACGTGCACGTCTTTGCCCAGCGCGAAACGCAGATCCTCCGCTGCGCGCAGATCGAGCGGATCGACGAGCGCGACGCTCAGGGTGTGATCGCTCATTGCGACGGGCAACGCGCGATGCAGACGGGCCAGCCCTCCCGGGATCAGTCGCAATATTTCCGGTGCGATCTCGTTATCGCTCAGCTCGACGAAGTCGGTCCCGAGTGCGTCGGCGATGACCTGATAGAAGCCGCGATGATCGACGAACCCGCTATCGATCAACGCCTGCTCGATGTCTTTGCCGTTCAGCCGCGCCTCCTGCAAAACGTCCTCCATCGGCGCACGATCGAGCACCCGCTGCTCGACGAAAATATCGGCGACCTGTTGCGCGTTCATATCTTCATCTGGGGAGCGCACGCGCCTCGCGTGCTGGTTTTGGCGCCCTCGCCAAAACAATCTTCGGAAAAGTTCGCGATCGCGAGGGCGCGCTCGCCAGCACGCGAGGCGCGTGCGCTCCCCAAGCCTCTTGCTTCCACGCTCGTCTTCAATTCACATCTCCCAGTGTGATCGAGATCACTTCTTCCGCCGACGTCATGCCGGCGAGCACTTTGCGCACGCCGTCTTCGCGCAACGTCCGCATGCCCAGTTCGCGGGCGCGCTGGCGCAGCATGAGTGTGGAACGTCGATTGTTGATCATGTGCCGGACGTTGTCGTCGAAGACGAAAATCTCGAAGATTCCCATCCGGCCTTTGTAACCAGTCTGACGGCATTCCTCGCAGCCAATGGGCTTCATGACCTGATCGTCGGCCAGCTGTCCCCGCTCAAGGTTCAGCGCGCGCAGCTCTGTCTCGCTCAGCTCGCCGGGCCGTTTGCAGTTCGGGCAGAGTCGCCTAACGAGTCGTTGGGCCATGATCGCCCGCACCGATGATGCCACCAGGAATGGCTGCACGCCGATGTCCACCAACCGCGCCACGGCCGAGGGCGCGTCATTCGTGTGGAGCGTGCTGAATACGAGATGGCCGGTAAGGCTCGCGTTGGTCGCGATCGTCGCCGTCTCCAGATCGCGAATCTCACCGATCATGATCACGTTCGGCGCCTGCCGCAAAATGGAGCGAAGCGCGACCGGAAACGTCATGCCCACGTCGGCGTTCACCTGCACCTGGTTGATGCCGTTCATTTGGTATTCGATCGGCTCTTCGACCGTAATGATCTTGCGGTCCGGTTTGTTGATGTAGTTCAGACACGAGTAGAGCGTGCTCGTCTTGCCGGACCCGGTCGGGCCGGTCACGAGCAGGATCCCGTCGGGCAAACGGAGCAGCCGCTCGAACGTTTCCTGGTCGTCGCTAAAAAATCCCAGCTCCGGCAGGCCGCGCATGAGGTTCGATTTGTCGAGCACGCGCATGACGACGCTCTCACCGTGGTTCGTCGGGATCGTGGAAACCCGGAGGTCGATCGGTTTCCGCGCGATCTTCACCTGGATGCGCCCGTCCTGCGGCAGTCGCTTTTCCGCGATGCTCATCGAGCCGGTCATGATCTTGAGCCGGCTGACGATGGCCGATTGCAACCGCTTCGGCGGCGCCTGCATCTCCTGGAGCACGCCGTCGATCCGGAACCGGACCCGGAATTTTTTGTCGAGCGGCTCGAGGTGCACGTCGCTGGCGCCGAGCCGATGCGCTTCGATGATAAGCATCGAAACCATCCGGATGATCGGCGCGTCCGCTTCATCGGCGCCGCCGATGTCGCCGTCTTCAAGACTGAAATCGACATCGTGCCCGATCTGTTGCGCGAGAACGTCGGACGCTTCGTCCGCCGTCCCGTAATATTTGATGAGCGCCTGCCCGATTTTTTCCGGGCTCGCGCAGACCAGCTCGATCTCGCGTTGCAAGAGGAAGCCAAGGCTATCGATCGTGTCGATATCGAGCGGATCGCCTACCGCGACGATCAACCCGCTCTCGCCGTAACCGACCGGGATGACCTTGAACCGGCGCGCGTCTTCGGCGCGAATCTGGTTGATGACGTCCGGCGGAATAACCTTGGCCGAGAGATCGACCCAATCCATGTGGGACTGCGCCGCCAGACTGCGGGAAACGTCCGAGTCCAAAACGATCCCGTCCTTGAGCAGGAGATCGACGGCGTTGCCGCCAACGCTCAGCCGCGACTTTGCGTTCTCAATCTGAGCGCGAGTGACCAGCCTCTGATCTTCGAGGATCTTGAGAAGGTAATCTTCGGTCGATTGCACGGGGGGTGTGCACGAGTTTAGGAACCGCCCGGGAAATTTCCAAGCGTGTTTAACGGGGGACGCGCCGGCCTTTCTTCACCCTGCCGCGGAACCGGTTGGAGGTGTGCCGGCTGGACTAGGGTTCCAGATCGTAAATTTCTACCAGCCCGACGCCGGTGCCGTTGTTCGATCCCCTGAGCAGCGCCGTGTAAGGGCCGGGGGGTAACGTCGCTGCTATTCCGGACTCGAGATTGTTTGTCGGAGCCAGGCCGTTGGCGGAAAGTTCCGCTGCTTGAGCGGGGTTATCCTGCCAGTTGTCGTTTCCAATCAGAAGCGCTCCATTGCCATTCCTAAGCTCCAAGGTTGGATTGGCCAGGGCATTCGGCACACCGACAGCAATCAGACTGGGCCCGAGCCCACGCACCACGATTCGATCCGTTCCCGAGTGGTTGCCCAGGATGAAGCCGGCGATAACGAGGTCATCTCCCGTGCTAACAAACGCGCGGGTGCTGTTATTGGCCAGCTTCGAGGTCGCCGCCTGGTCGCGATCGTATAGTTCGATCAAGCCCGCGCCCACCGTGTTATTTTTGCCGCTAATCAGAGCGGTGTAGTTCCCCGGGGTCAGAATCGCGTCGATCGCCGATTCGAAATCATTCGTGGGAGGAATCCCACTAGACAGGATGAGGGCCTGCTGGACCGGATCATCTTTCCAATTGTCATTGGTGACGGTGGTAAATCCACTGGGCCCGTGGAGCGCGAGAACTGGATCCGCCAAGGGGTTGGGGACACCGAATTGCGCCAGCGAAGGCCCGATAGCTCGGAGTAGAACATGTTTGGGAGCGCTTCCGGTGATAATGAACCCCGCGATGCCAATGTTATCTCCCGTCAGCACTCGCATTCTGGTTGAGAGATTAACCGGTTGGGAAGCGGGCGTCGCGGTGGGCGTAGCAGCAGGTGTCGCCGTTGCCGTAGAGGTAGGAGTAGCCGTTGCCGTAGCTGTTGCGGTCGCGGCGGCTGTTGCCGTTGCCGTTGCTGTGGCAGTGGCGGTAGGCGCGACGGTCGCGGTTGCTGTAGCTGTCGCGGTGGCCGTTGCGGCAGGTGTCGCCGTTGCCGTAGAGGTAGGAGTTGCCGTTGCCGTGGCGGTAGGTACAACGGTCGCGGTTGCAGTAGGTGTCGCGGTAGCCGTGGCAGTAGCAGTAGCAGCAGGTGTCGAAGTAGCAGTTGCTGTTGCCGTGGCTGTTGGAGTAGCGGTCGCAGTCGCTGCCGGCGTGGGGCTTGGTGTTGCCGCAGGCGTCAAATCGAAGTATGCGACAGACGGGTCGTGATCCGAAAGTTTTTCGGGCCGGTTCGGATCGTTTCGATAGGCTTCAGGATAATCGGCATCCATGCGGCCGTAAGCAAGGCGGGTAAAACGAGTGACCATGCTACTGTTAGCCAACTCGTGATCAAGTGCCTGCGCGTCGCCATCGAAAGTGTAAGAATAGTTTTGCCCGGCCGCGGCAAACTGAATCAGATCGGTCATGCCCGTGCTGATTGTCGCCGTCGGCTGCACCACCTTGTCGGCCGGGGCCGGCGTTCCGAGAACGGTGCCTACCACGTCGACATAACCATCATTGAATTCGAATGAATTGTAATCGCCAACCGAGACGATGTTGTCGTCGAAAGGCGCAACGCGCTGCGGGTCGCCCACAGTCTCGAAGGAATGAATCAAAGTCGCGAGCGATTCTGCCTGCTTCTGGCGCTTAACCCGCGTATGCGCACTTGCCGGGTCATCAATCCCGCTGAGCGATCGCAGGTGATTTGCAATCACGGTAAACGAGTAGGTCCCACCACCAGGTTGAGCGACGCTCCCACGCAGCACGAGCGGCGGCCGATCGTTGAGCAAAGCGGAAGAGTTATTATCCGGATCAATGTACGTTTCTGTTTTGTTATACTGGGTGGCGGCATTGCCATTCACCGTGATCCGTGGCTGCCCGTTTGCTTGCGTCTTGACCAGGAACCCGACATCGATTCCGCCAACGTCGTTACCTTCTACAAGAAAAGCCTGGTAAGTTGTGCCAGGCCCGGCATCGGCATTCACTTTGGCCGCGACGGCTTGCAGGGTCGAGAGGTTTTCCATCTCTTCTACGCCGATCACGTCAGGCATTAGCAGGACATTGCGAATGGCCAGTGACGCTTTATTGAGACGATTGTTAAAGGCGGTTGTGGTAAGGACGACATCGCTCACAGCCGGGTCGCTAACCGTGTCAAAGAAGCGCTGCATATTAAAGCTCGAAACGGTCAACTCGCTCGCCAGTTGCGCCGGTACGGGGACGAAAGCGACGATTCCAGCTACCACCGGCGGTGAACTAGGATCGACGTCGATCGTGTAAGTGCGAAATCCATAATCAAGCGGCCCGATGATATTCGTGAGCGTGGCGCCACTTGTGACGTCGATGCAGGACGAACCAGCGAGGGTGCAACTGCTCACCCGTAATCGCTCCGGATTGAAATCGAAACGTGGCACGTTGGCGGGCGCCGGGCCTGGCGGATAAGGCGTGGGCACTGGATCGGGCACTTCGATGCCGGGTTCGCGGAACGGTCGCGCCACGCCCGTAACCACGCCGTAAAAAACTCCATTCGAGGTCGAAGTGGCATTCGCTTCGTTGATTGTGCCCTGCGTAGGCGCGACGACGGTCAACGAATTCACCTGCACCCGCATGCCTTCGTACTTCTCGAGGTTATTCAGATCGTTGACCTGGGTCTCGGCCATCGTGATTATATGCGGCGCTGGGAGAGGGTTGCCGGTTGACTGCACGGATGTAACTGGAGAACCGGAGATTTCCGTCTGCGCTGGGCTGAATGGATCGGTGGAGGGTATGAATTCCTGAACCGTGCCAGTGACTGAGACTGCATTTCCGACCACGGCGCCCGCGGGAACCGGGCTCCCGGTAAAGACGAAGACTCCCTCAGACGTGTTTGGGTCGGCGTCGGCGTTCGCATCGGGTGTTTGGATAAAGAAACCGTTGCTTCGCACTCCAGTCACGATGCCACTGGTTGTGACCGATTGTCCGACCAATGGCGAAGTCGCGCCGCTCCCTTGAATATCGTGGACAGCAATTGGCGCCACTGTGGGGGTGGCCGTCGCAGTCGCAGTCGCGGTCGGAGTGGCACTCGGAGTTCCTGTAGCAGTTGCCGTCGGCGTAGGACTGGCTGTCGCAGTCGGAGTGGGTGTTGCTGCCGCACAAGTGTTCAGTGATGAACTGGAATTTCGCGGATTCGGCGCCCCGGCGGCAAAATCAGCATTGTTATTATCTGTTTCGGTACAGCCGCCGTTAAGACGCAGGTCAGCCGTCGTGGTGCTGGGGGCCGGCGCGGGACCTGCCCCTTCAAAGCAACTGGCTGTGGCCCCGTAGCCAACCAAATCCACGATCGATGCGCCAGACGGGCAGGACCCAGTCAACGCTGTGGTGGTGTTGACCAGTGCGACCTTCGCGGCGGTGGCGCTCATGGCGATGGTTCCAGTCGCGTCGGGCGTCGGTAGCGTGTTCACGCCGTTCGCCCCTGCTCCCTCCGCGACGAGAAGATAACCGCCCGCCGGAATCGAGACGCTGGGAAGATTGGTCACTTGCCACGCTGTCCCGGTAGCCGCGGCGTACTGGACCGACCATCCGGTGACGTCGACGGCCGAGCCACTTCGGTTGAAGAGCTCAATGAAATCGTTCTTGTAGGTGGAGCAACCTGCTGTGCCGCAGCCGGCGCCTCCATAGACCTGACTGATAACGATGCCCGTCGAAACAAGGGGAGCCTGTGAGCGCTGAACGCTGTCGCTTGTCCCGGTCGCGCTTCCGCTGGCGGGAAGAGTATTAAGATCCTGCGTTACCGTCGTCGGGAGGACGGTGATACTGTTTGTCGGGGGGATTGGGCCAGCGCCGACGGGCGCGACGACAACGGACAGAACGGCGGCGAGCAAACAAAATAAACGGATTCTCATAGGTGGGAATCCGCTTTGTACCCGGCGGTTCCACTTCCCGCCAGCCATTAATTTAGGTTCGAGAGTGAATTGTCGCGCCTAATCAGACCCGGTCTCTATTTTTTGGTGGGCGCCTTGTAATCTGGCCAGTGGTACTGTTCCGCGATACAAGCGAAGATCTGGCTCATGGCGTCGGTGTGCTCATTCTTGTTGATCATGACTATGGCACCTTTGCCCGCGTAAGCGTAAGCGCTCAGCACCGCGTTGAAGCCCGCGTTGGCTCCATCATGTCCAAACCGTAGGGTCCGTCCGTTGCCTCTGAGCCCGAAGCCAAGTCCGTAGTTCATCTGTTCAACGGTCAACATCTGTCGGGTCAATGACTGGGAGATCACCCGATTAGAATGGCCGGCAACTGAGCTCTGAATACCAATGGCAAAGCGCGCAAGATCTCCGGCGGTGGTCCAGAGACC
>JBEEHR010000088.1:0-13704 GCA_041167505.1 Verrucomicrobiota bacterium
GCGTTTCTCGCCACGATCCCGGTGGACGCAAAAACCTTCAAGCTCCCGAACGAGGACTTCGCCATCGCCTCCATCGACATGCCCGATTCGTGGAAACCGAAAGAGGTCGAGAACGGCATCTGGGGCCAGAGCGCGGATACTGCGGTTTATATGTCCGTGGTCGCGGTTGGCAGCGACAAAGGCATGAACGCCGAGATCGATGACACCTTCGAGATGCTCAAGACCCACAACGTCACCATCGACGACTCCACGAAAAAGGAGAACAAGTTCAAGGTCGGTTCGCTCGACGCGACCGAGCTGCTCTTCCAGGGTAAGGACGAGGATGGCCCGTGCGCCATCAGCATCTGTTTCGTGCCGATCAAGGACAAGATGATCATCTTTACCTACTGGGTCACGACTGCGAAGGAGAAAGAACATCTCCAGGAAGTCGGCAAGATCGTAAACAGCCTCAAACCCACTTCGTAACGAGCCGGGCGAAGACTCAGGTTTTCGCCTGACAAAAATCGTTGAAGCGCCAGCCGTGTTTTGCGGCTGGCGCTTTTCTTTTGGTGCGTCGGTGAGCGCAATTGACAGTGAGACGGCCCGAATGACATGCTCGCTCCACAAATGGCCGCGCGTCCGTCACCCAGTATTTTCGCCCCGGAAGGCGCGATCGATCTCCACGTCTCGCCCGAATTGCGCGCGTCCCTGCGCGCGATCATCGACGACGAGAAACCAAAGCGCCTCGTCGTGGATCTCTCCCAGGTTCCTTATATCGACAGTTCCGGCCTCGCCGTCCTGATCGGCGCCATGCAGAGCTTGGAATTGGAAGGCGGCGTTTTCCTGCTGGCCGGCGCCCAGGAAGGCGTGCAGATGATTCTCGAAAGCGCGCGGCTCGACCAATATTTCCGGCTGTACCCAAATGTGGAAGCGGCCGTAGCCGCGCCCTAGTTCCCGGTCGCGATCCGCCGGCGGCTCAGGCCCGCGCTTCCACCACGATCGCCCGCATCGGCGCGTGAACGCTTTCCCCAAATTGTTTTTTCAGCGTGCCGGCCACGGCATTCGTAATAACCGGCAGCAAAGAAGGATCGCGCTCGGTGATCGCGACCGCGACTGGATTCCCCTGGACCAACCCGTGGGCCGCATCTTCCGGCCGGCTGGCGCCGCCCATTTTCGCGACCACCTCGATCCGCACATCTCGAAAACCCGCTCCTTCCAGGACGCGTTTGATTTCGGCCTGGTCGTAGTAGCCAAACGGGACCTGATAAAACGTCGGCGGATCTTTTTCGAAAAAACTAGTGATGGTTTCGTGCGCGATCCGGCCCAGGTCGTTGTGCTCCATCGAATCCCAGACGTTGAAAAGAAAAACACCGCCGGAGTTCAAAACCCGGCGTGCTTCCCGCGCGCTCAACGCCTTGTCCGGCACGAACATGATTCCGAACTGACAAACCACCGCGTCGAACGACTCATCGTCGAACGGCAGACTGGAGGCATCGGCCTGTTGCCACTCGATGGCTTCATCGTGCCGGAATTTTTGGAGAGCGTTCCGGAACATGGGCTCGTTCAAATCGGTCGCGACCAATCTTGTGGTGGCAGGCAAGCGGTCCCGCAAGACGCGGGTGAGGATTCCGGTGCCGCAAGCCAGCTCGAGGATGGAGCCGTTAGCGTTCACGTTTAACCGCGCCGCCAGGTCTTCAGCGTACGGCTGGAAAAGAACGGGTCCGAGATATCGGTCGTAAGCGGCCGGGATCGATCCGGCAAACTGCGCATTTTTATTTTCCATGTTGGTTACCGCTTCAGCAGCGGCTTCAAATATCGTCCGGTGTAACTGGCCGGCAATTCCGCGATCTTCTCCGGCGGTCCTGCGCCCACGATTTCACCGCCGCTTTTTCCACCTTCCGGTCCGAGATCGATGATCCAGTCGGCGCATTTGATCATCTCGAGGTTGTGCTCGATGACGACCAGCGTGTTTCCGGAGTCGCGCAGCTTCATCAAAACCTGGAGCAGCTTCTCGATATCGGCGAAATGCAGGCCAGTCGTAGGTTCGTCGAGGATGTAGATTGTGCGGCCAGTCGCGCGTTTCGCCAGCTCGGTCGCGAGTTTTACCCGTTGCGCTTCGCCACCGGAAAGCGTTGTCGCCGCCTGCCCGAGCCGCAGATATCCGAGACCGACATCGAGGAGCGCGACCAATTTGTCGGAAACGGACGGCACATTTCGGAAGAATCGCGCCGCTTCGTCCACCGTCAGGTTCAACACGTCGGCGATATTTTTTCCTTTGAAGGTAATCTCGAGCGTCTCGCGATTGTAACGCTGCCCTCGGCAGACTTCGCACTCGACGTAAACGTCCGGCAGAAAATGCATCTCGATCTTGATCAGGCCGCCGCCTTCACAATTCTCGCAGCGGCCCCCTTTGACATTGAAACTGAAACGACCCGCGTCGTATCCGCGCACTCGCGCCGCCGGGAGCTGGCTGAACAATTCGCGAATCGGCGTGAACGCGCCCGTATAGGTGATCGGGTTTGAACGCGGGGTGCGGCCGATCGCGCTTTGGTCGATTACGATCGCCTTGTCAAGCTGATCGAGGCCGCGCACCGCACCATGCGCCCCCGGCTTGTCCTTCGAATTGTAGAAATGACGGAAGAGTGCGCGCCGCAAGATATCGTCCACCAGCGTGGACTTGCCGCTCCCGGAGACGCCGGTGACGCACGTAAGGCACCCGATCGGGAACGACGCCGTCACCTTCCTTAAATTGTTTTCCGCCGCGCCAGTCACGGTCAGCCAGCCCTCGCCGACCTGGCTCGAACGTGGCTTCACTCGTTCTTTCGGCACCGCGATCCGGGCGCGACCCGAAAGATAATCTGCCGTCGGCGAATTCTTCGCGGTCAGGACTTCCGCGAGCGTCCCTTGCGCCACGATCTCGCCGCCGCGAGGCCCGGCGCCCGGCCCGAGATCGAGAATGTGGTCAGCCGCCCGAATGGTTTCTTCGTCGTGCTCGACGACGATCACGGAATTCCCGAGGTCGCGGAGACGGCGCAGAGTCGTAAGCAGCCGCGCGTTATCCCGCTGATGCAGTCCGATGCTTGGCTCATCGAGAACGTAGAGCACGCCCGCCAGGCCGGAACCGATCTGAGTGGCCAGCCGGATCCGCTGCGCTTCTCCCCCGGAAAGCGTGCCGCTCTCGCGGTCGAGTGAAAGATAATTGAGTCCCACTTCGACGAGGAACTGGAGCCGCGAATCGATCTCGCGCACGACATCGGTAACGATGTGCCGTTGCTGGTCCGTCAGGGCCAGGCGGCGAATGTATTCCGCCGCCGCGTCGATCGTCAGCTGGCTGAATTGGTGGATGTTCAGTTCACGCCCCTCCGAATCCTTGATCGTGACCGCGAGGATTTCCGGCTTCAACCGCGCGCCCTGGCAGGTTTGGCAAGGCACGCGCGTCATGAACGCCCGAATCCGGTTGCGCGTAAACTCGCTCTCCGTCTCCGCATAAAGCCGTTCCATCTGCGGCACGAGGCCCTCAAACGGCTTCGCCACCTTTGGAGTCTTCCCTTTGCCGCTTACGCTGATCTCGATCGGCTCATTCCCCGTCCCGTAGTAAAGCGCCTTCTTAAAATTCTCCGGCAAATCCGTGAACGGAACGAAATCATCGACGCGGAAATGCTTCACCAGCGCGCTTTGCAAGCTGCGGTAGTACGCCAGCATTGGCTTTGTCCCGCGGCGCCACGGCGTAATCGCTCCTTCCTTGAGCGACTTCTCCTTATCGGAAATCATCAGGTCCGCATCGCAAACCAGTTGCGTCCCTAATCCATGACACGCCGGGCACGCGCCGAGATGACTGTTGAATGAAAAATGTTTCGGCGTCAGTTCACCTAACGAGTAATCACTGTCCGGATTCCCGTAATCCGTCGTGTACCGGACCGCCTCCCATTTCTCCCCTCGTTGGACGTTGGACGTTGGACGTTGGACGTTGGACGTTTCCCCCTCTTCCGACTTCAGCACCACCACGCGGTTTGCTCCCCACCGCAGTGCCGTCTCCACCGAATCCGCCAGCCGCGTCCGCACGCCCTCTTTGATAACCAGTCGATCCACCACCGCCTCGATCGTGTGCCCTTCCGTCTTTTTCAGACGGATCGGGTCCGGCCTTCCCAACTCGACGATCTCTCCGTCGATCCGAATCCGGACGAATCCCTCCCGCTTCACCTTCTCGATCACGTCCCGGAACTCGCCCTTCTGGTTTTGCACCAGTGGTGCGAGCAGAATGATTTTCGTCTCGGAGGGGAACGCCAGGATCTGATCGACGATTTGCTGCGGCGTCTGCCGATGAATTGCCTGGCCGGTCACCGGGTCGTGCGGCTGTCCCACCGCCGAAAACAGGACGCGGAGATAATCGAAAATCTCGGTCGTGGTCGCGATGGTCGAGCGCGGATTCGCGCCCGCGCTCCGTTGCTCGATCGCGATCGCCGGCGAGAGGCCTTCGATGAAATCGACGTCCGGTTTTTCCATCTGGTCGAGGAATTGCCGGGCGTATGCGGAGAGGCTTTCCACGTAGCGGCGCTGCCCTTCGGCATAGAGCGTATCGAAGGCAAGCGACGACTTTCCCGAGCCGCTCAGGCCCGTGATAACCACCAGTTTCTCCCTCGGAATCTCGACGTGGAGATTCTTTAGATTGTGCTGGCGTGCTCCGCTGATTTGGATAGTTTGCGCAGGCATCGGACGACAGATGTCGAACCTGTCAGTCAAGCACAACCGTCCCGATTCTCCAGCGAAAGCCCCGATCATGAGCGAAAACGACCGCAGCATTTCCCACGAAGAACTGGTCCAGCTGCAAAAGAAATTCAGCGAGATCAAGCACGCGATTAACAACGCGCTCGCCGTGATGATGGCCCTTTCCGAGATGTCGCAACGCCGTCCCGATTACTCGGAGAAACTGGCGAGCACCGTGCTGACGAAAGCGCCGCAAATCGTCTCGGGATTGCAGGAATTCACCCAGGCCTTGAATGAGAAGGCTGGACCGAAGCCCGAAGTGGTGCCGTAAGCGCCACACTTCTTTAGAGGCAGGGAACAGGGGTTTAAAGCTCCAAATCCCAAGCACCAAGCTCCAGAGAAACTTCAAATTCCAAGCTCCAAACGCCGCTGCGATGTTGGTTGCTTGATGTTTGGTGCTTCTCTGGAGCTTGGGATTTGGAGCTTCTTACAGAGCTACTTCTTCGGCGAAGCGGAAACGGAAGGCGCCGCGCTCGCCTTCGGCGAAGCCGCGGGAGTCGTTGCTGGCGCCACCGAAACCGCCGCTGACGGCGCCGGGCTGGTCGTCACCGGCGAAGAAGTAGTAGCTGCCGAAGACGGCGCCGGACTGGCCGTCGCGGTTCCGGTTACAGCCGAGCTCGGCGAAACCGAAGCCCCCGGGACTGGGGTGGCGGACATGGCGGGCACAGGCGTTGGTTCCGCTTCTATTCGGCTACTCAAGTTACTCGTCGAAGTCGCCTTGTGGGCGTAGAGAATCGACAGAACAAAGGTGAGTAGGAAAAAAATCGCGGCGAACCAGCCGGTGATTTTGGTAAGGACGTTGGTGGTCTGGGCGCCGAAGATATTCTCGGTCACGCCGCCGCCAAACGCCGCGCCCAGGCCTTCGCTTTTTGGGCGTTGCATCAGGATGATCAGGATCATGAGCACCGAGACGAAAACGTAAATCCCCAGCAGGATGTTAAGCAGAGCGGTCATTTGGGACGGGCAATATCCCCAAACACGAGTGAGAAGCAAACGCCGAACGCCGAAGGTCCAACATCGAATGCAGACGCCCTATTCGGGATTGGGCGTTCAGCGTTTGCCCGTCCGGCTCGGACCGTTCGGCGTTTTCTTTATCGAATTCCAGATTGCATCCAGCTCGGCCAATCCAACCTCGCCAAGCTTCTTTCCGCTGTCGCGCAGCGTATCTTCGACGCGATTGAACCGCCCAACGAACTTATCCGTCGCCTGCTGCAGCGCACTTTCGGCATCCAGCCCGCTCTTGCGCGCGAGATTGACAACGGCGAAAAGCAGATCGCCGATCTCATCCGCAACCGCGGCATTATCGCCGGACGCAATGGCCTCCTTCGTTTCGGCCAGTTCTTCATCCACCTTCGCGACCACGTCGGACAGCTGCGCCCAGTCAAAATTCACCCGGGCTGCTTTCTTCTGCGCCTTTTGGGCACGCATCAGGGCCGGCAATGCGGCGGGAAGGTGGGCCAGATAATGCCCGCCGCCCGCGCCATTCTTTTCCTGGTGCTTGATGGCTTCCCACTGTTTCACCACGCCTGCCGTGTCGCTCACGTCGCTCCTGGCAAAAACGTGCGGATGCCGCCGGATCAGTTTCTCCGTCACTTCCTCAAGCACCTCGTCGATATGAAATCGCCCGGTCTCGTTCGCGATTTCCGAGTGCATGAGCGTGAGCAGAATCACGTCACCGAGTTCTTCGCGCAGATTCGCATCGTCCCGCGCGCGAATCGCGCCCGCCACTTCGTACGCTTCCTCAATCAGCGGCGGCAGCAGCGTCTCGTTCGTCTGCTCGGCGTCCCATGGACAGCCGCCCGGGGCTCGAAGCTTCGCGACGATGTCACAAAGTTTCGCGAATGTGTGAGCGCTCGTGGCCATCAGCTTTAAGTTTTAGGTGTTAAGCTTTAAGGGGAATTAGCCGACGCGCTGTTTACTTCAAACTTAAAGCTTAAAGCTTTCTAGATCTTCCACAGCGAACGGTGCGTCCGAAATTCCGAGACTTCGCCGGTCGTCTTCTTGCCGACGTAAATCGTGATCCCAATCACGCTAGCGAGAGTCCCGACAAAAACGACCGCTACGATCCACGACGGTATGTGGCCGACGCGCAGCGCCCGATAAAACGCCGGCACGCCATCGAGCGTCATCGAGGCGTGAAGGAAAATTTTCGTCACCCATGCCACCATGATGAGGATGAAAATGAACACGTAATTGCGCTTCAGGCGCCGCCCGACCGCTTCCAGTTTGCTGATCTTGAACGACGGCAAAATCAAATCTTCGCAGACGAGCTTCTTCCATTCGCCCTGAAGCATCTCGCGATTCTCCATCACCATCGGGACGAGAAAATGCGCTTCGAGCATCCGGACCCGGGCGCGAAACGCGTCGTAAAACCGATAGCGGCGCGCCTCGATCCAGAGCATGCCCCAGACGATCGCGAGGTTGAAAAAGAAAATCAGGTGCGGCACCTCGCGGTTCGCAAACGCGATCGTGATAATGGCGGTGCTGCTGGTAATGGCCCAGTTGGTGGTGATGTCGAGCCGCTGGCGCCAGACCATGATGCGTCCCAGCTCGCCGCGATAGAAATGCGACATCGCGTTGACGTAGCCGGGATCGTAGAGGCTTTTCTGCCACGAGATCGTCGCCTCGTCGGTTGTGCCGGTCGGATTGTTTTCAGTTGCCACGAGTGCCCCGATAATTCGATAACTCGGATTCGTCCGTCAATCCAATCAATCGCTGGACGTTTTCAAATGGCCAAGCTCCTCAACGATATCCTCGATCCAAAACTGGTGGTACTGGAATTGCGCGAGCAGACAGCAGCGGAAGCGATCCTCGAGATCGTGGAACGGCTCCGTGACGCCGGCCTCGTTCAGGATTTCTACAAGCTGGCGGACGCCGTGATGGAACGGGAAGGCCGGGCTTCCACGAACACCGGCGAAGGCGTTGCGTTCCCGCACGCGCGGACCGATCTCGTGGATCGCCTCATCCTCGGAATCGGCCGGAGCACACCGGGAATTTCCTTCGGGTATTCGAGCGAACTGGTGCACCTGATTTTTTTAGTCGGCGTCCCCCAACGGATGGTGACGAGTTATCTGGTCTGCGTTGGTGCGCTGGCGCGGGTGGTGAAGGACAAGGCCCGGCGTGAAGCGTTGATGGCGGCGACGACAGGAGAGGAATTCGTCGAGCTGATGCGCGAAGGATCATTGACCGTCGAGTAATCTCGCCGGTCAAAAGCTCCAAATTCCAAATTCCAAATTCCAAGCTCCAAGCACCAGAGAATACTCAAATTTCAAGCTCCAAACTCGGCTGCGATCTTGATTCTTGATGTTTGTTGTTTGGTGCTTCTCTGGAGCTTGGATGTTGAAGCTTGGAGCTTTTGGACCGCCTCAGGACGACATCGCTTTTTCGCGCGGAACTGAAGTTGCGGCGTCCCCGTAATACCAGCGATGCAACCGATATGGCGAAACGCCCAAATTATAGAGCACAATGAACAACCCGTTCTGGATCGTCGTGCGCCACGCGCCCTTTCGCAGGTGACGCCGCGCCGACGACGCCACAGGTGGGTCGAGCACAGCTATCTTTCCCGCGGCGCGTAACCGCCGGGAGAACTCCACATCTTCCATCAGCGGAATCTTCGCGAAGCCGCCAAGCCGTTGAAACACTGCGCGCCGGACGAAAATGGATTGATCGCCGTAGAGCGTGCCGCCGCGGCGCGTGAGGAAACGCCCGACCGATTCCAGCCACATCAAACGCGGGTGGCGCCCATCGAATTTTCGAAAGAATGCGCCGCCCACCACGGTCAGGTCCGCCAGCGCGATTTCGATCGCTTCGAGATGCGCATCCTCCAGACAGGTATCGCAATGCTGGAAAAGAATCACGTCGCCACGGGTCGCGGCGGCTCCGAGATTCATTTGCTCGCCGCGATTAGGCGTCGGACAGGCGAGAAAGGTTGCGCCTGAGGCGAGCGCGATCCGCTCCGCTTTTTCATCGCCGGAAGCGTCCACCACAATCGTTTCCGCGACGCGTTTCTGCGCCGCCAGACCGGGCAGGAGCGATTGGAGATTGTCCGCATCCCGCCAGGACGGGATGACGACGCTGATTCGCAAACGCGTTTCTGAAAGGTCCGCCAGCCGATTCACTACGGCTTTTTTAGCAGACGGGCACGGGCGCGGTCGAGGGCGCGTCGTTCGGACGCGGTCAGGCTATTGATTCCGTGTTTCGAAATTTTCTCGAGAACCGGATCAATGGATTCGTGAATGTTTTCCGGCTCGACGGTGCGGCGCGACTCCGACTTTTGCACGACATGAAAACGAGGCCGCTTCCGAAAAGGATTCAGCCTTTGCAGGTCGACATTGATCGGAACGCGTCCCTGAATGAAGCGGATGTAGAAAAACGCCGCCAGGCAAAGGGCCCAGAGCACGGAGAGATTCCCCCACTGGTGGTTCGGAAGATACTGCATCGAGGCGAGAACCAGTCCCGCAAACGCCAGCCATTTCAGGCTTACCCAGCCGAACAACTCAACGTTTGGATAGAGCGTGGCGAAGGCGATGAACATCCCCACCGAGAGCTCGTACGAGCCGAAATAACTCCAGACTGCCCCTGTCGCGCCCCAGGCAATCAGGACGATCGCGGGGACCAGGGTCAGGATGCCAAAGAGGAAAAGGTACCGGCGAATGCCGAGATACTTTTCCACTTCGTTGCCGCTCCAATAAAAGAAAAGGATGTTGAAGAGGAAGAAGAAGGAGCTCGGTTGGATGAAAATGCAGGTGAACGGCTGCCAGATCGACCCATGCAAGAAGGACCGCGATTGAAAGGCAAAGGCCGTTAAATCCCAATGCGCGCTTTGCGCAATCGTGGTGCCGATCATGCCCAGCACATAAAGCGCCGCGATGATCGCGGTCACGCGCACGGGAAACTTCCCGACCCACGTCACCGGCTGGTAGTCATCCGAGGTGGTGACTCCGAACATGCTGCAATTAACGGCGCGTGCGCATTGCGCGCAAGCTGTAGCCACGGCCCTGTCGGCCGATGATTTGTAGGGCGTTTCTGCGAAACGCCTCCCGAAATGCGTCACCGCCCGGCGTCTGACACAGGCGCCCTACAATAGGACCGGCGAAAATTTGCTTGGAGAAGCGTCCGAAGCGGAGAAAATGGCAATCCACTTTCCGCCTTTCGCGAATGACCTCGAGGCTGCACATCCATGGATAATCTTGCGCCCGCCATTTCTCCGCCCGACGGGATCGGCGATTCGAAGCCGGCAAACCCCGCCGTGCTCGATTGGGTCCAGGAAGTCGCGCGGCTCGCGGAACCGGAAAATATTTTCTGGTGCGACGGCTCGGAGAAAGAAAACGCGTGGCTGCTGGAGCAGGCGCAACAGCTTGGCGTCGTCCTGAAACTGAACGAGGAAAAAAAGCCGGGCTCGTATTTGCATCGGTCGAATCCGAACGACGTCGCGCGCGTCGAGCAGTTCACCCTGATCTGTACGCCGACGAAAGAAGAAGCCGGCCCGACGAACAATTGGGCGGAGCCGGCGGAGACCTACACGAAATTGCACGAGATGCTGCGCGGGGCGATGCGCGGGCGGACCATGTTCGTGGTGCCCTACATCATGGGTCCGCCGGATTCGCCACTGACCAAGGTCGGATTCGAGATCACCGATTCCATCTACGTCGTGTTGAGCATGCGGATCATGACGCGGATGGGCTCGGTCGCAGTGAAGCGGCTTGGCGACGATCCGAAGGGCGAATGGAACCGCGGCGTGCATTCGCTTCTGGATGTGAATCCGGAGCGCCGCCTCATCTGCCATTTTCCGCAGGACAACGCGATCATCTCCGTCGGCTCCGGCTACGGCGGTAACGTTCTGTTGAGCAAGAAATGTCTCGCGCTCCGGATCGGTTCCTATCTCGCGCGGAAGCAGGGTTGGCTCGCCGAGCACATGCTGATCCTCGGCGTGGAAGCGCCCGACGGCCGGAAACATTACGTGGCCGCGGCGTTCCCGAGCGCTTGCGGTAAAACGAATTTCGCGATGCTGATTCCGCCGCCGCATTTCAAAGGCTGGAAGGTCACGACGATCGGCGACGACATCGCCTGGATGCAGATCGGGAAGGATGGGCGGCTCTACGCGGTGAATCCGGAGAACGGCTATTTCGGCGTCGTGCCCGGCACCAGTTACAAGTCGAACCCGAACGCGATGAAAGCGATCGAACGCGATACGCTTTATACCAATGTCGCACTGACCGATGACGGCGATGTCTGGTGGGAAGGGAAGGATGGCGCGCCGCCGGCGCACGCGATCGATTGGCGTGGCAACGACTGGGCGCCGGATTCCAAGGAAAAAGCGGCGCATCCAAACAGCCGGTTCGCCGTTCCGATGCGCAACAATCCCGTGCTAGATCCCGACGTGGAAAAAGGTGAAGGCGTCCCGATCAGCGCGATCATTTTCGGCGGCCGGCGCAGCGACACGATGCCGCTGGTGTTCCAGGCACTCGACTGGGTCCACGGCGTTTATGTCGGCGCCACGATGGCTTCGGAGACGACAGCGGCCGCGACCGGCGCGGTCGGCCAGGTTCGGCGCGATCCGATGGCGATGCTTCCATTCTGCGGATACAGCATGGGGAATTATTTCCGGCACTGGCTCGAGATCGGCCCGCGCCTGAAAAATCCGCCGCTGATCTTCAACGTGAACTGGTTCCGGAAAGGCGCCGACGGAAAGTTTCTCTGGCCCGGATTCGGGGACAATATGCGGGTGCTCGAATGGATCATCGGGCGTTGTGAAGGCAAAGCCGGTGCCGACGAATCGCCGGTTGGGCACATCCCGCGGCCCCAGGATCTCGACCTCGATGAGCTCGACGGCGTCTCGCAGGAACAGCTGGGCGAATTGCTCTCCGTGAAACCGGAGGAGTGGGAAACCGAGCTCGAAGGCCAGTCGAAATTTTTCGACACGCTCAACCCCGACATGCCCGAGCGTTTGCTGACCGAACGGGGGAAAGTAGCGAAGCGTTTCGCGGGTTAATTTTCTGTAGCCGCTTCGCTGTGCGAAGCGCGAGAGTTGCCTGCGCTTCCTCTCCCGCCGCCCACAGGGCGGCGGCTACAGAAGATCGGTTTCCCATCGAACCGTTTTCCACGTCGAAAATTTGCGAACTGATCCGCGCAATCGGATAGTCTCCGGTGGGTTCAACGATCGCCGAAAAAACATGCGTTACTGCGCCGCCTGATCGCGGGTGCGTGGAGATTCGCGGCGCCCGCCAGAACAATCTCAAGGGGATCGATCTCGATCTTCCGCTGGGGAAATTAACCGTCATCACCGGCCCGAGCGGCAGCGGCAAATCGAGTCTCGCCTTCGACACGATCTACGCAGAAGGGCAGCGCCGCTACGTCGAGACGTTTAGCCCGTACATGCGGCAGTTCCTCGACCGAATGGACAAGCCGCGCGTGGACGAAATCCGCGGCATCCCGCCCGCCATCGCGATCGAGCAGGCGAACCCGGTGAAGAGCTCGCGTTCCACCGTCGGCACGATGACGGAGATCAACGATTACTTGAAGCTCCTCATGCCGCGGATCGCGCGCGCCTTTTGCCCGAATTGCGGACGCGAAATCCGTCCCGAGACCGCGCAGTCGATCGCGGCCCATCTCCTGCAGGAACTTTCGGGCGAGAACGTGCTGATCACGTTCTGGGTCGCGGTGCCCGCGAAGACAGAGCCGCGTGCGTTCTTCGATTTCATCCAGCAGCAAGGTTATCTGCGCGTTTGGATCGACAACGAAATCATCCGCGTCGATACCGACAAAAAAATCAAACGCCTCGGGGCCCGAGTCCAGGTCATCCAGGACCGAATCGCGATCTCCGAATCGAACCGACCTCGTTTGATCGAAGCCATCGAGACCGCGCTCCGTTTTGGCAAGGACAAGATCAATGTCGTTCCGGTCGACTCCGGTTCTTCAGCGCTCGCCCCTCATCCTTTCTCCACCGGCTGGCACTGCGCCCATTGCGATCTCGATATTCGCCCGCCGACGCCGGGACTTTTCAGCTTCAACAATCCGCTCGGCGCCTGCCCGGAATGCCGCGGCTTCGGACGCACGATCGCCATCGACCTGAACAAGGCGATCCCGGACCGCTCGCTTTCCATTTCGCAAGGCGCGGTGCGCGTTTTCCGCGGCGAGGAAATGGGTAATTCGCAGCGCGACCTGATGCGGGCCTGCGCACGAGAAGAGATCGATGTCCGCATTCCGTTCGAGGATTTGCCGAAGGCCGACCAGGATTTCGTCATCAATGGCGAAGCCCGCGACGAGGACACCGACGTGGAAGAGCTGGCGGAGAACGATCGCTGGTACGGCGTCCGAGGATTTTTCAAATGGCTCGAGAGCAAGACCTACAAAATGCACGTGCGCGTTTTGCTCAGCCGGTATCGCGCTTACACCACCTGCCCTGATTGCAAAGGCGGACGTTTCCAACCGGCGTCGCTGAATTATCGGATCGTGTCGCGCGCAAAAGGCGCAACGCGGGAAACGGCGCGGACCTTGCCGGAGATCGCGCTGCTTTCCATTGCCGACGCACGCAAACTTTTCGCCGATCTGGTTCTGCCGCCTAACGATTCGACCGCGGAGATGTTGCGCAACGAAGTGGTGGCGCGGCTTCGTTATCTTTGCGAAGTCGGGCTGGGTTATCTGACCCTGGATCGATCCACCCGCACCTTAAGCGGCGGCGAAGTTCAACGGGTGAACCTGACGACCTGCCTGGGCGCGTCGCTCGTGAACACAATGTTTGTCATGGACGAACCGAGTGTGGGGCTTCACCCGCGCGACGTCGGCCGCCTCGTGCGCGTCATGCACGATCTGCGCGACAAAGGCAACACGCTGCTCGTCGTCGAACACGAGGAAGCGATCATCCGCTCGTCCGATCACGTGATCGATATCGGTCCCGGGCGCGGCGAGCGAGGGGGCGAGCTCGTATTTAGTGGAGCGCTTGGTCAGCTTCTGGGGAGCGCA
>JBEEHR010000089.1:0-85626 GCA_041167505.1 Verrucomicrobiota bacterium
TGTAGCCGGCTTCGGAGAGCGCGGTCGTGACCGACGAGACGTGCTCGGGAACGACGCGATTCAACGTGATCCCTTTGCCACAGACCGCGCCAGCGACGAGAAAAGTCCCGGTCTCGATCCGATCGGGAATCACCGTGTGCTCCGCGCCGTGCAGTTCGCTCACGCCTTCGATCAAAATGCGCCGCGTTCCCGCACCTTCGATTTTCGCGCCCATCTTGTTCAGGAAATTTGCAAGATCGACAACTTCCGGCTCCTGGGCCGCGTCTTCGATCACCGTCGTTCCTTCGGCGAGCGCGGCCGCCATCATCACGTTGTCGGTGCCAAGCACCGTCGGTCCAAATTTTCCACGTAAGTTCACGACTGCGCCCTTTAATTTCGGGGCGAAGACTTTGATGTTGCCGCCTTCCACCCGGACGGCAGAACCGAGCGCTTCGAATCCTTTCAAATGCAAATCGATCGGCCGATCGCCGATCACGCAACCGCCCGGCAGCGAAACCGTCGCTTCATTGCACCGGCCCAGGAGCGGACCGATCACGCAAACCGATGCCCGCATTTTCCGCACGACATCGTAGGGCGCGACCGACTCGATCTTTTCCGCCGTGACAGTGACCGTACCGCTGGCGCGTTCCACCTGGGCGCCGAGGTGCGTCAGGATCTGCAACATATAATGCGTGTCGCTGAGGTCCGGCACGCGATGGAGCGTGCATGGTTCCTTCGTCAGTAGCGTTGCCGCCAGGATCGGCAGGGCGGAGTTCTTCGAGCCGCTGATCTTGATCGAGCCCGAGAGCGGCCGTCCGCCGTGAATGAGAATTTTATCCATACCGCCCAAAGAGGAATCGTTTCACACCGGCATAATCCGCTTCCTTCCTGATGTCGTGATAATTTTTCTCCGCCATCAGCGCGGCCAGATCGTCCGCCTGCCCCAGCCCCACCTCGAGCGCCAGCAAACCGCCCGGCTTCAGTTTGGCCGGCGCCGCTTCAATTAACCGCCGCACTACTTCGTCCCCGCGTTCGCCGCCAAAAAGCGCGACCTCAGGATCATGGAGAACTTCGCGCGAAAGTGCCGCCCGATCCGGGACCCCGATATACGGAAGGTTAGCGACGATTAGATCGTATACGTGATTCACGTATAGCAGCAGGTCGGCGGTCAAAAATTCAACGCGATTCGTTAGGCCAAGCCGTTCCGCATTTTCCCGCGCCAGCGCGACGGCGTCTTCGGAAATATCCGTCGCCGTGACCTTCGCGTCGGGAAAGTTCGCGGCGAGGCTGAGCGCGATGACTCCACTCCCGGTGCCGACGTCGAGAATTTGGGAATTGGGGCCTGTTATTTGGGATTTGAGCAGCTCCACGAGCTGCTCTGTTTCCGGCCGGGGAACCAGAGCGCGGTTGTCGCAAAGAAAAACGCGCCCGGCGAATTCCACCGTCCCGAGCAAATGCTGGAGCGGCTCTCCCTGCCCGCGCCGCTTAACGAGTTCCCGGAGCGGCGCCAGTTCCGCCTCCGTCAGGACACGTTCGAATTCCAGGTAAAGCTCAATCCGTTTCCGCTTCAGGATGAACGCGAGCAGGTGCTCCGCGTTCAAGCGCGGACTCTCGACACCGCGCTTCGCAAAATACGCTGCGGTGGACTGCAGAATTTCAAGAACCGTCATCAAGCAAATTCAGAGGACCGGAGCCCATCCGCTTTCAGCTTTCACTCGTGGACTTTTTCCGGGAAAGCCTACAATGGCGGAAATGGAACTCCTGGCACTCCTGGCAATCGCTTTGACGTCGGTCATAGGCTGGGTGCTTGTTTCTGAATGTCTTGGCCGATGGATTGATAAGGAGAATCGGATCTTTTTCGCGCCGGCTTTCGGGATGGCCGCCTGCGCCATCATCGCCTACGTCGGGGCGCACTCAAGACTGCCGTGGCTCATTCCCAGTTTCACATTGTTCGTCCTGGCAGCTCTCGTCCGCCGTCTCTTGATAAAAAAAACTCCGGCCAGCGGGGACGGCAGGGCACGACGCCTTTTCTACCTCACCCTGCTCACGCTCCTCAGCCTTTACGGAAGCCAGATCAGCGTCTTTCAGCTTTTCAAGGCGGTTTATCCGGGACCGCACGAAGTCTGGGACCTTTTCAACGCCAGCGGTGTGTCGCCACCCGATCAAATGTTTTCCTGGCATCAAGCCATGTTCGCCGATCTGCATCGGCATTATCCTCGCGACCCGTTTTACGGCGAAATGGACCTGTACGATCGACCGCATCTCGGCGGCTACCTCACGCTTTTTTTCTTTAAGCTATTCCATCTTCCGCTGACCGAGACGCAATTCACCTACCCTGCATCGGCGTTGCGTTTCTACCATTGCTTCTGGTGGCTCTCGAACAACCTCTACCTCTTCGCCATCGCGCCGCTTTTCCACCGGCTCTTCGGTTATCGCGGCGCTGTCCTGGCCGTGGCCTCTACTGCGCTGAGCGGATTCATTTTTCTCTGTAATCTCGGCGGGTGGACCAAGTTTTCCGCGATATACCCATTCCTCCTGGCCGTGCTTCTATTCCTGGACGGGAAAAGTCCGCTGCTCCAGGCCGCTCTCTGCGCAGTAAGTTTTTACCTTCATGGCTCCGTGCTTCCCTTTTTGGGTGGTTTCGGATTGTTCCAGCTTCTCGGCATCCGCTACCCGGTCCGTGGGACCCTGGTCCGCTTCCGGGATGTGGTGTGGTTTGCTCTTGCTGGGATTCTCCTGGTCGGCTCCTGGTTCGTGATCGTCCGGGTGGCAGGCTCGAAACAGCCGCTGGTTTATTACTACATTTACAACGCCGGCATCACGCAGGCGCAAACTCAAACCGTCTCTGAGATCGCCAGGGCCTTCTACGCCCAACATTCCTGGTCGAGCCTGTCGCTTTTTCCTCCGCGCAAACTGTTCTCCAGCTTGTTTCCGATCCATTTTTGTCAATTTCTGGCCGACCTTCTCGCTTGCCGGACGTCGTGGAAGTTATCCGATTTCGCGTCCGCCATTTTCCGAACCCAGCGTCATTGCGTTCTGGCGGCCGCCGGTCTGGTGACGCTCCCGGTGACTCTTCTCGGGCTGATGACAATCGTATCCAGACGATATTCCGGCAGAAGTATCCTGGCATTCTACCTCATCCCGACGCTCCTGATCGCGCTATTCTATCGAATCGAATGGGCCTTCAGCCTTCATATCCTGTGTCTCTACCACGCGTTCATTTTGTTCCTCGTGGTCGCAGTGGCGCGAAGAGCACCTCCGCTGCTGCTCACGATCGGGCTCGCTGCCATCGCCGTTGAAGGAATCCTCTGCGTGCTGTTCGCGGACGCTCGCTTCCTACCCGTGCATGGGCTTCGACTGGAACAACTCATAGCCGGGACCAACTCGATCTACTTGGTGAGTTATCTCGCCCTGTTGCTGCTAGTGATCGCAGCGGGGCACCTGGAACTGCGTCGTTTCCCGCCTGAACCGGGATTGGTAGCCGATGAATCCGGGAAAATGGTGAGTTTCGCGTGGCTCGTGGCCGGTCGAAAGCTGGCGGTCGGCGTGTTGGTCGCCGCCCTCGTGATTGCGATCTATTCTCTCTACTGCCTGCGCTTCTATTAGCCTGCGCGCTTGTCAGCGGCCGATGTCCTCATTCCACAGCTTCGGATTTTTCTCGATGAACTCGCGCATCATCCGGATGCATTCGGCATCCTGCCGCACTTCCACTTCCAGGCCCGCCGCGCGCAGTGAATCTTCCGCGCCCTTGAACGTCACGTTCTCGCCGATCACAACCCGCGGAATCCCGTAGAGCAGGATCGCGCCGGTGCACATCGGGCAGGGCGACAACGTTGTGTAAAGCGTGCAGCGCTGGTAAATCTCGGCGCTTTGCCGCCCCGCGTTCTCCAGGCAATTCATCTCGCCGTGATGAATCACGCTCCCGCGCTGCACCCGCAGATTATGCCCGCGTCCAATGATCTTCCCCTCGTGCACAAGCACGGACCCGATCGGAATCCCGCCCTCGCTCAGCCCAGCCTTCGCCTCTTCAATCGCGCTTTCGAGAAACGGATCCATGCCTTTCGAGACTCTCAGGCGTGTTTTTCGCGCAGATACTGGGCCTTGAATTGTTCGAGGCGCTCAACGTCCGAAACATCCTTCGTGCGGCCCGTCGCCCGTTTGCTCGCGATAATGTCGTCCAGTGACGCAATCGGAAACTTGCCCGTAACAATGCGTCGGGTTTTCGCCGCTTCGAAGCTGTCAATGCCGTCCGGCGCATGAATGGATCGAGCGCGAACGGCCCGCCCTTCAACAAGATGATTTCGCTTCCGGTCAGGACCGAAATGGTCGTCACAGCGTCGAGCCTGAATCCGAGAGAGCGCAACGCAAGCAAGACACGCTCGGCATTTTCCCGCGACTGGGGCAGGAAGACATCGACATCCTGAGTGGTATCGGGATAACCGAGTAGAATTGCGCCGCTTTTGCCGATGAAGAGATAATCGACGCCATTTTCGGCAAACGCCGTGGCCAGCTCTTCAGCTTGCGCCGGCGTGAATTTACTGTCGGGCATCGGCCTGACGAACCGTCGGACGACCGTAACCAAGATAAGCCGGCAGCTCTCGCTCGCACCAATCGCGGTATTCCGCCATTGTCGCGAAAGAACGACTCGGAAGGTCATCCAATACGGGTTTATGGACGTGGCAGAAGCCGTATTTGATTCGCGTTATTACGTCGCGTTCCAAACCGCGCCGGCATTGGTCGCGCCAGGCTTCTTCTTCGTTCGATTTAATCATCGAATTCTATCAGCTCTCCCTCGCTCAGGCGAGCGCGGATTCCTTGAGGCGTTCCTGGAGATCGGCGACCTGAAGGGATTTGATCATCTCGTCGAGGTCGCCTTCCATGAAGCGGTCGAGATTGTAGAGCGTGAGGCCGATGCGGTGATCGGTGACGCGGTTCTGGGCGTAGTTGTAGGTCCGAATCTTTTCTTCGCGGCCGCCGGAGCCGATCTGGTTCTTGCGATGGGCGGAATATTTCGCTTCTTCTTCACGCTGTTTCTCCTCGAGCAATCGCGCTCGCATGATCTTGAGGGCTTTCTCCTTGTTCTTTTGCTGGCTGCGCCCGTCCTGGCAACGAACGATCCGGCCCGTCGGGATGTGCATGATCTGGACAGCGGAGTCGGTCGTGTTGACTCCCTGACCGCCCGGGCCACCCGAGCGGCATACTTCAATCCGCAGATCTTCCGGTTTTAACTCGAGATCGACTTCTTCCGCCTCAGGAAGGACGGCGACGGTCGCGGTAGAAGTGTGGATACGGCCTTGCGCTTCGGTCGCAGGAACGCGTTGGACACGGTGCACGCCGCTCTCGAACCGCAGCGTCTTGAAGACGTTCTCGCCCGAGACTTTGAAAATGGATTCCTTCAATCCACCCAACTCCGATGGACTCGACTCAAGGTCTTCGATCTTGAGGCCGGCGGCTTCCGCGTAGCGGTTGTACATCCGGTAAAGATCGGCCGCGAAAATCGCGGCTTCACTTCCACCGGTGCCGGCGCGGATCTCGACGATCGCGTCGCGGTTTTCATTTTCGTCCGGCGGCAAAAGCGCGATTTGGAATTCGCGTTCGAGGTCGGTGACGCGTTTCTGGAGATCCGGGATTTCGTCCTCGGCCATGGCGGCAATCTCGACGTCGTTCGAGGCCGCCAGCTCGCGGTTCTGGTCCAACTGCTCGCGGGCGGTTTCCAGTTCGTTCCAGCGCGCCAGCAGTTGCTTCACGCTGGAATGTTCTCGCATGATCTCGCTGGCCCGTTTCCGGTTCTCGAAAAGAGTCGGATCAGCGATCTCGTTTTCCAGTTCCGCGAACCGCTCGCGTTTGCGTTCGACTAAGGAATTAAAGTCCATGGGTATGCTGTGGCCGCGATTGCTGGTCGCGGATCGGCCGGGATCGACGATCCCGGCTACAGGTCAGCTAAGCCTTGCGCGGGGCGCTGGCGCGCGTGGCTTTGGTGCCACCGTAACGCCGCGCGAACTTCTCCACGCGTCCGGCCGTATCGACGAACTTCTGTTCCCCGGTGAAAAACGGATGGCACGCCGCGCAGATGCCGATTCTGATGTCCTGCTTGGTCGAACGCGTGTGATAGACAGCGCCGCAAGCGCAGACGATATCGGTCTCGTGATACTCAGGATGGATGTCCGCTTTCATGTTTGGAAACGAGGGGCGAACTGTAGCGCGCTCCGGCTCTCGCGCAAGGGATGAAATCGGACGACGCCCTGCTGGCCGCCTGGGAGGAAACGCTGGCGCAAAGACGGGATACTCCCGCGATCTTCGATAGGCGCGGCGAGGTGCTGCGGACCTTTGCCGACATCGAAAGCCGCGCCCGCGAGTTGGAAGGCAGGATTGAGGACGACCGGGTCTATCCCGTCGATCAGGGGAACCAGCCGGACTGGCCTTCGCATTTGTTGGCGGCGTTGCGGCGCAGGGTAGTTGCGCTTCCCTTGGAAAGCACGATCACCGCGCCGCAACGCGAGGTGACGTTGCGAATGTGCAACGCAGGCGATTGGGACGCGCGTCGTCCCGTCCTGCTCAAGCTCACCTCCGGCACGACCGCAGCGCCACGGGCGATCCGCTTCCGGAGCGAACAGCTCCTCGCCGATTGCATCCAGATTTGCGACACGATGGGAATCACCAGCGACGACGTGAACTTTGGCGTGATCCCGCTCTCGCACTCGTACGGGTTCAGCAACCTTGTCACGCCACTGCTGGTTCGCGGCGTCGCGCTGGTCCTGAGCCGCGACCGGATGCCGCGCGCTGTGCTCGACGATCTCGCGCGCACCGGCGCGACCGTGTTCCCTGGCATGCCGGTTTTCTACCAGGCGTTTTGCGAGATGGAAAATGCGCCGCCGCTGCCGAAGCTGCGCCTTTGCATTTCCGCGGGCGCGCCGTTGCCACTCGAGGTGGCGCGAAAGTTCCGGGAGAAATTCCAGCGCTCGATCCATTCGTTTTACGGATCGTCGGAGTGCGGCGGGATTTGTTACGACCGCGAGGCGAGGCTCGAGGAAGCGGGGTTCGTGGGTCCGCCAATGGATGGGGTCAAAATCGAAATGCTCGAACCGAACGTCTCCGCCAGCCGGATCCGCATCAAAAGCGCGGCCGCCGGCGATGGCTATTTCCCTGAACCCGACCCGGAGAAACTCTGCGACGGCTTTTTCACGCCGGACGATCTCCTGAGCCCGAACGGTGACGACTTCCGCATCGTTGGCCGCATCTCCGATGTGATCAACGTCGCCGGCAAGAAGGTGAACCCGGCGGAAGTGGAAGCGGAACTGATGCGGTTCGATGGCGTCCGCGCCGCAGTGGTGTTCGGACGCGAATCGGTTTTGCGGAACGAAGAGGTCGCGGCCTGCGTCGCCGCGAGCGGCAACGTTCGCGAAGCGGAGTTGCTGGAATTCTGCCGCGGACGGTTAAGCGGGTGGCAGGTGCCGAAGCGGATCTTTTTCGTGGAAGAGATCCCCGTCAATGAGCGAGGGAAGGTCAGCCGGCGCGAGCTGGCGCAACGGTTTACTTCTCGCTGAAACAGACACTCAATTCGCCCACCGCTTCCGAATCAGAAGTAAACAACGGAACCTAATATGCGAACCATCCTACTTTCCTTCATCACGGCGATTGTGTTTCTCGGCGCGTTCACCAGCTGCTCGACGAGCGTCAAGACCGATACCGGTCACGGCGTAACGGCGGGCGTGCACTAATAAACAAGGAGGGGCGATTTGAAATCGCCCTCTGAGATTCGGCGATTGCAAATCGCCGCTCCTTGAGGCGTCACGGCAGCAACGCGTTTCGCTCGAAGAAAAACTGCTTTCCATTTTCTCGGAAGCAGGCATGTGTCCAGTAAGGCGTGGCCCGTGAGTGCAGACCAGCGCAGCTCCCCGCGCCGATTTCACCATGAACGAAACAACGAGCCATTCCGCGGACGAGACTGCCCCCGGCGGGCGCGTTCTCGTCCTCGAGCCGGACCTCGATCTCGCCGAGAAAATTCGCGCCGCTCTCAACGAAGCTGCGCCTGCCGCCGAGATTGACGTCGCCCCGACTCTCGAACAGGCCCACGACCTCATTCTCAACGCTAAGCCTGATCTCTTCGTTCTCGATATCGACGCCGTTCCCGATCTCAGCCAGGAATTCCTCTACGATTTGCGCACCAGCCACCCGAACGCGCGCGCCATCGTCCTGACGGGCGGCCATTTCGCTATCCACCAGGAACAGGCCGCGGGCCTCGGCGCGATTCATTTCCTGGAAAAACCATTCCCGCACGGAGACTTCGTCGCTCTCGTGGAGGCGCTGCTTTCACCTTCGAGCGCACCCGACAGCGAGAAATTCCAAGGCACGCTGAGCGACCTGCACCTGGCGGATATTATCCAGCTCAAATGCATGAGCGGCTCGTCCGCGGTGTTGCAATTTACCGGTCCCAAGGGCGAAAAGGCGCGCGTTTATTTCGAAGCCGGCCAGGTGCGCCACGCAACGGCGCCGGGCAAGGAAGGCGTCGCTGCCTTCAACGAAATCGTCAATTGGAAGGGCGGCCAGATTTCCGAAGTCTCCGGTGCCGCCCCCGGGCCGCGCACGATTGATGAAGATTGGCAGATGCTGCTGATGGAAGCGGTCCGCAAAATCGACGAGACCCGCGACAAAGATTCGTCGGCGCCGGTCCGGCGGAAGACGGCGACGCTCAAAGTCCTGGTGATCGACGATAGTCTGATGCTGCTCAGCTTCGTGAAGGAAATTCTCACCGAGGCGAACTACGACGCGGTGACGGCCGCGACTGCCGAGGAAGGTTTGGCCGCCGCCGCTAACGATCCGCCGGATCTCATCCTCCTCGATTACGTCCTGCCCGACATGAAGGGCGACGAAGTCTGCCAGCGCCTGTCGGACAACGCGGTGACGGCTAGCGTGCCGATCGTTTATATGTCGGGCTTCGGCTCGGATCTTCAGCCGGATCAAATCAAGAACGCCAATGTGATAGGATCATTGAACAAACCGTTCACTTCTGATCTCTTAATCAAAACGGTGGAGAATTACATGCCCAAGGACCCGAACGCGACGGCGCAGCCAGAGAACGAAAAAGTGATGGAAGCAGAGCAGACCTCAGCTTCCACCGAGAGTGCCTGGAGCGCGCCGGTCTGGCCGCAGGAAGAAAAGGCCGCCCAAACGGAATCGGAACCGGTTGCGACGAACGAACCAGTTTGGCCCGATCCGAACCAGGAATACGCGCCGCCGGCTCCAGCCGAAACGGCCGAGATCGCGTCGACCGCCGGCGGCACGAGTGATGCCTGGTGGAGCGCGCCCGTATCACCGACTTCGTGGGCGGAATCGCAACCCGCCAGCACGGCTTCCCAGTTCGAATCGCCCGCCGCCGCCCCGGCAACGGAAGAGCCGCTGCCCGTGAACGGCGCCTTTTTCTCCGGCGACACCAGCTTCTTCTCACTCAACGGCGCGCTGCACACGATTGGCAAAGAAAAACTCACCGGCACCCTGCGTTCGTTTTGGAACAAGACAGCCGTCGAGCTTCTGGCCAAAGATGGCGCGATCGTTCTCGTGACGACGCGCGATCCGGTTCTCTATTGCCCGGAGGCGCCAATCACGCTGGTAAACGTCGACGCCGAGCAAACCGAGAAAGCCCGCACGGAACAACGCGAGACCGGTTGCCCGCTTTTCCTCACCCTGGCGCGTGAAGGATTGATCCTCCACGAACCGGCCGTGCAACTGGTGCAGCATTACGGGCAGAAACTTTTCGCCCAGCTTTGGACCGCGAAGAAGGTCCGCTTCGTGTTCGAACAAAGCGAGTCGCTGCCGGAATATGCCAGTGACGTTTCCGGTGAAGCAGACATCGATCATTGGGTGCTCACCACTCTGCGCTGCATTCAAACGCAGGAACTCGGCGAGACATCCGAGATCGAATCGGGTTCCATCCCTGCTTACACGCGCGATGGCTACGAGCGCGTCCAGAATCTTCGCCTCACCGTCGCGGAAGCGCAGTTCGCTTCGCAGTTCAACGGCGTTCGTTCGGTTGCGCAGATCGCCAAGAATCTTCGGCTCGATTTCAAATTTGCGCGGCTCACTTTGTTCCGCTTTCTCGCCCTGGAGATCGTCGAGTGCTGGCCGCCGGCCGTGGCGGGGGCGAAACCGGAGAAGCGCGGCTTCTTCCAGAAGTTCGGGTTCGGCGAATAGCTTCGCGCGCTCCACGTCGCGATGAAGAAAAGAATCCTCGTCGTCGATATCGGCGGCACCCATGTGAAGCTGCAGATATCGCGGAGTGATCGGCGCAAATTCGATTCCGGGATGAATCTCTCGCCGCGGGAACTGGTTTCGCAGATCAAGAAAACAGCCCAGGGTTGGAACTACGACGCAATCTCGATCGGGTTTCCGTCGGTGGTCCGCAAGGGACGGATCGTGAAAGAACCCAAGCACCTGGCCACGGGCTGGGTCGGCTGGGATTTTAACAAGTCGTTAGGCAAACCTACCCGCATCCTGAACGACGCCGCCATGCAGGCGCTCGGCAGTTACCGGAGCGGCAGGATGTTATTCCTTGGGCTTGGCACCGGACTGGGCTCGGCCCTGGTCTGGAAAGGAAGTCTTCTGCCTCTCGAGCTGGGCGACCTTCCTTATGAGGGCGGCATCATCGAACAGGTTCTGGGCAAACCCGGGCTCGATCGTCTTGGCAAAAAGAAATGGAAACGCGAGGTCTTGTTCTGCCTGAAGTACCTCAAGCTTTCCTTCATCGCGGATTACGTCGTGCTGGGCGGCGGCAACGCCAAGCAATTCGCCACCCTGCCCGATGGGATCGTGCCCGGCGACAACCGGAACGTTTACCTCGGCGGCCTCCGCATGTGGGAAACCGATCCGCGGACCCGCCGCTCGAAGTGGGCCGTGCTCTAGCGGTCTTCCTTTACTGCTTTCTCTTCGTCTTCCCGCACACTGGGCACCGGCTCCGTCTCATGCAGCCGGCCATAGTCGACAGTGAGCCGGCCGTCTTCCAGTTCGGTGTAGACATCGACGAACCGCACACCAAAACGAATGTCGTCCCACGCGTAATCCTGCACACTTTGGACGGACGCGGCCATGACCAGCTCGAGAGACAGAGTCGACGCAACAAAGAAGGCGTCCTCTTTTTCCAGGATCTCGGGCGTTATCCCATCCAACGGACTTTGTTCATCGATCGTGTGGCGAATGATGAGGGCGGCTGGGAAACTAATCATGCGCTCGGGATAGACCTTCAATTCATAGAAACGCCGAATGTCGTCTCCTTCCGCGACACGCTCGTCGCGCGAATAAAGCAGGCGAAACTCGGCCTCGGCCATTGTCGTGTGCCGAAGGTTAGCGACGCGATACATAATGCTCAGCCGTCCATCGAAGGGAGCTATGACGAGGCAGTTGCTAAAGACAATCCGCGCCGTCGGGCGCGCGAACCGGACAAAGATCAGGCCGGTGATTACGGCCACCCAGAACATGCCCACGATGATCTCGGTCGTAACAACGACGTGCCCGTAGACGTTCGCCGGATACATATGCCCGTATCCGACCGTCGCCAGGGTTTCGATGCTAAAGAACAAAGACTCCGGGAAAGAGCCGGGCGTCATTTCGCCGATGCAAGGGCCGCCCAGAGCATACGCCGTCGCGAAGACCAGGTTAACGGCGAAGTAGACCGCGAGAAGAAACGCGACAAAGCGCGGCCAGCTCAAACAAAGAATCCAGTGATAGGTGTCGCGCCATCCACCTAACGCGGCGTTGATCTTCAGGAACTCCGTTCGTCCCGTCCGAGTGGAGATGGGGGCGCGAGGTCTTTTTCTTAGTCTAGATGCCATCGCGCAAAATCAGCGTTACGCTTTGCCGCCGAAGGTGACGTGGTCATCGAGATCCACCAGATCGAACCAGGTCTTAATATCTTCGCGGTCCTTCGAGAACTTGCCGACGTATTCGGCGAAGAATTGCAGCGTCTCGACATCCCCGCTCGCGCCGCGGCAGTCCATGAAGTTGCTCCAAGCATCGATCTCCCACGCCGCCCGCTTGTGGTTCGCGTTGGCGTTGATCCATTCGAGAATCTCGCCGTCGCCCTTGCCGGCGGCGATCTGTTCGCGCAAAGCCGCGAAATCGAGGGCCAGGAAATCCTTGAGGTGCTGATCGAGCGGCGCGTCGTAGGTAAACTCGCCGTTCGTGCCGGCGATGGTGGCGCGTCCCTTATCGAGCAACCGGGCCAGGATGACGTAGCCGCCGAGGCGGCAGCGCGGACTTCGAGGTGGTCGTGTCGTCAGATCCGGTGCGGATACTTGGGTTGTGTCGGGCATGATCAACGACTATTGGCCACGGTGGCGGGAGGTCAAAGATTTTGCTTCTGTTCAATTTCCAATTCAGAATAGGCTCCCCCGCGTTCATGAAACATTTTTCGCCTGCTTCGGCCATATGATCAGGGCCGGCAAACTGCCAACCTCCGTCGGGCGCGCGTCATCCTGAAACCAATTCGCTGCCTCTCGAAAAAACGCAGCGCACTCGCAATTACTCCATGAAATACGATGTCTCCGCTTTGATGGCAGAAGTTAAGGCCAAGAACCCGGGCGAACCGGAGTTCCACCAAGCCGTCCAGGAAGTCGTCGAATCGCTCGCGCTCGTCCTGGATCAGCATCCCGAATATCGCAAAGCGAAGATTATCGAGCGGATTATCGAGCCCGAGCGCGTGATCATGTTTCGGGTGCCTTGGCAGGACGACGAAGGCGAGCTCCACGTCAACCGCGGGTTCCGCATCCAGATGAACAGCTCCATCGGGCCTTACAAAGGTGGGCTCCGTTTTCATCCGTCGGTGAACCTTGGCATCCTGAAGTTCCTCGCCTTCGAACAGGTCTTTAAGAATGCGCTCACCACCCTGCCGATGGGTGGCGGCAAAGGCGGCTCCGATTTCGATCCGAAGGGAAAGAGCGACAGCGAAGTAATGCGGTTCTGCCAGGCGTTCATGTGCGAGCTGTTTCGTCATATCGGACCGGACACGGACGTACCGGCGGGCGATATCGGCGTCGGCGCGAGAGAGATCGGGTACCTCTTCGGAATGTATAAGAGACTCAAGAATGAGTTCACGGGTGTCATTACCGGCAAGGGTCTCACTTGGGGTGGCTCTGTTATTCGTCCGGAAGCTACCGGTTACGGTGCGGTTTATTTCGCCGCGGAGATGCTCAAGACGCGCAAGGAAGAACTGAAAGGCAAGACTTGCCTTGTTTCCGGCAGCGGCAACGTCGCGCAATACACCGTGGATAAGCTTATCTCGCTAGGCGCAAAAGCGGTCACGCTTTCGGATTCCACCGGTTACATTCACGACGAAGGAGGAATCGATCGCGACAAGCTTGCCTTCGTCATGGATCTCAAGAACAATCGCCGCGGCCGAATCAACGAATACGCTGATAAGTTCAAGGGAGCGACCTTCACCCCGGTTGACCAGAAGCTTGATCATAACCCGCTCTGGGATCACAAAGCGGACTGCGCTTTCCCGAGCGCGACTCAGAACGAGATCAACGGTAAGGACGCCGCGAACCTCTTAAAGAATGGAGTCTTTGCGGTGTCAGAAGGCGCTAACATGCCGACGACCATCGACGGAGTGAACCAGTTCCTGAAAGCTGGTATCCTCTTTGGCCCAGGGAAGGCCGCGAATGCCGGGGGCGTGGCTACCTCAGGTTTGGAGATGGCCCAGAACAGCATGCGCATTTCCTGGACACGCGAGGAAGTGGACGGGCGCCTCTTCAACATCATGAAGACCATCCACGAGGTGTGTCATCGGACCGCGGAAAAGTACGGCACTCCCGGGAACTACGTGAACGGCGCGAACATCGCCGGCTTCCTCAAGGTGGCCAACGCGATGATGGACCAGGGATTGGTGTAATTGGCTTCGCGCTGTAGAAGCGGCGCTCTGTCGCCGTTCGCCACACACGGCGACAGAGCGCCGTGACTACAGCTACCTTGCACTAAAACGTAAAGCTTGGTGGAGCCTTTCGGGTAACTGTGGAAGGTTTCGCCTTTCGATCAGGAAAGTAATGATGCCGGCCAGTTCCTTGTAGATGTAGTTCTTATTCACGGCGCCCTGGAGGTATTGCTCGCCGCTACTGCCACCGGTTCCTATCCTTGTGCCAATCATTCGGCGAACCATTTGTAAATGGCGATAACGGAAGTTCGCCAGTTGCTCATCGATCTCGATCAAGCTGTTCAGAAGCGCAAAGGGCAGGCGAAAGAGTGGCTCATCGCGATACAGCATGATGAACAGAGCCGCGCGCAGGGCTTCCGGCGAAAAATCACCGGCGCCCTTACCAAAAAACATCTCGTCGAACTTGCCCAGAAGATCGGTTCTTTCATCACGCTCGGACAGGCTGGCTTCATAGAGTTTCCGGTAGCGCTTCCAAAACCTGGGCGTCACGGTGTTGGTCACGTCCGCTTCCTCTCCGTCCCATTTCTGCCAGAAAGCTTCGCCGAAGAACGGCATCCGTTTGAGCCATTGCTCGACCAGTCGCAGGAGCGAGTCGGCCTTCTCCGCCTCGACGATCGTCTGATAGTCCGCCGGGTTGAAGCCGCCCATCTCGGTGTGCTTGTAGTAATCGGGCCGGAACCGGTTCTCCATCCGCAGCCCGAGGGTGGCCTCGATCTGGCGGAACTGGGTGCTCTGAAAGCCGGACGCGCCTTCGAGGCTCGAACGGAAATCGAGGAAATCGAGCGGCGTCATCGTTTCCAGGACGTCCACCTGCTGGTTCAGGAGCTTCCAGATTTCCACGATCCGTTTCAAACGATGCACCACCACGTTCATGTCCGGGCCGTCATCATCCGCCGATGGTTTTTCGAGGACGGCGCAGCACGCGCCCAACTCATGCAGGATTTGTTTGAACCAGAGCTCGTAGGTTTGATGGACGATGATGAAGAGCATCTCGTCGTGGGCATGAAGCTTCCCTTCGATAAGGCTGAGCGGCGCCTGCAAAGCGAGAAGCTTTTCGACCGCAAGGTAACTGCCGTAGTAGGCGGGCTCCTTGCCGGTCTTGAACGGGCAATCCATGGCGGACTGTCGCGCATCGACGCGGGCAAAGTCAAAACGAATAGGAGGAAGGGCGGTTTGCGAGGTCGGTGAAACTGCGATTAAGTCGCAGGCATGAGCACGTACCCGAAAAGCCCGAAGGAGATGACTGGCGGCATGATGTATTTCCCGCGGATGCTGGACAAGATTCGTCTGCACGATCGCGGCGAGTTGCCGGAGGATTATCACGCCAATCTGGGCAGACCAAAGTCGGCGGACGGCGTCTGCACGAATTTCCTACGCATGAACTATGGCGTCCTGCGCCAGCGCGTGCTCAAGGGCGGAACCGATGAAGAGATCCTGGAATGGTGCTACGCCAATGGGCGCCGGCTCAATGAAGGCGACTTGCTGGTGTGGAACGGCTTTGCCTCCAAACTCGGCTGGAACGATTTTGCTTCGCCGCTCCTGGAAGAGCAGAAGCAAAAATGTGGAATAGCCGACCGAACAGACATCGCCACCATCCCCGAGCTAATCGACTTCGACGAAAAGAGAAGAGATTGATGCGGCCCTTTGCCTGTTCGGAACTGCCGAACATCTTCCAGCGACAAGGCCGAGAGGGCATGTGAACTCTTCGGACAGCGAAGATTTCCGCTACTGGGCTTTCATCAGCTACAGCCATGCGGACGCGAAATGGGGCGATTGGCTGCACGCGGCGCTGGAGACTTATCGTGTCCCCGCTCGACTGGTCCGAAACGCCAGACCAGAAGGCGCCGTGCCGAAGCGGGTGTTCCCGGTTTTTCGCGATCGTGAAGAGTTAGCCAGCTCGTCCAGCCTCGGGGAAAATATTGAGAACGCCTTGCGGCTCTCGCGTGCGCTCGTCGTGATTTGCTCGCCCCGCGCCGCCGCCTCCCGCTGGGTCAACGAAGAGATCAAGCTTTACAAAAGCATGGGCCGCGAAGGCCGCGTCTTCTGCCTGATCGTGGATGGAGAACCGAATGCACCGGCAGACTCGGGCCTTCTCGAATGCTTTCCAAAAGCTGTCCTAGTCCGACTCAACGAGAAGGGTGAGTTATCCGACGAACCGGCGGAACCGATTGCGGCGGACACACGGGAAGGCAAAGACGGGAAACGCAATGCGCTGTTGAAGCTTATCGCCGGGATTGTCGGCGTATCTTACGACCAACTGCGCCAGCGCGAACGCCAGCGCCAGCTCCACCGACGAATTCGACTGGCTGCGTTAGTCGCGGCGGCCATCGTAGGCCTTACCCTGGCATACCTCGGTGTCGCCGATGTAGGCGTGAATGTTCCGGCTGGCGAAACAATCAGGACCAATCTCGACCGGCACGAGCTATCACTGTTCCGCCGCGTGCATTCGGATTCTACGATTCGGGCGACGGCAGCGCGGTTACGCGGCGAACTGTTGAACGTCTTTCGGCAAAGACTCGAACAAAACTGGATCTCGGCCGCGCCGCCTAATGTGAATCGCACCTCCGAGATCTGGGCGCATTCACAGGCCCTGTTTGGCATTTGCCGGATGCCGGATTACCCGGAAGCGCAACGCGAATTTCTCCCGGCCCTGGAAACGCCTTTCGTGTCTTCGTTGGAAATCAACCAGCCGCACCGGCGTTATCGCTGGATCGACCTGGATGGCGTTGAATACGACAAGTCAACGCCTGTTCTTTGGATTGCAGCCGCGCAAGGCGCCGCCCTCGGCAAGGCCGGGCTTCTCGAAGGAAAGGAGCGCGAAGCTGTCGTGAAGCACTACGAATACGTCCAGGAGATTTTAAAGGAATACCATCCTACCAATAGCGGCGGCTGGAACATGCTTCCGTCGCAGAAAGATCCGGGCAAGCACCACTTATACTCGACTACGCTGGCCTTGTTAACCTTGTTACAAGGTCATGAGTCCGGCCTGGCTTGGGAAGGAAGCGCAGAGAAGCGCGATCAGCTTATCAGGCAAACGGCCCAGTGGCTGGTCGATCATTTCGATCCGAAAGGCGAGCCCCCCGGGTGGCGCGGTATGAGTGAGGACACGCTCGAAATTTACGACGGCCTGACCATTCAGATTTTTGCCGAGCTTCTGCAAACGAAGCAGGCGCTCCCGGACTTTGTCATACCTCCCGCCATCCTGAATGAGATTCCCCGGCAGCTGGCGTTGTTTGCCCGGCGCGACCTGAGCTTCCCGGTGAATGGCGGAGAGTTTCTCGCTCCCTACACGCGGTTTGATGGCAATGAAGGAGTCGGACGCCGCCTGATCAAGTATCTTTGGTATCCCTGGGTCATCGATTGTTCGGTGAGATGGCTTGAGTTCGCGGAAAAGCAGCAACTGCCAAGGGAACAACGGGTCCAGGTGCGGCGCGCTCTGGGACATCTCGTGGTGGATTTGGGAGATGAAGCTTTGAAGCGCGCCCGGAGCGATTACACCTTCTTTGCCTCGGAAGACCTATACGGCCTGGATGGCATCCAACCACCAACCAGGTAAAGCCGATACGTCCGCGTGATTCACCCGGCCCGTAGTATATGTTGGATCGGATCGGCTCGAGAGCTGATGCTAATCTGGGGGAAAGAAAAGGGGGTCTATGGCAATATTATTTCCGCGGTGGCAGAGCTTCCTCGGTCTGGCTCTCGTCCTCGGATCGCTCCAGGTCAAAGCGGCAACTCTGCCAACCGGCTTCACTGAATCCCAGTTTGGCAGCAATGTCGCCAGTCCTACAGCCATGGTCTTCGCACCGGATGGCCGCCTTTTCGTTTGCCTGCAAACCGGCCAGCTTCGCGTTATTAAGAACGGCGCTCTTCTGCCAACCCCGTTTGTTTCGCTCTCAGTGGATTCTTCGGGTGAGCGCGGGCTCCTGGGTATCGCCTTCGACCCAAATTTCGGCTCGAACCATTTCGTTTATCTCTACTACACGACCAACGTCGCGCCGATTCATAACCGGATCAGCCGCTTCACCGCGAACGGGGACGTCGCAGTCGCGGGCGGTGAAACGGTCCTGGTGGACTTGGATAATTTGAGCAGTGCCACAAACCACAATGGAGGGGCGATCCACTTCGGGCCCGATGGCAAGCTCTACGCGGGCGTGGGCGAGAATGCGAACTCGTCTAATGCGCAAACGCTCGCTAACCGGCTCGGCAAAATCCTGCGTTATAACTCAGACGGAAGCATTCCGACGGACAACCCTTTCTTTAATACAGCCACCGGAGCTAACCGGGCGATCTGGGCGCTTGGCTTGCGCAATCCGTTCACCTTTGGCTTTCAACCAGGAACCGGCCGGATGTTTATCAACGATGTCGGCCAGAACACCTGGGAAGAAATTAACGATGGAATAGCCGGCTCGAACTACGGCTGGCCCACCTGTGAAGGCGCCTGCTCACCGGCGAATGCGAACTTCCGCGACCCGCTTTTCCAGTACGGACATGGCACTAGCGGCACGACCGGTTGCGCGATTGTCGGCGGCGCCTTTTACAACCCGCCGCTGAATCAATTCCCCGCGAGCTATCTCGGGAAATACTTTTTCGGCGACTTGTGCAACGGATGGATCCGACTGTTCGATCCATCCACCGCCACTGCCAGTGGCTTCGCCACCGGGATCTCGATGCTCGTCGACTTACAGATAGGTCCCGATGGTTGTCTCTACTACCTGGCCCAGGGAAATGGCGGCCAGGTCTTCCGGGTTACCGCGATCCCATCCCAGCCTTTGAACATTTCTGTGCGGGCCCGTGTCGAGACCGGAAACGGCGTCCTGATAAGCGGCTTCATTAACACGGGCACGGCTGCCAAGAAGGTGATTATCCGCGCGCTCGGTCCTTCCACGGGAGTTACTGGGGCCCTGGCGGACCCGGTCCTTGAATTGCATGGCAGCGATGGTTCGCTCATTACCACCAACAACAACTGGAAGGATAACACCGCACCGCAGCAGCAGGATATCATCAATAACCAGCTCGCGCCGACGAACGATCTCGAGTCAGTCATTGTTATCACGCTTCAGCCGGGCACCTACACAGCTATCATTCGAGGGCAAAGTAATGGTACGGGTGTAGGTCTAGTTGAGGTCTACGACGTGGATCGGGCCACCGCGTCCCGGCTGGGGAACATTAGCGGACGCGCTTCTGTTCAGACCGGGAGCAACGCATTGTTCGCCGGTTTTATTGTCGGGAACAACATCGGCGCTGCGAACGTCGTGGTGCGCGGGCTCGGACCATCGCTCTCGCAGTCAGGTATCACCAATCCCCTTCTCGATCCCACGCTAGAGTTGCATGATAACAACGGCACGCTTCTGATCGGGAACGATAATTGGCAGGATGATGCCAGCCAGGCGGCGCGGATTAGTTCAGCTGGTCTCGCCCCGGCGAATCCAGCCGAGTCGGCCGTGTTCGCTAGTCTGCTTCCCGGAACCTACACGGCGATCGTCGCTGGGAAGAACGGTGGAACGGGTGTGGGATTGGTTGAGGTCTACAATTTGCCGTAAGACCGGTAAGTCCGTTCGCGCTGTAGTCGCCCCGCTCTGTCGGGGCGTATATGCCGGTCGCCGCGGCGACAGAGCGCCGCGACTACAGCGTCCTTGCAAATCACGGACGAATTCGTTGGAGTGAGGAGTTGAATTCGCCGGAACCTTCTTTCGCCCGCCGCCTAGGCGCGTTCGACGCAACCATGATCGTCATGGGCGGCATCATCGGCGCCGGCATCTTCGTTAATCCAGCGGTAGTCGCGCGCGCGGTGCACACCCCGATGCTGATCCTGGGCGCGTGGCTGATCGGCGGCGCCATCGCGTTGATCGGCGCTTTCGTTTACGCGGAGCTGGCTGTTCTCCGGCCGCGTGTCGGTGGGCAATACGCTTACTTGCGCGACGCCTATCATCCCATCGTCGCGTTCCTCTACGGCTGGACCCTTCTGCTTGTCGTGCAGACCGGCGGCATGGCCGGAGCCGCGATTATCTTTGGGCGATATTTCCGGGAACTAACCGGGTTCCCTATTCCGGAGCAGGCCGTCGCTGCGATCGCGCTGGGAATTTTGACGGCAATCAATTGCTTCGGGATTCGTGCCGGCAGCAATGTCCAGAGCGCATTAATGCTAACGAAGCTCGGCGCCATCGTCATGCTGATCGGCGTCGGCTGGGCAATGGTTGCCCCGGCGACCGCCGGCCTAACGACAGCGCCATCACCTGAAACCGGGAATGCCTGGCAGGGTCTGGCCGCGGCGATGGTGCCTGTGCTCTTTGCCTATGGCGGATGGCAGACCGCCAGTTTCGTCAGCGGCGAGATGCGCGATCCGCGGCGCGATTTGCCGCGCGGTCTCTTCATCGGCGTCTCCGGCGTAATCGTTGTCTACGTCCTGGTCACCTGGGTATGTCTTCGTGCGCTCGGGCCAGCCGGCCTTGCCAATACCAGCACTCCTGCTTCCGAAGTTATGCGGCAAGCTTTGGGTTCACGGGGCGCGAAGCTCATTGCGTGCGGCATCGCGATCTCGACCATCGGTTTTCTTAGCCAGAGCATTCTTACCGCACCGCGGGTTTATTACGCGATGGCGCGTGACGGTGTTTTCTTCAAGGCGGTCGGGCGGTTGAGTGAACGGAGCCGGGTGCCAGTCGTTGCCATCGTGTTGCAAGGGGCTTGGGCGGCGCTGGTCGCTATGACCGGAAGGTATGAGCAAATCCTTAACTACGTCGTGACCATCGATGTTTTGTTCTTCGGTCTCACGGGCGCGGCCTTATTCATCTTTCGCCGCAGAGAACCAAAAGAGCCGGGCGAAGAATTCGTGCGGGTGCCGTGGCATCCCGTAACTACCGGAGTGTTCGTGCTGGCGTGCTGGACCCTGGCCATCAGCACTCTCGTGCGCTTTCCGCAAAACGCCGGAATCGGCGTTATCATTCTCGGATTGGGTGCGCTGGTCTATTGGTATTGGGCAAAGCCTCGTGCCGAACCTTAACTGAATCCGCCAGCGCCAAAGCATCCAATAGAAAACGGCGGCGACCTTCCGATCGCCGCCGTCTGTTTCCCCTTCAGTAACCGCGGTTACGACTTCTTGGCTTTTTCCATTTCTTCGTGCGCCTTGCGCATATCCTCGTTCGCCTTTTTCATCGCATCGAATTTCGTCTGCTGCTCCGGAGTAAGGAGCGGCCGGATTTGGGCCCCCGTGCTTTCCATCAGGGCGTGCATCTTTTCCATCGCCTCCTTGTGAATGGCCTCCATCTGGGGCTTCGTCTGGTCGATGATTGGCTGGACTTTCGCCTTCTGGTCATCGGTGAGATTGAGGTCCTTGCTCAAATGCTCGAGCGGGTTTCCCATTTCGTGATGCGGGCCGGGACCGTGTTCGTGTTTCGGTCCGTGCTCGCCCGGTTCCTTAGCCTGGAGGTAAACGAGACTGGCCAGCGACAAGGTTGCCGCAGCCGTGATTGCAATAATTTTTCGTGTCATTGTTTGGTTTTGTTTCTTGTTTTTGGGCGCAATCAGAGCGCCTTTTCATGAATGGATGACTGGTCGGAACGCGGTCGGGTTACAAATTGTTTGGGGAAATCTTCCGGCCATGAAAAATCGCCAGATTATTTTGTAACCGCCGTCCCGTTCCGGCTGTCATTGCAGTTGGTGTGGACTGGCTAGGCTTTACATGGCTGACGAAGGTGTCTCACGCGAATTGGTGGCAACGGTGCTGCGGCAGGATGAGAGCGCGGCCCGCGAATTGGTGCGGAGTCTTTATCCGCTCGTGGCCAAACTCGTGCGAGCGCATCGTCCAGTTCGCAGCGCCGAGGAGGACCTTTGCCAGATGATATTCATCAAGATTTTACAGAAGCTGCCTCAGTTTTCCGGCAAGGTGCCGCTCGAGCATTGGGTCTCGCGCATCGCCATCAACACCTGCCTCAACCAAATCCAGGCGGAGAAAGCGCGGCCGGAATTGCGCGAAGCTGATCTCAGCGAAGAACAGGCGGCCGTAGTGCGGAACCTCGCAACGACTGCCGACGACCTTGCGCCAGACCAGAGTTTTGCGTCGCGCCAGCTTGTCGAGCATCTTATGAATGCGCTGAAACCCGCGGAGCGCCTTGTGATTGATCTGCTCTATCTGCAACAACAGTCCGTCGAGGAGATCCGGCGCGTGACCGGGTGGAGCGGCGCGCTCGTCAAAGTCCGCGCGTTTCGCGCACGGCAGAAAATGAAACAGCTTTTGTCGAACATGAGAGCCCGGGAGAACGCATGAAACCATCTGATGTAGATCGCCTCTTGCGTTCAGCAATGCAGACCACCGAACCGCTCGGCGCGGAGGCGCCGTTCGGTTTCGACACCCGCGTGGTCGCGTCCTGGCGCGCGGGCAACGGCGGCGCGAACGACCTCGCCGATCTTTCACGATTTCTGCGCCGAGCTGGAGTAATCGCCTCCGCCGTGCTGGTCCTGGCGGGCGCCGCCGCCTATCGGCAATATCGCGACGAAGCGATATTCGCGGCGCCGACAAATGAATACGCGATCGGGGACTCGATGATTCAAACGGAGTTTTCGCAATGAACAGTTCGTTGAAAGGGAAACTCGCTTTCGCCTTCCTGCTCGTCTTCGTTGCCGGCGCGGCCACGGGCGCCTTCCTCGGACTCCATCATCTGCAGCACCACATTATTCTGGGACCGCCGCATTCCGGCGATGTCCCTGAAAGAATGCGCGAGCATCTCCGCAGCGCTCTGGGTTTGACGGCGGCGCAGGAAAATAAGATCGCGCCCATCGTTGACGCGACCAGTTCCAAGCTGGAGACAATCCGCGTAGAAACTGCGGACCGCGTGCGAACGGTCATGGAACAATCGAAAAAGGAAATCGCCCCGCTGCTGACACCGGAGCAGCAGAAGAAATTGGATAAACTCGATTCGGAACATCGCAGAATGATGCATCTCCACGGCTTCCTGCCGGCGCCACCACCGAAAGACAAGTCGCCGCCCACGCCCTGATCGATGGCCACTTCCTCGGCGCTGAGCATTACGCGAAAAAGTAAGCGTTTGATTAGCGCCAACGGCGCGCATTCATAGTCGGCCTGGGGCAACGCCCCAAGTCTCCATGCAACGCGAAAGCAGTAGCGCTGAAAGCGCAATTCATTCCGCGAACCCGTGTATTGAATCGCGCTTTCAGCGCTCGCTCGCTATCCGACCAGAATCCCTGGGGCGATGCCCAGGCTAGGATGAGGATGCGCCTTTGGCGCGTACCCGAGAACAAATGGCAGCTCCTGATCATGATTCTAATCCTGATCTCATTCCGAGAAACACCCCGGCAAGATCATGAGCATGAGCAGGAAGTTAAAGCACTTCTAGTCTGGAAAGCACGGAGGGCGGGGTGATAACCTTGCGGCCGCGCTTTGAAAAATTTTCTTCGGCTCAACGCCAGCCTGTTCTATTGGGTCCTGGTCGCTCCCTTCAAGGGCGAGCTCTTCAAGATCTCGCCGATCTTCCGGCAGATGGTTTTCATCGGGGTGCGCGCGACGCCGATGGTGGCGCTCACCGCCTTCAGTATCGGCGTGACCCTCGCGATGCAGGCCGCGCACTCCCTCCAACAACTCGGCGCGGAAATCTACGTACCCGACTTGGTGATGGTCACGCTGCTGCGCGAAATGGGTCCGGTGCTCATCGCGGTCATTGTGATCGGCCGGAGCGGGTCCGCCGTCGCGGCCGAATTGGGCACCATGAAAGTCTCGGAGGAAATCGAGGCGCTCGAAGTGATGGCGATCAACCCCATTAGCTACCTCATCGTCCCGCGTTTCATCGCCATGCTCATCATGCTGCCCGCGCTAACCGTCCTCGGAAATTACATCGGCGTTTTCGGCGGGTGGGCGGTCTGCTACTTCGCACTCGATGTGACCACGGCTGGTTTCATCCTGCGCGCACTGCAAAGCGCGGACACGTGGGACCTTTATTCGGGCATCATCAAAAGCGTGGTCTTCGCCTGGCTCATCATCACGATCGCGTGCAACGCCGGTCTGCGCGTCGAAGGCGGCGCGGAAGGTGTCGGCCAGGCGACTACAGCCGCGGTCGTCCAATCGCTCCTTGCTATGCTCGTAGCGAACGCCATTCTGACCGCGCTCTTCTTTTTCAATTAAATGACTCCGACAACAGAGCCCGTGGTCGAAGTGAACAATCTCGTTCGGAAGTTCGGAACCCGCACCGTCATCGACAATCTTTCCTTCACCATTCACCGCGGCGAAACGCTCGTGATCATGGGCGGAAGCGGTTGCGGCAAGAGCACTCTCCTGCGCCACATCATTGGCGTCATGAAACCGAACGCCGGTTCGGTGAAAATTTTCGGCGACGAGATCACGACGATGAATGACCGCCAGATCACCGATATCCGCCGCCGTTTCGGAATGCTTTTTCAATCCGGCGCGCTGCTGGCGTCGCTGACTGTCGGCGAAAATGTGGCACTGCCCTTGTTACAGCACACCGACCTGTCGATTGATGAAATTCAGGAGACCGTAACCCAGAAATTGCAGATGGTCGGGCTAAGCGGCTTCAACGATCTCAAGCCCGCCGAGATCAGCGGCGGCATGCGGAAACGCGTGGGGCTGGCGCGCGCCCTCGCGCTCGATCCCGAGTTGCTCTTCAGCGACGAGCCGACTTCCGGCCTTGACCCAATCATGACCGCCGTCGTGGACAGGCTCACCCTCGAGCTGACGAAGGACGCTGGCATGACGGCCGTCGTCGTTACCCATGACATGACGAGCGCGTTCCGGATCGCGACCCGCATGATTATGCTCGGACGCGGCAAGATTCTCGCGCAAGGTACTCCCGACGAAATCCGGACCCACCCCGATCCCGAAGTGCAACAATTCATCAATGGCGAAGCCGATGGTCCCATGCCCCTGAACCTTTCCCAGGACGATCATGAACATCATCCGCACGTGAAAGCGCGTCCGCTGGTTTCGGCGCAGAAACGCTTTCACCACAAAATGCCATGAAAAAGAACTTCTCCGATTACGTCGTCGCGTTGTCTGTGATCGCTTGCAGCGTGGTCCTGCTCGCGGCCCTCACGATGGCGCTTTCCGGTTTCCGATTGAAGAAGCCGACGCGAACGTTGCAGATCGATTTCGAGGACGTCACCGGCGTGAAGCTCCACTCCGAGGTTCGCTATGCCGGCGCGCAGGCCGGACGAGTGATCGCGATGCGGCATCTGAGCCGCGACCAGCGCGAATCGGCCGCGAACAAGCGGAATGCCGTGCGGGTCACGGTGAGCCTGGCGGACGAGATCCCGCCGCTGCCGGCCGATGTCATCGCGACCTTAAGCTCCGATACGTTGCTCGCGCCAATGTTCGTCGCCCTGTCTGCCGGCACGCCGGGCGGGGAGACGCTCGCCAACAACGCCATCATCGCAGGGCATCCGGCCTACGGAATCCAGCAGATCGCAGCGGCGGCCGGGCCGTTGGTGGACAACGCCAACAAACTGATCGACAGCCTCAACGCGACGGCCGGAAACCTCGACGGCACCATTACCAGCATTCGCAACGACCTTGGCCAAATCCTGCCCAAGATTTCGCCCATGCTCGACGTGGCTAAGATCGACCTGGAAGAACTGCAGCGCATCATCAACGGCCTCGACGACGTGGAGAAAAATGCGAACACCGTCTTCCAGAATGCCGGCAAATTTGTCGGCAACACCGACAAGCAGCTCCAGGAACAGATGAAAGAGCTGCGCGTGATCCTGCTGAACCTGAAGGTGGTCAGCACCCACGCGAAAGCTCTTACCCAGTCGCTCGCGGAGAAGCCGAACCGCATCCTCTTCAGCGGCAAAGGCAATACCCTCACGCCCGAGGCGGATATCCTGAAAAGCAAGGAACCGTTGCCGGCGAAGAAGCCGTAGTAGGTGTCGCTCTTCTGTAGCCGCGTCCCTGTGGGACGCGCAGCCCGACATCGCCAAACCCGCGTCGCCCACAGGGCGACGGCTACAGAAGAACTACATCTGCGGCGACGGGCTTTCGCGAATTGTCTTCGATGACTGAGACGAAGGCTCCCGGCGCGGCGCGCTGCCGCCGAAAATTCCTGCGCTTCTTCCCGAAAGGTTTTCGAGACGAGACCTACCTCGCCTGGGAACGGGATTACAAATGGGAAACGCACCAGCGCTGGGAGGAGGCGCTGAATCGGAACGAGTTCCTCCGCCTTCTCGAAAAGCGCGAGTATGCCGAGATCGCGGCGCGCGCGGTCCGCACCGAACAGCGGTCCCAACACAGCATGATCTTCTCGTTCGAAAAGATGGCGCTCCGTGACGCAGTGAAATCGCCCGCCGGGGCGCGCGGGTTCGCGACCGGTCTCTACGATTTCCTGCACGGCCGCGGGAGCGACGAAGCGAGGTTTGCCCGCTGGTGCGAGACGGTCGCCGCCTTGCCGCGCAAACAGACCCGCGTCCTGACCTGGCCACTCGTGACCGTGTTTGGATTCATCGCTCAACCAGAACGGCACATCTTCCTCAAACCGAATGTGACCAAAATCGCCGCCCACAAGTACGGCTTCGACTTCCCGTATCAATCGAAACCGAACTGGGAGACCTACTCGAGCCTGCTCGCGTTCGCCGATACCATCCGGCGCGATCTGCGTGACATGAAACCCCGCGACATGATAGACCTGCAATCCTTCATGTGGGTCCAAGGTTCCGACGAATATACTTGAGGAACTACCGCGTGGCGCGGTCATCTGTTGCTGCTGGACGGGCGTCGGCCATCAAGTCCAGCCATTTTGCCGAGATTCTAGAACTGACCCTCCTGCCCTTCGCTGTCACTGCGACGGAGTGGGACTACCGCGGGATGAAGGCGAGGGCGTGGGCAATGGTTCCGGCGGAAGGAGATCCGTCAGGACGATGGTCTGACTCGTACCTCCGCTCCGAAGCGCAACTCGGCCATACTGAAACTTCCCGATAAATTCTTGAAACGCGGTAATGTCTGCGTAACAGGTCGGGCTCTCAGGTGCTGAACGGTCGACGTAGGCCGCTTGATCAGGATACATCAGCACGGCAGCATCGGTCCCGTCTGTCCCCGAAGGCGACGAACCAATCGCGGTCCATGGTCCTTCCCACTGATTTGAAACTTCCAGGCGAGTGTATGGCCAGAACCAAGGGGGATAGCCCTGCCATTGGACGACGTGACGGCCTTCCACCTTCTTCGGCTGTGAAGAGTCGACGTTGTGATAGTGCGCAAGCGCGATCAATCTGCGGCCGTACCACGAAACACGTGTCAGTTCTAGAACGGGGGGGTGGTCCGGATCGATGAAAGGTGTCGCCTTGCGTCCAAATTCAAAATCAAGGGTGAAAGGTTTGTCGATTTTTTCCGGGCTAGCGGTCGTTCTATTATCAGCCGCGATGACGTAACACATCGGTAGTTGCGCTACCGCGGCGCAAACTATTGCCGCCAGACTCCTAGTAGAGGCGCCCGTCTTCATCGATAAAATCTAATACCCCCAGTGATCTCCTGGACGGTCATGGTCCCTTCTAGATTGGTCCATCGATGCGTCTGCCCACGGCCTCAATGCGTCGTCCATTCGCGAGGAAAAGTAAAAGGGGTCAGTTTTAGAATCTCGGCAGTCTTCATCCAGCAAATGATAAACCGCGCCGGGGAACTCGACTCGCATTTTGCGAGGCATCTGGTGATTCTGTGTGAGCCTCAGTCCTTAGGTCGAGCAGATTTGCCGAGATTCTAAGCGTGACCCTTATGCTCCGTGTCGGCGGAATTGCGAGCAGCGGTCTTTGTACTATTGCAAATTGTAAATCTCGACCAGGCCGACGCCGGTCGAGTTATTTATCCCGCGCACGATGGCGGTGTAGTTGCCAGGGGGGAGCGAACGGACGAGGGCCGATTCCAGGTCGTTCGGAGGCGGGAGAGTGGTGGCCTCGATCTCCGACTGCTGGCTGCTCCCATCCGGACGCGTTTTCCAATCATCGTCGCTGGCGATCGTGGCTCCGTTTCCATCATGCAGTTCCAGGGTCGGATCGCCCAGCGCCCCCGCGACACCGGAATTCGTGAGCGACGGTCCTAACGCGCGCACGAGCACTTTGGCGCCACCGCCGTTCGGCCCGCCGGCGATAAATCCTCCAATCATGACGTTGTCGCCGGTATCCACGAAACCCCGCGAGCTAATGTTCGCCAGTTTGGAATTCGCGCCCTGGGCCAGGTCGTAAACTTCTATCACCCCGATGCCGGTGCCTCCATTCCCGCCCGCCAGGATGGCCGTGTAGGACCCAGGACTAAGCGTGGTCACGAGAGCCGATTCCAAATCGTTGCTCGGCGGAATCGTCGTCGCCCTTACCTCTGCTTCCTGAGATTGGCCGGTCTGATCGTTAGTCTTCCAGTTATCATTGGTAGCCAGGGTCGTACTGCCCTGGTGTAACTCCAAGGTCGGATCAGCCAGAGGTCCAATCACGGCGAGCGACGGTCCCATCCCTCGCACGATGACTTTCTTCGGATCGCTCCCGGTGACAATGAACCCTGCGATCAGCACCCGTTCTCCCTGGAGCACTTCCGTGCGAGTGGAAATATTGAGTAACTGTCCCGTTGGCTGGGGCAACAGATCGTAGCCGATTACATCCAGGTTGATTCCTTCCGGCGATGTCGCACTTATGTCCGAGGCCTGACCGCGGCAGCCAAAGGAGTTTTGCACGGCGGGATTCGACTGCGGACAGGGATCGCTCTCCCAGTCGCCGAAGTCCATGTTTGCCGCCTGGTTGAAATTGACGATGGGCGTGGTTCCGCCGTCGATCGAAAAGTAGCGAGTGCCGGAGGTGCTGATATTCCTGACTCCAGAAGAGGACCAGCTAAAGAGATCCTGGGGCCGAACGTTGCTGCTGGAACTGTTTAGACGCGATCCGAGGCCGAGGACCTCATCGATCTCATGCTCGACTGCGGTTTGCGCATCATAGTTACTGCTATTAGGCGGCCGGAAGAAACTATACGGCGCTCCGGAATTGAGCGTGACGATTCCATCATATGGTCCGCCCTCCCCGACCGTGGAATCGTCGAACATCGCCGGCGGCGTATTGAGGCCTGACGCCCGCCCGTCTGCGCTCGCGGAAGCGATACTCGCGGACAAGGAATTCGGCGGAAGGCTGCTATTGGCGGCGGTGTCATTGGCGGTCTTGGCGTCCGCCCGCAAGGCATTGATGTAGACGCCCCACGGGGGCGAATAGACGACGTAGTTACTGAGCGCGATTTGCGAGGTGGATCCGATCGGCGTGCCGTTTGGTTTGGTCGTCGAGTAACGAAAGAGAATGGAAACCGTGATGGGATCGGAGAACAACGATTCATAGATGGCGATTACTCGATTGATCATCGCTTCGATCGCCGCCGCGTTTGGGTTATTCGTAATCGAGCTGTCAAACGTCGGACTAATGATAAGACCGGAGCGAGGGACGGTGGGGCCGGCGATCAGCTGAGAGTTGGCGCTGGGCTGGGTTCCGCTGGGCAAGACCGCCGCGCGATTTGGGGTGGGCGAGCTATCGTGTTTGTTATTCGCCGCGTCATCTTCCGCGGCCCACGAAATGTGTTCGGCTGAGCCAGGCGCGCTCGTTTCTCCGGCTAGGGCGGATGCCGCAAGAGAAACAAACGCGAGGCCACGGAGATATTCAAACAGGGCGCGTTTCATACGGGGGCGAAGGTCCTTCAGTCGCTGCAATCATCGTTTCCCGCGACGCTATTGGTCGCCTTGGCCTTCCCTGGATGGCTCCGCACCATTTTGCACGATCGCCGCCGCCAGCAGCTCCGCCATGTGTTTCGGGTGAATGGGCGTGAGGTGTTCCAGTTGATGGCGGCAACTGGTTCCGGAAGCGACGATGACGCTGTCCGGCGGTTGCGCGCTGACTTGCTGCACGAGCGGCGCGGCGACTTTGAGCGAGAGATCGTATTTCGATTCTAGCGCGCCGAAGGCGCCGGCCATGCCGCAGCAGCCGGTATCGAGGATCGTGGCGGTTCGGCCGGGCAGACGCGCGGCGAGCTTCGTCATGAAGCCGGTTTTCACGAGTGATTTCGCATGGCAATGGGCGTGGATCGCGACGTGGCCGGGATTGTCGTTGAAGCGGAGGGCGTTCGGTTCGCGCTCGAGGAGTTCCTCAACGAATTGCTCGAAGAGATGGCAACGCCTCGCGATCGCTTCGGTGTCGGGCAACTTCAATTCGCGGTAATCCTCGACGAACATGGAGTAGCAGGAAGGTTCGAGGAACAGGATTGGCGTCTCGGAATTCGAAGCGCGAAGGAGATCGAGGTTATGCCGGCCCATGTCGGCGGCGGCTTCGAGGTTGCCCTGGCTAAACGCGGGACGACCGCAGCATTGGCGGCCTTTGACGAGGGAGACGTTGAAGCCAAGCGCTTCCAGGACCTTTACCGCGGCAATGCCGATATGCGGTTCGTGGTAACGAACGAAGGTGTCGTCCCATAGGATGATCTCGCCACGATTGGTAGGGTCGGTGCGCTGCGCCGACCGGACGCCGCGGCGCGGCGTCCCTACCTTATGTTTCCGGAACCAGCGATCGAAACGCTGGTTGGTGTAATGCGGCAGCGGGCGCCTGTCGGTCAAGCCAAACGCCTTTCGCATCAGACGGCGAATCAACGGTGAATCAAGACTGGCGTTCGCGAGCGCGGGCATGAGGCAGCCGAGACGGCCTAACAAGTCGACGTTACTCAGGATTCGTTCGCGCAACGGCAGACCATCGCGTTGATGGCGCGCGTGGTTCAGCTCCGCCTTGAGCAGCGCCAGGTTTACGTTCGACGGACATTCGACGGTGCACGCTTTGCACGAGAGACAGTTACTGAGCGCAGCGTCCAGCTCGGCGGAGCGCAGAGGATCGTCCTGGAAACGCAGTTCCAGCGCGGCGCGGATCGCGTTGGCGCGGCCGCGCGTGGACATGTATTCCTCGCCGGTCGCGAGGAAGGTCGGGCACATGGTGGGCGCATCCTTGCGGCAACCGCCGCAGCCGTTGCATTGCTCCAGGTTGCCAATGAACGATTCGTCCTTAAAAGCAAAGGCGAGCGCCGGCTCGAACGGAAGACGCAACCGCGTCTCGGATTCGACGCGCAGGTGATTATCGATCTTGAACCGGCCGTCGCTGAAAATCTTGCCGGGGTTCAGCAGATTTCTCGGGTCGAAGAGCTGCTTGATCTGGCGCATCACGTCGAGCAACTCGTCGCCGACCTGCTCCGCCATGTATTCCGTGCGCGCCATGCCGACGCCGTGCTCGGCAGCGAGGGAGCCTCTAAATTGCCTAACGAGTGCTGAAACCTGGTCGGCAACGAGACGATACTTCCGCAGGTCGCCTGCGGTATGGAGATCGAGCACGGGCCGGACATGCAGGAGCCCGGTGGCGGCGTGCCCGTAGTAGCAAACCTCCAGGTTGAGCGGCCGCATGATCGATTCGAGCCCGGCGACGTAAGCAGGCAAATCCGCCGGCCGGACCGCGGCGTCTTCAATAAACGCGACCGGCTTCGCTGCGCCTTTGCGTCCCGTGAGCAGGGAGAGGCCGGCTTTGCGCATCGCCCAGACGAGATTCATCTCGGCCGGCTTCGTGCAAATTGTCGTGCGCAATCCGAGACGCTTCGCGGACAGCAGCGCGAGCCGTTCCGTCACGTCGTCATAGAACTCGACGATGAGGAGGGATTCACACGGCTTGGTATCGAGCTCAAGTAACTGTCGTGCTGCTTCGAAGTTCAGTTGCCCTTTGGTTTGATCGAAGAGTGGCCGGTCAATGTGCTCGATCGCGGATGGCTTCAAGTGGAGCAGCTCCACCGTTGCCTGCATTGCTTCCGCGACGGAAGCGAAGAACACGAGGCCTAGCCCCTTCTCGCGCGGCAGCGGGACGATCTTCAATTCCGCGGAGAAAATCGCGGCGAGCGTTCCTTCGCTGCCGCAGAGCATGTTGTTGAGATTACCGGGATCGCGCAGCCAACGGGCCAAAGCGTAACCGGACCAGCGCTTCTCCAATCCGGGCGGCATCCACTCCGCGATCTCGCCCGCATGCCCGGCAATGAGATTCGCGATCACGTTCCGCTGCGCTCGCAACGTCTCGTGAGCGGGACCGATTTGATGAACGGAGCCGTCGGCCAGCACCAGTTCCTGTGAGACGACGTGGTCCGCCGTGGTGCCGTAAACCGGAACGCGCGCACCGGAGGAATCGTTCGCGATCATGCCGCCGATGGTGGCGCGCGAGCTGGTGGCGACATCGGGACCAAAACAAAAGCCGTGCGGCTTGAGGAAGGCGTTGAGTTGATCGAGAACAACGCCGGCGCCGGCGCGGACGGTGCGCGCTTCGAGATTCAGGTCGGTTATCTGGCGGTTGTAACGCGAGAATTCGACGATCAATCCGTCGCCGATCGAGCCGCCAGATAAACTGGTGCCTGCGCCGCGCGGAGTGACGGGCACGCTTGCATCTGCCGCCGCCATGATGATCGAGCTGGCTTGCCGGGCGCTGCTTGGGAATGCGACCGCGGCGGGCTCGAGTTGGTAAAGGGAGGCGTCGGTCGCGTAGAGTTTGCGCGTCAGATCGTCGAACGCGATTTCACAATCGGCGGCGGCGAGCGTGGATCGTTGCGTGGAAGTCATCGCGCTGGAGAAAGGTTACGCATCGAGCGCACACCCAACAAGCGGCGCAGACCGCCTCTTCTGTAGCCGCTTCGCTGTGCGAAGCGTGAGGGCGGCGACCGTTGCCACATCGATACCCGCGCTTCGCATAGCGAAGCGGCTACAGAAGAGGGCGTTTCACAGAAACGCCCTACAATTGGGAGGCGTCGAAAGTTATTCCGTGCGCAGCGCTTCGATGGGATTCACCATGCTGGCGCGGCGGGCGGGGAGATAACAGGCAATGAACGCGACGACAGCGAGCGTGACGAGCGCGCCGATCAACGCGACGGCATCGAGCGAACCAACGTTGTAAAGCAAGCTGTTCAAGGCGCGGCTCGCGGCGAACGCGCCGATCAATCCCGCGCCAAGGCCAATGCCGATCAACGCCACTCCCTTACCAAGCACGAGTTTCAACACGTCGGCCCGGCTCGCGCCGAGCGCGAAACGAATCCCCATCTCGCGCGTGCGCTGCGTCGTGCTCAACGCCATCACGCCGTAGATGCCGACGCTCGCAAGGACGAGGGCGAGACCAGCGAACGATCCGAGCAACGTCATGGTGAGACGTCGCGCCGCCAGGCTCGCGCCGATATTTTTTTCTATGGTCGAGACCGAGGAGACCGGCTGGTCGGGATCGATCGCCTGCACTTCCTTTTTCACCGCGGCGGCGAGGTTGAGCGGATCGCCCGAGGCGACGCGCACCAGCAAGGTGACGTCTTCACTCGAAAATTGCGGGAACGGCAGATAGATCTGCGGGAAATTCAGTTTCTCGACGTTCTCTTCGCCCGGCGCTTCGTTCCTCGTTCGCGGCACGATCCCGATGATCGTCAACGGCGGCGGATCCTTCTTGAGCGTCTGGTTGTTATCGAGCTGCTTCCCGATCGGGTCCTGGTTTGGAAAATAACGAGCCGCGAGAGTTTCATCGATGATGACCGTCCCCGGTTTCTCGAATCCATCTTCCGGCCCGAAGGCGCGCCCGCGCAGGATCGGCATTCCCATGACGCGAAAATAGTCGGGCGAAATCATGTTCATCTCCGCGGACGGTTCCTGGCCATGTTGATAGGGCGGCGTGCCGGTAATGTGAAACGAGCTGTCCCACTCGTTGTCGTCGAAAGGAACGTTGACACCGATGCCGGCGGAAGTGACCGACGGAAGCGCGGAGACTTTTGCGAGCAGGCGGTCGTAGAAGGCGTTGACCTTTTCTTCCTTGTCGTATCGCGCCTTCGGCAAAGCGATGCTCATGGTGAGGATGCCGCCCGGCTGGAAGCCGAGGGGCGCCTGTTGCGCGCGCCAGAAACTTTTCAGCATCAGGCCGCCGGCCGCGAGCAGAACTACGGCGAGTGCGACCTGCGTGACCACCAATCCTGACCGCGCGCGCTGCTTACTGAGGCCATCGCTGCTCCCGCGTGCGCTTTCGTGCAGGGCAAGCGCAAGCGAGCTGCTCTTCGAAATCCGCCAGGCGGGCCAGATTCCCACGAGCACGCCGGACACGATCGCAACCGCGATGGTGAACCCGAGCGCGGCGAGATCGATCTGCGTTTCCTGGAAACGCGGGACGCTGGCCGGACTGAGCGCGAGGATCGCGTCCAGACTCCAGATGGCGAGGAGCACTCCGGCGAGCGCGCCGAGCAACGCGAGGACGGCGCTCTCCGTCAGCACTTGTCGCGTCAACCGCCAGCCGCTCGCACCGAGCGCGCTCCGCACCGCCAGCTCTTTTCCGCGCACGAGCATGCGCGCGAGCTGGAGGTTTGCGACGTTCGCGCACGCGATCAGCAGCACGCACCCGACCGCGCCGAGCAGCAGGTAAAGACTTTGGCGATACGTGCCGACGGAAGATTCGAGAAGCAGTTGCGTCGTGACTCGGCGGCCGGTGTTGGTTTCCGGATATTTTTTCTCGAGCGCAACCGCGATCGTCTCGAGATCGGCGCGCGCCTGTTCGAGAGACACGCCCGGTTTCAATCGGCCGAGCGTGCCGAAGCCGGGGTGATTGTCGCGCAGCAAAACACCCGGCTCAGTCCGGACATCGCCGAGCGGCACATAGATTTCCGCGAGCCGCCGGAACGGAAGCCGGACCGCCGCTGGCAGCACGCCGATAATCTCGTAGGAAACACCGTCGACCGTGATTTGCCTGCCGAGGACTTCGCGTGAAGCGCCAAAACGGCGGCGCCACATTTTATCGCTGATCAGCGCGACCTTCGCGCCGTTCGGCACGTCGTCGGCCTCGGTGAAATCGCGACCGAGCTGCGGGCTCATCCCGAGCACGGTCAGGAAGTTCGAGGTCGCGCGACAGCCATTGACGCGTTCCGGCGCCGTGTCCGCCTTGGCCGTCGAAAGATTGTAGGATTCGCGCCGGAAAAGGGTGAGGTCGGTGAAACTGTGTTGCGCCGCGCGCCAGTCGAGAAAGTTCGGATAACTGACAGAACCGTCGGGGAAGGTCGGCGTCCGTTCCCGGATGTTGATCAGCTGCTCGGAGTGCGGATAGGGCAACGGCCGGAGCAGGACCGCGTTGACCACGCTGAAGATCGCGGTGTTCGCACCGATCCCGAGCGCGAATGCGAGGATCGCGAGGGCGGCGAACCCCGGCGATTTCCCAATCATGCGAAACGCGTAACGGATGTCGGCGAATAGAGTTTGCATAAGGTGTTAACTCGTTAGGGCAATTGTAGGGCGTTGTCCTCGTTCCCAAACTCTGTTTGGGAGTGCAATTGTCCCGGCAACTCTCTTGCCCAGGCGGCGAAACGGAGTTTCGAAGACAAGTGCGTTCCCAAACAGAGTTTAGGAACGAGGGAAGGCGTCTGACACAGACGCCCTACAAACCAAAGCGCTTTCATTCGGCGCGCAACGCAACAATGGGATTCACCCGCATCGCTCGCCGGGCCGGCACCCAAGCCGCGATGAATGCTACGGCGGACACAAGCAGGACGATGGCGGCGAACGTGCCGGGATCGGACGCGCCGACGCCAAACAGCAGGCTGTTCAGAAATCGAGTCGCCGCGAACGCTCCCATGATTCCCGCTACCAGACTGATCGCGACGAGCGTCATGGCCTGGCCGACGATCAGACGAAAGATGGAATTCTTTCCCGCGCCCAGCGCAATGCGGATGCCGATTTCGTTGGTGCGCTGCGAGACCGAGTAGGCCAGGACGCCATAAATCCCGATCGCCGTCAGGAGCAAGGCGGTCCCCGCGAAAATCGAAAGCAGCATGGCGTTGAAGCGCGGCCGGGCCAGGGCGCGCGACAGGTACTCCTCAAACACGCGTACCCGGACGAGCGGAATGTTACGGTCCACCGCGGCCAGCTCGTTGCGCACGGCGGAAGTAATGGCGGCGGGATTCGAGATGTTCGTCTGCGCCACGATCGACATCGAATCCATCGGGATTTGCGAAGACGAAAGATAAACCTCCGGGGTGAACTCCATGTTCAGCGTGCGGTGTTTCACGTTGCCCACGACCCCAACGATCGTTCGCATGAGCGCTTTCTCGTCGCCAATGCTCCAGCTCGGCTTGATATGTTTGCCGACGATCGCCGTTTGTCCCGGGAAGAATTTGCGGACGAACTGTTCGTTCACCACCACGACCGGCAACGATTTGAACTGATCGGTCGCCTCGAAGCCGCGTCCTTGTTTCACTGGAATGCCCATCGTCTTGAAATAATCCGGGCCGACGATGCGCATCGGGCTGTCGGGTTGTTGTCCTTCCGGCGCGGGATTTTCTTCAATATCGAACGAGCTGACATTGTTACTGCCGCTCAGAGGGAGAGGCCAGGTGGTCGTGACGGATTCGACGCCGGGAATCGACCGGAGCCGCGGCATGAGCTGGTCGAAAAACGTGATGATGTTTTCCGGTTTGGGATAGGCCGCTGCCGGGAGTCCGATTCGCGCCGTGAAAAGGCGTTCGGTCCGCATCCCCGTATCGACCTTGCCGAGACGCGCAAAGCTTTGGATGAGGAGACTGGCGCAGATCAGCAAGATGAGCGCGAGGGCCACTTCCGTCATGACCAGGGCGTTCCGCATTCGATGTTTTCCCTCGGAGCCACCGGCGCCGCGGGTGCCGGATTTCAGCGCGGTATTGAGATCGACGTGCGAGGCTTGCCACGCTGGGACCAGGCCGAAAACAATGCCGGTGCCGAGCGACAACAGGAGCGTGAACGCGAGGACGGCCCCATCCAATTGGATCGTGCTCACACGCGGAATATTTTGCGGGACAGCGGCGACGAGCGCGTCGGTTCCCCACTTCGCAATCAGTAACCCAAGCAGTCCGCCGATGCCCGCCAGGAGCACACTTTCGGTGAGCAATTGCCGGATGATACGGGCGCGGCTGGCGCCGAGGGCGCTCCGAAGCGCGATCTCTTTGCCGCGAACCGACGCGCGCGCCAGCATGAGATTGGCGACATTCGCATTCGCGATGAGCAATAGGCAAATGACCGCGCCAAACAAAACGTAGAGCGCGGTGCGAACGTCGCCCACCAGTTCATCGCGCAAGGGCCGCAATCCGGCGCTCCACTTTGTATTGGTCTCCGGATACTTTTTTTCCAGAGCCGCTGCGATCGTCCACAGCTCAGCGTTCGCCTGCGCAGGCGAAACCCCCGGTTTGAGCCGGCCAGTTCCAAGCAGGCTGTGGCTCCCGCGCTGTTGCGTGTAAGGCGTGCTCCCATCGGGACTCGACGCATCCTCGGCGAGCGTGATGTACATCTCGATCGGATCCGTTTGGATGGGGAACTGGAAACCCTGCGGCATTACTCCGATGACCGTATGCGGGCGGCCATCGAGCATGAGGACGCGGCCGATCACTTCCGATGCGCGATCAAAATGGGCCTGCCAGAATCCGTAACTCAGAACGACTTTGAAACCGCCGGGGCCGCCGCCCGGCTGCTCATCCGCGCGCGCGAATCCGCGGCCCATGATCGGCTTTACGCCAAGCACGTCGAAGAATTCGCCACTCACTTTTTCTCCACGAACACTCTGCGCTTCCTGTTCGTCGACCAGGGCGAGGTTGAGATCGCGATAGACGGTCAGGCCGGTGAAGCTGTGGTTCTGGTCGCGGAAATCGAAGAAGTCCGGATAGCACATCGAGGAGAGCTTGGGCAGCGAAGCGGTTTCGTTGAGATCTATGCCGCCGACGGCGACGAGTTCGTTAGGCTCGGGGAACGGGAGCGGCTTGAGCAGAACCGCGTTGACCACGCTGAAGATGGCGGTGTTCGCACCGATGCCGAGCGCGAGCGTGAGAACCGCGATGATGGTGAACGCTGGATGCTTGAAGAGCTGGCGCAGACCGTAACGGATGTCGGTTAGCATATTATTTCTCCTTTCGGTCCTCGTTCCCAAACTCTGTTTGGGAATGTAATTGTCCCGGTAACTCTGTTACCCAAGCACCGAAACGGAGTTTCGAAGACAAGCGCGTTCCCAAACAGAGTTTGGGAACGAGGGGTGCGAGTACCGGAACTGACTGCATTTTCATTCGGCGCGAAGAGCGATGATGGGATCGACGCGCGTGGCGCGTCGCGCGGGGACCCACGCGGCGATGAACGCAACGGCGGAGACGAGCAGGACAATGCCGATGAAGGTGACCGGGTCCGACGCGCCGACGCCGAAGAGAAGGCTGCTGAGCAACCGCGTCGCGGCGAACGCGCCGGCCAGTCCGAGAACCAGACTGATGCCGACGAGCGTCATCGCTTGCCCGACGATCAGGCGGAAGATCGAGCTTTTGCCCGCACCGAGCGCGATCCGGATTCCGATCTCACTCGTCCGTTGCGCGACGGAATAAGCGAGGACGCCGTAAATTCCAATGGCCGTCAGGACCAGCGCGGTGCCGGCGAAGATGGAGAGGAGCAGTGTGTTGAAGCGCATCCGCGCCAGCGAACGCATCATGTAATCATCGAAGACCTGGACGCGCCTGAGTGGGATGTTGCGGTCGAGCGCCGCCAGCTCCGCGCGAATCGCTGAGGTGATCGCGAGCGGGTTCGTAACCTTAGTCCGCACGACGAGCGCGGCGCTGCTGAATGGGATTTGCGCGAACGGCAAATAAATCTCGGGATCGTCTTCGTTGCGCAACGAAAGGTGCTTGACGTTGCCAACTACGCCTACGATGTCGCGCATTTTATCGGGCCCATCGTCCGCCGACCAGCTCGGCTTGATCCGTTTGCCAATGACGTTTTGGCCAGGGAAAAATTTCTGCGCAAACTTCTGGTTCACAATCACGACCGGCGCGGATTCGAACTTGTCGGTCTCGGCGAACTCGCGGCCTTCGAGGAGCGGAATGCCCATGGTCTTGAAATAATCAAGACCGGCGACGCGCGTCGGACTCGTGGGCTGCCGACCCTCCGGTTGCGGATGTTCTTCGATGTCGAAGGAGGAAACCGTGTTGCTGCCGCTCAGGGGCAACGGCATGATCGTGCTAGCCGATTCCACGCCGGGAATGGTTCGCACCCGTGGCAGAAACTGCTCGTAAAAGGCGATGATGTTTTGGATTCGCGGGTAAGCCACCTCCGGCAAGCTGATGCGCGCGGTGAGCAGACGATCCGAGCGCAGGCCTGGAGAGACGCGGCCGAGCCGCGCGAAACTCTGGATGAGAAGCCCGGCGCAGATCAGCAGCACAAGCGCCAGCGCGACCTCGGCCATGACCAGGCCGTTTCGCACCCGATGTTTTCCTTCGCTGCCGCCGCCCCGCGTGCCGGTCTTCAGCGCCGTGTTCAAATCGATGTGTGACGCCTGCCAGGCCGGGACGAGTCCAAAAATAATTCCGGTACCGAGCGAGATCACGAGTGTGAAGACGAGCACAACTGCATCGACCTGGATCGTCGCGACCCGCGGAATATTTTCCGGCACGGCAGTGATCAGCGCTTCGGTGCCCCATTGCGCGATGAGCAGACCGAGACCGGCTCCAAGGCCGGAGAGCAACAGAGCCTCAGTGAGCAACTGGCGGATGATCCGGGTGCGACTCGCGCCCAGAGAGGCACGAAGCGCAATCTCCTTTCCACGCACGGAGGCGCGCGCAAGCAGCAGGTTCGCGACGTTCGCGTTCGCAATCAGCAGCACGCAAATGACCGCGCCGAACAACACATAAATCGGCGTGCGCACGTCGCCGACGAGATCCTCTCGGAGCGGAATGAGCGCGGCACTGAAGTTCGTGTTGCTCTCCGGATATTGTCTGGCCAGCGCGGCTGCGATCGTGTTCAAGTCGCTCAAGGCCTGCGCCTGCATCACGCCCGGTTTAAGCCGGCCTACCCCTTGCAAGCTGTGGGCGCCGCGCTGTTCCGTCGCCGGCTTGGTGCCGTCAGCGTTCGACGCGTCGTCGGCGATGGTGACGTAGAGATCCAGCAGTTCCGTTTGAATTGGGAACTGGAAACCCGGGGGCAGAACGCCGATCACCGAATACGGACGGCGGTCGAGCATCAACGTCCGTTCGGTCACGTCTTTCGCGGCGTTGAAGTGCTTCCGCCAAAATGAATCGCTGATGATGACCTTGTAACCGCCAGGGCCGCCACCGGCCGCTTCGTCCGGGTGGGAAAAATTGCGGCCGATCACCGGCTTGATCCCAAGCGTGTCGAAAAATTCCGCGCTCACCATTTGGCCGCGGATGCTTTTTGCTTCCTGCTCATCTGCCAGAGCAAACGACCGGTCGCGATAAACCGCCACGTTCGAAAGCGTGTGGTTCTGACTGCGGAAATCAAAAAAGTCCGGAAAAGACAGCGAATTAATCTGCCGCGGATTGTTGGCCCTCGCATCCGAGGAACCGAAGGCGACGAGTTGGTCCGGCTCGGGGAATGGGAGTGGTTTCAACAAGACCGCGTTGACCACACTGAAGATCGCGGTGTTCGCCCCAATGCCGAGGGCGAGAGTGAGCACCGCGATGATGGTGAACGCGGGGTGTTTGATGAGTTGGCGCAAGCCGTAGCGGATGTCGTTTAGCATAGGATTTTATTCCGAGCGCAGGGCGTCACTTGGATTCAATTTCATCGCCGTCCGCGCGGGAATGTAACAGGCGAATATCGCGGCGGCGGCGAGTGACGCCGTGACCAAGAGATAAGCGGAAAAATCGGTTGCGCTGACTTCGAAAAGCATGGAACGCAAAATCCGCGTCGCACCAAACGCGCCGGCCAGGCCAAATGCGACACCGATCATCACCATCGCGATGCCTTGTCCGAGAATTAACCTGAGGACGTGGTGGCGTTGCGCGCCGAGCGCCATGCGAATTCCGATTTCACTCGTACGATGCGCCACGAAATAAGCCGTCACGCCATAAATGCCGATCAGGGTTAGGACGAGCGCAAGGGCAGCGAACACCTCCAGAAGAAAGACCGCGAGTTTTTGCCCACCGAAGGAGCGTTCGATGAGTTGATTCACTGGCTCGGCTTCAAAGATCGGGACCGCTGGATCCTGCGCGCGCACTGCATTGCGCACGGCGCCCACTAGGCTCGTTAGGCCGATAGAACTTCGGAGCACGAATGCCATCCGGCGCGAGGCATCCGGCGCCTGGGCGTGAGCTCGATAAATTTCCGGCAGAATCGGATCGGTCATGCGCAACTGCCGCATATCCTTCGTCACCCCGACGATGGTTAGCCACGGATTCTCACTGCCGCTTTGCTCAAGGCGAACGCGATGCCCGACTGGATCGGTCTCCGGAAAATATTTCGCAACGAAGGTCTGATTGACCAGGGCGACCGGCGCGGAAGTTGAGTTATCGTGCTCAGTCAGGTCGCGACCCTGGACCACGGGGGTGCCTAGTGTTTTCAAATATCCCGGCAAAATCTGTCGCTGTTCCGCGAGCGGCAGCGTGTCTTCGCTCGGGCGCCCTTCAATCGAAAACTGGACGCGCGCTGGAAAAGAAGCGAGCGGAAGGATCGTGACCGCGCCGGCGGATTGCACTCCCGGAATATTCCTCATCTGGGCGAGGAGCTCTCCGTAGAAACGCTGCACTTCCGTCGCAGTCGAATATCGCGCCGCAGGCAGCACCGTCTCCATTTTCACCAGGCGCGCAGGTTCGAATCCTGGATCAATCCTTTGCAAGCGCGCAAAGCTTTTCAACATCAAGGCGCAGCCGATTAGCATCACGAACGTGAGCCCGATCTGAGAAATGACGAGGAGACTCTGCGCGCGGCGATGCTTCAGAGCGGAGCCGATTGCCCCGCGACCGTCTTTGAGCGAATTACTGAGCGCCGGACGCGAAGCCTTCAGTGCCGGCATCAAGCCAACCACCAGGGCGGTTACAATCGTGACCCCGACCGCGGCAAGCAAAACCACGCTGTCGATTTTCACATCCGCTTCAATGGGAATGTAACTGTAGGGAACCAATCGAAGCAGCGGTCCCAGACTCCAAGCGGCGAGAAAAACCCCGAGAGCGCCGCCAAACAAGGCGAGCAACCCGCTCTCGGTCAGGAGTTGCCGAACGAGATCGCTACGGCGCGCACCGAGTGCGAGGCGCACCGCCATTTCTTTTTCGCGAATGACATTTCGCGCCAGCTGCAAATTCGAAATGTTCGCACAGGCGATGAGCAAGACGCAGCCAACCGCACCGAGCAGAATGCCGAGCGCCGATTTCACATCGCGGACGACGTCATCGATCAAAAGAGTGGCAAGAACGCTCCAGCCCGCGCGATCGCGCGACGTTTCACCGAGACTGGTTTTGACCTGCCCAGCGATATTCGCGAGCTCGGCGTTGACTGCTTTGATGGATTCGTCAGGCGCGAGACGCGCGTGAACATAAATATTGCGCACGTTGCGATCCTGGCGGGCTAGGTCTAACGCGAGCGGAACCCAGATATCGTTGTCACCGTACCGGAAACGCGGCGGCATCACTCCAACGACGGTGTAATCGACGTCGTTCAGCCGCAGTTGGTGTCCAACGATATTCGCGCGGCCGCCAAGTGCCCGTTGCCAGAGCTGATAGCTGATCACCGCCACGCGTTCTTTTCCGGGCACTTGTTCCTCTTCAAGAAAAACGCGGCCGAACAGCGGCTGGGTCTTCAGCATCCGAAACAAACTCGCGGTCGCGCGAAGCCCGCGAAAGCGGACCGCATCTCCTTCGCCGCTCAAGTTGAAAGAAGTGCCGATCAGCGCGCTCATGTTTTCCAGGCCGTCTGCCCTCTCCTTGAGCGCTACGAACTCAGGCCCGGAGAATGGCATCTCGCCCGCCTTCGCAAACTGCCCCGAGAGAGTCACGATCCGGTGCGCCTGCGGATAAGGAAGTGCCTCGAGGTATGCGCCTTTGATCAAGGTGAAGAGCACCGTCGTACCGCCGATTGCGAGCGCGAGCGTGAGCGTCGCGACCAGAGTGAAGCCGGGATGTTTCGAGAGTTGGCGTAAGCCGTAACGGATGTCGTTTAGCATATTTCTTTTTCTTCTGTAGCAGCGGCCCTGTGGGCCGCTCGGGAGTTGTAGGGCGTTTCTGTGAAACGCCGGATTCGAGGAGGCGTCTGATACAGACGCCCTACAATCAGAAAGATCATTCGGTGCGTAACGCTTCGATCGGGTTCACTTTCGTCGCGCGATGCGCTGGGAAGAAACACGCGACCAAGGCCACGGCGCCGAGCAACAGCGTGATGCTAGCCAGCGTGAGCGGATCATAGGCGCTGGTATTGAAGAGCATCGAGCCCATCGCGCGTGAGGCTCCGAGCGTCGCCAATAATCCGATCACCAATCCGAGCCCGATGAGCTTCCCGCCTTGCGTCAGCACGAGCTTCAGCACGTCGCGCTGCTGCGCCCCGAGCGCCATCCGGATCCCGAATTCGCCGGTGCGCTGGACGACGTTGTAAGCCATCACGCCGTAAATGCCGACCGCCGCGATGACGAGCGCCACTCCGGAAAACACCGTCAGCAGCAGCATCGCGAAACGTTGCCGCGCAATGCTCTCCGCCATGATTTCTTCCACCGGCCGAATCGTGCCGATGGGCTGGTCCTTGTCCACGGCATAGACGGCTGGGCGCAGAGCACCGAGTAATGCCGCCGGCGACCCCTTCGTGCGAAAGACGACGTTGAGCGTGGCGAACGGAACCTGCGCGAATGGCTCATAGGACTGGGCGCTGGTGGCTTTATCCACGCCGTACTGTTTGATGTCGCCCACGATGCCGACGATTTCGCGCCAGGTATCGGGGCCGTTGGTGATGTTGATCCGTTTCCCGATGGGATCTTCATTCGGGAAAAATTGGCGAGCCATGGTTTCGTTAATGATGGCGACCCGCGGCGCCCTGGCATCATCCTGCGGAGTAAAAACGCGGCCACGGACGAGACGGATTCCCATGGCGCGGAAATAATCGGGCGTCACGGAGTAGTAGTTCGTGCTCGGCAAATCACTCGGCGCGATCGCCGGACGGCCCTCGATATTGAAACCGAGAACGTAGTCGCTCACCAGCGGCATCGAATGGGTTAGTCCCACGGACTGCACGCCGGGCAGATTTTTCGCGCGGTCGAGAAGCGCATCCGCAAAGGCGGTTTGCTGCTCGGGCTTCGCGTATTTCTTTTGCGGGAGAGAGAGGCGAAGCAGGGTGGCGTTTTCCGGAATGAATCCAGGATCGACGTGCGCGAGCTGCATGAAACTGCGGGCGAGCAGACCGGCGCCGCCGAGAAGCATGAGCGCGAAAGTCACTTCGATCACGACGAGCGCACTCCGCAGCCGGCCGCGCGCGCCGCCTTCGGTCGAGCCGCGAGTGCCCTGCTTCAGCGCTTCATTCACATCAGCCCGCGCGGCGAGTAAGGCGGGAGCGATGCCGAAGATCAAACCCGTGACGACGCTGAGGGCGAGGGAAAATAACAGCACACCGGAATCGAGATGAATTTCGGTGATGCGCGGAAGGCTGGTGGGCGCGAGCGCCAGCAACGCATCGAGACCCCAGCGCGCCAGGAGCACGCCGGCCACTCCGCCACAAACAGCGAGGACCACGCTCTCGGTGAGAAGTTGCCGAATGAGCCGGCCGCGCCCGGCGCCGAGGGCCGCGCGAATGGAAATCTCACGGGAGCGCGCTGTGGCGCGCGCGAGCAGAAGATTCGCGAGGTTCGCGCAGGCGATGAGCAGGACGCAGCCTACCGCGCCGAGCAAGGTATAGAGAATCGGCTTCACATCGCGCACGGTGTAATCCTGAATCGGCATCATGAAGATGCCCCAGCCTTTGTTTGAATCGGGATATTGCTTCGCAAGCTGGGTGGCGAGCAGTTCCAATTCCGCCCGGGCCTGCGCGACGGTCACCCCGGGCCGCAGGCGTCCCACCACGTTGATGTAGTGTCCGCCGCGGGCATCGTTCGCCGTGTCCTCCGGCTTGAACGCCATCGGCATCCACGCATCCACTTTACTCGCCAGGCCAAAGCCGACCGGGGCGATGCCGACGACGTCGTACGGCTCCCCGTTGAGTTGAACGGCGCGTCCCACCACGTCGGCGGTGCCGCCAAAAACGCGTTGCCAGAACGAATAGCTCAACACCACCACGTGGTTTTTCCCTTGGGCGTCTTCTTCCGGAAGCAACATCCGGCCGAGAATCGGCTTCACGCCGTAAACATCGAAGTAATGCGCGGTCGCCTTTACCCCTATGAGCTGCTGCGGTTCGCCGTCGCCGGTAAGGTTGATCCGCGAGCCGGAATAGGCCGCGAGATAGTCATACGATTTAGTCTGCTTTTCCCAATCGAGATAGTTCGGCGGCGAAACGGAGAATTCCGGAAACTGCGGCAGATTCGTTTCCCGGATGGTAACGATGCGATCCGGCTCCCGGTAATCGAGAGGTCGGAGCAGCACGACATTGACGACGGAGAAAATCGCGGTGCACGCGCCGATGCCGAGCGCGAGCGTGAGAATGGCGACGATGGTAAAGCTCGGAGCTTTGATGAGCTGACGAAGTGCGTAGCGGAGATCGTTTAACATAAGGTTTGGATTGGTGTCTTATTCTGTGCGCAGAGCGGCCATGGGGCTGATTTTGGTGGCGCGGCGGGCAGGGAGCCAGGTCGCGAGCAAAGCGGCGGTCATAAGGACAACGGGCGCGATCGTGAACGCGAACGGATCGGTCGAGCTCACCTCATACAGAATGCTGCTCACGATTTTTCCCGATCCGAAAGCGAGGAGAAAGCCGAACGCGAGACCGGCCGCAATCATCGCGAAACCTTCGCGGAGAATCGTCCATTGAACTGTTTTACCCTCCGCGCCCAGCGCCATCCGGATTCCAATCTCACGCGTCCGCCGTGCTACTGAATATGCCTTGATCCCGTAGAGACCGACCACGGAGAGCCCGAGCGCGAGGCCGCCAAAGACGGAGAACAGAGCTGCGCCCGCTTTGACCAACCAAAGCTGTGGATTGCGCGCCATGTGGCTGGCGAAGGTTCGGATCTCGAACACCGGCAGCACGGGATCGACGCTGCCCACGGTGCGGCGGAGGAGATCGGCGGTGGCTGTTTCGTTACTCGCGGGAAGCGAGGCAAATCTCACGAAGAAGAAGATGTTGTTCTTGAAGCCCCGAGCAAAGGGCAGGTAAATCGCGCCCTGCGGCTGCTTGTCGAAGAGCCGATTCTTCACCGGCGGGACGATGCCGATGATCTCGATCGCTTCTCCGCGTTTGATTTCTCCGCTTTGCTTCGCCGCGTCAGCGGTCGGGATATCGAGTACCGGGAATTGCATTCGCTGCCCAAGCGCATCGCCATCCGGCCACAGTTTCTTGGCCAGGTCTTCATCGATGATAGCGACCGGCGGTCCGCCCGGTTGCGTCGCTTCTGCGTCGGTAAAGGCGCGACCGCGCAGCAACGGCAAACCGACCGTGGCGAAATAATCAGCGCCCACACTGTTCCACCAGGGCGAGAAGGTCAGGCCCTCCGCCGCGGTCGCCGGTTTCGCGCCCGGCGCAGCTCGAGTGCCGGCGCGTTGGACGTTCCTGCGGATGGAATTATTACCAAACGGAACCGTGGCGGAGACGCTCGCGTGTTCCACACCGGGCAACGCCGCGAATTTGTCGTGCAGCGTCCGATACAAATCCTCCGCTCGTTTCTGATCGAACCCGCCCAGGCTGGCATCGGTCTCAACCAGAAAAGTATTATTGGCACGCAAGCCGGATTCGATCGATGCCGCCTTCGTCGCACTGCGAATGAAGAGCATCGCGGCCGTAAGCAGCGCGAGCGAGAAAGCGATCTGCATAACGATGAGCGGATTGCGCGGGAGAAATCTCCAGCGCCGCTGGCCCGCATCCTCGCCCGCTTGTTGTTTCAAATCTCCGAGAACGCTCGTGCGAGAGAGTTTGAGTGCGGGAGCAAGGGCAAAGCCGAGCGTTCCCAGGACGCAGAAGCCGAGCGTCGCGAGCAGGACTATGGGATTCGGATCGCCCAGCCAATCGACCTCCATCGGCGCGATTTTGCTGAAGGAGGCGGCGAGCAGATCGACTGACCAGAGCCCAAAGATCAACCCGCCGACGCCACCCAGGAGCGCGAGAACGAACCCTTCCGTGAGCAGTTGCCTAACGATACGTCCGCGACTTCCCCCGAGCGCAAGACGGATCGCGATCTCCTTCCTGCGTGCGGTGCCGCGGGCGAGCAACATGTTCGCCAGGTTCAAACAGGCCACGAGCAAAACCACTCCGGCCATGCCCGAGATCATCAATCCGATCGCGTAAATCGGTCCGGGGTCCGAGGGATCAGTGCTGTTCGAGAAACGATCGAGCGGCGCCGTCATGAAGGTCTGGTCTTTTTGTTCGACCGGGAACGCGGCTTCCAGGTTGGTCGCGAGGCTTTCTAGCGCGGGCTGCGCTGCCGCAGCCGTCATTCCCGGCTTGAGCCGGCCGATGACGATGAGATTGTCGCGGCCGCGATCCTCCAACGACGATTGAGTAGCCGTGCTGCCGGGATCGTTCATGATCTGGTCGTAAACTCCGAGCGGCAGCCAGACTTCCGCAGAGAAGATGCTTTCCGTTTCGGTCAGCCCTTTCGGCATGATGCCGACGACGGTGAAGACGCGGCCATTGATCAACAGCGTGTGACCGAGGAGTGACGGATCGCGCGAGTATTTCTTCCAGTAACGATGGCTCACGATCGCGACCTGCTGAGCGCTACCTGGCTTTTCCTCTTCCGGCAAAAAGGACCGCCCGTAACTCGGCCGAACTCCGAGGACAGAAAAATAATTTGAGCTAACCAGATCGGCCTGCGCGCGGCGCGTATTCCCCTTTTCGCCCAATCCCACGACCGTTTCACCATGCGCCATCACGCCGGAGAAGACGGCGTTGTGGTCGCGCACATCGCGGAATGTCGGGTAGGAGAACGCGCGAAAACTCTTCGGATCTTTCTTATCCTGCGAAAAGAGCTGCACGATTTCCGCCGGATTTTTGTACGGCGGCGGCGAGAAGAGCATCGCGTTGACGAGGCTGAAGATGGCGGTGTTAACACCAATGCCAAGAGCGAGCACCGCGACGGCGGCGATGGTGAAGCTCGGAGATTTCCAAAGCTGGCGGAATGCGAAGCGAAAATCCTGGATCATACGTCAGCGGTCAGTTTGCAGGGCGTTTCTGTGAAACGCCGCGTTCTTCCAGGCGTCTGACATAGACGCCCTACAATTAGTTTTGTGGGAGATTTCATTCCGTGCGAAGCGCCTGCATGGGATCGATCCGCGTGGCGCGAAGCGCGGGGACAAAACAGGCGAGCGCGGAGATCCCGCAAATAAAGAGCGCGACGCCGCTGTAGAGCCACGGATCGCTCGGACTCACTTCGAAGAGCAGGCGCCGCATCAATCGGGTGACCGCGAATGAAAGCCCGAGGCCAACGACCAGCCCGACGATGGAAAGCCGCAGTCCTTCCTTCATGACAAGCCCGATCACGTCCCGCGCCGCCGCACCGAGCGCCAGGCGAATGCCGAACTCATTCGTGCGTTGCGCGACGCCGTAAGCGATGACGCTGTAAATTCCCATGCCCGCCAGGGCGAGCGCGAGCCCGGCGAAGCCGCCGAGCAGATACATCGAGAGCCGGCGATCGGCTGAAGCTTGCGAAAGCACTTCCGTGTAGGACTGGACCTGGTCGATCGGCAATCCGGGATCGAGCGAATGAATCGTCGCGATCAATTCCGAGCGAAGACTCGCCGCAGGCCGTTCGCTCCGCACCACCACGCTCTGGAACGCGCCGTCGAGTTGCGTGGACGGGTAATACATTTCCACGCCCGGCGGCAGCGAAAGATTTTCCGCGCGGACGTCGCCGGACACGCCGACGATCTCGCGCGGGATCGATTGAATGCCGGTGATGAGCCGATGGCCGATCGGGTTTTCACCGGGGAACAATTTCTTCGCCATCGACTCGTTGATGATGACGACCATTGGAGTAGTCGAGCGATCGCGCCAATTGAAGTCCCGACCCTGCCTGATGGGAACACCGAGCGTTTCAAGGAAGCCGGGCGAAATGGTGGAGCGCACCGCGATGAGGCGATCGCTCACCGGCGGGAGCGGCCGGCCTTCGACCGCGGCGGGCGAACGGGTATTGCCGTTATCCGAAGCCGGCAGGTTCGAGCCGGCAGCGGCGTTGGTCACGCCCGGGAGCGTTTTGAGTTTCTCGATGGCGTTTTGGAAAAACAAGGTCTGGCGTTCGACGTCCGGATACGAACCGGGCGGCAACCCAACGAAAAACGTTGTGACCCCCGCGGCGCGGAAACCGGGATCGACGTTTTGCAGGCGCCGAAAACTATCGACGAGCAACACTGCGCCGACGACGAGGACAAGCGAGAGCGCCACTTCGGCGACAAGCAAACCAGCGCGCAGCCGCCCGGCCTGCCGGCCAGTGCTGCCACGCGACGAATCTTTCAACGAATCAATCGGATCGCTCCGGGACGCGTGCAGTGCGGGAACGAGTCCAAGGATGATGCCGGTGATGAGCGAAAGCCCGACAGCAAAAAGCAGCACGTTCACGTCGAGCGAAATTTCGCGGACACGCGGCAAGAAATTCTCCGCGACCTTCTTGAGCAGATCGAGCCCCCAGATCGCGAGCAACACGCCGAGCACACCGGCGATCGCCGCGGTCAACACGCTCTCGGCGAGAAATTGCATGACGATCCGGGCGCGGGTCGCGCCGAGCGCGGTACGGATCGCGATTTCCTTCCGGCGCGCGGTGAAACGGGCCAGCAATAAATTCGCGACATTGGCGCAACCGACCAGCAAAACGCAACCGACCGCCGCGAAAAGCGTGAGCAACATCGGCCGTTGCGGGCCGACCAGGTCCTCGTGGAACGACACGACGCTCATGCCGGCCTTTGCATCCACCTTGTCAGGGTTCGCGGCCTGGTAACGCCGATCGATCACGTGCATTTGTTCGTCGGCCTGCGCGCGCGTCACGCCCGGTTTCATCCGCCCAAGAAGGGTAAGGAATCCGGTGCCGCGCTCGACAATCTCCGGTGGAAGTCCTTCCTGCTCGAACACGCGCGGCAGCCAGACCTGGGTCTGGGCGAATGGAAACGTCAAGGTTGCCGGCATAATACCGATGACTGTGAACGATGTGCCGTTCAGCGTGACCGCCTGGCCGAGAATGTTCTGGTCGCCGCCAAAACGTTTCTGCCAGAAGGCGCGACTCAACATTGCGACATTCGCGCCGCCGGGCCGGTCCTCGTCGGGATTAAAGATGCGGCCGAACTGCGGTTGCACGCCGAGGGTCCGGAAGAAATTCTCGGTGACCCGGATGCCGTTGAGATTCTCCGGATCGCCCCGGCCGGTGAGAGTGAAGCCGGTGAACGACTGCGCGGCAAAATCCGTGAGGATCTGTTGTCCATCGCGCCAGGCGCAATAGCGCGGCCAGGAAACATTCGCGCGATCAAGGCCGCGTTCCGGGAACGAACCCCACGCGCGGACGAGCTGTTCGGGCTGCGGGTAGGATAACGGCCGCAGGAACAGCGTGTTGATCGCGGAAAAGAGAACGGTGTTCGCGCCGATGCCGAGGGCGAGCGCGACGACCGCGAGAATGGTGAATCCAGGTTGGCGGAGAAGTTGGCGAAGGGCGTAACGGAAGTCTCTCATACCATTTTAGATCTCAGGTTGATTTTGGATTTCTGCCGGGCTCGTCACTCGTCACATGTCCCTCGTCACTTTCTTCACTCCGTGCGAAGTGCTTCGATCGGGCTCACCAGGCTAGCGCGGCGCGCGGGAATGAGGCAGGCGAGAAGCGCAACGGTTGCGAGCGTGACAGACGTCGCCCCAAGCAACGCGGGATTGTTCGCTGACACTTCGTAGAGCTGGGCAGTGATCAGCCGTCCGAGCGCGAGCGCGGCGGCGACGCCGAGGACAAGACCGATGATGACGGGAGTCATCCCCTGACGGACGACGAGCCGCAGGACATCGGCCGTCTGCGCGCCAAGGGCCATCCGCACGCCAATCTCCCCTGTCCGCTGCTCTACCGTATATGCGACCGCTCCATAAATGCCGACCATCGCCAGGACCAGCGCAATGCCGGCGAAAACTCCGAGTAACGTCATCGTCAACCGGCGCTGGCCTAACGACTGGTCGACGATTTCATTCATCGTGGTCGGTTGAATAATCGGAAGACCCGGATCGAGTTTGTTCAGCGCGCTTCTCACCATTCCCGCGGCGCCCTCCGGCTTCACCGAGGTTCGGACCGTGACGAAAAAGAAGGCGCCGGAACGTTGCGGCCACGGCCGGTAAAACTCGACGTCATTCGCGCGGTCCAACCGGATGGATCGCACGTCGCCGACAATTCCCACGACTTCCGCGGGCAGTCCCGTGTTGTTGTCCGTGCCGAAAAAGATCCGTTTGCCGATTGGATCTTCGTTGGGAAAGAGACGTTGCGCCGTCGATTTGCTGAGGAGCACCACGAGCGGTTTGTCCGCAGCATCGCGTTCATCGATGTCGCGGCCCGCCAGGAGCGGGATGTGAAATGTCTTCAGAAATCCCGGTGAGACGCTGCGCGTCAAACCCAGTGGGCGCTGATTGACCGGAAGTAGATTGCCATCCACGCGAGCGTACGGCGAACTCGATCGGTTCCCATTCAACGGAACACCGTCGCTGGTCGATGCTGTCTCAATTCCGGGTGTATTTTTTAATTCGGCCAGGAGACGTTCGGTGAAACGCGCGCGCGCTTCGGGGTCGGGGTATTGCCCCGGCGGGAGACCGACGGCGCCAACCCAAAGGTGATCCGGCGAAAACCCAGACGGTTGCCGGCTAAGGCGAACGAAACTGGCAATCAGCAGGGCCGCGCCGGCGAGAAGCACGACGGAAAGACCAACCTGCGCCGCGACGAGACCGCGGCGAAAACGTTGTTGCCCGAGGCTGCCGGTCATGGCGCGGCCGCCATCCTTCAAACCATCGACGAGATCCGCGCGAGAACTTTGCCACGCCGGATACATGCCCATGGCGACGCCGGTTAACAGAGAGACTCCCAAGGTGAACAAAAGGACCGGCGTGTTCAGGCCGATCCCGCTTTCGAGCGGCAAATTGTTCACGGAAAGTTTCGGAATGACGGAAATCACCCAAAGAGCGAGGCACGTCCCGACGACGCCGGCGAGCAGACTGACGAGCGTACTTTCGAACACGAAGAGCCTGACCACGCTCTGGCGCGATGCGCCCAAAGCCATCCGCAACGCGATCTCGCGCCGCCTTCCCGTAAACCTAACGAGCAGTAGATTCGCGACATTACTGCAAGCGATGAGAAGGACGGAGCCGACCGCGGCGAGAAGGGTGAAGAAAGCGGGGCGCAGATTGCCCGTCGCGTCTTCCGCTGCCGATTTAACGACGGGCGACCAGGAATTGTCCGCATTCTCGGGCCGCTCCTGCCGGTAACTCTGTTGCAGCGACGGCAACGCGGCGCGCGCTTGTTCGATTGTAACGCCGGGTTTGAGTCGCGCGACGACACGCAAAAAACTGACGCCACGCATGAGCCGCTCCTTGGTGAGTCCCGGCAGGTCGAACGGCTTTGCGGTAATGACCTCGAGATCGCGGCCGAACCAGACGACGGGCGGGTTGGGCACCACGCCGACGATGGTGGTGGCGACGCCATTGAGCGTAATGCTGCGCCCGATCACCTGGGGATCGGAGTTGAGACGGTTGCGCCAGAAGTTCGCGCTGACCAGCGCGACATCGGCCTTCATTTCTTCCTCGGGCAGAAAGAGCCGGCCGAGAATCGGGCGCACCCCGAGTGTCTCCATATAATTCGCGGTCATGTTATCGCCATTCACTTGAATGGGATCGCCAAGACCAGTCAGGATGAAGCCAGTGCCGGTATCTGCGGCAAAGCTCGAGAAAAGAGTCTGGCCATCGCGGAAATGCCAGAAGCGCGGGACGGACATGGGGAGGTTCTCGAGATTCCGCTCCTTGGCTTCGGCTTCGAGAATGACGAGCCGGTTCGGATCTTGGAACGGCAGCCCTTTCAGAAACAGGTCATTGATCAAACTGAAGATGGCGGTGTTCATCCCGATGCCGAGCGCGAGGGTGATCACGGCGAGAAGGGTGAACGCCGGAGATTTCAGAAGTTGGCGAATGGCGAAGCGGAGATCAGTGATCATGGCAATTTTCGATTTTGGATTTGGGATTCCCCTCGTTCCCAAGCTCTGTTTGGGAACGCACTTGTCTTCGAAACTCTGTTTCGCGAGCGAGGCAACAGAGTTGCCGGGACATGGTCATTCCCAAACAGAGTTTGGGAACGAGGAGACGAAGGCGAGGAATGCAGGAGTTCATTCGGCGCGGAGAGCGATCATGGGATCAACACGGGCGGCGCGGCGGGCGGGCAGCCACGAGGCGAGGGCGACACCCGCGGAAAGAACAACGATGGCGCCGATCCAGATCAAGGGATCGCTCGCCGGAATCTCGGGCCATTGATGATGGACAATCCTGGCCGCGGCCCAGGCGGCGATGCCGCCAACTAAAAATCCGAGCGCCAGCAGACGAACGCCTTGCGCCGCGACGAGGCGGATGAGTGCCTGTCCGGTCGAACCGAGCGCGAGGCGAATTCCGAATTCGCGGGTGCGCCGTGTCACCTGCAGCGCGAGGAGCCCGTAAACTCCGATCGACGCGAGCACGAGCCCGAGCGCGCCGAAGAGTGAGACGAGAACGAAAAGGAAACGTTCGGTGACCCACGATTCCGCGGCGGCCTGGTCGAGCGAAGTGATCTTGTAAACCGCGAGCCGATTGTCGACGCGAGCGAGCGCGTTGCGCAGCGATGCCTCAATCGGCTTTGCTTCGCCGGCGCTCTCGATCACGAAAGTCATTTCGTCGCCTCCATTGGCCAGCCAGCGCGACATGGGAAGTGCGACCGTGCCGACGACTTCGCCATCGCGCGGATCGGCGATCGATTTCGTGTCCGCGACAATACCGACGACAGTGGACCAGGGACGCGGACCATCGATGCGGCCAGATTTCACTCTCTTGCCCAGCGGATCCTGTCCCGGCCAGAAACGGCGCGCGAATGATTCGTTCACGATGCAGACCGGCGGCGCATCGGTGCTATCGGTCTCGGCGAAATCGCGGCCGCGGACGAGGCGTTGACCGAGCGTCGCAAAATATCCAGGGGATGTCCCGCGCATGTAGGCGGTGTAGGTGCCGCGCGGTTCCGGCGGATGGCTTCCCTCCGGAACGCAACTCATCAGGTCCCACGACGCATCCATCGGAGACGGAGCGGTGACCGAGGCGGAACGGATGCCTGGTAACGAACGTAGTTCCGTCAGGGTCTGATCGAGCGTCCCCGCGCGCGCGGCGGGAGAATCGAACAGCCGGTCGGACAACATCGCGTTGAACGCGATCCGGTGGTTCGTGGAAAAGCCCCACGGTTCCTGGACTATTTTTCGGAAATACTGGGTCAGCGTCAGGCTGCCCAGGAGCAGGAGCGCCGCGATCGCAATCTCCGCGACAATGAGGGTGCCGAGCAAGCGCCGGGTGCCGCCTTCCAGCGTTGATCCGCGGCCGATACTTCCGAGGGCGCTTCGCAAATCCGTTCGCGAAGCGCGCCACGCGGGCAGCAAACCAAAACCGACCCCGATGACGAGCATGACCCCGGCGGCAAATGCGAACACCGGCCAGTCGAGACGCACGCCGTAATCAAATTCTCGAATCGCACTCCCCGTCGCGTCCGCCCCTTCGGGACTAAGCGCGACGAGCGCGGGCGTGAGCCATCCAGCGATGACTAATCCGAGGATGGTTCCGAACACCGCGAGCACCAGGGCCTGCACCAGACCTTCGCGAATCAACCGGCCGCGGGTGGCGCCGAGCGCGGAGCGCAACGCCATTTCGCCATCACGCTCGACCACGCGGGCGAGCATCAGGCCGGCGAAATTCGCCGCGGCGACGAGCAACGCACAGAGTGCCGCGCCCGCGATGAGGAGAAGTTTCGGTCGCAGCTCCATGGTGAAGCTGTCGCGCAACGGAATGAGCCACGCCCGCGGCGCATTGTTCGGATCGGGAGCCGCTTGTTTGATTGCGGCGCACATCCGGCGCGCCGCTTCATCCGCTTGAGCGATGGTGATCCCAGGACGCAGCCGGGCCACGCCGTAAAGGTAATGATTGGACTGAGAGTTGGCCGCGAAGTTAAGGGCGATGGGCAACCAAAATTCCGCGCGATAAGGATGACGAAACGTTTTCGGCATCACGCCGACGATGGTGTAGGACGCGTCATCGAGTTTGATCGTCTGCCCCAGAACGTCGGCGCGTCCGCCCAGATTGCGCTGCCAGAAATCGTAACCGACCAGGAGGACGTGCGGACCGCCGGGTTGATCCTCGGCCTCGGTAAAATTGCGGCCGAGAGCCGGCTTGAGGCCGAGCACATCGAAGAAGTTGGCGCTGATGCGCGCGGCCGGGAAAATCTGCGCGGATTCGCCGGAGGTGGCGACGCTGGCGGCTCCGCCCGTGGCCGCGCCGATTCCTTCGAAAATATCACCGCCATACTCGCGCCATTGGCGGACTGTTTTCTCGGTGAGGTTCAACGAGTTTTTGGGCGTTCCGTTTTCATCGAACGTCTCGTAGATCCGGACCAATCGATCCGCGTTTGGAAACGGGAGCGGACGGAGCAACGAACTTTCGATCACGGAAAAGATCGCGGTGTTCGCCCCAATACCGAGCGCGAGGGTGGCTATCGCGATGAGGCTGAAAGCCGGCGATTTCCAAAGTTGGCGCAATGCGAAACGGAGATCGTTCATAGGTGGATCGTGCGCTCCGTCGCGCGATTTTTAAGTGTCCCTCGTTCCCAAACTCTGTTTGGGAATGCCAATGTCCCGGCAACTCTGTTGCCCCGGCTGCGAAACAGAGTTTCGAAGACAAGTGCGTTCCAAAACAGAGTTTGGGAACGAGGAGGCGGAGGGATTGGCGGAGCGAAAGGCGAGGTGCGCATAGTTACTCGGCGTGAAGAGCGACGATGGGGTCGACGGCGCTGGCGCGGCGCGCGGGCAACCAGCAGGCAATAAACGCGACGAACACGAGCGCCGCCGAAAGGAGGAGGAAGGTGATCGGATCGCTCGCGCTGATTCCGTAAAGCAGTGATGAGATTAATCGCGTCAGGCCGAGCGACGCCGCGATGCCGAAGATCACGCCGGCGGCGACGAGCGTCATCCCCTGGCGCAGGATCAGGCGCAACACGTCGCTGCGTTGCGCGCCGAGCGCGATCCGAATCCCGAGCTCGCGCGTGCGTTGCGCGACGGAATACGAAATCACTCCATACAATCCCACCGCGGCGAGCAGCAGCGCGGCGCCCGCAAAGATGCTGAGCAACAGCATCGTGAATTTTTTCTGGAGCAACGTCCGCGCGATCATGTCGTTCATCGTCCGCGGATTTCCGAGCGGCACAGCTTTGTTCACGTTCCAGACCGCTTGCTGCACGGCCGGCAAAAGTGTTAGCGGATTCTCCGGCGAAGTGCGGACGGCAATATTTACCAGCGGCCACATGCCCTGGCCGAGCGGCTGGTAAAGTTCAGGCCGCGGCGCGGTTTCGAGGGCAAGATGGCGGACATTGCCCACCACGCCCACGACCTGAAGCTTTTCGTCTTTCGGTCCGAAGTTCTCGATGAATTGCCCGATCGGATCTTCGCCGGGAAAGACATCCTTCGCGGTTTGCTCATTGATGATGGTGACGCGGGCCGAGTCCTTCGTGTCGTGCTCGGTGAAATTGCGGCCGCGCACGAGCGGGATGCCCATGGTCTGGAAATACTCCGGGGTCGCGATGCGAATATCGGCCTGGTCCTCCTTCGTGCTGCCGGGACGATTGAAAGTGCGCGAGCTATTGCCACCGGAAAACGGCAATCGGCTTATGGCCGCGACGCGCTCTACCCCCGGGACAGCCGCGACGCTTTGCACGATCTGTTGATAGAACTGGAGCTGGCGGTCCTCGTCCGCCTTCGCGGATGCGCCGATGCTAAATATAAGGAGCCGATCGGCATTAAAGCCGGGCGCTACCTTCGTCAGGTTCGCGAAGCTCTTGATCATCAGGCCGGCCCCAATCAACAGGATCAAGGACAGGCCGACCTCCGCGGCGATAAGGAAAGCGCGACGCCGGCTGCCGCCGCCGGTGCTTCCGCGTTCGCCTTGTTTCAAAGATTCCGCCGGGCTGGCGGATGACGAAGAGAGAGCCGGGACCAGCCCGAACAAAATCCCGGTCACAACCGACACGCCGAGACTGAACGCGAGAACTTCGCCATTGAGGCCAACCTCGTTGAAGCTCCGCAAGCCAGGAGGCGCCATCGACATCAAAAGCGGAATCGCCCACGCGGCGAGCAACGCACCGAGGCCGCCGCCGATGATCGCGAGCATCACGCTTTCGGTGAGCAATTGGCGGATCAAACGGAACCGGCTCGCGCCCATCGCCGCGCGAATGGAAATTTCCCGGGAGCGGGTCGCGGCGCGCGCCAGCAACAGGTTCGCCACATTCGCGCAGCCGATGAAAAGAAGGAACCCGACGGCCGCGAAGAGAAGCAGCAAGACCGGCCTAAGTTTGCCGACGGCGTCTTCGTGCAACGGCGTGATGCGAATGCCGGTATCCTTATTGTCGTCCGCATATTGGTTCTCGAGACGGCGACTGATCGCGTCCATTTCGCTGCGCGCCTTCTCCAGCGAGACGCCCGGTTTCAAGCGGCCATAAACATCGAGGTAATTGCTGCCGCGGATCGGTCGCGGATCGACGTTCGGGCGAATCGAGTTCGTCGGAATGCCGAAGGCGGATGGAATCCAAAGCTCGCCGTAACCGTCCGGCTGGTAATTTGGCGGCATCACTCCGACCACGGTGTGCGGCTCATCGTTCAGCAGAATTTCGCGGCCAATGATGGTGTGATCGGAGGCGTAACGCCGGGCCCACAATTCTGAGCTGAGAACGACGACGTGATTATGTCCCGACTGTTCGTCGGACGGGAGCAATGTCCGGCCGAGGATCGGCGAGACTCCAAAGAGCGGGAAGAAACTGGAGGTAGTCATCGTCCCGCGGACCCGCTCCGGCCGGTCGCCATCGGAGAGGCTTGCCTGTTCACCGCGCGAAGCGGCCAGGTGGGAAAAGACGTCGTTCTGGGCCGCGTAATCGATGTAGTTGGCCGGCGCCGACGCGCCGCCCGGCTCGCCTGTGCTCCGCATCGTCGGATGCAGGATCATGATTTTTTCCGAGTCCGGATACGGGAGCGGATGGAGAAGAACGCCGTCGATCACGCTGAAGATCGCGGTCGAGCTGGCGATGCCGAGCGCGAGGGTGATGAGCGCGGCGAAGGTAAAGCCCGGATTCTTCATGAGCATCCGGAAGCCGTAGCGAAGATCGTAAAGTAGCGTGCTCATGTTAGCTGTAGCTGCTCATATTTATTCAGCGCGCAGCGCCACGATGGGATTAACCCGGCAGGCGCGACGCGCGGGAAGCCACGCGGCCAGAATCGTCACGAGAGAAAGGATTCCGCCGACGGCGAGATAGGTTTGCGGATCAAGCGGACTAACGCCAAAAAGAAAGCTGCGGATCACACCAGCAGAAGCGGCAACGGCGAGCGCGCCAACCGCGATGCCGACACCAAAGAGACGGAGTCCCTGGCCGAGCACCAGTCCGCGAATGTGTCCCCGGCGCGCTCCGAGCGCGAGGCGAACCGCGATTTCGCGCACGCGGCGTAGAGCGGTGTAAGCCAGCACGCCATAAAGGCCGACCGCCGCGAGCAGCAAGGCGAGCCCGGCGAAGATCGCCAGCAAAAAGGTCAGAAGCCGATGCGTGGCCCAGGTTTCCGCCACGCGTTCGTCCATCGTGCGGACATCGAAAACCGGCTGCGCGGGATCGAGGCGAGTGATGATATCGCGCACAGATTTCTCGAGCCGCTTCCCATTCCCGGATGCGCGGATGTGCAGGACAAGGTTGGTTCGGCCGACCTGGGCCTCGGGAAAGAAAAATGCCGGCGTCGGCGTGGCGTCGTCGTAGCCGCGGAATTTCAAATGCGGCACGACCCCAATGATTTCGTAAAGCCGCGCCCCGCCATCCAAAACATCCGACTCGGTGTCCACCAGGAGTCGCTTACCGATCGGGTCCTGTCCTTTGAACGTCATGTCGGCCAGGGTTTGATCGATGATGACGACCGGCGTCGAATCCGCCCGATCGTGCTCGTTGAAGGTCCGTCCGCGGATCAGGTTTATTTTCAGCGTCGTGAAATAATCACCCTGCACGACTTCGTAGTCGCCCGAAGGTTGCTGGCTGGGATCGGTGGGCGGCGCGCCTTCGGGTTGGAAATTGATTTGCCAACCGCTGACCAGCGGCGGGTTCGATGAGATCGCGGCGCTTTGGACTCCCGGCAGCTTGCGGACGTCGTCGAGCAAACTATTCGTGAAATTCAGGATTGGGGGCAGCTGCTGATATCTTGTGAAAGGCAGTTCGATTCGGACGGTGAGCAATTGCTGCGGATCGAACCCGAGCGAGGTCGATTGCATCTTCGCAAAACTTTTCAGGACAAGGCCGGCCGCGCTCAGGAGCAACAGCGTCAGCGCGACTTCAATAATCACCAGCCAATCGCGGCTGCGGCGCGCGGTCTTCGTTTCCGAACTTCCGAACGAGCCCGCCTGGAGCGAGGCCTGAATATCTCCGCTCGCGGCCTGCCATGCCGGCCAGAGCCCGAATAAAACGGTGGTCAGTGCGGCGAGTGAGAATGTGAACGCCATTACCCGCCAGTCGAACCCGATCCCTTCAAAACGCGGCGCACCGACTGGAGCGAAAGCGACGAGCGCGTCGCGTCCCCAAATCGCGAAGACCAAACCGAGCGCGCCGCCGATCGCGGCGATGACAAAGCTCTCGATCAGGAGTTGCCGGATGATTTGGCCGCGGGAAGCACCCATCGCCGCGCGAACCGCGAACTCCCGAGCGCGTGCGGCCCCACGCACGGCCAGGAGGTTCGCTAAGTTCGCGCAGGCGATGAGCAAAACGACGGCGACCGCGCCGAGCAACAACGCCAGGCTGGTCCGATAATTACCGAGGAGATTTTCGAGGAGCGGCCGGACCACGACGCCGACGCCGGCACTGGTCGCGGGATAAATTTTCTCGATGCGCGCGGCGATTGCCTTCATCTCGCTCCGCGCCTGTTCCAGGGCGACGCCATTCTTCAGCCGGCCCCAGGCGTAGAACATGGGATGATTGGCGCGGTTCTGCCATCCGGAGTTGGCGCTTCGACGCATCAACGAGAACCACGCATCCACGCCGTGCGGCGAATCCATCTCGCGCGGCATCACGCCGGTGACGGTGAACGGCTGACCGTGAAAATTTACCGCGCGCCCCACGATCTCGGGATCGCGATGAAAGGCACGGTCCCATAAGCGATCGCTGATGACGACGAGCGCAGGCGCGCCTGGCTTATCTTCGTCCTCGCGGAAAGTGCGGCCGAGTTCCGGTGGCAACCCGATCACATCGAAAAAGTTTGCAGTCACAAAAGAAACCGCGATCCGCTCTGGTTCGCGGCCGGCGATGCCGCTGAGATTGCGCGACTCCGAGCGGGTCAGCGCGAGGTGCTGGAACGAAGTGCTGTCGTGCCGCCAATCGACATAATCCGGCAGGGCGATCGACGTGTCGGTTCCGCCAGAAATTTCGTTGAGGTAAACGAGGCGTTCCGGTTGCGGATAAGGAAGCGGCCGGAGAAGGACCGCGTTGACGACGCTGAAGATCGCGCTGTTCGCGCCAATACCGAGCGCGAGCGTGAGCACCGCAATGATGGTAAATCCGGGCGATTTGCGGAGCTGCCGAAGAGCGAAGCGGAAGTCGTTCATGATTTTCGTTCCGGTTTCAGTTGGTGGATTACGCAGTCCAAATTTCTCCAAAGACTCGTTTGAAATTCGCGCCCATGATTTTCTCGATCGCGGCGCCCTTGTGGCCGCGCTTCAAAAGCGCGTCGGCGATGAGCTCCATCTTTCGCGGAGTGTTCAGATCCGGGATGTAGGTCGGGCGATCCTCACCGGGCGCAGCGATGCCGTCGGTCTTCCGCTTCTCGGCCGCCTTCTTCATTTCTTCGAGGTCGCTGTCGTCGACGCGGAAAAATGGAACGTCGCTGCCGACGCCGACGTGGTCTTCGCCGCAAACTTTGAGCGCGTGCTCGAGGTGCTGAAGGTAATCGTCGAGCATCGGCTGTTTCGGCGAAGCCGTGATGTAAGGCAGCATGTAGATCCCGACGACTCCGCCTTTATCGGCGAGCGCTCTCAACTCGCGGTCTTCCTTGTTTCGCGGATGCAGATAGACCGCGCGGCAACCTGCGTGAGTAATGAGCGGCGGCCTGGTCGAGGCAGCGATCCCTTCGGCCGTGGTTTTCGTGTTCGAATGGCTGAGATCGAGTGCGACGCCGAGCTCATTCATCTTCGCGATCGCTTTGCGGCCGAGCTCGGTAAGCCCGTCGGTATCGCCATCGAGGCAACCGACGCCGAACGGGGTGCGCCGATTGTAAGTGAGCTGCATGACGCGCACACCAAGCCCGCGAAACATTTCGATCCGCTCGATCTTGTCTTCGAGCATGTTCGGCGACTCGAACGAATAAATGACGCCGAGCTTTTGCTCTTTGCGCGCACGATCGAAGTCGGCAACCGTGCGCACGTTCAGGAAAAGATCGGCGCGTTTCTCCATCAACTGCTGGGCGTAGGCAATGTCCTCCACCGCCGCCTCGAAATTTCCAATCGCGCCGCCGAGCGTGGATTTGAGAGCGGTCACGCCCGACTCGCGGATCAGCTTCGTGATCGCGTCCTGATTTGACTGGCCCAACAATCCTCCGATTCCGGCAAGAGCGTTACAATCGAGGATGAAGGAATCGCGATAAATTTTCGCGGCGTCAGCGGAGACTTTGGGCTCGTCGGCAGTCCAGCCGATAAGTGGAGAGAACGTCGCGAGTGCCGCGACACCGCCCAGGGATTTTGTGAATTCGCGACGCGTAATCATGGGGTTCATTCAGCGCGAAGTGCGACCACTGGATCGACCGTGGCGGCGCGGCGCGCCGGGAGCAGGCACGCCATCAACGTCACGGCTGTCATGACCAGCGCGGTGCCGCCAAGGGCTGCAAAAGGTAACGAGGGGATGCCGAAGAGGACGCTTTGCATCGCTCGACCCGCCCACCATGCGCCGATAAAGCCAAGAGCAGTTCCGCCGATGAGCAGGCGCAGGCCTAACGAGAGGAACTGGGCGGCGATTTGATGCCGTTGTGCGCCCACGGCCATCCGTATCCCAATCTCACGATTGCGTTGGGCGACCGCATAACTCAAAACGCCGTAGGTCCCGATCGCAGCCAGGAGGAGAGCCACACCGGCAAAGATTCCCGCCAGCAGCGCCGGCGACCGCCGCGCCATGAGACTGTCCGCGACGTGCGTCTCCATTGAGCGGATGTTGTCGATCGCCAAATCCGGATCAGCCGCGCGGACCAGTTTGCGGAGCGTCCCGCCGAATGCCTCAGGACGCTGGCTGGTGCGCGTCACCACGAAATAATAAGAGTTCTCTCGATGACTGAACGGAATGTAAACCGCCCCCTGGCCTTGCGGCTCGGTGAGCGCCGCCTGTTTCACCCGACCAACCACGCCGACAATCGTGAACAGTTTCGCGTCATCGGTTTCGCCCGCGTGCGCGATTTTCTGGCCGAGCACACCGCCATTGGGCCAATAATGGCGCGCAAAATCTTCGTCGACGACACAGACTCGTTCCGCCCGGTGAGAATCCTCGGAGATCAGAAATCGTCCTTCGCGCAACGGAATGCCGAGCGCGGTGAAGTAATCGCCGGTGACGGCATAGGAGTAATGACCCTGCAACGACTGGCCCGCTGGCGGCACATAGCCCTTCGGCGCGGCGGCCGTTTTGCCGTTATCGCCCGTCAGCGGCATGTTCGTGATGATTCCGGCAGCGGTCACACCAGGCTGCTGGCGGATTAATTCCAGCAAGCGATCGCCGATCTCAACATGGCGATTCGGATCGCTTTGCCATGGGATCGTTAACTCGGCGGTGAGAATGTGATCGGACTGGAAGCCCGGAGAGACCGCCATGACTTTTTTCAGGCTCAGTCCGAGCAAGGCAGCGCCGGTCAGAAGAATGAAGGCGAGCGCGATCTGGGCAACGATGAATCCGTGGCGGAGACGTTGCGAAGCGCGACTGACCGTGCCGCTGCGCGACTCGGATTGAAGCGCGTGGCCGAGATGACTGCTCAGGTTGAACCACGCAATCGGCAGAGCGATGACGATACCGAGAGCAAGCGAGCCGATCAGACCTATTGCCGCCAGCCAGCCATCGAACTCAATCCGCGCGCCGAGCGGCAGGCGGTCCGCCCCGAGAATTTCGAGTAACCGGGTTCCCCACGCTCCGGCGGCGAGTCCGAGCAATCCGCCGCTTGCGGTCAATGCGACGGTCTCAACCATGACCTGCCCCACGATCTGCCGTCGGCTGGCCCCCATCGATTGACGGATCGCCATTTCTTTCGCACGTCCGCTCGCGCGGATCAGGAGCAGGTTCACGAGATTGACCGCGCCGATGAGCAGGAGGAAAAACACGCCGGCCTGCATCAACAAGAGTGTCGGACGGATGGAGCGAACGTGGTCGGCGTGCAGTGAAACCACCGGCGAGCGGAAGCCGGCCTCCGCCATCATTTTCGCCTCCGGGTTGTCTTTTTCGACAGCGGCGTTGTGTGCGTCGATCTGTGCCTGCGCTTCCGCGATTGTGGCGCCCGCTTTCAAACGCGCGATCATGTGGGTGGCACCGCCGCCAGAGTGACGTTCTTTTGGTCCCCGTTGTTCCTCGCTGGACTTCATCGAGACAAAGAGCCGCGCCTCGGAAGAGAGAAAGCGAAAACCAGGAGGCAGGACACCAACAATCTCTCTGGGGATGCCGTTAATCCGAGTGTAGCGGCCGAGAACGTTTGGATCGGAATTAAAACGCTCGCGCCAGAAGGCGTCCGTCAGGATGGCGACGTTCCTTTGCTGAATCGATTCTTCCTCGGTGAAACTGCGGCCGAGCGCGGGCCTCACGCGGAGCGTAGCGAAGAAATCCGGTGAGATGCGGATGACTCCCATCTGCTCGGTCGAGCCCGGCTCGCCGACCACTTCGCTGCGTTCCATATAAATGGAAAGGCTCGAGAAGGCCGGAATATTGCCGCGACGCTCGTAGTAGTTGGTGATCGACGAGCCGTCGTTCTCGACGCCGGCTTTAGGATACGTGTTGTAGATCGTGACCAGGCGATCGGCATTCGGAAACGGAAGCGGCCGAAGCAGGATCGAATTGATGACCGCGAAAATGGCGAGGTTCGCGCCGAGACAGATCGCGATCGTAGCCAGCGCCGTGAACGTGAAAGCCGGGGCTTTGCGAAGCTGGCGAACGGCGTAACGAAGGGTGTTCATAGGCTCCTATCTATTAACGTCCTCGTTCCCGAACTCTGTTTGGGAATGTCGTCGGTTTCTTCTCTTGTAGGGCGTCTCTGTGAGACGCCGTTTTTTCCCTGATCACTGTTTTTGTTCATTCGGCGCGCAGAGTAATCATCGGGTTGACGCGCGAGGCCCGGCGCGCGGGAATCCAGCAGGCGATCAGCGCGGCGCAGATCAGGACCAGCGTAACGACTGCATAGATCAGCGGATCGTTTGCGCTCACGCCGTAAAGCAGACTGCGAACGAGGCGCGAGAGCACGACGGCACCGACAAACCCGAGAACCAAACCGGCGCCGAGCAGCCGCATTCCCTGGCGAAGCATCATCATCCGGATTTGTGCGGGCATCGCGCCCAGCGCGAGGCGAACGCCGATCTCGCGCATCCGCCGCAAGCCGTTGAAGGCCATCACGCCGTAAAGGCCGACGACTGCGAGCGTCAACGCCAGCGCCGCGAAACAGACCAGTAGGAAACTCATCAGGCGCGGCGTAGCCCACGTTTCCTCCACGCGTTCCTGCATCGTCTTGAACTCGAACGCGGGTTGCGCCGGATCGAGCGACGCCACGATATCGCGCACCGGTTTCTCGAGCGACTTCGGTGAAAGCGTCGTGCGCAAGAGAACCACCAGGCCGGTCTGCGGCTGCTGCCGCATCGGGAGATAAGTCTGCGGAAGCACCGTCGTTTCCTCGAAGCCGTAAACCTTCAGGTGTGGCACCACCCCGACCACGGTGCGATAAACGCGCTGGTCGTTGTCACCGCCGACATACATCCCGATCCGCTTGCCGACCGCGGCCTCGCCGGGGAAATATTTTTCCGCCAGGAGTTGATCGATGATGATGACCGGTGGCGCCTCTTTCGTGTCGCGCGTATCGAAGACACGGCCGCGAAGCAGCGGCGTCTTGATTGTCTGGAAATAACCATCCGTCACCACCGCCATCTCGACGGATGGAAACTTGCCCGGCTCCGGTTCGGTCATGCCTTCCGGCAGAAACGAAGTCTGCCAGCCGGTCATGAGCGGTGGATTCGCGGCGAGCGCGGCATTCTGCACCCCGGGCAGCGCGGACAATTTCTGCATCAGCGCTTCATCAAAATTCAGGAGCTTCTTCGCGTCGGAGTAAGACGGCTCCGGCAAATCGACTCGCGCGGAGAGAAGGAGATGGGGATCGAAGCCGAGCCCGAGATTACGGGCGTTCGCGAAACTCTTCATGACCAAACCAGCCGTGCTCAAGAGCACGAGCGTGAGGGCCACCTCCGCGATCACGAGCAGATCCCGCGACCGGCGAGCGCCGGGCGTTTCCGAGCTGCCGGTCCCGCCCGATTTCAATGCGAGCTGAATATCGGTTCGCGATGTATGCCACGCGGGCCAGAGTCCGAAGAGAACGCTCGTGACGAACGAGAGCGCCAGGCTGAACACGAGAACCCAGCCGCTCAACGCTACGTTTTGGAATCGCGGCACGCCGGGTGGCGCGAGAGCGACCAGCACATCGCGGCCCCATGCGGCAAGACAAAGACCGAGCAAGCCGCCGAACAGCGCCAGGACAAAACTCTCCATCAAAAGCTGGCGAATGATTTGCCAGCGTGACGCGCCAACCGCGGCGCGCACCGCGAATTCTCGCGCCCGGGCCGCGCCGCGGGCCGCCAGGAGGTTGGCGAGATTCGCGCAGGCAATTAACAGGACGAGTCCAACCGCGCCGAGCAGGAGCTTGAGACTGTTGCGGTAATCGCCTACCTGATTCTCCAGGAGCGGCGTCGCCGTTACGCTCACGCCCGCATTCGATTTCGGATATTGATTCGCGAGACGCGCCTGGATTTCCTTCATCTCGGCGAGCGCTTTCTCGATCGTCACGCCTTCTTTCAGGCGTCCCCAGCCGAACAACCCGGGATGATTTTCCCGCGATTGCCACATCGCGTCGCCGGTCCGGCGCGTGAGCGGAAACCAGACTTCGGCCGTCCTGGGCGAAAACATCTGCGGCGGCATGACTCCGAGGATGGTGTAAGGCTGGTTCCCGAAATTGACCGTCTTCCCAAGCACGTTCGGGTCGCGCACGAAAGCACGCTGCCAAAGCTTGTCGCTGATCACGCAAACCGGCGGGCCGCCCACGCGATCTTCTTCCTCGGTAAAAATTCGGCCGAGCTGCGGATTGAGCCCGATGACTTTGAAAAAGTTCCCCGTCACCAGGCCGCCCTGGACCTGTTCCGGAGGACGCCCGGGTAATCCACTCAGGTTAAAAGATTCGCGCCGGGAAACGGCGATGTTTTCGAAAACGGTGTTGTCGCGTTTCCAATCGACGTAATCCGGATAGGCCACGGAAATCTGCGGCTGGTTCGAATCCGTCTCGGTGAGGATAACAATGCGATCGCCCTGCGGATAAGGCAGCGGCTGGAGCAGGACCGCGTAGATGACACTGAAGATCGCCGTGTTCGCGCCGATGCCGAGCGCGAGGGTGAGGACCGCGATGAAGGTGAAGCCGGGAGTTTTCCGGAGCTGGCGGAACGCAAAACGGAGGTCGTTCATCGATTCCTCCGGCTGGTGAGCGCACGCGCCTCGCGTGCTGGTTTCGGCGCCCCCGCCGAAACAATCTTTATGGACCCGTGAAAAAAGTTCGTGATGGCGATGGCGCCATCACCAGCACGCGAGGGCGCGTGCGCTCCCCAGATTCCGGAGCCGCCGAACGGGAAACGGAGGTCGTTCATGGCGTCCTCCGTCTTACTTCTTCGCTACGTCGGCCGACGCGGGTTTTATCGAAATGCTGCCCGCGCCTGAGCGCAGGACGAGCGATTTCCCGCCGCCGTTTATTTTTCCTTTCATCGAATCGCGATCGGTTCGAGTGCCGACAAACGGCAGCTCGCTCGTCACGCGCCCCGAGCTCGCCTCGGCTTCCACATCCAGACCCGCATCCGCCGGCACCATCACGTCGATGCTTCCCGCCGAGGTTTCCAAATTCACGTCGCCGGGCACCGGCGATTTTAATTTCGCGCTGATCGATCCGCCCGACGTCCGGCCAAAGATTTTGCCGTTGATGTTCTCAAAGGCGAGCCGGCCGCCGCTCGTTTCCACTTTCGCGTCGCCTCCGAAATTCCGCACCACGATCGAGCCGCCGGAAGTGTGCGCCTCGAGCGAGCCGGTGCCGTCGATCGCTTCGATCCGGCCGCCACTCGTGTCCACCTTGAGCGGACCGTCACACCCATTCAGCTCGATGCTGCCGCCGCTGGTGGTCGCGCCCGTCGGGCCTTTGAGATGGGTGAATTTCAATTTCCCGCCGCTCGTGTCGGCGCTCATCGTGCCGGTGATCTCCGCCACCATGATCTGGCCGCCGCCCGTGCGCAGCTCCGAGTTGAAACTCTTCGGCACCTGAACGGTGTAACGCGCGTCCATGCTGCAACGCCCGCTCCAGTTCAGGTTCTTGTCCTTGTTCTGGCGGCGCGCTCGCACTGTCACCGTGTTTCCTTCCTTGGACACCGTCACCGGCGCCGACGCGAGATATTCCTTTTCCTGCGCGTCGTTGTCCGAATCGATCTTTCGATGCGCCTGGACCGTGATCTTGTCATCCGCGCCCGCCGAGACATCGATCGTTCCGAAATCGACATCGACAATGAGCCGGCCACCCGGCGCGCCATCCAGCGATTGGCTGACGTTTTCTTCCGAGAGAGCGAAGGCGGGGGCAGCGGCAAGACAGAGAAGAAAGAGAATCCGGATAATCATAGGGCGAGGTTGGGTTGAGTTAAGGCGACTACATTGGAGTGACTCCAACCGTCCCGCCTTTGCAGGCCCTATGCCACGCTCAGTGAGGATCTCTTTTCGCTTGGCTTGCAACGAGTTACGCGCGCCCTCCGAAATTCGTCATCCGAAATTCTTCCCGTGCCCGGGATTTCACCGTCCCATTATCGAAACGAGAATCTTGTAACCGCGGATTACGCGGATGGGACCGGATAAGAAGAATGTATCCGAGCCATCCGCGTCATCCGCGGTTAATCAAAACTTCTTTCGGCTATGATCCGCAGACCGGCGGCTCAGACTTCCAACCGATACCCGAGCGTGTGGACGGTGAGCAGATGCCGCGGCTCGCCCGGAACGTCTTCGATCTTTTGCCGCAGTTTTACTACCAGTTGATCGAGGGTGCGGGTGGTGCCGTAGTAGTCGACGCCCCAGACTTCGTTCAGGAGCGCTTCGCGCGAAACAGCATTGCCGCGTTCGCGAAACAGGACCGACAATACTTTCATCTCGCGCGGGGTCAGTTCGATCGCTTTCCCGCCGCGTTTTCCGCGCAAGGCTTTGCAATCGATCCGCACTTTGCCGAACGCGATTTCCATCGGGAGATCGCTCGTGGCGCCGCCGGCTTGCGACCGCCGCAGGAGCGCCTGCACGCGCGCGATCAGTTCGCGCAGGCTGAAGGGCTTCGTGACGTAATCGTCGGCGCCCAGCTCCAAGCCGACTACTTTGTCGATCTCCTGACCTTTCGCGGAAAGCATCAGGATCGGGACCCGGTTTTTCGCGGCGCGGATTTCGCGGCACAAATCGAACCCGCTTTTCCGAGGCAACATGATGTCGAGAATGACGAGATCGGGTTTCTGTTGTTTGACGAGCGGCCCGGCTTGCGCGCCGTCGCGGCAATCGATGACGTCGTAACCTTCCGCGCGCAACGCCTCGCACAGGCCGAGTCGGATATGGGCGTCATCTTCGACTACGAGCAGCCGCTTCTTCATCTTAGTTCCTCCGTAATCGTGCTCGTGCTCATGCTCGTGATCGATCCGCCGCGATTAACGGCAGGCGCAGGGTAACATTGCTCCCGCCGCCTTCGCGGGCCTGATACGTGATCTCGCCGCCGTGTTCCCGCGCGAGGCGTTGCGCTAGGGTGAGCCCGAGGCCGGAACCCTGGATCCCGCTCGCGAGCGAATCGTGCGCCCGATAAAACGCCTCGAAGATTTTTGTCTCTTCGCCCGGGGGCACACCGGAGCCGCGGTCGAGCACGCTGACGTGGACGGAATTTTCTGTCAGATAACTGTGGAGCTCGATCTCTTTCCGGTCGGCACTGTATTTCTCCGCGTTCGACAAGAGGTTCACGATGATCTGCGCAAGCGCGTCCTCATCGCCGCGCACCGGATAAGGCGGCGGCGCGGCCTGCCAGCTGGTGGTGAATCCCTGCTCGCGCAAATGCAGCTCGTGGCCTTCCCAGGTTCGGGCCAGCACTTCGTGCAAATCGAGCGGACGAAAATCGTAGCGCTTCTGCTTTCGTTCGAGCCGCGCGAAATCGAGGACGTTGTTGATCAGGCGGGTAAGCCGTTCCGCTTCCGCCACGATGATCCGCAGGTATTGCGGCCGTTTCTCGGCGGTCACGTTTCCGCCCTGCATCATCTCGGCGAACATGCGGATCGAAGTGAGCGGCGTCTTGAGTTCATGCGAGACGTTGGAAACGAAATCGGTTTTCTTTTGGGCGAGCGCAAGCTGGCGGCGCGCATCCGCGAAGACAATCCACCCGCCAAAGGCGATCGCCGTCAGCGCGGCCGCGATCAGAAGGACAAGGGTGCGGCGAACGTTGCGCGCGCTTTCCTGCAATTGTTCCGGGCGCATCAGGTAGAGCGTTGCTTCCCAATGCGGTAACGCTTCGCCGATTTCCGAGGCGACAAACGGTCGTTTCCAATCGCGCGCCGTCTCGCCCAGTGGCTGGGTCGCGACCGGCCGCGCTTTGTCGTTCAAAAGCGCAACGACATTATCGGGCGCGGCGTCGTCCGGGAGCGCGTTGCGCCAGAGATCGGTCAGCGCGTCGACAGTCAGAAGACAACCGAAAATCATGCCGGGCGCTTCCGGCGGCCGCAGCCAGAAAACAATCTCGAGGCGATCCTGCATGAAACGCGTGACCACGCCTTCCGGACGGTCGGAGGTCAGGGCCTTGAAGTCCGCCGTGGCCGGCACGAGCTGCGAAACCGCGGGGGCATTTTCCTTCAGCTGGTTCTGCGGAGCGACATTCCGCATTTGTGACGACGGCGGGCTTTCAACCTTCGGGGCCACAGGCTGGGTCGATGGTCCCGCGGGAGCCGTCGCGGATTGTTTGCGGTTCGCCGCCGATTTCTCGGCCGCCGCATCCGCTGCCGCCGCCTTGTCCTCATATTCGGCCTTCTGTTTGCGCTTTTGTTCCGGGCGATTCAGCTCCTCCGCGGGAACGGAGTAAACGGTCGCGGGCGTCGTCCCGGAGAGAAACGCGCCGTTGTTCTGGAGAAATCTCTGTCGTTCAGGGTCACCCCGCGCTTCCTCCGCGGACGGTGAGATGAGATTCCCTTCCGCGCTCAAGGCGAAGCCGATCGCCGGGCGCGGCCAGGCGCGCGAGAGCTTCGCCGCGAAATCCTGCGCGAGCTGCGGAGCCGATTCGCTTGCGAGCAATTGGCGCACGCGCTCCGCAAATCCGCGCCGCTCTTCCTCGATCAAACCGCGCGCCGAGCTCGCGACGGTGTCCGTCTCTTTTTGGTAAAGCTCGGCGGTACGGCGTTCGAGAATGATCTGCTGCTCGTTCGCGCTGCGCAGCGCCAGCCAGCCGAGACCGATGCTCGGCAGGACGATGGCGAGGAAAAATATCCAGATGCTCCGTTTCACGACGCGAGGCGCAGGGTATCAATGTTGTCTCCGGCTGAACAGAAGTCTGCTCACCGCGGCCTGTGGACTCGACGTGAGGGTAGAGCCGTCCCTCACGCGGCCCACAGGGCCGCGGCTACAGAAATCATCAGCGCGTCTTTTGGTATTTGTCCGCGTAGTTCTCGAACTGCATCGCCTTCCGGCGGGCCTTCGCGATGTTCCCACTGGAATCCATCTCCGTGGCGGCCTCTTCGAGTTTTCGGTTTTCCTCGGCAACGCCCGGCACCTGCGCCGCCTTCGGCGCGGCGGCGTTCCTGGCGGCCTGACTGCGGAGCAGGGCAGCTGCGTCCTTCGCGTTGCCTTCATCCGCCAACTTCACCGCCTTCTCTTTGGCGACGCGATTCTCAACTACGCTCTGTTCCCGCGCGACTTCCGACCGGACACTCGTGTCGGCTTTCTTCTCATCGTCAGTGAACACAATCTTTGCCGCCTGCCGTTGCGCCGGCGCTTGCGCCCCCGCAATCGTCGCATAGTTCAATTCCACCGTGGCTGGTTCCATCGCCTCCGCCGTTTTCGTTTCGGCAACGCAACGCACGAGGAAACGCCGCTTCTCCGAACCAAATAGCTCCGGCATTTTGATCTCCGCGAACCGGTCATGGCATTCGATGTCCGGCCGGCCGATGATCTCTTTCAGGTGCACGCCATCCGGCGCTTCGATGCGAATGACGATGCTCCGGGCGAGGAGCGAACGCGCCGCCCCCAGTTCCTGCGCGAAAATGCCGGGCAGTTTCTCCGCATCCTTCACATAGTAGTAGTTAGCGTTGCTCGCTTCGGCCAACGCGGTCATGAGATCCTCGTTGTAATCGTCGCCCAGGCCGACAGTGCTGACCGAGATGCCGTCGGCGCGCAACTCACGACCCAGACGCGAGAGGTCCGAGGTGCTGCTCGGGCCCACATTGGCGATGCCATCCGAAAGCAGGATCACGCGATTGACGTGCTCCTTGTCGAAGAAACGGCGGACCTGCTTCGCGCCCAACACGACGCCGGCGTGGAGCGCGGTGCTGCCCCCGGCCTGGATGCGATGGATGCGTGCCTTCAGTTCCTCGCGATGGTCGCGACCGCCGACGCGCTCGGGTGGAATGAGCAGATCGGTTTGGTCATCGTAGGTGACGAGCGAAAAAATATCGTCGTCGCCCAGCTTATCGACGGCCATCGCCGCTGCCTGCCGCGCTTTCTCGAGTTTCGCGCCTTCCATGGAACCGCTGCGATCCAGGACGACCGCGAGATTCATCGGCGAACGGCGTGCGTCGTCGTTTTTGCGCGCTTCAACTTCGACCTGCACGATGACTTCGCGCGGACCGAGCCGGTAAACGTAATCGCGTTCCGGCGTGACTCGGAGGGTTACATCGGGCGCGGGTGAAGCGGAGGCTGCTTGCGCGAGCACGGCCGCGAGACTCACTAACAGTAGTTTTTTCATACTCCAGTTAGACACGACTCGCGAAATCGTGTGTCAGAGCCCCGTTCGAAGATTGTAAAAGAATTGTCAGCGCCGTGACTGTAGTAACGGCGCTCTGTCGCCGTTCCTGCGCGCCGACAGAGCGGCGCGGCTACAGCGCTGAGGAATGGACGCGGATGGGGGAGAAAATATCCGCGCCATTCGCGTAATCCGCGGTTAATTAAATCCCGATGCCCGAGACGATGATCCGCCGATTGACCGCGCGCGATGCGCGGCTGAGCAGCTTCCGCTATTACGACCTGCTCGTTCATGTCTTCGTGGTCGTGTTGCTGATCTCGAACCTGGTCGGGCAAAAAATCTGCGCGGTCCCGCTCTTTGATTTTCACGGCGAACTGTGGACCGCGAAAATTTCCGGCGCCCAGGTCCTCTTCCCGATCACGTACATCTTCGGCGACATCTTCACGGAAGTGTACGGCTACGGCGCCTCGCGGCGGGCAATCTGGCTGGGATTTTTCGCGTGCACGGTCCTCTCGCTCATGGGGCTATTCATCGTTTGGATTCCGGCGGCGCCCGATTGGCCGAACCAGGCGGCGTTCGAAGCGGTTTTCTATACGGTGCCGCGTTTCATCGTGGCAAGCCTGGTCGCCTTCTGGCTCGGCGAATTCACCAATTCCTACACCCTGGCGAAAATGAAACTCTGGACTGACGGCAAATGGCTTTGGACGCGTACCGTCGGCTCGACCGTCGCCGGCCAGCTCGTCGATACGACGGTGCTCATCCTGATTGCGTTCGGCGGCCGCGAAACGTGGCAGACGATGTTGAACCTGATCGTCTCGGGTTATATCGGGAAGGTCCTCTACGAAGCCGCGGCGACGCCGCTCACGTATCTGGTCGTGAACAAACTGAAGCGCGCCGAGGGCGTGGATGTTTACGATCGCGATACGAACTTCAATCCGTTCGCGCGCCAGCCGAGCTAGCGCGATGCAAATCGTTCGCGCGAAACCGGAAGACGCCGAGACGCTGACCCAGATCGCGCATGCGGCCAAGCGCCACTGGAATTATCCGGAACGTTGGATCGAAGCGTGGCGCGGCATCCTCACAATGCGCGCCGAATTCATCGCCGCGAACGTCGCCTATTGCGCGATGGAAGATGACAACGTCGTCGGGTTCTATGTTCTAACGACGGAAAGCGACGGTATTCATCTCGACCATCTCTGGATGATTCCGGCAGCGATGCGGCGCGGCATCGGGCGAGCGCTATTTGAACACGCGGTCAACCAGGCCAGAGCGGCGGGTTTCGATTTGATCAAGATCGAGGCCGACCCGAACGCGGAAGCCTTCTACAAACGGATGGGCGCGCGGCGGGTCGGCACCAGTGTCAGCGAAGTGGAAGGTGAAAAGCGCGAGCTTCCGCTGATGGAATACCGAGACTTTGCTGGACGAACAAACTCGTCGCGCGCACTTTGAAGCCCGGATGACTAATCAGACCCGCATCTCCTACGCCGTGCTGGCGGTCACGCTGGTTCTGGTGGGCCTGCTCCAATTAGGCGCCCCGTTCCTGGCGCTTCTCTTTTCGTATTTCGTCCTGACAAACCTGGGCCGTTTTATTCCCAACAAATGGGTCACGCTCGTGGTTTTCATCCTCATCGTTGCCGCCATCGGCTACACGGCCGGCCATTTTATTCGCGCCGCCATCAGCGCGCTGCCCAAGATCGCGGATAACTCGATTCCTTCCGCGATCACCTGGGCCGAAGCCCACGACCTCAACCTCCCATTCACCGATTTCGAAGGACTCAAGGCCCACGCCATGACCGCGATCAAAGACCAGGCGCGCTACCTCGGCGACTTCGCCAACTTCGCCCGGCACGCCTCGACGACATTCGTCTTTATCATCATCGCCATCGTCTGCGCCGTGAGCATTTTCTTTAACAGCCAGCTCGACCTCTTCCGCGAATCGCACAAGGTCCGGAACAATCTTTACTCCGTCTACTGCGACGAAATCAGCAGTCGGTTCGGGGACTTCTACCGCAGTTTCGCCAAGGTCATGGGCGCCCAGATGACCATTTCGGCGATCAACACCATCCTGACCGCCATTTTTGTCCTCATCCTCGGGCTCCCCTATGGCGCGGTCGTTATCGGGCTGACTTTTCTTTGCGGCCTTTTCCCGATCGTCGGAAACGTCGTTAGCAACACGGTCATCGTCTTTATCGGTTTTCTGGTGTCAGCGAAAATCGCGTTCATCGCGCTCATCTTTCTCATCGTCGTCCACAAGCTGGAATATTTCCTGAACAGCAAAATCGTCGGCGCGCGGATCCGGAATCCGATCTGGCTCACCTTGATCGGCCTGATCATCGGGGAAAAATTAATGGGCGTGCCGGGAATGATCCTTTCGCCGGTCATCTTGAATTATCTACGCGTCGAGATGTCGAAGATCGAAGTCCGGAGGGCCGCCGCCGTTCGATCCGGGCAGCCGGCAGTTGAACGAATAGAGACCGCGGTTTAGAAACAATCTAGTGAGCGAATCGCCCAAAGAAAATCCGTGGATCGACATTTGTCCCGGCATTCGCCGCCGCACGGTGACGCATGGTGAGACGATGTATCAGATGCTCGCCGAGCTGAAGGCGGGCAGCAAAATGCCGGAGCACAAGCACCCGCAGGAACAAATCATTCACATCCTTTCCGGACGGATGACCGTCTTCGCGAACGGCGGCGCCCACGAACTTGGCGCGGGCGATTCCTATTACTTGGCGAGCAACGTCCCTCACGGCGTCGAAACTCCCGAGGACACGCGCGTGCTCGATACCTTCAGCCCGCCGCGCCACGAATACATCGCGCTCGACGAAGAAGCGCGCAGGCGTTAGCCGCGCTGTTCGCGCCTAGCGATCGAAGATGCGCGGGCGTGAGACCGGCGCTACAGTTGGGTATCGTCGATATGCTTTCCTTCATCGTTCCCGCTTACAACGAGGAGCATGAACTGCCCCGGGCCCTGGCGTCTCTGCACTCCGCGGCGCAATCTTCAAAACAGCCCTACGAAATCCTCGTCGTCGACGACGCCTCGAGTGACGCGACGGCTGAAATCGCGAAGCGGGCCGGGGCCACCGTCGTGCCCGTCCATTATCGCCACATTGCCGCGGTGCGAAATGCCGGGGCGCGCGCCGCGCGCGGGGATGTTTTCTTCTTCGTGGACGCGGATACCTGCATCGCGCCCGTTCATGTGACCGGTGCCCTCGCCGCTCTGGCGGCCGGTTGTGCGGGCGGGGGCGCGCGCGTTCTGCCCGACGGTTCCGTGCCGCTTTGGGGCCGCGTCTTTGTGCGCCTCTTCTCGCTGGCCTATTTCACCATGGCGAATCTCGGCGCGGGCGCTTTTCTTTTTACCACCCGGGAAAATTTCCAGGCAACCGGAGGATTCGACGAACAATTCTTCGCCGGTGAGGAAGTCTTTTTCACGAAGGCGCTAAAGAAGCTGGGCCGATTCAAACTGCTGCGCGAGCCCATCATCACCTCGGGCCGCAAACTGCGGATGCATTCCGCGCGTTACGTTCTCGGGCAATCGTTTGTCCTTGTCGTCAGTGGCAAACGCGCCGTTCGCTCTCGCGATAAATTGGATATTTGGTACGATGGCAAACGTGAAACCAATGCGCCCGGTCCGGTTTCGGAGATCGCGCCTGGATAGTTCGGCGAGATGACGACAAGAGCCTCCGTGTTCGTTCTGGTGGGCGCGGTGTTTTTGGCGGCGGCCAGCATCTCGATCGCAATCGAGCGCGACGATTTGAGGGACAAGCCACGATCCCCCGAGAAAAAATCGCCAGCGAAACCCGTGGCAGCAGATCCGAAGGCCATTGCCAAGTTGATCGACGACATCAACGCGGCGGCGCGGACGAACAAAGAGCGCATAACCAGCATCATCGTTATCAACACCGACGTGGCCACGACCACCCTCGAGCGGCAAAAGAAGGAAACCGGCTTGACGCTGGGCGATGTTTACGTGGCTCACTCGCTCGCCCTGGCAACGAAGAAGAAATTCAGCGCGATCGTTGCTCTCCATAAATCCGGGCAAAGCTGGGCCCAGATCGCCAAGTTGCACAACGTGACGCTGAAAGGATCGAGCGAGCTGATCAAGGAGATGCAAAAGCCGTAGCTTAATCTTTCCTGCTCATAATCCTGATCTCTTGAGGAAACGCCGGCCGCCATACCAGGATCAGGAGTATGATCAAGATCATGAGCAGGAGGAAGGGAATCCGCCCCTTGCCAACCTGCATTCTTCACCTACAATACCGGCTCGTTATGGCAGAAAGCAGTGACACGATGGACATGAAGGAGTTCCAGCTCCATGAGAAGGATACCGGCAGCGCGGATGTGCAGGTTGCACTCCTCACTCGCCGGATCGGGCAGCTGACCGAACACCTCAAAAGCCATGCCAAAGACCATTCGTCGCGCCGCGGCCTCCTCAAGATGGTGGCGATGCGCCGGAGCTTGCTCGATTATTTGAGCAAGTCGGAGTCCGACCGGTATAAAAACCTGCTCGTGAAACTCAACCTGCGGAAGTAGCCGCCGGTCCGTCTCTTGGTTACGCTCGTCCTTCGTTCGCGCTTCCGGCCTAACGAGTCCGTTAATTAGAAAGTAAACCGGCGCTCAGGCCGATGTTCCACTTTGATTAGAGGTTTTAGTCCCGACGCGTTTCGGAATTAAAACCTACGATCAAGGGTGACCGGCCTGGGATTCGCCAATCCAGGAGAAACGCAGTTATGCAACACAAGGTCACGGCCCAAATCGGGTCAGCGCAAATTTCCATCGAAACCGGCAAGATCGCCAAGCTCGCGGACGGCTCCGTTGTCGTCTCGTGCGGCGACACCATGATTCTCGCCAGCGCGGTTTCGGCCACGCAGATCAAGGAAGGCCAGGACTGGTTCCCGCTCACGGTCGATTACCGCGAGAAAGCGGCGGCGGTCGGAAAATTTCCTGGCGGCTATTTCAAGCGCGAAGGACGGCCTTCGGAAAAAGAGACACTCACTTCGCGGATGACGGACCGCCCGTTGCGGCCGCTCTTTCCGGCGGGTTATCTCTACGACACGCAGATCATCTCCATGCTCCTCAGCGCGGATGGCCAGAACGATCCCGACATTCTCGCGATTAACGGCGCCTCCGCCGCGCTCACCGTTTCCGACATTCCGTTTGCCGGCCCGATTGGCGCCGTGCGTGTGGGACGGATGAATGGCGAATTCATCGCCAATCCGACTCACGATCAACGCAACGAGAGCGATCTCGATCTCGTCTATGTCGGCACCGAAAACGACGTCATCATGATTGAAGGCGCCGCCCAGGAAATTCCGGAAGAGGCTTTCATCAAGGCGCTGGAGTTCGCCCACGGACATGCCAAGGAGATGATTCGGATCCAGAAAGAACTTGCGGCGCAAGTGGGCAAGCCCAAGCGCGAGATGCCGTTGATGACGGTGAACCAGGACATTCTCGAGGTGGCCTACCAGGTGGCGGGCGAGCGGATCGAAGGCGCGCTTTACAACCCGACCAAGGTCGAGCGCAGCAAAGCGGTCAACGCCTTGAAGGAAGAAGTTAAAGCAGCGGTCCTGGCGAAGTTTCCCGAGGCCGACAAATTCGCGATCTCGCAGGCATTCGACTACGTCCAGAAAAAGGCGTTCCGGATCAGCGTTCTCGATAAGCAGAAGCGGATGGATGGCCGCGGTTACCAGGACCTGCGTCCGATCACTTGCGAAGTGGGCGTCCTCCCGCGCGCACACGGCTCCGCGATTTTCCAGCGTGGCGAAACCCAGGCCCTCGCCCTCGTTACCCTCGCGCCGATCGAAGAAGCGCAGAACATCGATGCCTATGGCGGCGGCGAAACGTCCAAGAGTTTTCTCCTGCACTACAGCTTTCCGCCGTTCAGCGTCGGCGAAACCGGTCGAACCGGCGGCGCGAGCCGTCGCGAGATTGGCCACGGCGCGCTCGCGGAGCGTTCGCTTGAGCCGGTGATTCCCGCTACGGAAGATTTCCGTTACGCGGTCCGGATCACGAGCGAGATCATGGAATCAAACGGCTCCAGTTCGATGGCGAGCGTGTGCGGCGGAATGCTCGCGCTGATGGATGCCGGGGTTCCGATCAAGACTCCAGTTGCCGGAATCAGTGTCGGCCTTGTCACCGAGTTCGGCGATGGCGGCGACCTGAAACGTTACGAGTTGCTCACCGACATCATCGGTTCCGAGGATCACTTCGGCGATATGGACTACAAAGTTTGCGGCACGGAAACCGGCATCACTGGATTCCAGCTCGACCTGAAGTTGCGTGGCGTCAGCCACAAAATCATGGCCGAAGCAACCATGCGCACCAAAGAAGCGCGCACGAAGATTCTCGGCATCATGGCGCAGGCGCTCGACAAACCGCGCGCCGACCTGAGCAAGTACGCGCCCCGCATTGAGACGATCAAAATCAATCCGGAGAAGATCGGCGCTCTCATTGGCCCCGGTGGCAAGACCATCAAAGGCATCGTCGCCGAGACCGGCGCCGAGATTAACATCGAGGACGACGGTTCAGTCCACATCTACGCCACCAGCCCTGAGAGCATGGCGCGCGCGAAAGAAATCATTGGCGGCATGTCCCGCGAAATCGAAGTGGGCCAGACCTATCACGGCCGCGTCGTCTCGATCAAGGAATTCGGCGCCTTCGTCGAAGTGTTCCCGGGCAAGGATGGCCTCGTCCACATTTCCGAGCTGGCGGATTTCCGAGTCAATCGCACCGAAGACGTCGCCAAGATGGGCGAAATGATCTGGGTGAAGTGCATCGGCATCGACGACAAAGGCCGTGTGAAATTGAGCCGGAAAGCCGCGCTCAAGGAGCGCGCCGCCACCGAAGCCGGACAGACCACCGAGCCGGATCGCGTCGAAGAAGCACGCCGCTAGATCGAGCGCGAGGCAGCGTCGCTCCCTTCCATCGCTTTGATGATGGTGGTGAGCGCCGCGTTAACCGGACAGGCGATGCGGTGCTGAGCGGCGATGGCCGTGACCGCGCCGTTCATGTAATCGATCTCGGTCGGGCGACCGCGGCGGAGGTCCTGGAGCATCGACGCGATGTTGTGGGACGGCCGAAAGCGGTCATCGATCTCCCGCATGAACTCGTTGTTAAACGTCACTCCTTCCGCGGCGGCGACGGCGACACATTCATCGATGACCAACCGCTTCAGCGGCGCGAGCTGCGAGTTGGCGATGCCGCCGACTTCGCAGCCTAGGATCGCGGTGATCGGATTGACGACGCAATTGATCACCAGTTTGTGCCACACATCCGCGCCAATGTTCGGCGACACGCGGCAATCCAGCCCGGCCGCGCTGAGAATGCCAGCGATCCGCGCGCTACGTTCGCCTTGCTCGATCAAAGTATAACCCTGGGCCATGAACTGAATTGTTCCGGGCGATTTGAAGATTGCGCCGAACTGAGTGATGCCGCGGAGCACAACCCCCCGATCCCCGACCGCGGCTCGCGCGATTCGTTCGCTGTCGATCCCGTTTTGAAGACAAAGAATCGTCGTGTCGTCTCGCATCAGCGACGCAATTGAACCAAGCGCTGCCGCGCTATCCGGAACCTTCGTGGTCAGGATGATTAACGCCTCCGCTCCGATGTGATCGACCGACGAGGCGGCCCGAACCCGCACGATTTGCGACTCGATGCCTTCAACGCGCAGGCCGTGCGAATTGATCACGGTAACATGTTCCGCTCGGCCGATCAACGTCACGTCGTTGCCGGCGGCGAGCTTCGCGCCATACAGACTGCCTATGGCCCCGGCGCCGAGCACGATGATCTCCATGGCGCGCGTAGCTTATCACGCCCCGCCGCGACCGCGAGAGCCTGGCGCGCTAGTCGAGGACGGTGTTAGGCGACTGCGATTGGGCGAGCGCCTGGAGCGAGTGCAGCTGGGCAAGCGCGGCTTGCGCTTCCTCGTGGCGTCCCAGCTTTTCCAGGACGTCGGCCAGGAGAACATATTGTCGTGGTTGATCGGGCTGGCGGCGGACGGCGCGGCGCTGGCTTTCCCAAGCGGCTTCGAGCCGGTTTTGTCCGATGTTCATGGCGGCGATCAGGTTGAGCGAGTCGGCGTCATGAATGTCGAGCCAACTCGCGCGGCGTAGTGCGGCCTCGGCTTCGGCGAAGCGATGTTGCTCGAGATAAATCCGGCCGGCTTCGATGGCGGCGGCGCAATGCCACCAGTGGTTTTCCCGGAATTGTTCCACCAGGGCGAGAGCTTTTTCGCTTTTGCCGTCGGCGCGCAGAATCTCCGATTCCAAATTGATCAGGCGCCACGTTTCCGGATATTCTGCGCGCGCATGGTCGAGGATGGCGAGCGCTCCGGGCGAATCGTGCGCGGAGTATTTGATGTAAGCCAGATTAAGCGCCGCGATCCAGGAACGCGGTTCTTTCGAGGCCGTTGGCTTAACGTCAGCGGCGGCAGTCTGCGCGAAAAGCTTTTCGGCCTCCGCAGTTTTGCCTTCACGAAGGAGGAGGTGACCAAGTGCGTTTTGGGCCATGGCGTCAGTCGGATTCGATTCTACCAGCTTGCGTAGAAGCGCTTCAGCCTTCGGATAATCTTCCCGGGCCGCATAAGTTTGCGCCAGGTTCAAGGCCACCCGGTTTTTGGCGGAACCCGCGGCGAGGGTGTGCGTGTAAAATGTTTCGGCATTGAGCCAATCGCCGCTCCGGACGAAGCTGCGCACGCTCAAGCCCAGCACCGCAACGCATCCAAATGCGACCGCGACGCGCCTCCAAGTGGGCGGCGCTTCCTGCCAGCAGCCGGCGACAAAAATCAGAAAACCGACGCTTGGCAAATAGAGCCAGTGCTCCGCAACCGTGGCATTGAGCGGGAACAAATTCGAGATGGGCAGGTATCCCAGGACGAACCAGGCAGCGCCAAGGATCCGGATCGGCTGGCCTTTTCCTTTTCGTAACGCGCCAATCAACAACAGGGCGGCTAACGCGACGCCCATCATGGAAAGGTAATTCGTCGTCAGCAGAGTCCGCCAGTTGGCTGTCCCGCTTTCGGTAAGCCGGACGGTTCGCTCGACGTGAAGGTTCCAGGGGAAGACCATTAGCTGGGCGTAGTCCCCCAGGGCGCGAACCATCAGGACAGCCCGTTCGCCTAACGACGAGGTATCATGGGCCGGTGACAGCAAATGTTCAGACGGCAACCGTCGCAGGCCCGCATAGATTCCGACAAGGGAAACAATGATAGCGCTAACCATGGACTTAAAACGCCAGGTGGATTGCCGATCGAACGCGAAAAGATAAAAAACAAAAAGCGCGAGCCAAATGCAACCTGTCTCTCGCGCGCAAAGTGAAACAAGGGCGAGAACGGCTGCGGCAAGGTAAAGCGCAAATCGTGGAAGGATCGGCCAGATGGGCCGCGCTCGCAGGTAGACAAGCCAGGCTGCACTTGCAAAGAAGAAAGCCAGGCTATCGGCGCGCCCGGAAATGTAGTCAACCGCTGCACTGTGGACCGGATGGACGACCCAGAAAAGGGTAACAAAAAACGCCGCGCCCGACATCACATTCGGTCTGCCAGCGAAGCGGTCCCGGAACGGTTCGAAAAGGCGCAGCAACAGAAAATAGAGCAAGAGGCCACTACCGACATGCCAGATCAGGTTCGACAGGTGGTAACCAAACGGGTCGGCATTCCAGATGAAATAATCCAGGAAGTAAGAGATGTTTTGGATCGGCCGGTAGTGCGGGGAAGATCCATCGAGCGCGAGATAGTGGCGGAACGCTTCTGGGATCAGGAGCGGGCTTTTGCTAAACGGATTGTCGCGAATAAGGGAGGCGTCATCCCAGATCAAATCACCAGACAGGGCGGGGAGCCGGACCACGATACCGAACAGGGCGAGGGTCAGGCAGCGTATCCAGTTCGGCCTGGTTCGTTCGAAAAATCGGCTGAGCCACGACATCGTTATTCCCGGGGTGAAGACGCGGCCGGTTTAGTTCAATCGCGGCTGCGACCGCGCGAGGGCACTTAACTGCGAGCCGTGGGTAAGAGCCGCTCGGGCTTCATCGTTGCGTCCCATTTTCTCAAGAATGTCGGAAAGCAAAACATATTGGCGCGGTTGATCCGGCTGGCGCGCTACCGCCCGGCGCTGAATCTGGCAAGCGGCTTCCAATCGATTTTGGCGCACCTTCATCGCGGCAATCAGGTTGAGCGATTCGGCGTCGTGAATATCGAGCCAGCTGGCGTGACGGAGGGCAGCTTCGGCCTCTTCTGCATTACCTTGGTCCGCCCAAAGGCGACCGAGGGCCATGAACGCACCGGCATGCCACCAATGGCTGTCCGTGAACGTCCGCATCAAAGGCAAGGCCTCCTGCGCGCCTCGCAGTCTGCGGACCAATTCAGCTTCGTAGCTAACCAGCTCCCAGATTCCGGGATAATCAGTCCGCGCCTTGGTCGTCACGGTCAGCGCCCCTTCGAGATCGTGCTCTTTGTAGCGCATATGAGCAATATTCAGAGCCGCGATCCAAGTGCGCGGATATTCTTTCCGGCCTCCTTCCGCGGCCTCATTCGCAGCGGCAAATAAAGCAGCGGCCTCTTCCATTTTTCCCTGATGAACAAGAGCGTCACCCAGATTCGTGCGTGCCAGCGGGTAATTCGGACTAATCTTCAGAATCCTGCGGTAAAGAGCTGCGGCTTGCACATATTCGCCTCGCGACGAAAGAATCTGTCCCAGATTCAAAGCTACCCGGATGGTTGTCCCGCCAGCCGCGAGAGTACGACGGTAAAAAGTTTCTTCGTCAACCCAATCGGTGCTGCGCACAAAACTGCGAGCGCCTAAAGCGAGAGCCGCCAGGCAGGCCAGGGGCGCAACGAATCGAAACAGGCTTCTCGGAAAATCCAGGCAGCAGCCAGCCGCGAAAATCAGGAACCCGGCGCTGGGTAGATAAAGCCAATGTTCGGCGACGGTGGCGTTCAAATCGACAAGATTGGAGATCGGCAGGAAAGCCAATAAGAACCAAACCGCACCAAATGCCCGCACCGGACGCGCGGTACCTTTTCGGCAGGCGCCGATCAGGAGGACGGTTGCCATGAGGAGACCGCCGATGGAAAGATATTCGACCTTGATCTCCTTTCTCCAGCCGGGGTTGCTCTGTAAGCTGTCGGGATCGAAAACGCTGCGCTCCATGTGGAGCGTCGCCGGCCAGCTCAAAAGACGTCCGTAATCTCCCAAGGCCCGGAAAATAAGGGTCGCACGAACCGGTGCGGACCAGCCCATGCCGGGACTGGTGAAGGCCTGGCGTTCCGGCAGCTGCCGCAATCCCGCATAGGTCCCCGCCACGCAGAGGCAGGCGATCGCGACGAAGGATTTGCTTCGAAGAGCCAGCTTCTTTTCGAACGCAAAAAGATGGAGCAGAAATACGAGAAGCCATAGAAGAGCGCTCTCGCGTGAACAAAGCGCCAGAAGCAGTCCTATCCCCGCCAGGAAAAATAGGGTGGCGCGAACTAGACGCCGCGAGGCGGCCTGGGCTCGCAGGTAGAGCAACCAACCGCCGCACGAAAAGAAAAAAGCCAGGCTATCCGCGCGCCCAGAAATGTAATCCACTGCCGCGCTGTGGACGGGATGAACCACCCACAAAAGCGCCACGCAAAATGCCGCCCCGCTGAACATCGACCGGCGACCGGCTGCGGCGCCGCCATTTTCCAGCAAACCGGCGAGCAGCCTTTCGAGAAGCAGGAAGAGGAGGATCGCACTGGCGACGTGCCAAAGAATATTTGAAAGATGAAACCCGTAGGGGTCGTTATTCCAAATCAGGTAGTCGACGATATACGAAATGTTTTGAACCGGGCGGTAGTGGGAAGAAAAGGAATCGAGAAACAGGTAATGGCGAAAATTTTCCAGAACCAGGAGCGGGCTTTTGATGAGGGGGTTGTCATGCGCCAGATATTGATCATCCCAGATCAACTGGCCTTGCAGAGAGGGGAAATGGACCGCAAACCCAAACAGGGCGAGGCACGCGCAGCGCGTCCAGGTCCGCCGGCCCAGGCCGGCTATCCGTGCCAGGAACGATTTGCCGGCCGGATCAGAAGGGATCTGTGTGGTTGATGCCGCTTCCATTAATGCAGGGTTGAATTCAATGGAGGTTCAGGTGGGTCGGATAAGCAAGCGAGCGTCCTTCCGTTGCCGAAAGGACGCTCGTCATGCTAACAACCGCGTCGGTTAATTAAAAGGAGACCAGAAGGCGTCGTCCGTTACATCCGAAAGAGCGGTCTTCGCATTGGCCGGAACGGAAGGATGCGAGTCCACGGTCTGGGGATTGTAATTGTCGCCGAACAAATCCTGCCCGGTAGCGAAAAGAACCGTGTCTTTCTTCAGGTAGTTAGTCCAATCCGATACGTCGATGGGGTCGCCGCTCTTCTTGGTTGTTTCGATCGCATATTGATCCATGGCGGAATCAATCAGGCGAAGGTCGTTGAGGATCTTGGAAGCCTGGGAGCGCTTGCGGGCTCGGAGGAATCCGGGAACGGCGATGGCGGCGAGCAAGGCAATGATCGCCACCACGATCATGATTTCCACGAGGGTAAAGCCTCCGCGTTTGGTTGTGAGTTTCTTGAGCATACTAGGAGTTAGTCTTTCTATTTTTATGTAATGCGAGGTGCGAGGTGGCGTGATTTTTTAGGTCTCGCTCTCACAACTCATTCCCTGCCACCAGCGAGCCGATGACAGGAGAATGAATCGTCAGATTCTTAGTTATAGGGCGACCAGAATGTCGCGTCGGTCACGTCGGACAGCGCGTTCTTGGAGGTCGTCGGGACTGCCGGAAGCGAGTCGACCTTTTGCGGCCCGTAAGAGGCCCCGAGGATGTCATTACCCGTGGTGAAAAGGTTTGTGCCTTTCTTCAGATAGTTCGTCCAGTCGGTCACCGCGACGGTGTCGCCGCTCTTCTTGTTGGTCTCGATCGCGTATTGGTCGACAGCGGAGTCGATCAGGCGAAGATCGTTAATAATGCGGCTTGCCTGGGAACGCTTACGAGCGCGGAGGAATCCGGGCACCGCAATCGCCGCCAGCAAAGCGATGATGGCCACGACGATCATGATTTCCACGAGGGTGAAACCCCCGCGGCGTTTGTTGAATTTGTTTAACATGCTGTTTGCTTTCTTTTTATCTCTTGTTTGTTTGACTGCGATCCACGATACCGACCGCGGATGTTGCGGATGTTTAAAGCAGCGTTAATGCCAATAGAGTTGCTTTTTACGAGGCTTGAGCCCTCTCGACAGGCTCTCCCCGCAGGAAGGACGCCCGTGTGATTGTCTCGAGTCGTCTAGGTATTTTCCGCAAGCTGTGGCCGGATTCCCTCGGGGCCGTCCACTACATCTTCGCCGCGGTTTTCCTCTTCCGACTGGTCGTGCTTATCC
>JBEEHR010000090.1:0-34692 GCA_041167505.1 Verrucomicrobiota bacterium
GTCGGGCGGTGTGTTTCGAAAAATCGCTGCCATCGGGTATTCCGGATCGACATCGGGCAAGGGCGCGTAGTGCATGTCCCAAAGGAAGCGGTGCATGCCCGGGACGGCCGAGAGCGGCTGCGGCGGACGGACCCAATATGCCGGAATCTTCAGCTCCTTCGGATCGGGCTGCGGTAGCTGGTCGGTGCTGGCGTAGCGGCGGACAACGTTGCCCTTCGCATCCTTGATCTCGAGCGTGACCGTCCCCGAAAAATCCTTCGGCAATTGATAATCGATCATCGCGCCGTCCGGTGGATTTTCGCCGGCAGGTTCATCGGGCGGCAGCGGCGTGTCGGTGTTCATGCTCCAGCGAAGACGCAACGCAGTCTGCGGTTTGAAAAGAACCGGCTCCTGCTTTTCCGGCGCGAGCTGTCGCAACGGCGTGATGTTGTCCAGAATCCAAAACCCGCGCCCATGCGTCGCGACCGCGATATCGTCGTCCTTGATGATCAAATCGCGGACAGAAGTCGCCGGCATGTTCAGGCGCAACGACTGCCAGTTCTCGCCCTGGTCTAACGAGTAATAAACGGCGCGCTCCGTCCCGGCGAAGAGGAGACCTTTCCGCTGGGTATCTTCGCGCACGGCGTTCACCGTTTGCCCGCCGGGAATTCCCTGGATGATTTCCTTCCAGGTCTTGCCGCCATCGATTGTTCGATAAATATGCGGGCGCACATCATCGAGTCGCAGGGTGTTGACCGCGGCATATGCGGTGTTCGCATCGAAATGGCCGGCCTCGATGAGCGAGATTTTCTGCCAGGCGGAGATTTGCGGCGGCGTCACATCCTTCCATGTCTTCCCGCTATCACTCGTTAGGTGAATCAAGCCGTCATCTGTTCCGATCCAGATCCGGTTCACATCCAGGGGCGACGGCGCGACCGTGTAGATCACGCCGCGCTGCTTCACATCGCCCGTCGCCTCAGTCCGGTATTTCCCGATCGACACGGGAAGCTCATAAGTCTTGCGCGTCAGATCGGGACTAATTTGCTCCCAATTCTGTCCGCCATCCCGCGTCTTCCACAACGTGTTCCCGGCAAAGAAAAGGAGATGTGGATCGAGCGGCGAAAAAATCACGGGCTGCGTCCGCAGCATTCGAAATTCCGCCGTCCGCAACGGCACTGGCAGAATGCTTTGCGCCTGACCGGTGCGCCGATCGTAACGCGTCAGCTTCCCGCCATAGATAATGTCGGGATCGAGCGGATCGGGCGCGACGTAACCGTATTCTTCCGCCGCCACCGGCCGCCAATCGCGAAACGAAATCGCGCCATCGGGCCCTCGACTCGTGATTCCCACCGAGCCGCTTTCCTGTTGCCCGCTGTAAAGGCGATACGGAAACGCATTGTCTGCGCTGACGTGATACAACTGCGCGGTCGACTGGTTATACCATGAGCTCCAACTCGCGCCGCCGTTCACCGTGATGATCGCGCCCTGATCGCTCCCGAGGAGGACCACATCGGAATTTGTCGGGTTGATCCAGACATTCTGATAATCGTCGCCGCCCGGCGCGCCGCGCCAGCCCTCCCAGGTTTTCCCGCCGTCCGTCGATTTCCAGCAAACGACGCTCGCGGAATAAACGATGTTCGGATGTTGCGGATCGATCCGGATGAGTGGCAAATCGCCGCCGCCGATTCGCGCACCGGGGCGTTCGTCCTCGGTCACAGGCGTCCAGCTTTCGCCGCCGTCCTCCGAACGAAAAAGCTTCCCGGCCTTGAGCGTGGCAACAGCAGCGATCAACGTCTGCGGTGCGCTCGCGGCGATCGCGAGATTCGCCTGCACGATGTCGTTAGGCAGCCCTTTCGTTAATTGCTTCCAGGTCCGGCCGCCGTCGATCGATTTGAAAATGCCGCCGTTGGTCCCGTTCCACGATCCGTTTTCCCACGGGCCTTCCCGCGCCTCCCAGAGCGCTGCGTAAACCGTGTCCGAATTCGACGGATCGATCTGCACATCCGATGCGCCGGTGTTTTCATCCTTGGAAAGCGTCTTCGTGAAAGTCTTCCCGCCATCGACGGAAAGAAAAACCCCGCGTTCCTCGTTAGGCCCATAAGGGTGTCCCGCGACCGCGACCAGGAGGCGATCGGGGTTCCGCGGATCGACCGCGATCTGCGCGATCTGCTGACCGTCGCGCAGGCCAAGGTGCGTCCACGTTTTTCCCGCGTCTGTCGATTTGTAGATGCCGTCGCCAACGGAAAGGTCGGGCCGATGCAAACCTTCGCCACTGCCGACATAAATGATGTCGGGATTGGAAACCGAAACCGCCATGGCGCCGACCGAGCCCGTCGGTTGATCGTCAAAAATCGGCTGCCAGGTCCGGCCGTAATCGGTGGTCTTAAAAACGCCGCCGTTCACCTGCGCGCAGTAGAAGACATTCGGCTGGGAAGGCACGCCGGCAACGGCACGCGTTCGTCCGCCGCGGAACGGCCCGATGTTTCGCCAGCGCAGCAGCGTGGAAAAATCCTGCATCGGCGTCTCCGCTTTTGTCTCCAGATCGCCGAGCAGAAAGGCGATCAGGAAGAGCGCGATCGATCGCGAAAACATCTAGGTGGCCGGAGCGGGGGGTGCGGCCGCCGCTGGAGCTGGCGCCGGTTTCTTTTTTGCCGCGGCCGCCGCGGCGAGGTTTGCATCCACTTCGGCCGCCTCAACGGGATGGATGCCGTGATAGTAGGTGTTCGACTTCGCCAGCTCGTCCTTGCGCATGAGGAGCGCGTCAAACCGTTCGCGGCGGCTCAGTTCAAAAACTTTGTCCATCTTGATCGCTTCGAACGGGCAAACCTCGACGCAGATCTGGCAGCTCATGCAGACCGAGATATCGATGTCGAAAATCTTCGGATAGAACTGCGGCTTGCCCATGTAATCGGGCTTCTTGTCGTCGCTCTTGACGATGTAGATGCATTGCGGCGGACATTCCTTCTCGCAAATCTTGCAGGCCACGCAGCGCAGGCCCGCTTCCGGATCGTTGTCGAAAACCAGGAACGGAAAGTTCCGGTAGTTCTCCGGCAGCGTCTCGCGTTCCTCCGGATACTGCACCGTGATCAGGCGATCTTTCTCGAAATAACTCCCGACAAAGTTCCGGGCCGTCACCGCCATCCCTTTTAGTACGCCTGTGCCGATCATAACTAGCGGTCCACTTCTCCCATGACGATATCGATGCTGCCAAGGATAACCATCACGTCAGCGACGGTGTGGCCGAGACAAAGGTCTTCCAGCACCGTCAAATTAATGAAGCTGGGCGGGCGCACCCGGTAACGATATGGATTCGCAGTGCCATCGCTGATTAGATAAAAGCCGAGCTCGCCCTTCGGCCCTTCGATGCGGCCATACGCTTCGCCAATCGGTGGCTTGAACGCGCGGATCTTCACCTTCGGGTTCATGATCGGGCCGGCGGGGACCTCCTTCATCGCTTGGTTTAGAATGCCGAGGCTTTCACGCATCTCCAGCGCGCGCATCATCAAGCGATCGTAGCAGTCGCCGTGGTCGCCGAGCGGGATGCGGAACTTGAAGCGCGGATAGATGCCGTAGCCGTCCACTTTGCGGAGATCGTAGTTCACGCCGCTCGCTCGCAGCATTGGGCCGGTGATGCCGGCGTTGATAGCAAGCTCGGCCGAAAGCTTTCCCACCCCCTGGGTTCGCGCGATCAGGATTTCGTTCGAGACGATCAGCTTTTCGAACTCGTCGAGAAATCGCGGAAAGGCGTCGATGATTTTCTGGGCGCGCGAGAACCAGTCGGGCCCGGCGTCGACCCGGCAGCCGCCAAACCGCATGTAGTCACACATCATCCGAGAACCGGAAAGTGATTCGAACAGGTCGAGGATTTTCTCCCGTTCGCGAAATGCATACATGAGCGGAGTGCCCCAAGCGCCCATGTCGCTTAACAAGAAGCCCAGGAGTGAAGTGTGGTTTTGCAGTCGCGTCAGTTCCGCGAGGATGAGGCGCAGATATTCCGCGCGCTCGGGCACTTCGATTCCGGCGAGCTTCTCGACGCTGAGCGCGTAAGCCCAATTGTTGGTCATCGAGCAAAAGTAATCGAGACGATCGGTGTAGGGCATCGAACCGAGATAGCTGGTGTTCTCGCCGATCTTCTCGTGGTTCCGATGGAGATAACCGAAGACCGGCTTGAGTTTGCGAACCACCTCGCCGTCGAGCGCGACGTTCATTCGGAACACCCCGTGCGTGGAAGGATGCTGCGGCCCCATCGAGATTTCCATCAGGTCACCCTCGATGCGAGCGTTCATCGCCTTCGGCGGAGCTTCTGCGAGTTCGTGAAATCCCACGCTCATTCTATAAGGCCTGTCATCCTGAGTCGCGAAGACGACGAAGAATCTCTGACTATTTCTGATTCCCGGCGCTGAGTGCCGGAAATAGTCAGAGATCCTTCGCTCCGCTCAGGATGACAGTTCATTGCGGGGTGAGTGTTTCGTTTACCTGCGGACGCGGCGCATAATGCTGCTTCGCTTTCTCCAGCACCTCGTCGTGCGGCGTGGGCTCGTATTCGTAGTCGTCCGGCTCTCGATAATCTTTCCGCATCGGGAAATCTTCGAACTCGTCCCACATCAGGATGCGCCGCAGATCGGGATGCCCATCGAATTTGATCCCGTAAAGATCGAAGATTTCGCGCTCCTGGAATTCCGCGCTGCGCCAGACCGGCGTGAGTGAGGGCAGCCGCGCGCCCTCCGCGCGATCCGCCGTTCGCATCCGCATAACGACCGGCCCGTGCTTCAACGTCATCGAGAACAGGTGATAGACCGCCTCGAGATAGCCCGGGAAAAATTCTTCCTGCGATTCTTCGACTTCCTTCTCCGCTCCGTCGACCACCTTCTTCACTTTCACTTTTTTCGTTACCTTGCGATCCAGCCAATCGACGCCGGTGACGTTCGAGCAGTGATCCATTTTCAAAGCCGGGTCGTCCCGAAGAAATAACGCGACTGCTTTCGCGTGTGCGTGATCGAGCAACAACGACGGCTGGTTCGCCGGCCCCGGATTAGGAACGATCTCGATCTTCGCCCCGGGCACCGCCGCTTCCGCGCGGGCCTTGATTTCCTCCAGCGACTCCATGCTCAGGTTCGCTCCAACTGCGGCGGCCGAAAGATGGCGGGATTACTCGGCGGCTCGAGATCGTGCGCGCCGAACGCTGGAACCGGGAACTCGCTCGGCTGTTCGCGATCGAGGTGGGCGGCCTTGCCGTCGCCGGTTAGTTTTTGGCCGGCAATCTTGCGCTGCAATTCCATGAACGCATGCAGGAGCGCTTCGGGGCGCGGCGGGCAGCCGGGAATGTAAACGTCGACGGGGATGTAACGGTCGATCCCTTTCAGCACGTTGTAACCCTGCTTGAACGGGCCGCCGGAAATCGCGCACGCGCCCATCGAGATCACGTACTTCGGATCGGGCATCTGGTTATAGAGCCGCACGATTTGCGGCGCCATTTTCTTTGTGACCGTGCCGGCCACAATCATGAGATCGGCCTGGCGCGGCGATGGCCGGAAAACTTCGCCGCCGAACCGCGCGAGATCGTAGCGCGAGGCCGCGGTCGCAATCATCTCGATCGCGCAACAGGCGAGTCCGAACTGGAGCGGCCAGATCGAATTCTTCCGGCCCCAGTTGTAGAGCTCCTGCGTCGAGGTCACCCAGACGCCGCGTTTTTGCAGCTCGGTCCGCAGGCCTTCGTCGATCGAATTGCTCATGACACGCTTTTCCGCATCTGCGCCCAATCCAAACAACCTTTGCTCCACGCCCAAACGAGTCCCTCGAGGAGCAACAACAGGAAAACGAGGATCGCGACGAAGGCGCCGAACGGCAATCCCGTGAACGCCACCGCGAACGGCACCAGAAACACCGCTTCCACGTCGAAGATGAGGAAGATGATGCAGTAGAGATAATACTGCGATTGGAATTGCACCTGCGCTTCGCCGACCGATTCCATCCCGCATTCATACGTCGCATTTTTTTGTGGACCCGGCTTCGGCGGCTGGAGAAATCGTCGCCAGACCCAGGCCAGCGCCAGCGGCATCAACGGAAAGACCAGCGCGACCCCGGCGAAGATCACGAGAAAGAAATACGGATCTGGCGTCATGCTATCGAGGTTAAGCGATCCACGGAGTTTTGTTAAGCGAGAGTCCAGCCCTCTGCCAGCGCATTCTGCCTTGCCTAAGCAATCACTGACCGCTTTCCTTCACAGCGGATGACCGGGAGTTCAGTCGATCAGGCTTTTATTTCGCTGAAGCATTGGCTGCTTTCGTTCGCTTCCTCGGCGCCGGATTGGGTGCAGGCGATCGCTTCGAGTCTCATCAATATCTCGGCGGTGCTCGGCGTGTTCATGGCGCTCTTCGCGCTCATCTCGGTGCTGGAGCGCAAAATTCTTGGGCGGATTCAGAATCGTTACGGGCCAAATCGCGTTGGGCCGTTCGGGCTTTTCCAACCGATCGCCGATGGAATCAAGCTCCTCATTAAGGAAGACATCGTCCCGGCGCGCGCGGATAAGGTGGTCCATTTCCTCGCGCCGATCCTGATGGCGGTGCCGGCCATTCTCGCGCTCGGCGTAATTCCCTATGGCCGAAACATGACGGCGTTTTCGATCGATGGCGGGATTCTGTTTTTCTTCGCGGTCGGTTCGGCGACGGAATTGGCGGTGTTCATGGCGGGGTGGGGGAGTAACAACAAGTTCTCGATGCTCGGCGCCATGCGCGCGATCGCGCAGATGGTCAGCTACGAGCTGCCTCTCATCATCACCGTCCTGCCGGTCGTGATGATCGTCGGTTCGCTCTCCGCCGATGCGATCGTGCAGGCGCAGGACGGATATTCGCTCGGCTTCGTGCCGCGCTGGTTTGTTCTCACGCCGTGGGGCGCGGCGGCGTTCCTTCTGTTTTTCGTCTCGGGCCTGGTGGAATCGAACCGCACACCATTCGACGTGCCGGAAGGCGAATCGGAGATCGTGGCCGGTCACATGACAGAATATTCCGGGTTCAAATACGCCATCTTTTTTCTCGCGGAATATTTTGGAATGTTCGCGGTCAGCGGCCTGGCGGTGACGCTGTTTCTCGGCGGCTGGCACGCGCCGCTGCCGTGGCTGGAGATCATTCCGTCCTACGTCTGGTTCTTCGCCAAGCTCGCTGTTCTCCTTTTTGTTTTCATCTGGATCCGCGGGACGCTGCCACGGATGCGCGTCGATCACGTGATGAATTTCGCCTGGAAATTCATGATGCCGATGGCCTTCACCTGCATCATCGCCGCGGCGGTGTGGCATTATCAGGCCCATGGTCTGGCGGGATGGCTTTGGTCGCTTGGAATTTTGCTCGTGGTGTATCTCGCTCTCTCTCGTTTTCTCAGGGCGAACAAAAACCTGTCTGTCCGGACTTATCGTTTCGCTGAATGAGCGTCGCCGCTTTTATTGCAATCGCGGTCTTCACGCTCGCCGGCGCGCTCGCTGCCGCCTGTCTCCGCAAGCTCATTCACGCCGCGCTCTGCCTTGTCGTCGCATTTCTCGGCCTGGCCGCCTTTTACTTTTTTCTCGGCGCTGAATTTGTCGGCCTGGTGCAGGTCTTTGTTTATGTCGGCGCCGTCGCGGTGCTGATCGTGTTCACGATTCTGCTGACGCGCCGCGAAGATGAAGACGCGTCCGGGTTCAACTGGAGCGGCGTGATTGTCGCCGTAGCTGTCTTTGCAGGTCTGGCGTGGGCGATCATGAAAACACCGTCGCTTTCCGTGACCGCGCCGGGTATCGAGCCGCTCACCGTCAAGCAGATCGGCGAAATGCTGATGACCCATTACGTCTGGCCGCTGCAATGCGTCGGCCTGCTGGTGACGGCGGCGTTGATCGGCGCGCTGGTGCTGGTCATGGAGGAGAAACGATGACGCCGACGCTCCAGCTTTGCCTCATCATCTCCGCCGCGCTTTTCTCGATCGGTTTGCTGGCCGCGCTCAGCCGGCGGCACGCGATCTTCATCCTGATCGGGATCGAGCTCATGCTGGCGGCGGCGAATTTGAACTTCATCGCTTTCTGGCGATTCGGCCCGGCATCGCCGAACCCGACCGGCGTGATGGTCGCCATCTTTTCCATCGCCATTGCCGCGGCCGAAGCCGCGGTCGGTCTCGCGCTCGTCATCGCCGTCTACCGACATTATCGCACGACAAACGTCCGGCGCTTCAACCAACTCAAAGGATGAACCCGCGCCTTCGCTTCACCTTGTGTCTGGCACTGCTCGCGGGAGTGGTCGCGGTCCACGCTGCCGAGAAAAAGCGCGCGAAGCCTCCGCGCTTCGAGGACCTGGTGCGCGAGTTCGATTACGATCGCAACGCTCTCCTGAACATTCGCGAGGAACACAAGGAAGAACGCGATGGCGCGACGGTCATCGAGCTTTCCTATGACAGTCCGCGCGGCGGCCGCGTGCCGGCTACTCTGGTTCTGCCGCCGGGCAAGGGTCCATTCGCGGGAATCCTGTTCGGGCATTGGATGATGCCGAGATCGGCGGTGGCGAATCGAAAAGAGTTTCTCGAGGAAGCTCTGTTCCTCGCGCGCTCCGGCGCCGTCTCGCTTTTAACCGATGCTCCCATGGTTCGACCCGGTTATCTCCCGGAGAAAGACCAATTGAAGGGCGAGATTCAGAATGCGGAGGTGTCGCGCCAGCAGGTCATCGACTTCCGCCGGGGCGTGGACCTTCTGATTACGCGTGGCGACGTCGATCCCGCGCGCCTGGCCTACGTCGGCCACAGTTACAACGCGCACACCGGCGGCATTCTGGCCGGCGTCGAAAAACGGATCGGCTCCTTTGTTTTGATGGCCGGCGTTTTCGCGGACGAGGAATACGTCTTCGAGTCCAAGACGCCGGCGGTTGAAGAGTTTCGAAAACGAATTGGCGAAGAAGCGCTCCGTGATTTTTTCCGGCAATACGCGTTCGACGATCCGGTCTATTTCATCGGGCACAGCGCGCCAGCCAGCGTGCTTTTGCAGTTTGGCCGCGAGGACGCACCCATTCCCGAGCCGATAGCCCGCAGCTCCTTCGAACGTTTCTCCGAGCCGAAGAAGATGGAGTTCTACAAGGCCGGTCACGCCCTCAACGCCGAGGCGCGAAAGGATCGCGTCCAATGGCTGGCCGAACGATTGAAGCTCTCGCCGATCGATCCCGAAGCGATCGAGCGCCTTCCCGATCTCGGGAAGGAAGAGAAAGAGGAGAAGGATTAGCCGGCGATGATTTCCTGGAGCGCCATCTATTTTTGGTTGATCCCACTCATTCCGCTGGCGGCTTCTCTCCTGATTCTGAGTCTCGCGAGTAAGCGACGCACGGCTGCCTTTGCGCTCGCTGTTGTTGGCCAGGTTGCCGCGCTCCTCATCTCGGTCGCAGCGTTCGCCTGGACATTGCAAACGCCCGGAGCGCGTTCGGTTCAGAACGTTACCTGGTTCACCTTTGGCGACCAGGCGGTCCGGATCGGTTCCGTGCTCGACCCGCTCGCGGCCGCCATGCTCGTGATGATCACGCTGGTCGGCCTGTGCATTTTCGTTTTCAGCAAAGGCTACATGGCGGGCGACAAGGATTTCTCCCGGTTCTTTGCCTACCTCTCGTTTTTCTCGGCGGCGATGCTCGGCGTCGTTATCGCCAACAGCCTGCTGCTGCTCTTCGTTTGCTGGGAACTGGTCGGGCTTGCGTCTTATTTGCTGATCGGTTTCTGGATTCACAAGCCGAGCGCGGCCGCCGCGGCGAAAAAGGCGTTCATCACGACGCGAATCGGCGATCTCGGATTTTTCCTCGGTCTTTTATGGCTCTATCGCGACGCCGGCACGCTTCTCTTTTACGACAACGGCCACGGTTGCCTCGAGGCGGCGGGACTTCTCGCTATCGGATCGAGCGCGACTTTCATCGCGCTGCTGATTTTTTCCGGGGCCGCCGGCAAGTCGGGCCAATTCCCGCTGCATGTCTGGTTGCCCGACGCGATGGAAGGCCCGACCCCCGTCAGCGCGCTCATCCATGCCGCGACGATGGTGGCCGCGGGTGTGTTCCTCGTCGCGCGCGTTTACCCGATCTTCTCGTTAGGCGCGATCGACGGCGTGACCCCGTCGCTCACCGTCGTGGTCTGGGTCGGCGTCGTCACCGCGCTGATGGCGTCGCTGATCGCGATCGCGCAATCCGACATCAAGCGCGTCCTGGCTTACTCCACCGTTTCGCAGCTCGGTCTGATGATGGTGTCGCTCGGCGTCGGTGGAGTTGCGGCGGGGATCATGCACCTCCTCGCACACGGATTTTTCAAAGCGCTTTTGTTCCTCGGCTCCGGCTCCGTCATTCACGCGTCGCATCACGAACAGGACATTCGGAAGATGGGCGGCCTGCGAAGACTGATGCCCGTTACTTTTGTAACCTACGCCGTCGGTATGATGGCGCTCAGCGGTGTGCCCCTCTTTTTCGCCGGCGCCTGGACGAAAGAAGAAGTCCTGCACGCGACCGCGCATTGGCCGAAATCGCAGGTGCCCTATTACCTCATGCTCGCCGGGGTCGTTCTGACCGCGCTCTACATGACGCGGCAGATGATTTACGTTTTCTATGGCAACCGGCGCGCGTCGGACGCCGCGCACGAAAGTCCGGCGGTGATGACGCGGCCGCTGATTGTGCTCGCGATCTGTACGATCGGACTGAGCGCCGTGCTCACGCCGGCCTGGCCGTGGCTGCATGACTATTTATCCGGCGAGTCCCCACAGCTCGATTTCGGCCGGTTGATCCAACCAATGCTCTTCATTTCGCTCGCGCTCGTCGCCGGAGGAGTCGGTCTCGGTGTCCTCATCTATCGACGTGCGGGTCTGACGGACCCGCTTCAACAAGCGCTACCCGCCTTGTTTCGTTTCCTCGAAAACAAGATGTGGCTGGACGAACTTTACGCGCACACCGTCATCGCCCTCAGCAAAACAGCGGCGCTCGTCTCGAGCTGGATGGATCGATTCGTCTGGGACGGCTTTGTACGCGGGGTCGGCGGACTCGGCAGTCTCCTCGGGATTGTTTCCGCGGGCGTCGATGAACGCGGCATCAATGCCGGTGTCGATGAAAGCGCGGGCGGCGCACGCGGTCTGGGCCGGGTGATGTCGCGATTCCATTCCGGGCAAATCCAATTGTATCTGGGCGCCGTCGCGGTGGCGGTCCTCGCCCTTCTCCTTTTCTACGCATGGCTGGACTGATCACCGCCCTCATCTTGCTGCCGCTGGCGGGCGCGCTTTTTGTCGGCGTCAGCCGCCCAAATTCCGCACGCGGGATCGCGCTGGGGTTCACGGTTCTGAGCGGAATCGCTGCGTTTGTCTTGTGGCGCAACTTCGATAGCGCGGCGCCTGGATTGCAGCTCGTGGAGCGCCATCCGTGGATTCCTTCCATCGGCGCGGAGTATCTCGTCGGCATCGACGGCCTGAGTTTGCTTCTCGTAATTCTCACCTCACTGATCTTTCCGTTCGCGTTGCTCGCGCAACGGTTGAGCCGCGGCGCCTGCGCGCTCCTCCTGGTGATGCAGGCCGCGCTCTACGGCACGTTCACGGCCCAGAATTTCATCCTCTGGTTTTTGTTTTATGAGATGAGCCTGATCCCCGGATTTCTTCTGATCAAAATCTGGGGCGGCGAAAACCGCGACCGCGCATCCACCAAGTTCTTCCTCTACACGTTCCTCGGCAGCGTCGCGATGCTGCTGGCGTTCCTCGGGATTTTTTTCGCCAAGGGCACGTTCGATTTCGCGAAACTGGCGGAACTCGCGCGCAGCGGACCGCTCCTTGGCGGCAAGCTCGGCTGGTTCGCCTTCGCCGGAATCTTTCTTGGCCTGGCCGTGAAAGTTCCGCTCTTCCCGTTTCACACCTGGCTCCCGGACGCCTACGAAACTGCGCCCACCGGCGTTTCGATGGTGTTGACCGGCGTGCTTTCGAAGATGGGCGTCTACGGTTTCATTCGTCTGCTCCTTCCGCTTTTCCCGCGCGAGATCCAGGCGCTGGGTCCCTGGCTCCTCGGTCTCGCCGTTTGCTCGATCGTCTTTTCGTCGCTCGCGGCCTGGGCGCAGTCGGATCTCAAACGGATGGTCGCCTATCTCTCGATCAACCATCTCGGCTACTGCATGCTCGGTTTGTTCGCTGTCGGCGCTGCTGCCCCGCGACCCGCGGTTGAACTTCAGGCTGCGCTCAGCGGTGTTTTCCTGCAAATCTTTAACCACGGCATCACCGCCGCGGCGTTGTTCTATTTCGTCGGATTGCTGGAGGAACGGCGCGGCTCACGCGGCATCCACGACTTCGGTGGCTTGATGCAGCGAACGCCGCTCCTCTGCGGCTGGATGAGCGTCGCCATGTTTTCGTCGCTCGGGCTGCCGGGACTGAACGGATTCATCGGCGAGTTCCTCATCTTCAAAGGCGCGTTCGCCCTGTCCGCTATCGCGACGGCCGTGGCTGTCCTCGGCCTGCTTTTCACCGCCATCACTTTTTTGCGCGCCATGCAGATGCTTTTCAGCGGCCCGTTGTCGGAAAATTGCAGCACCTTCCCCGATCTGCTGCGCCGGGAGAAACTGGTAATTGTTCCCGTTGCGCTCCTGATGTTCGCCGTCGGCGTCGCGCCGCGATTCGTCTTCAACATCTTCAATACAACCGTCATCCAGATGGCGCGATTGTTTGCCTGAGCCGCCGGATGAAAAAAGAACTCATTCCAATCGGCCGAGTTGCCCAGTCAATTTATTTCCTGCGCGGCCAGAAAGTGATCCTGGGCCAGGATTTGGCGGCGCTGTATGGAGTCACGGTCGGCGCTATCACGCAGGCCGTGAAGCGCAACCCGAGTCGTTTCCCCAAAGACTTTGTGTTTCAACTGAACGCTCAGGAGTTAGCGAACTTGAAATCACAGTTTGTGATTTCAAGTTGGGGCGGGCGCCGGGCCCTGCCTTACGCTTTCACCGAGCAAGGCGTCGCTATGTTATCCAGCGTGCTCAAAAGCGACCGCGCCGTGAAGGTGAACATCGCAATCATGCGAGCTTTCGTGAAACTACGCGAGACGCTGGAGACCAATCGCGAGCTCGCACGCAAATTTGCCGAGCTGGAAAACCGGGTGGGAAAACATGATGACGAGATCGCCGCGATCATCGATGCCATCCGCCAATTGATGGCGCCGCCGGAGAAACCTCGTCGTGAAATCGGATTTCACGTGCGCGAGAAAGCGCCGCGTTATCGCGCCCGGAACCATCGATGATCGCCTGGACCATTTACGTTACCTTTGGCGGCGCGCTGTTGCTGCTGTTTCTGCCGCACATTCTGGCGCGTTGGATGGCGCTCCTGGCTTCGCTCACAGGGTTCGCCATCAGTCTGAACGCGTTCTTCAATGTCAGTAACGCCGCCGATTTCCAGACGATCGTCAAACTCCCCTGGATTCACGCGCTCGGGTTCGAATATCACCTCGCCGCCGACGGCATCAGCCTGACAATGTGCCTGGTCACTGGCCTCACCGCGGTCAGCGCGGTCCTCTTTTCCTGGGACGTCGAAGAGCGGCCTAACGAGTTCTTTTTCTGGTTGCTTCTGGTTGTCGGCGGATCCTACGGCGTTTTTCTCAGTGCCGACTTGTTTCTCCTCTTCGTCTTCTACGAGCTGGTCATCGTGCCAAAATATTTCCTCATCGCGATCTGGGGTTCGACGAACAAGGAATACGGCGCGATGAAGCTGACCCTTTATTCCTTCTTCGGCGGCGCGCTCGCCTTGATCGGTATCATCGCGATCTATGTGACGACGGGGACGGCCACGCTCGACCTGCATCAGCTCGCCCAAGTGCAGTTCCCTCCGCAATTCCAAAACTGGGTCTTCCCGCTTTTGTTTCTGGGGTTCGCGGTCCTGGCCGGCATCTGGCCATTCCACACCTGGGCGCCGACTGGCCACGTAGCGGCCCCGACCGCCGGCTCGATGCTGCTCGCGGGGATCGTGATGAAACTCGGAGCGTATGCTGCCTTGCGCGTGGCGATGAACCTCTTGCCGCTCGGCTTTCAGACATGGAGCAAATGGATCCTCGTCCTCGGTGTCATCGGGATTGTCTATGCAGCCGGCGTTGCCTTGCGCCAGCGCGACCTGAAATTCGTCATCGGTTACTCCAGCGTCAGCCACATGGGTTTCGTCCTGCTCGGACTCGCCTGCGCGAATGCCCTCGCCGTCAGCGGCGCTGTCCTGCAAATGTTTTCGCACGGCGTGATCGCAGCCCTCCTCTTCGCCGTGGCCGGCCGCATGATTTATCGCCGCACGCATACGCGCGACCTGGACCAGCTTTCGCGAATGAACTTGAGCCGCATGCTGCCGTTCGCAGCGTTTTCCTTCGTTATTGCGTCCGCGGCTTCGATGGGTATCCCGGGCTTTAGCGGGTTCGCTGCGGAGATCACGATCCTGCTTGGGGTATGGAAGGCTTACCCGATGGCTGTCTTCGTAACCGGCGCCGGCATGGTGCTGGTGGCGGCGTTTACCCTGCGCGCTTTGAAGAAAACATTTTTCAGCGACGCGGCTACTGTTCGCACCCAGCCAGGCCGTGTCCCGTTGGATCCTGATTGGAACGAGCAATCGGCGATTTCCGCTGCAGAAAAATGGGGCGCCGGGCTTTTGATGTTCGCGACTCTGGCGGCTGGCATTTATCCGAAGTTCCTGCTCGATCGCATCCAGCCCGCCGTCGAAGCGCTGCGGTTCTTCAAGCCATGAACTACTTCGAACTCCTGCGCCTGGCCGCGCCCGAAGCTGTTCTCGTTGTCACCGCCCTCATCGTGCTGGCTCTCGGTTTATCGACCGAGCGCGCATCGGTTCTTTGTTCCGGCGTCGCCGCGGCCGGCCTGCTCTTCGCCTCGGCGGCCGTCTTGATGCTGCCGCCCCAGGCCAATCTCTTCAACGGCATGCTCGTCATCACGCCGCTGATCGCCTTGTTCAAAGTCATCTGCCTCGCGCTGGCTTTCTTCACCGTTATCGTCGCACGGCAATCGCGTGGGAGACATCAGGGTGAATATCTGGCGCTCCTCTTGCTGGCGACCGTCGGCCTCATGCTGCTCGTCGGCAGCGAAGAGTTGCTCGTCATCTTCATCGGGCTCGAGCTCACCGGCCTTTCGCTCTATGTCATGGCCGCTTTCGACAAGAGCGACGTGCGTTCCGCCGAAGCGGGGTTGAAATATTTTCTCTTCGGAAGCACCGCGAGCGCGTTCACGCTTTTCGGAATCAGCCTCATTTACGGAACCACCGGCGCGACCAGCCTCGCCGCGATCGCTCCCAAGCTCAGTGTGATCACGCCGATTCTCGCTGCCGGACTCGTCATGACTCTGATCGGGTTCGCTTTCAAAATCGCCGCGGCACCATTTCATCTCTGGGCGCCGGATACGTATCAGGGCGCGCCCGCTGCTTCCGTGGCCTTTATCGCGTCGGCGTCGAAGGTTGCGTCGTTCGTTGTCCTGGGAAAAATCGTGCTCGTTGGCTTCGGGTCGGCGCAGGGAGATGCCGCGTGGCATGCGATGGTCGCCGGTTGGGCGCCGATTCTCGCCGCGCTCGCGGCCCTCTCCATTCTCATCGGAAATCTCGTCGCGCTCGCGCAGTCGAACGTTCGCCGGCTTCTGGCTTACTCCGCGGTGGCGCATGCGGGTTATACCTTGCTCGGTCTGGTAGCGGGAGGACGCGAAGGTTATAGCGCCACACTTTTTTACACGACGACCTATGCCTTCACGTTGGTCGGTGCGTTTGGAGTCATCGGTCTGGTCCGTCGCGAAACGGGCGGGGACGATTTCGCGAACTTCGCCGGGTTGCGCCGTCGTTCACCGTGGCTCGCCGGATGCATGGCGGTTTTCATGCTTTCGCTGGCCGGGCTTCCGCCGCTGGCTGGGTTTTTCGGCAAGTTCTACCTCTTCAGCGCCGCGCTCCGGATCGGAGGGAATCACGGCCTCCTTTGGCTGGTCGCGCTCGCGCTCTTTGGCAGCCTCATTTCTTTCTACTACTATCTGATGGTGCTGAAGGTCATCTTTGTGGATAAAGCCGCGGACAACGCTTCGGTCTTCCCACCCGATTTCTTGCAGCGCACTTCCATCACTCTTCTGGCCGCTATCGTTCTATTCCTGGGTTTGTTTCCGGGTGGTCTCGTCTGGCAAATCACCAGCTCGCTCCCTTAGACGGGATAGCATTGACCCTTCATCCCGTATCCCGTATCCCGTATCACGTTCCATGTTTACCGAGACGGCACCGCCCGCACCTGTCGCGACTCCTTTTTCGCGCAAGAATCCGTTTCCGGCTCCGCTTCTGGTGCGACGCCGCCTCGATGGCCCCGGTTCGGAAAAAGAAACGTTTCACTACGAATTTTCACTGGAGCAATCCGGGCTCATCTACGAGCCAGGCGATTCGTTAGGTGTTTTCCCCACGAACTCGTCTGAACTGGTTGACGAAATTATCAACCTCCTCGGGTTCACCGGCGAAGAAGAAGTCGCCGGCACATCCGGCCAAAGCGTTTCGCTGCGGACCGCGTTGTTGCGCGAACGCACCATCACCACGCCTTCCCGGCAATTTGTTCAGCTCGTTGCCGAGCGCATCGCTGCCGCGCGCTTTCTCCTGGAATATTGCGACCCGAACCAGCGCGCGAAACTCGATGCCTATCTCTGGGGTCGCCACGTTGTCGATCTGGCGACCGAATACACCGAGCTGCGCAACAAGCTTTCCGCCTCGGAGTTTGCCGGCAGTCTTTCGAAACTTCAGCCGCGTCTCTATTCCATCGCTTCCAGTTTGAAGCGCTATTCCGAACAGGCGCACCTCCTGGTAACGAACGTCGGTTTCACCAGCTACGGCCGCGCGCGGAAAGGCGTTTGCACAAGTTTCCTTTCCGAGCGGCTCCAGGAAGGCACGTCCGTTCCGACCTTCATTCATTCCGCGAAACATTTCCGGCTTCCGGACGATCCGAATGCTCCCATGATCATGATCGGTGTCGGCACCGGGCTGGCGCCTTACCGCGGTTATCTCCAGGAACGGGAGGCCGTGGGCGCCACCGGACGCAACTGGCTTTTCTTCGGAGAACAACGGCGCGCCGCAAACTCCTATCACCAGGAAGAATTCTCCGCTTACGCTGCCGCCGGGTTGCTGACTCGTTTCGAGACGGCGTTCTCCCGCGACCAATCCCAGAAAGTGTATGTCCAGCATCGGATCCGCGAAGCCGGCCGCGACGTTTGGTCGTGGCTCAATGACGGTGCGTATCTGTATCTCTGCGGCGATGCCGAACGCATGGCGCCGGATGTGGATGCCGCCATCCAGGGCCTGGTGGAAGAACATGGCGGGATGAGCAAGGAAGCCGCAGCAGAATACGTGGCAAACCTGCGGACGCAGAAACGCTACCGGCGCGACGTTTACTAGCTCTGCCAAAGAAGTAGAAAGCAATAAACTTCTCGCCACGCGAGGCTTGACGCCCTGCGGTCTGTCTCAGCAGAATCGCCGACCATGAGACCTACAACCCTATTACTAACTACTCTGTTCGCGACCGCTTCCCTCGTGGTCGCACAGACTCCGTCGGCGGCGCCAAAGGCACCCACCACTTCGAGTCCCGCGGCAAAAATGCCGGCGACTGCGATGAGCCCGGCCACCACGACAACCACCGCGACGAGCCCGGCGACGACGACCACGACCAGCTCTGCGCCGACCGCAGATGAGATGAAGCAGATGATGGAACTGGCCAAGCTCAACGAGAACCACAAGCTCCTCGCCTCCACCGCCGGTACTTGGAGTTACACCGTGAAAATGTGGATGGACCCGAAAGGTAATCCCACGGAGTCCACTGGCACTGCCAAGCGCGAAGCCATCATGGATGGGCGCTATGTCTCCGGCGATTACACCGGCAAATTCAAGATGCCCGGCGCCGATGGCAAAATGACGGAAATGAATTTCCACGGCATGTCCATGGACGGCTACGATAACGTGAAGAAGAAATTCGTTTCCGGTTGGATCGACAACATGGGCACCGGCATCATGACGATGGACGGCACCTATGATGCCGCCACCAAGGCCTTCACCTACACCGGCGAATACGAGATGATGCCCGGCATGAAAGAAAAAGTGCGCGAAGTTATCAAAATGACGGACGCCACCCACATGACCATGGAGTACTACGAAGACCGCGGCCAGGGTGAGGCGAAGACCATGCAGATCGACTACACCAAGAAGAAGTAGTTTCCCGTTGTCCTAACTAACACCTCTTACCCGCTGCCGAACCCGTTCGCGGTAATTCGGCAGCGGGTTCTTCTTATCCCGTATCTCACATCCCGCACGCAACACGCTCGCTTCCGAGATTGACCCGCGCTTCACAAACCGTGAACGCCAGCCCGGTCTCGATCTTCTCCGCGCTCTCGCGATCATCATCGTCGTCCTTTATCACGCGGGCATCATGGGCTTCCCGCTGCCCGGCGACGTGCATCGTTTCGGCTGGATCGGGGTCGATCTTTTCTTTGTCCTCAGCGGTTACCTGATCGGCGGACAACTCCTCGCGCCTCCTCTTGGAGACGGCACGCCCTCGTGCCGCGGACCTGGCCCCCGGCGCATCCCGCTCGGGCGCTTCTTTGCCCGCCGCGCGCTGCGCATCCTGCCGGCCTACCTCGTCATCCTCGCCATCTATGTCCTGCTGCCCTCGTGGCGCGAATATCCGGAAATGTTTCCGCTCTGGAAATTTCTTCTCTCCGTCCAAAACATCGGGCTGCGCGGCGGCACCGCTTTCTCCCACGCCTGGTCGCTCGCCGTCGAAGACCAGTTCTATCTTCTTCTTCCGCTCGTCCTGTTGCTCGTGATTCGCTCCCGTCGCGCCGCGGTGATCGTTCCCTGCGCCATCGTCCTCGGCGGACTCGCGCTGCGCTGGTTTCTCGCCGTGAACAACCTGGCCGAAACCGGAGTCGGCTTCCGCGGTTTCCAAACCTGGATCTACTACGCCACCTGGACCCGGCTCGATCCACTCGTCTTCGGAGTGGTGCTCGCCGCGATCGAAAAGTTCCGGCCGCACTGGTGGCAACGCCTCATGAATCTCGCACCCTGGCTCGGGCTGCCCGGTCTTGGACTCATCGTATCCGCCTTTTGGATCGAGGAACCCGGAGTAATCACCGTCACCGCCTCTATCTGGCAATTCCTCCTCGTCGCGCTCGGCATGGCCGCGCTTCTTCTTTGCGCCGTCAGTCCGCGGTTGCCCTTCTCCCGTGTGAACATTCCTGGCGCCGCCTTCATCGCCAGCATCGCCTACAGCGCGTATCTGGTGCAGAAGCTCGTCATCCACTTCGTTGCGCAGTTCTGTTCCACCCACGACATCACGCTGACTTCAGCCGGCGCTCTTATTGGCGTCGAACTCTGCGTTTACGCCGCCGCGACCGTTCTCTTCTTCGCGATCGAACGCCCTTTCCTCCAGCTACGTCACCGCCTCGCGAGACGGGAAGCGCCGCACTAAGGATCGCGTTCCGGGTATCCGTGCGTTAATCGTGACGCGTGTTATTCGAATTCGACTTACACAAAAGCGCCACGAACAGAGCCAAGCACGGGATCGATTTTGTCAAAGCACAGGAGCTTTGGAAATCGACCCACGCGGTCTTACCCGCGAGAGACGTCAGGGAAAAGCGATACATGATCATTGGAACGATCGATCGTCAGTTTTGGTCCGCGATTATCACCTATCGCGGAGACGTGATTCGGATTATTAGTGTAAGGAAGTCGACGCCACGCGAAATCGCGACCTATGAAAAAGTTGCAGGCTAATCCGACGACCGCCGAGACCCTCGAAGAAAAATTCGATCGGGGCGATGATGTCCTCGATTATTTCAACGTGCGTGAGGCACGCGTCGTCGTTTCTCGGGCTTCAAAATCGACCGATAAAAAGTCCGCTATCGTCCGCAAGCGGCGCGCGCCTCGACGCGCTGCCGTTGCGGAGACAGCTCCGCCCTACCGGAAGAAACGATAGATCGTTGCGCGCGGGGCGTCAGGTTCCGCAACTCGTCACTGGTCACATGTCACTCGTCACATCTTCTTCACTCTCCGTTTTCTTTCTCGCCCAGGACGAACAAACGTCCGATGCCGTCATGGCGCGGCTCACCGCTTTCATCCGCGCCGCCACCCAGACCCTCGATTTCGCGCTCTACGACATGCGGCTCAGCCCGCCGCTCCGGGCCCAGTTGGTCGCCGCCTTGCAGGAGCGCGCCGCAGCCGGGGTGCAGATTCGCTTCTGTTACGATGGCGACAAACCACCGGAACCGAACCTCGCCGCCGGCCAGGACCCGGCGCCCGCAGGCACCAGCGCGTTCGTCCAGTCGCTGGGTTATCCCGCTCGCCGCATCGCCGGGATGAAACTGATGCACAGCAAATTCATCGTGCGCGATCGCCGCTCGGTCTGGACCGGCTCCACGAACATGACCGACGACGCCTTTACCCTCATGGAAAACAATATCCTCGAGATCGATTCCCCCGCGCTCGCCGTTTCCTACGAGCAGGACTTCGAGCAGCTTTGGGAAAAGGAAAACTTCGAGAACACCGGCAAGATCCAGACCGCGCCCGTGCCGCTCACCTTTTCCGGCCAGCCCGCTACCGCCCGCGTCCTGTTCTCACCCGGATGCGGCCTGGAGATCGACACCGAGATAGCCCATCGCGTCCGCGCCGCCCAGCGCCGCGTTCGCATTTGCAGTCTCCTCATCAACTCCGGCACGTTGATTGGCGAGCTTCTCAACTTGCTGCATGCCGGCCGGGTCCATGTCGATGGCATCTACGATCGCACCCAGATGGCGGACGTTTACGTGCAATGGCAGGGCGTCCCCTCGAACCACTGGAAAATTCCCGCCCTCCAGGAAATCGTCACGGGCGCCGGGCTGGTCGGAAAAAACTCCACGCCCTACAGCCCCACTGGCCGCCACGATTTCATGCACAACAAAGTCCTCGTCATCGACGACACCGTCATTACCGGTTCCTACAATTTCTCCCGAAGCGCCCAGTTCAACGCCGAGAACATCCTGTTTATCGAAAGCGCACCGCTCGCCGAGACCTACAGCAACTACATCGACCACCTGATAGCAAAATACCGGGCGTAAAGTTCCAACTCGACATACGCCGAGCGTATGGACGAAACTGTTTATTAAAGAACCCCCATGGCCTCCCCAGACCGTCGCCACAGCGGCAATTCACCAACGCGTGCTTCCAAGCGGAGCGTGTCCGTCGAGCCGCGTCCCTTGACGAAGCGCGAGCTGGAGGTGGCGGAATGGATCGCCGAAGGGAAACGTAACGGCGAGATCGCGAAGATCATCGAATGCAGTCCGCGCACCGTGCAAAAGCACGTCCAACACATCCTCGAGAAGCTCCACGTCGAAACGCGCACCGCCGTCTGCAACTGGTGGTTTCAGCGCAGGCTCGATGGTGTGCGGCCTGTCCGAGCCAGGAAAAAAAGCGCTCGCTGATTCAGGCCGATCGCGTACGCCATTTGGCCCATTGTCGGCTTTTGGTGAGATCGGCATGATGCCCGCGCACGTGAATTTTCCTCCAGCGCTGATCCCATCTCCCTTCGTCCGAGCCTATGTCAAAAACGGCTCAACCTGCGTCCATCCCATCCTATGAACACATCGTCTCCCTTCCGCATAGTTGCGGCCACGGCCTTCGCCGCCATTACGTTTGCCGCGCAACGCGCAACTGCGGTGGAGGCATTACTCCTCCAGGACACTTATGTCGATAACGGCACCACCGGCGGCAAGCCGCCGCCGAACGGTTCCAACTACGGAAGCGGCATCGATCTTCGCGTCTTCAAAGGAAACGGCCGTATCGGTCGCGCTTTTCTGAAGTTCAGTCTCGCCACTCTTCCGCCCGGGACGCTGGCGAGCGATGTGAGCCAGGCCCGGCTTCGCTTTTGGGTTAATAGCAACAGCACGATCATTGGCGGGATTACCCTCAGCCCCGTGATCTCCTCCTGGGAGGAATACGTGTTAAAAGATACTCTTACAGGCAACCTCTCTTTCGGCGCGCCAAAGCTCACAGACCTGCCCGTGACGTCCGTCAACAATTTCATTAGCGTTGATGTCACCGACTGGGTTAAGGCCTGGCTTAGCGGCAACCTGGCGAACGAGGGCATCGAGATCGAAGCGAGCGCGACCACCAGCACTCTGAATCTCGCGTTCGACAGCAAGGAATCGAATCTAACCAGTCACGAGCCGCGCCTCGAAGTTTCCCTCAGCAGAACCGGACCAGCCGGTCCGCAAGGTCAGCCTGGAGCAGCCGGAGTTGCCGGCGCGACCGGAGCTTCGGGGACACCCGGAGCTACTGGGAGCCCGGGCCCGATAGGACCGGCTGGTTCCTCCGGTCCACCCGGCCCGTCTGGCCCTGCCGGACTAAACGGTGGAATAGGTCCTATTGGTCCCATAGGTCCCATTGGCCCCGCTGGCCCCGCCGGTTCTGCCGGTTCCGCCGGTCCTGCCGGTCCTGCCGGTCCTGCCGGTCCTGCAGCCGTGTGGCCCGTCCGGATCGCACCGCAAGGCGATCTCGCGATGGGAGAATTTACCCAGGGTTCCCCCCCGTAAACCACAGGAACACTGCAGCTAATTCCCCCCTGATGAAGCGCAAGCCCCCAGATAGCCGCAATGCCCTTTCAGCATTGCGGCTATCTCTTGCCCTCAGCTTGGCGTCCCTCATCCCTTTACTCCTGTATGGCAGCGCCCCATCGTGGTGGTCTAACGGCGGCGTCTTGATTGAACAAGGTGTCGCCGACGATTACGCCCTGGCTAATCAAGGCCAGTTAAAAAACATCGCGAGAGCAGCTGCCGCTGAGATGGACGCGAGGCTTCCCGCGGGAGCGGGCGACAACTTGCACAACCTGATCAGTCGCTGGTCAACCCCTGCCGCGCAAACAAGTAATTTTGCTCCAGTGAACGCCGGTCAGCTTAAGACTGTCGCGAAACCAGTCTACGACCGGCTAATCGCTGCTAAGTACGTGGACAGGTATCCCTGGATCGCCAGCGGAGTTGTTCCGGATGATTTTGGGCTGGTCAATATCGGTCAGGTCAAGGCCCTCTTTAATTTTGATCTTCTCGCAACCGATGCCGTTCATGATGCGAATGCCAATGGTCTGCCTGATTGGTGGGAGAAGTACTACTTCGGAAATGTGGGCGTCGATCCCAATGCAGCCGCGCCGCGTGGCGATGGACTCACGAATCTCGCGGCTTTTCAACAGGGCTTGGACCCGATCAACACAGGAGGAAACTTAGCGATACTGCCCGAGAGGGTCGACGAGACAGTGCCCACAGGCCAGACGGTGACTCGAACGATCAGTATTACAAACAACACTAGCGTCGTGCGACAACTTAGCTTCGCCCCTCATGCCGCAGCGACTACTGCGCACTATTCCTTCACCGATTCCAACCAGGAGAATGGGCCGCAATTTGTGTGGAACGACATCAGCGGCACAGGCGTCCATTTGGACCTTGTCTCGGACGGTGACGATAAGTTTGAAGCATTCCCAATGAGTTTTGCTTTTCCTTCTTTCGGTAGTGACTATTCAACCGTCTACGTCTGTTCCAATGGCTTTGTCACGTTCGGCGCCGGCGCTTACGATTATTACAACTACTCTCTCCCAAACTCCTTTGCGCCAGCCGCGATGATTGCCCCATTTTGGAACGATCTCAATCTGGGCGATTCAGGCGACGTTTATTACCAAGACTACGGGGACCGTGTGGTGATCCAGTTCGAGAATGCCGCGCGTTTTGATGGAGACGGTCTGGCGACATTTCAGATCGTTCTGCAACAAGATGGAACAGTGTTGTTTTACTACAAAGAAATGCTCGGAACGTTGGATCGAGCGACAGTAGGCCTCCAGAACGCCACACGAAATGGCGGTCTGACGATTGCTTACGATCAACCTTATCTGAAGTCGAACCTCGCCGTTCGAATCGCGCAGACTGTTGAGTGGCAACAAGCACCCTGGCTTCAAGTCTCGCCGAATGCAGTGTCGCTTCTGCAGGGAGCAAGCACTGAAATAACGGTCACACTCGACGGGCGCGCTCTCACGCCAGGCACCTTTCGCGGCGGACTCACGGCCAACGTCGATGGCCTCGCGTACGGGATAAGGGAAATCCCCGTAACGATGACCTTGGTAGATGAAAGCCTGCTGGATAACGACGACGACGGACTTACCAATGGGCAGGAACGAGCGCTTGGAACCGACCCCAATAAAATCGATACTGACGGAGATGGAATGCCGGATGGCTGGGAAATAGCTCACGGTTTGAACCCAGTGATGAACGATGCTTCCGGAGATCCTGACGGCGATGGTTTCGCCAACTTGCAGGAATATCAAGCGAGGACTGACCCTTTTGTCTTCGCGGCGCCGGCGCGCGTAGTCGATACGTTTGACAGCTGGGACTATGTTGTCGTCCAATCTGGAGATTGGAAGTTAGACACTACGAATCCTGGCTACTTCGACGGCGACACCTCACGTGCTGCGAGAACCTCCGCGACAACTGGAAGCCTGATTTACTGGATGCCCGCGCTGGAATCGGTGGATGCCACCATTTACTACCAAGGCAGCTTAACCCCCGATCACGTCCACTTTTACAGCTCGCCCGACAACGCCACGTGGATCGAGGTGACAATTGCGAAAATCGCGGAATGGGAGGCCGGCGGCGATTGGCATGGTGCCGTGTTTAGGCAAAGTCAGGGATTCTCTACTGACGGGCGCTACTTCCGCATTGACCTGTCAGGCGGCGACCAGGCGTGGACACCGCAGCTATCGCAGATAGTATTTGTCCATAACGACTTGAACAGGGCTGTGGCTGATTCACGCAATCTCACGGTCTCGGCCGGAGCGTCTGTTGCGATAGCACTTAGCGGACGAGATGCAGACGCGGATCCTCTCACTTATCGAATCGTAGAACAACCAGGCCATGGGGCGCTGAGCGGGGACGCCCCGAATGTCATCTATACGGCCGCGACAGATTACGCCGGACAGGATCGTTTTAGCTTTGTGGCCAACGACGGAGTACGCGACAGCGCGCCGGGCAGCATTTACATCACCGTGCAAGCGCTACCGTCCGCGATTGCCACGAATCTCACGTTCAGCGAAACGTCGAACTCCAGCGCGCAGTTGACGTGGATGGCGCCAAGCGGAGGACCCGGTTTTGGTATTGAGCGAAGCACTGACGGCGGTCTCACCTGGCAGCGAATCGGGACTGTCGGTGGCGACGTCACCTCCTTCAGCGACCGGACCTACAGCTCAGGAACATTCTACGCCTACAGGGTCCAAGCGCTTGGTCAGAACACGGCTTTAGCGTTTTCCAATCAAATATCCAGCAAAGGGACTGATCCCACGATCGCTGACTCAGATGGAGACGGAGTGGTCGATAGCCGCGAAGCACAACTCCACTCAAATCCTGATAGCAAGGACAGCGATGGCGATGGGGTGCTCGATAACGAAGACGGCGCTCCGAGCGATCCCACTCGCTGGGCGAAGCCGATCGAGCGCCAGTATGCGGTGATCGACCTCGGCGCGTTGCCCGGTTCGCCGGGCAGCTCGCCGCTAGGGATCAACAACCTTGGACATGTGCTCTGTGCAGCCGATCCGTACGGCAGATACTTCCTTTGGCAAAGCGGTCGCCGCACAGAGCTTCCTGGGAACTTCACGCCAGCCGGCCTTAATGACACACTTGTAGTAGGCGATACCACTTACTTTTATACTCCTTATTCGCACACGGTGACGAATGGCGCCTACTGGAGCGGTGGACAAGTGATCCGCCTGCCTCAACTGATGGTCGGTTATCCCGGCTATCCGCTCTATCAAACTTACACAAGCTCTGTTCGTGCCGTTAACAACGCTGGCGAAATTGTCGGTTGGTCGAGTCCGGACGAAAGCAGTTTGTTTGCGACCAAATGGGTTGCAGGCGGAGCTGGGACCGCACTTCCTGCGCGGCTCTCATTCAAAGTGTGGCCGTTCGCCATCAGCGATTCGGGAGCAGTTCTCGCTGCGGCGCAGACTGATTCAGGTTACGACATTGATTTGCTTCCCTCCACGAGACTGGCCACGTCAAGAGATGCCAATGCTACTTCCAACGGTTATGGAATCAACAGCGCTGGAGTGATTGTATCTCGGGGGCGACAGATTTGGCCACAGGGCGCAGCCGGCAAGGCGCCACAGGATATCAATTCGCTGCTGGCACCGGAGAGCGCTACGACGATTGACTTCGACTATACTATCACGAACGCAAACGAGATTTTGGCCGATGCGCATGACGGAACCGGCGATGCCGACCTGGTGGTCCTCCGTCTCCCGACTGCCGCCTCTCCAGCGCAGGTCTACAAAGTCGTTGAGTCTGATCCGCGCATCTCTTGGCTAGCCCCGATCGGAATGAATGACAAGGGACAGATCGCAGCCACCGCCAACTATAATGACGGCTCACCCGCGCACGCTGTCCTCCTTGTCCCAGCCGAGCTAATGGTGGACGGAAATCGCGACGGTGAAATGTCTTTTGATGATCCGTTGATCCACGACGCAGACCAAACGTCGGAGGAAAAACCGTATCGATTTTGGGTGAATGACGATCAGGACGCTGGCAGCGGGGCCAACAATTCAGAGGAAGTCACGCCTCCGGAGGTTCGCGACAGCCAGGACGAACGAATCCAAAGCGTTCGAGATTGTGAGGACTTGGCGAGAATATGGTTAAATATTGGCGGTTTGACTGAGGGCTTCAGGACGGGAGCATTCAAACTAGTCCTGCGATTTCGAAATATAACCTCAGGCAATCCCGCCGTCAGAGTTTTCCGGGCCGCCGAAAATGGCGGACGAGGATATGTCACGAACGAAGGCTGGGGTAATCTTCAGGCGTCGACACCTTTCAATCGAGCATTGCCAGGAACGAACGGTCCTGGCATTGCCTCTTCAACAACGGGCATCCATGTCGATCGCCAGTTTTGGCAAGGAATCGACGAATTTAGTCCTGTTATTAACCTTCTCTTTGAAGGCGTTGATGAGGGACAAGGAGAACTCTACTTCGAAATTATAGACGACGCTGGTCGCAGAATTGGCGAGAGCGCTGGTGTTTGGCTCGACATCAAGAAAGTTCAAAGAATGTTTGAGCGCGCGAAAGGGCAGCCCGAAGATATAGTGGCCCCATATACGGTCAATATTCCCTTCGTCGGGCCCGCGGATTATGTAGCCGATCCCAATGGGAATCCTTTCGAAAAGGCATGGGATGAAACCAATCAGTGCGTCGTCTTTGTTCACGGCTGGAATGTGAGTTACGACGAATACCTGGGCGTTGCGCAGACAATGTTTAAGCGCCTTTGGCATCAAGGTTTTAAGGGGCATTTCGCGACGTTTCGGTGGGACACTCGGAAGTCGGATAATATGTTCGACGCCGGCGAATACAACCGCAGTGAAAATCGAGCCTATATATACGGCGCCGCGCTTAGGCAGTGGGCTTCGCGTCTCTCCGATGCGTATACGGTGAATTTGATCGGACATAGTATGGGAAATGTCGTCTGTGGTGAAGCCCTTCGACAAGGATTGGGGATTCGGAACTATCTCTTGATGGAAGCAGCTATTCCCATGAGTTGCTATGTTGCCGACGCCCAAAGATTGCCTCGATTGGAGTCTGTGGATTCCGGATATCCAACTCCGGACTACCATCTGAACCCGACAACGAACGAGTCGACACGTGGTTATCGCGGTTATATATCCAATGTCACTGCCAATCTAATTAATTTCTACAATGAGGCTGATTGGGCATTGGCTTCGGGTACATCGGAGATCGTCCCCGGTCTGCCAAACGCTGAAACCAATTGGGAAAGAAACCAAATTGATTACAAACCGGATGGTGAAATTCCTGGCGTGATCCACGCTGGTACGTGGCGATACTATTATGATTCGGGACAGGGCTCCGCACGACCGGTTGAACCACGCGCCTACGTCGATTCGGTGGCCAGTCACGACGTGCGTGATTCTTGGGAGATGAAGGCTTTTGTGGCTCGATCAAGGACTAAAGCTGTAGGGGCTTTCCCTGGGGGCGGTTCTCTCGGCGCAGCCGAAGACCTGCGGGGTAGTTTTGGCTTTAGAGACATCAGGACTGACCATAGCGGCCAATTCACCCGAGACATCCAGGCGGTTGATGCTCTGTATAAGAGAATTCGTGAACGAATCGAAGAATGACAAACGAATGCGTCGCGCCATCGTCTTGACCCTCGCTCTCTTTGCATTGGCTGTGGTAATCGGCCTCGCCTGGCGTCTCCCGCACTTAACTAAACAGAGCGCAGCCGTCTCGGTCACGCCGGGTGGTACTCCATCGAGCACTCCGCTGTCGCTGCAGAGTCCGAATACTCCAGTCGACCCAGCAGGGCTTCAAAAGCCCGGCGGGCCCTACGTTTCGTCCGATCCGCGATGGGCGATCGTTCGAGAGAAAGACAGATCGGACCATAACTGGGAGTGGAGAATGCCGATTAACTTTTATGGTCGCGTTGTGGATCAGAACGGGTATCCGGTTTCTGCGGCAAAGATCGAGTTTGGCTGGACGGACTTGTCTGCGTCGGGGAGTTCAGCGCAGACTACCTTCAGCTCAGCCGATGGCACCTTTTCACTCCAGGGAAGAAAAGGCCGTGTTCTCGAAGTCGATGTTAGCAAGGATGGTTTCTACAAGGTAAGGAGCGAGCGCCTCAAAAGCTTCGATTATGCGGGCTTTTGGGAGGCAAACTATTACGAGGCCGATCCCGCGCGCCCCGTCATTTTTTCCCTTCGACGCAAGGGGCCAGGCGAAATCTTGAGCGTCGGTGAAACCCAGCCGCCCGTTTCAGCTGATGGTACACCAGTGCGACTGGACTTACTAGACAGCGGTCGCGCGTCTCCGACGGGACAGATCGAGATTGCCGCGGTGACGAATACGGAGAAGTACCCGCCGCGCAGGTTCGATTGGCGCGCGTCAATTACTGTTCACGATGGGGGTCTGAAAGAGCACGATCTCGAGTTTCCTTTCGAGGCGCCCCAAGACGGCTATAAGCCTACGATTGAATTGGTAATGCCCGAAGGATCGCCGGACTGGAAACGGGTGGTTGAAAAGGGCTACTTCATTCGCTTCGGCAATCCTCCGAAGTATGGGCGTATTTATATTCGGTTTAACGGTGCTGCTCAAAAAGCGTATCTACGCTACACTATTAATCCCACCGGATCCCGGAATCTCGAGCGACCTACGGACGAGCGGTTTTCGGATCCTTAGTCTGTCCCCCACTGAGGTTACACGCCGGTCGCGCCCGTGTTCCCCACCGCCGTGCCCGCCGTCGCGCCTGGGGTCGAAGTCCGGTTCCGATCATTGGTCAAACAGATCAAAGGCAACCCCGCCTACAACCAAGCCATCGGCGCCGCGCTCGGCATCGAAGGCGCGCAACAGACCGGACCCGACCTCACCACCATCCAGCCCAAAATTACTGCCGCCGTTAGCGGCACCCACGTCGATGTCGGTTGGGGCTGGGGCGGCAACGGGGCCTTCCTCGACATCTGCGAAATGCAAGTCGACCGCGACGACAGCAAAGGTTTCGTTCTGCTCGCCTTCGACAGCACCCCAAACTACACCGACACCGCGCCCTTCCCAACGCCGCCCGCGAAGTGGACCTACCGCGCCATTTACCGCGTAGGCGACCAACGTGTCGGCCAATGGAGTAACCCCGTCAGCGTGACGGTCGGCGGATAAGTCGAGATTTTCCCCCGGAACGAAACCGGTCCGGGTCGCGCGTCGCTGGACGCGCGGCCGGCCAGAAGTTTTGGCTTGTCCGCAGAAAGTGCGGCGGTCAGTGTCTCGAACATGTTCCCCAGTCTCAAGACTATTCCCCCAAATCGTGATAGACAGGAGAACCCGCCTTCAAATACGGGATTTTCCCATCTAATTATCGTTAGGCGTCATGTCTCTCGGATATCGTGACCAATTAAAGCTTGTCATTATAGACAAAGCGCTGCTTGGCCTGTTGATACTGTTCGCCGGATTTGTATTCACGCTCTGCACGGACGCGTTCAAGAACTATCTCGACAGGCAAGATGCCGATCGCCGCTCGGCCATTGCTTATCATGAACGGAGATTGAGCGAACTGCTTTATCCCTTGTACTATTTGACCAGGGAGGATGATGTTGTTTATGACCAAATGTACGAGAAAGGGTCTAAACCGCCGAAGAAGACTCCTTTCGGACTGCTGGTTGAAAAACAGGCTATACTGCCAAATCATCAAAAGATTTCCGCATTGCTCGGCGAAAAGAGTTTTTTACTTGGGCGCGCGGCCGAGCTCACAGGTAAAATTGAACAATATGAGCGTCACGTTGCAATACTTGCAACGCTGAGAGCGAGCGGAAGCACTTCCGATCCCTACGAATTCGATAATACAGCGGGATATCCAGATTTTTTTAGTTCCGCTGTCGCTGTCGAGATCCGGCGATCTGAAGAGAAAATTACTGAACTATCTATAATCCGACGGTGGGACAGAAAGGGGTCAACCTTAGAATCTCGGCAGTCAGCGGATAGGCGCTAAAAAAGGGGCAAGAACGGGTCAGTCTTAGAATCTCGACAAACGTGCTCGACTTGACGGCGTAAACTCGCCGGGAATCAACCATGCCGGGCAGTCATCTGAGCATTTCGCCTTGTGTCGCTCAGAAAGAGCGCTTTTAATAACTTGATGACGCCTTCCCAGGCACTCTCCCCAGACACCGCCCGAAATAGGCGGCCGAGTGACGCCTTTTCCCCGTTATTATGACGTCCAATTCTCGTTAGGCGCTAAGCCGTGATCGCGTATATCAAAAGAATAGCGGATGAGATCGCAGGACTTCAGGGCGCTGGAAAAGCGTTCGAGCTACTGCGAGTGCTCCCATCTGAGCTCGATCGACTTGACACACGCGACTTTCTTCCAGCCGGACGGTATGATTTTGTTCTACTTCGGGCACGCGCTCATTCATGGGGACGGATCACGACGATCAGTACCGAGATGCCGCAAATCAGGTCGTTCGGTAAGAGCATTTCGACGTGCCTAGATTTGTATGGCGGCGAGGGTAGTCGTGCAATTAGTCGCTTATTCGCCTTTGTTAGCGACGCGGGACTTCGCAACATTATCGAGCGCGACTACCGCGAACTTTCGCTCATTTTACTTCCCGGCGGCGCCTGGAAGAGTGTTGTAGTGATGTCGGGGAGTATCTTGGAGGCGATCCTTTACGATCAACTCACGAAGGACGCTTCCACGCAAGCTCGCGCGGTGACAGCGTCGTCCGCGCCGCGTCGCAAGGACATTAGCAGAGGCGAGTGGCGACTACATGATCTCATTCAGGTCGCGGTAGAGCTTACGATACTTCCAGCAAGTCGCGCACAATCGATTGACCAGATTCTTCGCGACTACCGCAATTTCGTCCACCCGAAGAAGGAGCTTCGCAGCGCTCATCCTTGCTCCGAGGCGGAAGCACTTCTTTCCAAGGGAGCCTTAGACTCAGTGTGCAATCACTTAACGCCATGATCCACAAAACGCCTAACCATGCGATGGAGCGAACTGCGGACCGCTGTGCGTTCCCCTTTCAGATGACTTCCACACTTTCATTGCGAGCGCCGCGCGCTTTCGTCCGCCGTCGTCCATCTTGTTCTCGTTAGGCGCTAACCCAATACTGAGTTTCAGTGAAACAAGATTACGTCGTCTCTATCGAATCTGAGCCAAAGGCCGGCGATATGGGCGCGATCGTCAAGGGACTCGGTGAGTTCAACGCCTCGAAGGCTGGCGGCGAGATGCCCAAGTACCTTCTTATTACGGTTCGCGACACTGAGGGCGCTGTCGTGGGTGGCCTACTGGGGGCGACTTATTTGGGATGGCTCCAGGTGCAAGCGGTTTGGTTGCCGGACGAATTGCGCGGCCGTGGGTATGGTAGCGCACTGATGGACGAAGCCGAGAAAGAAGCGATCAGACGTGGTTGTCCGCGAGTCTTTCTGGAGACGCTAAGCTTCCAAGCCTTGCCCTTCTATGAGAAGCTTGGTTATGCGGTATTCAGTCGCTTGCCCGATTTCCCTCCGGGTGGGGCGCGCTACGCCCTAACCAAAACGCTTGCCTGATGGGGCCACTACTTGGAGGTCACGTCCCGGCAGTATGGGCTTGGAGGTGGGCCGGCCAGACTTGTAAGCTGACTGGGTTCATGCCCCGGAAAGCCCGTCTCGAGTTCACTTGTGCCGTCTATCACCTGCTCGATCGCGGAAAAAACGGTCAGTCTCAGGATCTCGGCGAAATCGCTCGACTTGGCCGCTCAGGCGTAAGCAGAATCAACAGATGGCGTGGCAAAGCGCGAGTCCTGTTCCCCGTCTCCATGAATCGGCCGAGATTCTAAGACTGCCCCCCTTTCTGCCTTCCATCTCCTCAAGGACCCGCTCGGTTGTATGAAACTCCCCTCCGTCAAAGTCCTCCTACTTGGTGCCTGCTTCTTCGGCCCGGCTTTTGTCGAAGCCCAGACTGCGGACGAATACGAAAAACGAGCTTACGCCAAGTACAGAAAAGGCGATCTGGATGCCGCTATCTCCGACTTTGACCGCGCGATTGAATTAGATCCTAAATCCGCGAAGGCCTACCGCAATCGAGGCGATGCCAAGACAGACAAGGGGGATCTGGACGGCGCTATCGCTGACTTTAGTCGCGTGATCGAACTCGACCCGGAATCCGCCAATGCCTACTTCAACCGCGGCACCGCCAGGATGAGCAAAGGCGACCTGGACGGCGCCATCGCCGACTACAGCCGCGCAATCGAGCTCAGGCCGAACTTCGCCAGTGCATACGACAACCGCGGCACTGCCAAGAGGGCCAAAGGTGATTTGGATGGCGCCCTTGCTGACTACAATCGCGCGTTTGAACTCGATCCGAAATCCGCCGATGCCTATGTCCTGCGCGGCGTTGCGAAAAACGATAAAGACGATCTGGACGACGCTATCTCTGACTACAACCGCGCGATTAAGCTCGATCCGAAATCCGCCGTTGCATACCACTACCGTGGTAATGCTAAGAGGGCCAAAGGCGATCTAGACGGCGCTATCGCCGACTACAATCGCGTGATCGAACTCGATCCGAAATCCGCCTTTGCCTACCACAACCGCGGCCTTGCTAAGTGTGACAAAGGTAATCTGAACAGCGCTATATCCGACTATGACCGCGCGATTGACCTCAATCCAAAATACGCCAAGGCCTACGTCAGCCGCGGCAATGCCCAGTCTATCAATCGCCGATGGAGAAAGGCACTTACAGACTATAACCGGTTTTTTGAATTATCGGAGCGCGACCAGGACTATCCACGTCTATACGCTTGGTTGAGTCGAGCGTGCCTCGGTGAAACCGATCTTGCTAACACGGATTTGGCTGCCTATTGCGCCAAACGCGGGAATTCCGTGCAGGGCGACTGGGTATCAAAGATCGCGGGACATCTCCTGGGCACCGTTTCCGAGGCGGACCTCTTCGCCGCGGCAAAATCCCCGGATGCAAAGAAAGAGCCAGGCCAGTTCTGTGAAGCGTGGTTTTTCGCGGGGATGAAAAAACTGCTGATCGCAGACAAGGCCGACGCCGTCGAATACTTTAAGAAGTGCCTTGCAACTGAGGAGACGACTTTTGTCGAATACCGGTTCGCTCACTCGGAACTCAAATTCCTGGGAAAGTAACATTTCCAGATTCTCCCCATTTCAGCCTTTCAGCGTCTCAACATGCTGACGCCGCAGGTCCAGATGGAAGTTGCGGTTCCAATTCTCAAGGATCGCAGCGTGGGAAGCGGCGAGCCGTTCGATCAAGGATGGCGTTGTCGCCGGTTGGGCGGGAATTAGATGATCGTCGGAACTGCGAACGGTCGAAGGAATCCCCAGGGTTTGGGTGTTCATGCCAGTCTATTAAGCATCGGGCGTGCGGCCATGTTGGGGATTACTACTGAGGAGGCGGTGTTTCGTCCGCAGATTGATTCGGCTTTACTCAAGCCTCACCCGTCGGGCTTTGGTCTACGTCGCCCGCTCCCACGGGCTCCGTTCCTCGGCCCGATTACACAGATTTCATTTCAACCACCCATCCGAATCTGTGAAATCTGCGTCAATCTGCGGATAGTATGCATCTGAACTAGCCGTGGACCCACGAACCAAATTGATTCGCTCCGCTCCCGCCTCGCTCTCCGCTACCCTCGCGGCTGTGCCGTCCATGTCGCTCGACCCACTCGCTCCATTCCCGGAACTCCTGCGGAGCGACGCTCCCATCCTCGCGCTTGCGCCGATGCAGGACGTTACGGACCTGCGCTTCATGCGCTTGATCAGCGGCTACGGCAACGCCGACCTTTACTTCACCGAATACTTCCGGGTCCTGCCCGAGTCGCGGCTCGATCCGCAAATCCTCTCTTCGATCACACAAAATCCCACCGGCCGCCCGGTCATCGCGCAGATGATTGGCAACGACATCGCCGCTCTCGTCCGCACCGCCCGCGAGCTGCAACAACATCCCGTCGCGGCGATTGATCTGAACCTCGGCTGCCCCGTGCCGATCGTGTATCGCAAATGCGCCGGTGGCGGTCTGCTCCGCGAACCGGATCGCATCGACCGCATCCTGGGCGCGCTGCGCGAAGCGATCACGATTCCGTTCACGGTGAAGACGCGCATCGGTTTCGATGACACCGCGGTCTTCGACGAACTACTGCCGATCTTTGCGCGCCATTCGCTCGACCTGCTTACCGTCCACGCGCGGACCGTGAAAGAGATGTATCG
>JBEEHR010000091.1:0-34371 GCA_041167505.1 Verrucomicrobiota bacterium
AGACCTCGATCCGTCGCTCGAAGTTGTCCGCCTGGCCGGTTTCATCAAACGCCATCACGATCACAGCCGCGCCGTAACGCTTCACCAGCGCCGCCTGTCGCAGGAATTCCTCTTCGCCGTTCTTCAAGCTGATCGAATTCACGACCGGTTTGCCCTGGACGCATTTGAGTCCGGCCTCGATCACGCTCCATTTCGAGCTGTCGATCATGATCGGCACGCGCGAAATTTCGGGCTCGCTTCCAATCAGGTTCAGAAATTTCGTCATCGACGCTTCGGAATCGATCATTCCTTCGTCCATGTTGACGTCGAGAATGTTCGCCCCGCCGCTCACCTGCTGGCGCGCGACCGCAAGAGCCGCCTCGAAATCTCCGGCCAGGATCAGTTTCGAAAACTTCGGCGAGCCGGTGATGTTGGTCCGTTCGCCCACGACGACGAATCCCATCTCCGGCGTGATGTTCAGCGGCTCGAGCCCGGAAAGTTGTAATGTGGGAGGGACCTCAGTGTCCCGACTCTGGTCGCCGCCCTGAGGCGCCTCCCACATTTTGCGCGGCGGGAGGTCGCGCACCGAATCAGCGATCAGCCGAATATGATCCGGAGTCGTCCCGCAACAACCGCCGACAATATTCAGCCAGCCGTTCCGGCACCATTTCTCGAGCTGCGGGGCGAGACTTTCGGGCGTTTCTGGAAAACCGGTCGGAGATAACGGATCGGGCAGGCCGGCATTCGGATACGCACTCACGTATCGGCTGGTGCCATGCGCGAGCTCTTCGATGTAAGGCTCCATCTCGCCGGGTCCGAGCGCGCAGTTCAAGCCCACGACGAGCGGATCGGCGTGGGCGATCGAGGTGAGAAATGCTTCGACCGTCTGGCCGCTCAGGATTCGTCCGGAACGATCAGTCACCGTTCCGGAGATGATCAGTGGAACGGTTCTCCCCAACTTCTCGAACAGTTCGGTGATGGCAGCGATCGCGGCTTTTGCGTTCAGGGTGTCGAAAATCGTTTCGACCATCAGCAAATCCACGCCCCCCTCGAGGAGCGCGGCAGCCTGTTCCCTGTACGACTTTCGGATTTGATCGAACGTGACGGCGCGAAAACTGGGGTCGTTTACATCTGGTGAAAGCGAAGCCGTGACGGGCAGCGGCCCGAGCGAGCCTCCGACGAAACGCCGGCGTCCCGTTTCGTTCGAGACCAGGTCCGCCGCATGACGCGCCACGCGGGCTGCATTGAGATTGATCTCTTTGACGAGGTCGGAATACGACTGGTCGTCGACGACGCGCTGGAAGAACTCGGCATCCTTGCGGCCGCTTTCCGGTTCGCCCTGGAAAAGGAAATCGTGAAGACCGATCGTGGTGCCGCTGAAAGTGTTCGTCTCGATGATATCCGCACCGGCTTCGAGATAACGCCGGTGGATTTCGTCGATAAGATCCGGTTTGGTGAGGAGAAGGATTTCCAGGCAGCCCTTCAGGTCTTTGCCTTTCCAATCCTGGAAACGGTCGCCGCGGTAACCGGTCTCGCTGAGCTTGTATTGCTGGACCATCGTGCCCATGGCCCCGTCGAGCACGACGATGCGCTCGCGCATCAACGCTTCGAGAGGATGGAGATCTTCGGGCTGCATGGTGAATGAGAACTAAACCGCAGTTCCCGTGCACAGCAAGGAACAAATTGACGCATCATGATGCGTAGATGTGTCAGTCCCTCATGCTCCTGATCGTGCTCGTGCTCGTAATCGATTCTTCTTCCGATTTACGGATCGATCACGAGCAGGAGCACGAGCACGATTACGAGGAAGAAGAGCGCAGCCGCGTCAGGAACGGTTCGCCTTGACCCTGAAGCTTCTCTTCGAGCTTCGCCGTGCAATCGCAATCGCAGCACGCCCACGGTTCCGTTCCGTTCTCATGCCGGCAATTACGGCGCGAATGTGCGTCCTTCACCGCGAGCAGATCGAAATACTTTTCCCAATACGGCCGCTCTTCTGCGAGCGGCGAATCGCAGAAACACGTTTCCACCCAGGTGGCGACCCCAGCTGGATCGACCCGCGCCTGCTTCATGTCGTGCTGGTATTCATCGCCGGCGATTGACCCCTTGCCGAGGGTCTGCTCATCGATGGCGCGAAGGAGGGATCCTTCCCGGCCGGATTTGACGCGGGCTTTGACGAGGTAGCGCATGGGAACCTCAGAAGATAATGCTTCTCGGAGCGGCGGTCTATGACCGCCGGACACCGAGAGATTCGGCGGTCAAGACCGCCGCTACAGCTAAGAAGTGCTTTCCCAATTCAGCCGCGGAAAGCTAGATTCGCGCGAATGGAAGTGATCCGGCTGTTCAAGGCATTGACGCGCGATCAGCGAAACACCTTCCTCGCCTGTTTCCTCGGGTGGGCCCTGGACGCGCTCGATTTTTTTCTCCTCACCTTCGTGCTCATCCCGGTCTCGCACGATTTCGGGCAGAGCATTCCCAAGGTCGCTTTCGCGATCACTTTGACTCTGCTGACGCGGCCGGTCGGCGCGTTTATCTTCGGTTGGCTCGGCGACAGATTCGGCCGGCGCATTCCCCTAATGGCCGACATCATCTTTTACTCGGCGATGGAATTGCTCACCGCGTTTGCCCCGAATTTCACCGTCTTCCTGATCTTGCGGGCGCTTTTCGGAATTGGAATGGGCGGCGAATGGGGATTGGGAGCATCGCTCGCGATGGAATCGCTTCCGGCGAAGGCGCGAGGGCTATTCTCCGGAATCCTGCAACAAGGTTACGCCTTCGGCTATCTCCTGGCCGCTCTGCTTTATTGGATCATCTTCCCGACCTTCGGCTGGCGCGGTCTCTTCGTGGCCGGGTCGCTTCCGGCCGCGTTGGTGATTTACATTCGCGCCCGCGTGCCGGAATCGCCGGTGTGGGAACGGCAACGGCGCGAGCGAAAACGGACGCCCCTGAATCTGCCGCGGCTCATCAAACAGCACGGCGCTTTGTTCTTCTACGCCGTTTTGCTCATGACGGCGTTCAACTACATGTCGCACGGAACGCAGGACCTCTACCCGACATTCCTCGAAAAACAGCGTGGCTTCGGCGTCGCCGAGAAATCGATGATGACCATCATTTATGCGCTGGGCGCAATCTGCGGGGGTACGGTGGTCGGTTTCCTGTCGCAACGCTGGGGCCGGAGACGCAGCATTATCGTGTCGGCCTCGTGTGGAATGCTCCTGATTCCGATTTGGATTTTCGCTCCGGGAACCGCACTGCTCATCATCGGCGGATTTCTGATGCAATTTATGGTGCAGGGAGCCTGGGGCGTCGTGCCCGTGCACCTGAACGAACTTTCGCCGGCCGAAGTTCGCGGGACGTTTCCGGGCCTTGCTTATCAGCTTGGAAATTGTGCCGCGGCTTATGCGGCCCAACAGCAGGCATGGCTCGCCGATCGTTTTCGCACCGCCGACGGAAATCCGAATTACGCGCTGACCATGGCCTCGGTGGAAGGCATCGTCTTTCTCGCGATCATCATTCTGGCCGCGGTGGGCAAGGAAAAGCGCGGGATCGAGTTTTAGCCTTCCGCCCTTCCTGTCATTCTGAGCGGAGTGAAGCGCAGTCGAAGAATCTCTGACTATTTCCCCCGGGGACAGCGCTGATTCGAAGAAATGGTCAGAGATCCTTCGCAGGCTCAGGATGACAATTCTAACGAGGGATTAGTTCCCGTGCTCGGATGAAGTCGCGGCTGCGTCGGACGCGTTCGCGGGCGCGCGATACGTTCCCTTGCCGTAACGCTCATCCACGATTGCCTCGGCAATCTTGTCCGCGAGATCGTCGCGGCGACTGGCGCTCCGGGCGGCGGCGCCTTCCTTGCGATTACTCAGGAATCCGCATTCGACGAGAACGGCCGGATATTCTGCCTTTCGCAGGACACGAAAGTTCGCGGTCTTCACGCCGCGATTCACGGCCCCGGGCAAGGTGAGCAAATGCTGTTGAATGCGATACGCGAGAGTCCGCGCCACGGGCGAATGGTAATACGTTTCAAAACCGCGAACGCCACGCCGGCCGGCATCATTGAAATGGATCGCTACAAAGATCGCGTTTTTCTGCCGGTTCGAGATCGCGGCGCGTTCGTCCAGCGGAATGAAAACGTCGTCCGAACGGGTCATGACGACGTGGAACTGCGATTCGCGCAATTTGGCGGCGAGCCGGGTGGCGACATCGAGCGTCGCATTTTTCTCGGCACCTCCGAAACGCCGAAAGGCGCCGTTATCCTTCCCGCCATGCCCGGCGTCCACGACGACCGTGGTAAAAGTGCGCGTCGTGTCCTTGACGTTCAGGGCCGGGCCCGTGCCGCAACTCGTAAGGACAACTGCGACAACGGCCAGCGACAGGATGGACAAAAACCGGGACATGGGAACTCGTAGCCCAAAGGTGAATGCGCGCCACCGATTTCTCTGCAGTCGGCGCGGACAGAAGAGGGCAGAACCCAAAAACCGCTTGTAATTATTGCGTCCCAAACTAAAGGCCCTTACCGCCTTTATGCTTACTCGATTCGCATTTCTTCCTCTGTTTTTGGCGCTCGGTCTGGCGAGCTGCAAAAAGAATTCCAGCTTGGTCGCCACCAGCACGACCGATCAAACCAAGGCCGCCGCTTCCGCGACACCCGGAGCTTCCGGCCCGGCCGCGGCGGCGACACCGTCCGCGGCTCCGGTTATCAGCAAGCCGGCCGTGGACCAGAACGCTCAGGTCGTCATTTTCGGCTACCACCGGTTCGTCAACGCCGTGAAGCGGCCCGACACCGAGATCACCCCGGCCGCGTTCGAGGCGCAGATGCAGGAGCTGAAGAACAAGAACATCAGCGTGATTCCCATGCAGGATTTTCTGGCCTGGCGGCGCGGCGAGAAAGCCATCCCGTCGAAGAGCGCAATCATCACGTTCGACGATGGCTGGAAGTCGCAGCACGAAGTCGCGTGGCCGATCCTGAAGAAATTCAACTATCCGGTGACGCTGTTCATCTACACCGAGGGCGTCAAGCCGGGGCATTTCAGCGGCGGCGAATCAATGAGCTGGGAGCAGCTCGCGGAGATGCGCGATGCGGGAGTCGACATCCAGGGGCACACCGCCACGCATTCGGATTTGCGGAAGCCGTATGACAAGGTCGCCAAGAAAAAACTGAGCCCGGAAGAATACGAGCAGTGGCTCGACAAGGAGATCAATGGCTCAAAACAGATGATCGAGCAGAAGCTCGGGGTGAAGGTGAACTGCTTCGCGGTTCCCTACGGATTTCACAACGCCCATATCGAAGAGGTGGTGATGAAGGCGGGATACGAAGCGCTCTTCACGGTTTACGGACAGCCGATCACCATGCACACGCCGCTGAATTCGGTCGGCCGTTATCTGATGGAGGCGAACAAACCGAAGACATTCACCGACGCCGTGGCGGCCATCGCGACGACCGCGGTGGGTCCCTCGGTCGCGGAAGTGGCGCCGTCGAATTTGCAGACGCAGCCAGGGGACGGCGAGACGATCAAGAACGCGTTGCCGCTGATCAAGGCGAACATCGCGTCGCTCGGTGCGATCGACCCCGGTTCAGTTGAGATGCGGGTGAGCGGCTTGGGCAAAGTCGACGCGAGCTTCGATCCGAAGAGCACGACGATCGCCTACCAGGTCACGCAACGGCTCAAGGAGAAGACCTGCACGGTGATCGTGAGCGCGAAATCCGGCGGGAAAAAGGTCGAGACGCATTGGACCTTTAACATCGACGACGGCGGAATCACCGCGAAGTCTCCGGCCCCCATGCCATCCGTGGCTGCGACTGCGGCACCGACGCCCCCACCAGCCGCCGCTCCGAAGAAGAAAAAGAAAAAGTAAGCAGCGCCCCGCCGCGCTCATCGCATCATGTTTTCGCAGCTCGGCGACAAGCTTCAGGACATCTTCAAGGATCTTCGCGGTCATGGGACGATCAGCGAGACCAATATCAATGACGCGCTCCGGCAGGTGCGCCTGGCATTGCTCGAAGCGGACGTCGATTTCCAGGTCGCGAAGAATTTCATTGGCCGAGTCAAAGAGAAGGCTCTCGGCGAAGAAGTCCTGCGCAGCGTCACGCCCGGCCAGCAGATCGTTAAGATTTTTCATGACGAATTGACGGCGCTGCTGGGAGGCGACGCGTCGCCGTTGAATTTGGAAAAACCGGCGCGCATTTTGATGGTCGGGCTGAATGGCGCCGGCAAAACGACATCGTCGGCGAAGCTCGCGCGTTATCTGAAAAAGCAGGGACGCGCGCCGCTCCTCATCGCCTGCGATTTGCAACGTCCGGCCGCGATCGAGCAACTGGCGACGCTCGCGCGTCAGGTCGAGGTCCCGGTTTACACTCCAGATTCGCAGGAAAAAAATGTGCTCCGCTCGGCGGCCGCGAGTATTGCTTGGGCCGCGGAGCAAGGCGGCAACGTTCAGATTTTCGATACCGCTGGCCGCCAGGAGATCGACGCTGCGCTCATTCAGGAAATCAAGGAGCTGAAAGAATTCCTGAAGCCGCAGGAAGTCCTGCTGGTGGCGGACGCAGCGACCGGCCAGCAGGCCGTGAGCGTTGCCACGCATTTCCACGAAGCGCTCGGCATCACCGGGATCGTGCTGACGAAGCTCGATGGCGATGCGCGCGGTGGTGCCGCTCTGTCCATGCGCGAGGTGACGCAGCGGCCGATCAAGTTCGCGGGGGTAGGGGAAAAGCTGGATCAATTCGAGGCGTTTGTGCCGGATCGCCTCGCCGGGCGAATCCTCGGGATGGGCGATATCATCGGCCTGGTCGAGATGGCTGCGGAGGCCGTGGACGAGGAAGAAGCCGCCCGGATGCAGCGGAAGATGCGGACCGCGTCCTTCGATTTCAACGATTTCCTGGCCCAATTCAAAATGATGAAGAAGATGGGGCCGCTGGAGAATATTCTTGGCATGATCCCCGGGATGAGTAACGTGCAGGGCCTCTCCGTGGACGAGAAGCAGCTCAAGCGGACGGAAGCCATAGTGCTTTCCATGACGCACGAGGAGAGATCGCGGCCCGACATTCTGAATGCCCGGCGCCGCCAACGAATCGCCCGCGGGAGCGGCAGCACGGTCACCGAAGTGAACGATCTGCTCCAGCGTTTCAATCAGATGCGGAAGATGATGAAGAACGCCGGGAAAATGAAAAGAATGATGGCGCAAATGGCGCGGATGAAAAATTAACGATATGGCAGTTTCAATCAGATTACGCAGAGAAGGCGCGAAGAATCGCCCGTACTACAAGGTGGTGGTGGCGGATAGCCGCAGCCCGCGCGACGGCAAATTCATCGAGATCATCGGAACCTACGATCCGAAGAAGCCCGATCATAACAGCACCTTAAAGCTGGACCGGATCGAGCATTGGATGTCGAAGGGCGCGCAGCCTTCGGATACGGTCCGCAGCTTGATCAAGAAGAACCGGAAGCAAACTGCGGCCGCACCGGCGGAAGAACATCCCGCAGCGCCCGCTCCGATTGAGGAACCGGCTGCTGCTCCAGTGGCGCAAGCTGAGGCTGTTGCTCCCGCGCCGGAAGAACCGGCCGCGCCGCCCGCGACTGAGTAATCAAGGAGGGGCGATTTGTAACCGCCCTTCTTCAGACGGCGGTTTCAAACCGCCGCTCCTTGAAATTCGCTTTCAATTCCGGGCGACCAGAGCGTCGCTGCAGGCAATATGATGCGACTTCTCCTGATCGTCTGTTTTAGCGCCGTAACTTCCGCGTTTTCGCAGAGCGTCTCGGTTAAAGAGGGCAACATCCTGTTCACCGACAAAGCCGGACAAACGACGGCCCTCACCTCGGGCGGCCGCGATTCCGGCCCCGTCCTCGCCCTAGACGGCAAATGGGTTGCCTTCGTGCGCAAAGTCGACGGCAAGAAAATCGCCACGGGATCCGAAGAGGTGGACCCGACGGAGCTCTGGCAGGTCCGCACCGACGGCAAAGAGCCGAGCCTGCTCGTCAAGTGCCGCGCCGCGGAGAAACCGGAGTCCGTGATCGCCGGGTTCGAGAACCTGCAGTTCTCCACGAATGGGAAGCTGCTTTATTTTGTTACGTCCGCGTGGGCCACGTCGGGTGCCGTCCACGTAGTCGATACCACCAACCGAAAGGACCGATACCTTTTCCCGGGCAACGACCTGAAGATCGTTACCTCCGGCGAATACAAAGATTGTCTCCTCGTCCAGCAGCATAAGTATTTCGTCGGCGGCGGTTCCTACGATTGGTTTTGGCTTCTCCGTCCCGATGGCAAGGAAGTCGGCCCAGTCGGCGAGGACACAGAAACTTTCGAGGCGACCTACAGGAAAGAGTAGGTCGATCGAGCGCTCCGCCGCTCGATGCGCGGCCAACCAACATCGAGCAACGGAGCGCTCGATCCACCGGCGTGACAAGAGAGAAAGCTTCGGGTAACTTCGGGTTCGTGAAACAGTTCCTCGAATTCGTCATTCGCCAGCTCGTCGAGTTTCCCGATGAGATGATGCTTTCAGAAATTCCATCGGGGAAGACGACGATCTTTCGGGTGCAGCTTCGCCAGACCGACGTGGGCCGGATCATCGGGCGCAACGGCCAGACGATCCAGGCGATCCGTGCTTTGCTGGCCAGCTCCGCTGCCCGCCACGGACAACGCGCCACCCTCGAGATCGTGGAATAGTATTATTCGAGATTGGACGTTCGGCGCTTGCCACGCCGTAGCCTTGCGAAGGAGGGTTGGGCGTTCGACGTTTTCCTCGTCTCGATGAAGATCGATATCCTCACTCTCTTTCCCGAAGTCTGTCGCGCCCCGCTCAGCGAAAGCATGATGAAGCGTGCGCAGGAAAGCGGGGCTGTTGACCTGCACATCCACAATTTGCGCGACTGGACGACAGACAAGCATCACGTCGTGGATGACGCGCCGTTCGGTGGTGGGCAGGGAATGGTGATGAAGCCAGAGCCGATATTCGTTGCGGTTGAAGAACTGCGTGGGGAGACCGGGAAAACGTCCAACGCCCAACGCCCAACGCCCAACGTCGAACTTCAGAGGCCGAAGGTGATCCTGATGTCTCCGACTGGGCGGCGATTTGATCAGGAGATGGCGACGGAGCTTTCGAAGGAATCGCACCTCATCATTATCTGCGGGCATTACGAAGGCGTGGATCATCGCGTCATCGAGCATTTGATCGAGGCCGAAATTTCGATCGGCGATTACGTGCTCACGAACGGCGCGATCGCCGCGGTGGTTTTCGTGGACGCGATTGTGCGGTTGTTACCAGGCGTCCTCGGCCATGAACAATCGGCGGCCGATGACAGTTTCAGCGGCGGATTATTGGAAGGTCCGCAATACACCCGGCCCTCTGATTTCCGGGGATGGAAAGTGCCGGATGTATTGCTTTCAGGGAATCACGGCGAGATCGCAAAGTGGCGAAAGGCGCAGGCGCTGAAACGAACCCAACGCGACCGGCCAGATTTGCTGGACGATGGCAACGGTTGAATCGAATTGTAGGGCGTCTGTGTCAGACGCCAACCTTCCCGACGGCGTTTCACAGAAATGCCCTACAAGAAATTAGCGATTCAGACCTTCCCCAGGATCACGCAGGAATTGATGCCGCCGAAGCCGAAGGAATTACTCAGCACATAATTCAAGTCGGCGTCGCGGCCGTGGTGCGGGATGACATCAAGATCGCAGGCCGGATCGGGATTCTCGCGGTTCAACGTCGGCGGAATCCATTTCCGGTCGATGGCCAGCGCGCAGATCGCGGCTTCGATTGCGCCGGTCGCGCCGAGCGGGTGGCCCGTGTATGCCTTCGTGCCGCTCACGGGCATTCGTTTCGCATGGTCACCGAAGACCTGTTTGATGGCCATTGCCTCCGTGCTGTCGTTCATCTGCGTTGAGCTGGCGTGCGCATTGACGTAATCGATCTGGTCCGGCGTGAGCCCGGCGTCCGCGAGCGCTTCGCGTATCGCCCGGGTGGACGATTCGCCGCTCGGCAGGGGCGACGTCATGTGGAAGGCGTCGTTATTCAGGCTGTAACCGAGCACTTCCGCGAAAATGTGGGCGCCCCGATTTCGCGCGTGCTCGAGCTCCTCCAGAATGAGCGCCGCAGCACCTTCGCCGATTACGAACCCGTCGCGCTTCGCATCGAACGGCCGGCAGGCCAGCGCCGGATCGCCGGCCCATTGGCTCATTGACTTGATAATGGCGAACGCGCCGAAGGTGAGGGGACTGAGCGGCGCTTCGGCGCCTCCGGCAACAATGACATCGGCAAAATCATCGCGGATGTAACGGAGCGCTTCGCCGACCGCGACGGTGCCGCTCGCGCAACTGTTCGAGTTCGTCGTGCCCACACCGCGAAAGCCGAACTCGATGGCGATGTTCGAATGCGCCGAGCCGCCGAACACCTGGAGCGCAAGCGTCTGGTTTACGCCGCGTGTTCCTTTCTTGAGGTAATGGGCATGCTGATATTCGGCGTTCGCGATGCCGCCGAGCGCTGTCCCGAAACTAACACCGACGCGGTCCTGCGGCTGTTCCTTCGAATAGGGGATGCCCGCGTCTTCAAGCGCCAACCTGGCGGAGGCGACGGCGAACTGGGCATAACGATCGAGACGCTTCAGCCGATGCGGCGGGAAATAATCTTCCGGCGTCCAATTCGGAATTTCGCCGCCACAGTGGGCGTTGAACTCGGACGTGTCGAAGCTCGAAATGGCTTGAATGCCGCTCTTTTCCGCGCGCAACCCGCGCCAGAAATTTTCCTTCCCGATGCCGACAGAGGTGATCGGGCCGAGCCCGGTGATAACTACGCGCCGTCTATGCATGTTGATTTTCCAGGTAAGCTTTCATGCAGCGAAGAGTTTTGCTCGCGACCGGATGGATAAAACCGCTGCCGATGATCGGCTCGGCCAGCGGCGCGAGGAAGGGAATACGAAACCGAAGGTCGTGCACGATTTCCACCACGACCCCTGCCGGCGTTTCCTTGAATGACCAGACCACGTCCATCCCTTTCGTCCACGCTTTCAAATGATGGAAACGGATTTCGCATCGGTTGCGATCGATGACCTGTTCGGACGTCCACGAGATTGGAATGCCGGCACGGACCGCCGCCATGACCACGAGATTGCGATCGGGGCTCCGCTCCAGATAACGGATGTAGCGGTAATGCGGCAAGATTTTCGGCCAGAGCTCGAGGTTCGCCGCGGTTTCGAAGATCGCCATTTTCGGGGCGTGCATGATGATTGAATTGCCGGTATGCATGAGCGGAGGAAATAGGCTGGGCCGATCTGTCCTTCAGGCTAAGCATCAGGCGAAAACGGAGCAACGAAAACAAAGGTAACAATGGCGTTACTAATGAAACCCGAGTGCGAAAAATGCGGGCGAGCGCTCGATCCGCAGTCGGAAGCTTTAATTTGCACCTACGAATGTACGTTTTGCCGCGACTGCACCGAGGCGATGGCGGCGGTGTGTCCGAACTGCGGCGGTGAATTGGTGCGGCGGCCGCGGGCCTCGAAAGTCAAAGACGCGTCCTGAACGTCGCCAAGCTTCAAGGAGGGGCGATTTTTTAATCGCCCACGAGCGGTACGGCGATCATCTCTGGACCGCGCCACCCAAGAGGCGATCGAGGACAATCGCCCGGCGATTACAAATCGTCGCTCCTTGAGGCTTCACCTGCGGCGATGCTTGGCGGTAAGCCTCGAGGCGTTATAGCCGCCGATGTTTGATGCGGTAGGTCAGGAAGCATTCTTCGCCCATCGTTCGCATTTCCGTGAGCGAACATCGAACACTTTGCGGAAAAAAATCCTTGCTCAGGCCGGTCAATGTCGGCGCATTCGCGCCGCCGAAGAGATAGGGCGCGATGGTGAGGTTGAGCTGATCCACCAAATCCAGTTCGAGCAAGGCGCGGAAAAGGGTGGCGCCGCCCTCGCAGGCGACAGTGCGGACTCCGTAATCACGCCGCAGTTGTTGCAGCATCCAGGCGAGATCGACCGAGCGGGCAGCGCTCAGGTGCAGCGTCGCTTTTGTGCGCAATGCCTTTTGATAACGCGCCGGCATTCGGGTCGTGGAGAAGATCACGATCGGAGAGATATCGGTCTGGAAAAGTTTCAGCGAAGCGTCGATCCGGCCTTCGTTCGAAACGATCACCCGCAACGGATAGGGAGTCTGGCCACGAGCCACTCTTTCCTCGCGCATCTTCGGGTCGGGCAATCCGAGGCGGACGTTGTCCTGCTTCAGGGTGCTGTGACCGATCAGCACCGCGTCCCCCAACGCGCGCTGTCGAAACAAATGCGCCTTGTCTTCGCGCGAAGTGAAATCGACCGGCGAGAAATTCTTCGTGGTGATCTTGCCGTCCACCGTCATCGCGAATGTGACCGCAACGAACGGGCGTTTCGGGCGTGAACGGGATTTACTCTTCCTGTTCGCTGATTTCATGCTCGAGCGTGGCGAATTCTTTTTGCATGTCGCGCATCTTTACATGTCCTGTCGCGCCGCTCGGCCGGTAAAAGAAATAGACGATGCCGCCCGGCAAACAGCAGAGCAGGATGACAGTGAAGCCGGTCAGACCAATCAGCCTGGCCGTGGCGAACCAATAGTCGGCGGCCGCGCCGGCGGGCACGGCGCACAGATTCGACAACATGATTTGAAGAATGTATTCGCGGGTTCCCACGCCGGCGAAGCTGATCGGGAGCGATGAAATCGTGCGCTCGACTGGCATGATGGCGAAGAAATCCACCGGCGCGATGTTGGCGCGAAAGGCGTAGGCTACGCAAAGAAATGTCGCAAACGTCCCGAGATGACAGACGAGCGACGCTCCGAACGCGCCCGACGTCGCCCGCCAATGACGCGCGTAAAGATGATAGGCGGCGGAAATCTCCAGCATCTTTTCCCGCCCGGGAAAACGATGGGGCAGTTTGTGGAAAAGGTTGAAGCCACTCACGACGAAACTCGTCACGACGAAAAGAACGGACGAACCAAAGATGACGAGCACCAGCCAGACGTAGGGCGAGGTGGCCGGCGTGCTGGTCAACCAGCGATAGCGCAGGAAAATGAGCACGCCGGTGATGAGGATCAGCGCGATCAAACCGATCATCCGATCGAACAGGACGGCGAGGAGCGCGCCTGGTTTCTTCGTCGGCGTTTCTTTCCAGAGAAGGTAGGTCTTCACGATATCTCCACCGGTGCCGCCAGGCAGGAACTGGTTATAGAACATGCCGATAAAGAAAAGAGCGGCGATGCGGCCGTTGCTCAGGTTGATGCCCTGGACCTTGAGAAGAATTTGCCAGCGGACGATGGCCGCGAATTCCACCACGACGTACATGAGAATGGCGGCGCCGATCCAGCGGTAGTCCGCGTCGCGGATCGCCACGGCCATGCCCTCGCGCACTTTCGGGTCGTGAAAGACCCAATAGAGAAGCGCGCTCGTGACGAGCAGTTGAAGAACCGTTAGGAGAATTTTTTTCATTCGCCGAACCGTTCTTTCCACCGGTGAACGGATAATCGGATTTCGTCGACAGTTCGGCGTGGACTCATTTCCCAGACAAATAAGCAGTTCGCCGGAAGGAGCGGAACAAGTTTCTCTAAATCCACCATGCCGGTGAACGGCGCCTGGTGATCCTGGCCTGGCCATTTGCAATCCTGGAGATGGCAGCCGAACGCGCGCGGTCCGATCTGGCGGAGCCATTCGGCGTGGTTCACGAAGCCAAGGTTCTCCTTGATCTGGAGGTGCCCCATATCGTGCCAGTAACCGAGCTGCGGTGAATCCATTTCATCGAGGAGCGCGGGCAATTCCCGTTCGCTCGGGATTTCTTCGTAACCGCGGCGGCCTTCCACGCCGAGCCGGATGTTCTTCTTCGCCGCGTATTCCGCGATGCGCTTCAGCGAATCTTTCACCCGTTCGAGATACGGTGGGGCGGCGGCTTCGCGCGTCTGCACCGCCTTCACTTTGAGGCGGACGTATTCGCGGGAAAGCATCTCGCCTTTCTTGGCCAGCGCGAGCAACTCGTCCGTGATCGGATTCATCGCGACTTCGCCGCAATGCAGCACCACGAACGGCGCACCGAGGCGCTGCGCGAAATCGATTGTCTGGAAAGTCTGGCGAATGGCGCGGTCGCGTTCCTTCGAATAGGCGGCCGAGATTTGGTAGCAATCGGGCGACGCCTGCATGATCTCCACGGGCAACGGACAGAAGTTATGAAGGCTCGTGAACTCGACTTCGCCGGCCTCGAACATCTTCTGGATTCCCGGCATGAGCGAGATGCGGATGCCGTGACCAAGTTCGACGCGGTTGAATCCGAGGTCCTTGATCTCGCGCAGCATCTCGTCGCCCGCGGTGTGGCGGCCGGAATTCCAGCAGGTGGAAAAGGAAATCATTGAGAAAACCTAAACGACGGGCGCGGGCTGCGCCTCCGGCTTGACCAGAGCGGGGGTTTTCTCGCAACCCGCACGCCCCGCTGCGCCGAGGATGAGGACAGCCAGCGTTGCGTAGATGATCCCGCCGAAAACAAGAGCGACCCGTAAACCAACCAGGTCCGCGAAAGCCGGAGTGAGGAGACTGCCCACCGGCGTGAGGCCGAAGAAGCTCAAACCAAAAATGGCGGAGATCCGTCCGCGCAATGGGGCAGGCGCGCGCTCCTGCACGATCGTGCTGGCCAGTCCGAAATTCGCCGAAAGGCCGATGGCCAGGACCCCCATTGAAATTGCACTGAAAACAAAACCGTCCGAGCGCGCCATTGAACAAAGCGCCAAGCCCGCCACGATCACCGCGCCGGTCATGAAACGAAATCGCAGATGGCGAGGGACACTCAGCAATCCCAGCGCGCCGAGAACCGATCCACTGCCGGAGACCGCCATGAGATAGCCCATGGGACCGGGACCCATCTGGAGAACGTTGCGCACATACAGCGGCAGCATGACGGACAGGAATGGGAAAATGAAAATCGTGCTGGCGGCAATCAGCGCAATCATGCAGAGGATCGTGCGATCATTGCGCACGTAGAGCAGGCCTTCCTTGAAACCGGTTTTCCGCTGCTCTTCTTCCTCCGCCGTCCCGATCGTGCGCGCGGGCAACGAAGCCAGCGCGATAATCATGGCAGGAAAAGTAGCTGCGTTACAAAAGAACGCGGAAGCCGCGCCCCACCATCCAACGAATAGACCAGCCAGCGACGGACCAACCAGACGCGAGCCATGAAAGACCGAGCGATCAAGCGCGATCGCAGTTGCGATCTGCTCTCGCCGGACAATTTCTGGAACCAGAGCGTTAATCGCGGGCATCTCGAACGCGATGCAGGTTCCGAGGCAAAACGCCAGGACGATGATGTGCCAGATTTGGATCTGTCCGGTGAACACGAGAAACCCAAGAACGAGCGCGAGGACGATCTGGACGACTTGGGTCCAGATCAAAATCTTCCGTTTGTCGTAACGATCCGCCGCTTCGCCGCCCTTCATCGCCAGCAGAATCGTCGGGACCCCCGCGGCCGCGGCAGCGAGCCCGAGCAGGAATCCGCGGTTCGTCAGTGAGCTCATCACCCATCCCTGGGCCATGACCTGCATCCACGTCCCGGTGTCCGAGATCGCCGAGCCGATGATGTAACGCCGAAACGGTCCCTCCCGCATCAGCGCAATCGTACGCTGCCAAAAATTTTTCTCCCCGGGGTCCATCGGACAGACTCATACGCGGAGAGCGTTCCTCCCGCAATTAGTTGACGTGCACTTCGATGCGAAGTCGGCTGGCATTCGCTACCAACGTTTTGACAAAATGAATGGCAATCGATAGACAGGTCGGGTGATTTTCCCTCAGCGCGCAATCGTCGCGATAGTGCTAAGCGCGTGGATCGTAATGGCAGCGCACGCCACCGCCGCCCGTCGGCCCGGCGCAATCGTGTGGAAGAAGGGCTCTAGCGGCCAGGGCGAAAAGATCTCGGCGCGGGAGTTTCTTCAGTTCACGACCAGGGCGTCCATACCTTCATACCGCAACGACGATAGGTTAATCAAATTCACGGGCACTGGGGTCTTTGATCTTCGCATAGACCCTACGACTGGTGAAACGACAGGTCTCCGCATCTTCAAGAGCACCGGCCACCCGGAACTCGACATCTCCGCTTTGAAGGCTCTCATCAATTGGCGATTTAAGCCCGGAACTCTGGTCCGGGCCGTTTTCCCTTTGACGTTCGCACACTGGCACGACAACTGGCCCGCAAGCCCAGGAAGTTTTTTGGAACGCGCCCTGCAGCCGAGACGTCCATATTAATCCCGCTAGATTGGCGCCTCGCCTGACTCCGTGAGCCTCAAAAGACGCGAAAGCAACATGACGCCGATAATTCCCGCGAAGGGGAAAGTGAACAGGCCCGGAAGGTGAACTCAGGAGCCAAAGTGCTGGTGGGAAGCGCTGGGGGATGTGTCAACGTCGTTTTCCTCGACAAGCGCGGTTGCCGAAACGAGCGCGAGGCTTAGGTGTAACACATGCGGCCTGAAAAATTCACCCAGAAGATGCAGGAGGCGCTCCAGGCAGCGCAGGAGGTCGCGTCGCAATTCAGCCAGCAGGAAATCTCCAACGAGCATTTTCTAATGGCGTTGCTCGACCAGACCGATGGGGTGACGCGGCCGTTACTGGAGAAGATGGGCGTGGCGATTCCGGATTTGCGAGGACGGCTGACACAGGAGCTGGAGCGGCGGCCGAAGATTCAGGGCGGCAATGTCGATCAGCGGATCGGGAACGAATTGCGGGCGACGATCGACGCGGCGGAAAAGGAAATGGCGAAGCTGAAGGATGAGTTCCTTAGCGCCGAACATTATCTCCTGGCGCTCGCGGATGGGAAAGGTTCCGCGGCGAAATTGCTGAAAGAAGTCGGCGTTACGCGCGACAAGCTGATGCAGGCGTTGCAACAGGTACGCGGATCGCAGCGGGTGACGGACCAGAATCCGGAAGGGAAATATCAGACCCTGGAAAAGTATGGGCGCGACCTGACCGAATTGGCGCGGCGCGGGAAGATCGATCCCGTCATCGGACGCGACAATGAAATCCGACGCGTGATGCAAGTGCTTTCGCGGCGGACGAAAAACAATCCGGTGTTGATCGGCGAGCCGGGCGTGGGGAAGACGGCGATCGTGGAAGGGCTGGCGCGGCGCATCATCAGCGGCGACGTGCCGGAATCGTTAAAGCGGAAAAAGCTCATCGCGATGGATATCGGATCGATGGTGGCGGGCGCAAAGTTCAGGGGTGAATTCGAAGACCGGTTGAAAGCTTTCCTCAAGGAGGTCACGGATTCGCAGGGCGAGATCATTTTGTTCATCGACGAGCTGCACACGATCGTCGGCGCGGGCGCGGCGGAAGGGTCGGTCGATGCGTCGAACTTGTTGAAGCCGCAACTGGCCCGCGGCGAATTGCGCACGATCGGGGCGACTACTCTCGATGAATATCGCAAATACATCGAGAAGGACGCGGCCCTGGAACGGCGGTTCCAGCCGGTGATGGTGGATGAGCCGAGCGTCGAGGACACGATCGCGATTTTGCGCGGGCTGAAGGAGCGCTACGAAGTGCACCACGGCGTCCGGATTCAGGATGCAGCGCTCGTGGCGGCGGCGGTGTTATCGCACCGCTACATCAGCGACCGATTTCTGCCGGACAAGGCGGTCGATCTGATGGATGAAGCCGCGTCGCGCCTGAAGATCGAGCTCGATTCGATGCCGACAGAGATCGACGTGATCGAGCGCGAGGTGATGCAGCGCGAAATGGAACGACAGGCGCTGAAGAAAGAAAAGGACGCGGCCAGCAAGGACCGGCTGAAAAAACTCGAGAGAGAACTGGCGGAATTGAAGGAGAAGTCGTCCGCGCTCAAGGCCGAGTGGCAGAAGGAGAAGGCGGTGATCGACGAGCAGCGCAAGATCAAGGAAGAGCTCGATCAGGCGCGGACTGAGCTGGAACGGGCGCAACGCCGGGGCGAGTTGGGAAAAGCCAGCGAACTTCAATACGGCCGGATTCCCGATCGCGAGAAAAAATTGCGCGAAATCGAGGAGAAGATCGCCGTCGGTGGCAATAAGTTGCTGCGCGAAGAAGTGACCGAGGAAGACATCGCAGAAGTTGTCTCCAGTTGGACGCATATTCCGGTCTCGCGGTTACAGGAAGGGGAACGCGAGAAACTCATCCGGCTCGAGGAACATCTGCATCAACGCGTCATCGGCCAGGACACGGCGATCAAGGCGGTGGCGAATGCGATTCGTCGATCGCGCGCCGGTTTGCAGGATGAGAACCGGCCGATCGGCTCCTTCATTTTTCTCGGGCCTACCGGGGTAGGGAAAACGGAGCTGTCGCGCGCGCTGGCCGAGTTCTTGTTTGACGACGAGCAAGCCATGATCCGGATCGACATGAGCGAATACATGGAGAAGCACACGGTCTCGCGCTTAATCGGCGCGCCTCCGGGCTACGTCGGTTATGAGGAAGGCGGCCAGCTCAGCGAAGCCGTCCGGCGCAAGCCCTACTCCGTGGTGCTCTTCGACGAGATCGAGAAGGCGCACCAGGATGTTTTCAACGTCTTACTGCAAGTGCTCGATGACGGCCGGATCACGGACGGGCAGGGGAGGACGGTCGATTTCAAAAACACCGTGCTCATCATGACGTCGAACATCGGCTCGCAATTCATAATGGAAGAATCGTCGCCGGCCGCGCGCGAGCGGCTGGTCATGGATGCGCTGCGGCAACATTTCCGGCCGGAATTCCTGAACCGGATCGACGATATCATTATCTTCGACCGCCTGACGGAGGAAGAGCTGAAGAAGATCGTCGAGATCCAGCTCAAGCGGCTGGTGCGCCGGTTGGAAAGCCAGAAGATCACGCTGGAACTTTCGGACGCGGCGAAAGCGTTCGTCGCGAGCCAGGGTTACGATCCGGTCTATGGGGCACGGCCGCTAAAACGCGCCATCCAGAAATACATCCTGGATCCGCTGAGCATGGAGATTCTCGAAGGAAAAATCCGCGAAGGACAACGCGTCGCGGTCGACAGGGATGACAGGACGCTTACCTTCAGCGCCGCATAAAGTCGACATCTGGAGCCGACCCTAAGCAGGACAACGGAACAATTACTTACGGTTTCTTTGCTTTGGGGTCACAATCGGCCTTGGCCTTATCGCAGCTTTTCACGCACTGCTTGTAGGCATTTTCGGCGTCCAGGCGGTCGACCCCGCGGCGTAGAGATTGTGACTGGCTGATAGCGCACGAGTCGGTGCAAGCCTTATGTTTTTCGGTGCAAGGATCGGCCGTCGTCGCCGCGAATACCATCATTACACATCCGCTCATGATGAGCGCCGCCACAGAGATTTGCTTTTTCACGCTCGCGATCCTTCACAATCCGCCCAGTTAGTCGAGAAAAAGGTTCGGACGAAAAGCGGTTAGGAACTGATCCAAGTCAAAATCTGAACGACAAGAAGAGTGCTGTGTCTTAACTTGGCACATGACGAAACTTACAGTGGCTTTGATGGCGGCGGCGGCTTTGGCCGTGACTTCGGCGTATGCCGGCGACAAGGAGAAGGACGGCGGTTGTTGCGCGACCCATGCGAGCAACAAGATGGATTGCACGCAGACCTACGCGAAACTCAATCTCTCGGCCGAGCAAAAGACGAAGATGGATGCGCTCGTCGCGAAGTGTAACAAGGACGGCGGCTGCACCAAGGAGAGCATGGAGGCATTCATGAAATCGGCGGAAGGCGTCCTTTCGAAGGAGCAGATGGCGACCTTGAAGACCGAGTGCAACAAGATGCACGAGAAGAAGGACGCGAAGGCGTAACCGTCTAACAACAGGATTTCGAAGCGGCGATTCGGCGAGAGCTGGGATCGCCGTTTTGCTTTACCGCAACGCCTGTTCGAGAAGGTCCGCTAAACGCCAGCCGGCCTCGTGCAATTCGGCGCGGACGACGCGACCGGACCAATCGTAATAGGAAACGCCGTCGGCCGTTTTCTTTTCCTCAGCGATCCCAGCGGCCACGACCGAGCCGTCGTCCATCCTTTTCGCGGCGATGTCTTTGTACTGGAGTCGCTGGTGCGCTTCCCGCGCGACAGGCAGGACCTCATTCGCCCAGGTTTCGGCGTAATCCTTCAAGGCGACGCTCGAGGCCACCCGCCAGTCCTTCGGCTCCTGCGCGAGGAATCCCTGGATCAAATCCTTCTTGGCGGCTTCGATCTTCGCGTGCCTCTCCTCTTTCGAGAGCGTCTCCGGCATGGGCGGCAAATTCGCCATCACCGTCTCGCTGTCCCAAAAGCCGTGGAATTTTGAGTGGCGCGCCAGCTCGGTCCCACCACTCGTGAGGTTCAACGTCAAGGTGTTCCCGCCCTGGTCCTCGAGGCTGCCGGGCGCCTTGCCGGGATTGATGGGATGGCCTTCCTTGTCGAAAAACTCCGCGCCCACGTGGAGCGGCTGGTGGATGTCGCCCACAAAATGTGCCAGCAGAATCACGGCGATCGGCTTCGTGATCTTGCGCGCATTATCTTCCGGCTCCTTGCCTTTCAGGACCGCAATGCAGTAAGGGATCATGTGGACGATGTCCCATTTCGAACGGCCCACCGTTCCGTCCCCGTACTTTTCGGCGCCGACAATTGGGACGTCGGTGTAGTGGAACCAATGATGCGACGGCGTCGGAGAATTGAGGTCTTTGGTCGGCGGATTGGCGTGCCAGTAGTCGCGCAATTGCGCATCGATTCGCGGGTAGGCGGGATAATGAATTGCGGCCGGATCATCAGGGCCGTTCTTGTCCCAGCCGCGAATCTCATCCGGAATTGTGGACGCCTTCTCCAATGTGATCCCATCCAGCAAGGTGGCAACCTTCTCGCCCGCCGGCGTATGCGCCAGCTTCTGGTCGGCGATCCCGCCGACGATTTCGTGGCCGACCGGACCGTAGCCAAACGCCAGATTCACGCAGAAAACGGCTGAAATAACAATGCCCAGTCTGGCGTAAGAACGCGCACAACCAGTTGATGTGAAACTCATACCTTACTTCTCCTGTAATAGAGCTGTCCGATTAACGCGCTCGCCCTTCATGAACACTGCCGAGACCGACGACAGCGCCCGGACATCCTGGAGCGGGTTGCCGTCCACGATAAGAAGCGTCGCCTCTTTGCCCTTCTCCACCGTTCCGATACGCGAATCGGCTCTCAGGAGCTTCGCACTGTTCAAGGTCGCGGCTTGAAGAGCGACCTCGATCGGAATACCGGCGGCAACCCAAAGCTCGACCTCGCGTTGCACCGTCGGCCCGTGGAGCACGAGAAAGTTCCCCGCGTCAGAACCCGTGACCAGAGGAACCCCGGCTCGCCAGACCTTCAAAAGATTCTTACCGCCGACTTCGAGCGACATGGGCCAATGCTTCAAGCCTTCGCGCATCCCATCCAGCTCCGGATTAGTCGCCGCCTTTTCCGTCCCGGAAAGCAATTCCTTCTGGGTGACCTGTTGAACGAGAGAGCGCTTGAGGGTGCTCATGTCGCTCCGCGCGAAGCTCGTCAGGCCTTCCACGACCGACAGCGTCGGGTCGTAAGCGATTCCTTTCGCTTTCATCTCGGCAATGGTCGCGTCGGAAATTTCGTCCACGAAAGAACCGTGCTCAATCGAGTCCGCGGGAAGCGAGACCGCATCGTCCACGTCGTGGGCATTCCCGGTATGCACCGCCACCGGGAGATTCTTCGCGTGCGCCTCTTCCGTCACCGCGCGAAGAATGGTCACATCCATTCGATTGAATGGATAACCAGGTGCGCCCGCCTCGAGAACCCCCTTGATCGCATCGACGCGTTTGGCCGCCAACTCATCCACCTGCTGGCGCCCTTCCTCGGTTGATTTCGGCGTCCGGACGAACTGCGCGAGAAACGCGGGCCGCATCGGCTCCGGCAGGAACTTCCCGTACTCTGTGCCGTGTCCGCCTTCCGCAGTGAAGAGCGGGCCGCACAGGAACAATTCCGTCCCAAGTTTTTCGCCGCTGCCGAACAGCTTTCGAACCTTGAGCGTGTCATCGACCTTGTCGCCGGCGCTCCGCACCGAAGTCACACCGCAGAAAAGGTAGGCCCGCATCTCCCGCTCGATCGCCTTCTTTTCGTCGAACTTCGTCCAGTCCTCGATGAACCCGCCGCTCGCCCCCAAGTGCACGTGCACATCAATCAACCCGGGCATCACCGTCTTGCCCGCAGCTTCGAACACGTCCGCCTTCAACGTTTTCGCTTCCGGCGCGTTGCCTTCGTAAATTTCGGCGATCTTTCCGTTCTTGATCAGGATTGAAGCGGACTCGATTACCTTTCCGTCCCCGACAAAAACGCGGGCATTCTGGATCAGTAATGTTTTTCCACGCTCCATGTCGCGGGAGAGGATCCTGGCCTTGGCGAGATCCTGTTTACTCCAGGATTGGTAAATGCCGAGGATGAGGAATGGAGCGAGCGCGGCCAGCACCCAAAGCTTGGCGGAATTGCGCAGCTTCTCCTCTTTTTCCCAGCGGAAGAGTTTCGTGGCGATGAACATCCCGACCAGCGCCGTGACGATAAGTGCGATGACAGCCTGCCAGTTCTGCAACACTGATTCGCCCTGCTGCAAAATTCCGGCGATCCCAATCATCAGGTAAGTCGCGGGAATGAATTGCGTCACGCTCTGAAGCCATTCGGGAAAAACACTCAGCGGAATGGTGGCGCCGCTCAAAAAGAGCATCCCCATATAGATCGGCTGGATGAGGATGAGACTCTCCTGCGACGAATTCACCACGGCTGCGATGATCAGGCCCATGGAACGGAAGGCGACGCAGGCGATGATCGCGAACAGGAACAGGGATCCCACATTCGGGGGGATCACCATTCCAAAAAGACGATTCGCCAGGACCAGGATCACAATCAGGCCCGGCAAATAAAGGACGACTCCCGTTACCATCGAGGCCGCAAGGAGGGGAACGGGCGTAATCGGCGTAACTTTGTAACGCCGGAGCACGTCAGTTTCCCGGTCCTGGACGGCCCGCATCCCGGCGCCGAACAGACCATTTCCGAGAATACCAATGGCCGTAACCATCGAGACCACCTGAATGATTCGCGACCCCTGTTCGGCATGCATTAGAAAGCCGAACATGAAAAAGAAAATGAGCGGGAAGAAGTAGTTGAAGAACAGAACCGAGCGATTGCGCAACGCGAGCTTCAGGTCGATTCGAGCGAGAGCGAGGAAGGCTTTCATGCGATAGTCGAGCTGCCTCCCCACTGCGCCCTCGTTCCCAAGTTGCACTTGGGAACGGAAGTTGTCTTCGAAGCTCTGCTTCGTCCGTGGCCGGATTGGCCAGCCTGCGTCGGAGGAAGCGAAGCTTCCAAGGCCAAGGTGCGTTCCCAAGTGCAACTTGGGAACGAGGAGTCGGCGTGTGACTTTGGCTCGCGGTAGTTCAATCGCGGAGTTTCTTTCCTGTCAGTTCAATGAAGACGTCCTCGAGCGTCGGACGCGTGAGGTGGACGTCTTCGAGATCGATACGTTGGGCGTCGACCCACTTCACCATTTCCACCAACGTGCGCGCCGGGTGTTCTGATTGGACCTTAATTTGCCGGCCGTCCGCGCTTAGCGTGCTGCGAACGGCATGCGGCCAGGTCGGCAGATCGCCTTGCCAGGGTTGCGCCAGCGAGATATCGATCGCTGCCTGGTTGGCGCTTTTCGCCTGCAATTCGCGCGGCGAACCGCTGGCGATGATCACGCCGGAATCAATGATCGCCACGCGATCGCACAACCGTTCCGCTTCCTCGATGTAATGCGTCGTCATTACGATCGTCCGCTTCTCCGCCTTCAGCTCCTCGATCAAATCGCGAATCTCGAGGCGGACTTGCGGGTCGAGGCCGGTGGTCGGTTCGTCCAGAAAAAGAAGCTGCGGATCGTTGATGAGGGCGAGCGCAATGGCGAGGCGCTGTTTCTGTCCGCCGGAAAGGGTGGCGTAGGCGGCGTCCTTTTTTTCCCAAAGCTGCAAACGCTTCAGGCAGGCGTCTCCGTCGATATTGCGAGTGTAAAACGCGCCGAAAAGCTGGAGCGCCTCGTGCACGGTGATCTTGTCTGGAAGGTTCGTGGCCTGGAGGCAGACGCCGATCCGGTCCTTCAGCCGCTGCTTCTGCCGATCGGGATCGAAGTCGAGGACCTTCACATCACCTGCCGTCCGTGGCCGCAACCCTTCGAGGATCTCGACCGTGGTGGTCTTGCCGGCCCCGTTCGGTCCGAGCAAGCCGAAGACTTCCCCGGGCCGCACTTCGAAATCGATTCCTTTGACTGCCTCGAAATCACCATACGACTTACGCAGACCGCGCACGTAAATCGCAAACTCGTGGTTCGTAGCCATCAGGTTGAGGACGATTAGCGATGTGTGAGGTGTGCGCTACAACTTTCGGCGCAACAGGGAGCGCGCGGCGAGGAACACCAGAGTGAGAACCGAAACCGCGACGCACGCGTACTCGAACAGCTCCCCATGCTGCACGTAAAACGTCGGCTCCGGATTCGCGACAATCGCGACCTGCCCGGTCAACGTGCCTTCCGTGAACGGGTTGCCTTTTTCGTCCACGAGCATTTGCGTGATGCTCCCGAATTCGTTGATGAAACAAGTGACGCCGGTGTTGGCCGCGCGCACCATCGGCAGGCGGGTCTCGATGCAGCGAAAAACCGCGCTCGCCACGTGCTGCCGCGACCCGGCCGAACGGAGGAACCAACCGTCGTTCGTGACGTTCACGAGGAGGTTCGCGCCCGCCAAAACAAATTGGCGCGTGAGATCGCCGACTGTGTCTTCGAAGCAAATCAGCGGGGCGACCCTCGCCTTGTCGTTCGTCAGTTTGAAAACCGTATGCTCTTTTCCGAAAGCGAAATCGGCGGGCACCTGGTCGCCGACGATACGGGCGAGCAGGGGAATGGTGTGGCGGCCCGGGACATATTCGCCGAACGGCACGAGATGGACTTTGCGATAAACCTGGATGCGCGCGCCGGCGCCTGAGACCAGCATCGCCGCGTTGTAAACGCCCGTTTCATCCAGATCGATCGTGCCGAGAAGCAGATCGGTTTTCGCGGACGCGGAAAAATCCATGACGAATTTGTGACTCAGCTCGTCGTTGAGAACCGGACCCGGCATGGAGCTTTCCGGCCAGACGAGAAGATCGGCGGGCGTATTTCCTTCCACGGCAGGACGACTGAGACGCGTGAACAGATCGAAGGTCTTGTTCGCAAATTCGACGGTGAACTTTTCCTCGCGCGGGATGTTCGGTTGCACGAGCGCGACATTCAGCGGCTTGGACTCGCGGCGAACATTGAGCGCGTGCAGCCCGAATCCCATCACGCCGACAATGCCGGCCATGGTCAGGGTAAAATCGAAATGCGGGCGCATTGGTTTGACCTGCGTCTCGAGGATGAACCGGCGCACGGTGGCCAGGAGGATGACATTCGTGAAGACCACCATGAACGACAGGCCGGCGACGCCGGTGAACTCAGCGATCTGGATCACGACCAGTTTGGAGTGCAACGCCGAGCCCATCGAGTTCCAACTCCAGCCTGAAAAGACAATCCCGCGCAGATATTCGTGTGCGACCCACGCCGCCGCGAGAAGGAACGCGAGCCGCAAATTATTTATCGAACTGAGCCAGGGTGACCGGCGCGCTGGCGAGTCCGGCGATATCTCAGACCCGCTCGTCGTCATTATCTCCGGAAGCGAGCCATGTTCGGCCGCATATTTTTCGTTGAGGCGGCGCGAGACCGCGTCGACTCCTTCGATCGGTTTCTCGCGCACCGTTCGCAATCCGGGTCGAAGCAAACCGCACAACCAACTCCAGGCCGCGAAGTAGCACGCCATGTAGATGCCGACGAGGATCATGCCCGGGACCGTGACCGTGTAGAGCCACGAAAACACCACCCAGAAAAAGGCCAGACCGGCCAGATAGCCGAGGAACAGATCGCGGAGCCAGCGCCGTTTCGATTCGCCACCGGAAAACCAAATCGCCGCCAGCAACGGCGTGAGCGCGATCCAACAGAGCCAGTCGTAATTAAACGGCGCGAAACATCCAGCGCAGAGCAGACCGGTCGCGATGGCGGCAAGCCAGGGCCAAAGCCGCAGCAATTTGTTCCAGCGCGCCACTCGTCTTAGCGGCGCCGCTGACGTTCGGCCCGTTCGCGGTCACGCTTCCGGCTCGGGTTCACCGCCTCCTGCAAATCTTTCGAGAATGCCGGATTCACCCGGAAGGACGCCTTCTGGACATCCTCCATCAGCCGAATATTCACCTTGTTCGAGAGGACGTAGTTCTGGTCTATCAATCCGGAGAGCGTGTCGAGGAATTCGCCTGTCTCCATTTCTTCGATGCGATCGACCAGCAGTTTCCCGAAGAGCGGCGACCCGGAAAGCCCGATCTTTTTCAGGATCGTAATTTCACCGCCATCGAGCTTGATATCACGACCCATGCGGAAACTTTCCTTTGGTTCGGTTCGATGTCGAGGCTTTATGCCGCCGCGCGCTTGTTGGCGTCATCCCGCAGCCACTGCCAAAGCTCCTGCAATCGCGCGCCGACTTTCGCTTTGATCGCGGCGAGCTCTTCGGTGCCGAATTTCAAACCGTCAGGTCGCTGCTGCGCAAACAGGTAGTACTTTATCTTCGGTTCCGTGCCCGAACCGCGCACCGCGATCCGCGTCCGATCTTCCAACTCGAAGATCAACATTTTTTCCTTCGGGATCTCGTCGCCTTCGACGTCGCGAAAAGTTTCGGTCTCGAAGTTCTTCACGTGCGTGACCTTTGTGCCGAGCATTTCGGCCGGCGAGCGGGCGACGTAGGACGCGAGCAGTCGCTTGATCGTCTCCGCGCCTTCCGCTCCCTCGAAGGTGAGCGAGCCCGTGTATTCCTCGAAGTAACCGAACTCGGAAAAGATCTCGTCGAGTAGGGCGGGGACGGTAAGGCCCAGCGATTTCGCATAGGCCGCGACTTCGCAGAACATGATCGCGGAACCATTGCCATCCTTGTCCCGGACGAAATCGCCGCCGCTGTAACCATAGCTTTCCTCGCCGCCAAAGACGTAGAGCGACGAGTGGGCCAGCCGAAGCTCGCGGGTTTTCTCTTCTGGTAAGACGACGTAATTTTCGCCGAGCGCTTCGGGAATGCTGCGCTGATACTTGGCCAGCTTCGCACCGATGTACTTGAAGCCCGTCAACGTCTCCACGCAGCGCAAACCATATTTCTCCGCGATGGCTTTTTGCAGATCGGTCGTGACGAACGTCTTGATGATCACGCCACGGGGCGCATTTTGCGCATTCAAGACTCCGCGCTCGAAAAGGGTCTTGATCCGGTAGTAGGCCATGAGCGACCCAATCTGGTTACCAGTCAGCAATTTCATTTCGTCTCCACTCGCGCGCACCGCGACGCCCACCCGATCGCAGTCCGGATCGGTCGCGACCACCAGGTCGGCCTTCGTTTTATCGGCTAGCTCCACGCCAAGCTGAAGGGCGGCCGCGTTCTCCGGATTGGGCGACGCCACCGTCGGAAAATTTCCATCGAAGCGATCCTGTTCCTTGACCACGGAGAAATTGAACCCGAGACGTTCGAGCATCGGCTTGATGATCACGCCCCCGGTCCCGTGCAGCGGCGTGAAGACGATGCGCAAGTCTTTCGCCAATCGCACCAGCTCTTTGTTCAGGATCAGGGTTTCCACTCGTTCCATGTAGGCCTCGTCCACTTCAGGCCCGAGCATCTGCATTGCGCCTTGTTCACTCGCCGGCTTCGCCGTGTAACTCTCACCGGCGATCGCGTTCACCTTCGCGATGATAGCGCTGGCGTGCGGTTCGATGACTTGAGCTCCGTCGTTGAAGTACGCTTTGAATCCGTTGTCATGCGGCGGATTGTGGCTGGCGGTGATGACGATGCCCGCGCTCGCGCCCAGGTAACGAACGGCGAAAGATAATTCCGGCGTCGACCTCGGCCCGTCGAAGACGGCTGCATCGCAACCGTTCTCGGCCGCGGTTTTAGCGACCAGCTCGGCGAATTGTTTCGAGTAATGCCGCGTGTCGCAGGCGATGACGAGTTTCGGTTTCCCTTCGATCTGCTGCTGCGCCCGCCATTCCTGCAGATAGGCGACGAGTCCCTGGGTGGCGCGACTGACGTTGTAAAAATTCATCGCGTTCGTCCCCACGCAGGGAAACTGCGGCGGCTGATCAGGGCGCGAATTTCCCCGCTCGGCCTTCGTTACGACCTTGCCTATCGTCCGCCCCCGCAAACCGCCGGTGCCGAACGCGAGCGTGCGGAAGAACCGATCGTTCAGCTCCGCCCACTCATTGGCGCTCGCGAGTTCCGAGATGGCCGCGGCGTAGAGCGCAGAATCGGACGGGCCGAGCAAACGCAGAATATTCGCGACTGTGGAATCACGAAGGTAGCCGCCGTGATGCGCCGCGTTAAGGACAGATTCCAGATTAATCTCAGGGACCGCCATCGCCGCGAACTTGGCGACACCATCTCTTCATTGCAAGCCACTGCTGGCAGAATTGCGAAGCCGGAAGGGTTGTGAGTTCCTCGCGAAACAGATAGAACGAACGGACGGGAGCTTGGCATGCCGCACGATGTTTTCATTTTTCGATTTTCGAGGAGGTCCGTTCCGCAAAGATGGAGTTTGATTGCGGGAGTTCTGATAACGGCGGGTTTGTCGTGGGGGATTGTTTCCTGTAAACCCGCGGCGAACGAGCCGGCCCCCGAAACGCAGGAGACCAGCGCGGCCGATGCCAGCCCTGCAAAAGCGGCCCAAGATTTCGGCCCGGCATTGCTTCGCATTGGTGAGCGATGGGAATTGGATGGCGCACGGATCGTACCCGCGGGAAAACATGGTTTTATCGATACCGACGGACATGTCGTGATGAAACCGCAATGGGACGACGTCACCCGTTACGACGGTGGTTTCGATGAGGGGGTAGCTCCAGTGAAGCAAAAAGGAAAATGGGGACTTATCGATAAGACTGGCCGCTTTCTGAGCGAGCCCCAATGGGAGAACAAGGGCGAGTTGAGCTTTTACGAAGGATTTGCCGGGGTGAAACGAAATGGAAAGTGGGGCTTTATCGATCGAACTGGTCGAGTGGTCATTGAACCGAAGTTTGATGCGGTGGGATATCCTGGTGATGGCTTGTTCCCATTTAAGCAAAATGGGAAATGGGGATTCTGTGACACGACAGGTCGGGTGGTGAGCGAACCACAATGGGAGTTGGAATTCCCAGGCGGCGAAGACCTCGCCCCACTGACGGAGGTCGATCCGTCATCGGACCCGAGCGTTCCCGGAGATGACATCCCCTACCAGGGTTTCCGCGACGGGCTGGCAGCAGTTCAGAAAAATCTAAAGTGGGGCTACATCGACAAGACCGGACGGGTAGTCACCAAGGTGGAATGGGACGGAGCCGAGTGCTATGGCAACGGAATGGGCCTGATCGTGCTAAATAAGAAATTTGGCTTCGTCGACCCGAACGGACGCCTGTTGGTTAAGCCGACGTGGGACAGCGCCTGGCATTTCAGGAATGGATTCGGCAGAGTGAAGCGAAATGGCAAGTGGGGTCTTATCGACAAAACGGGACGCGAGGTCATTGCTCCGGTCTGGGATGAAATGGAGGACTTCATGGAAGGGCTCGTTGCGGCGAAACGAGCGGGCAAGTGGAGCTACCTCGACAAAACGGGGCGGACAGTGCTCGAAACGCAATGGGACCAAACGTGGGGGTTCTCCGCGGGGGTAGCCGTGGTAGAGCAGGCAGGAAAGCGGGGAGCGATTGACCACGCCGGACATGTCGTGATCGAGCCGCAGTGGGATCGTATAAGCCTTTGGTTCAACAAAGCCGGGCTGGCCATCGTTCACAACAGGGCGCGCGACGGTGTGATCGACAAAACGGGGCGCGTTATAATCGAGCCGGCGTGGGACGAGATTCAAGATTATCAGGAGGGTGAGGGCGCGCCTTTCTATTTTCTGGCCGGCCGAATCGAATATAAAAGGGAGTTCCCTCCAGCGTCTTCGACGGAGAACCTCTTCGGGAAGAAAACAGTGGTCGCGGCCTGGTTCGATTCAAAGGGCAGGCAGATTTGGTCTTCGGCTTCCAGTGCTCAGCCTGAACAGCCGGATCGCTCATCCAGCCGATAGCGCGAAGAAAAACGATTGCCGCCCGCGGCGTTCAACGGCTTAGTGATCGTTTGATCGCCGGATGAATATTCACGAGTACCAAGCCAAGGAGTTGCTCCAAAAATTTGGGGTCGCCACGCCGCCCGGAAAAGCGGCGGGAAGTCCGGCCGAGGCGGAACGCGCGGCGAAAGACCTGGGCGGCGGCGAGCTGGTGGTGAAAGCCCAGATCCACGCGGGCGGGCGCGGGAAAGGAACTTTCACCAACGGCTTCAAGGGTGGCGTTCATCTGTGCAAGTCGGCCGAGGAAGTGCGCGACCTCGCGGCGAAGATGCTTGGGCAAACTCTGGTTACGCATCAGACGGGCCCGGGCGGCCGAGTCGTGAACACCGTGCTGGTGGCGAAATCGGTCAACATCGCGCGCGAGATTTATTTCGCGATTCTGGTCGATCGCGCCACGGCCGCGCCGTTGATCGTGGCGAGCACGGAAGGCGGAGTGGAGATTGAAACGGTCGCCGAAAAAACGCCCGAGAAGATCATCCGCGAATCGGTTCATCCGCTGGCCGGCCTCCAGCCTTACCATGCGCGCAAGCTGGCGAAGCAGCTCGGCTTCGAGTCGTCGCAGATCAAGGCAGCCTCGCAATTGTTCGACGGTTTGTATCGCACGTTCGTCGGACTCGATTGCTCGATGGTGGAAGTGAATCCGCTCGTCGTGACCGACAAGGGCGAGGTGCTGGCGCTGGACGCGAAGTTCAACTTTGACGACAACGCGCTTTACCGGCACCCGGAGGTCGCGGCGCTGCGCGACATCAGTGAAGAGGACCCGCGCGAGGTGGAGGCGTCGAAGCACGACCTCAACTACATCGGACTCGACGGCAACATCGCCTGCTTGGTGAACGGCGCCGGCCTCGCCATGGCGACGATGGACATCATCAAGTTCTACGGCGGCAGCCCGGCCAACTTCCTCGATGTCGGCGGCAGCGCGACTGAAGAACAGGTCACGGAAGCGTTCAAGATTCTTGTGGGCGACAAGCGCGTCGAGGCGATCCTCGTCAATATTTTCGGTGGCATCGCGAAATGCGACGTGATCGCGCAGGGAATCATCGCCGCGGCCAGAGCCGTGGGCCTGAGTGTTCCGCTCGTTGTCCGGCTCGAAGGAACGAACGTCGAGAAGGGCAAGCAACTACTGAAAGAAAGCGGGCTCACTCTGATCGCAGCCGATGACCTGGCGGACGCAGCAGAGAAGGCCGTCGCGGCCGCGACGGCAAATCCCAAATCCCAAAACCCAAATCCCAAATGAAAGCTACCAACATCGCGTTCACCGGCATTCCGGTTACCGACATCAAACGTGCGCGTGCCTTTTACGAGGGAGCGCTCGGGCTTAAACCTTCAGCGAATTTTAGCGAAGGGGTTTGGATCGAGTACGAGGTCGGCGATGATACGCTCGCGATCGGGAGTGTGGGCGATCAATGGAAGCCGTCGCCGGACGGGACAAGCGTCGCGATCGAGGTGGACGACTTTGAAGCAGCCATTAAGGATTTGAAAGCGGCCAAGGTGACGTTTGCGGCGGAGGGAATCGACAGTCCTGTTTGTCGCATGGCGGTCGTACAGGACCCCGACGGCAACAAAATCATCATCCACAAGTTGAAATAGTCATGATCAAGGAAGTCGCATTTATCGCCATTGCCGTTTCGGACGCTGAGCGCGCCCGGAAGTTCTATCAGGAAACACTCGAATTAAAACCGGCGACGACTGCCATGGGCGGCGCCTGGGTCGAATACGAATTGGGAGCGACAACCATTGGCGTCGGTTGTCATCCGAATTGGAAACCGTCGCGTGACGGCACGACGGTCGCGTTCGAAGTGGACGACATCGATGCGACTATCAACAAGCTGAAAGAACGCGGCGTCACTTTCGATATGGAAAAAACCGAAACGCCGGTGTGCTGGATGGCACAGTTCCGCGACCCCGACGGGAACAAGCTCGTCGTGCACAAACGCAAAAGCGGCTGATCCCATGGCTGTCCTCGTTGATAAAAACACCCGCCTCGTCGTTCAGGGAATCACCGGCAGTGCCGGCGGATTTCACGCGCGGCAATGCATGGAGTACGGCACGAACGTCGTCGCCGGCGTCACGCCCGGAAAAGGCGGTCAGATGTTCGACGGCAAGGTGCCGGTGTTCGACACGGTGTGGGAAGCGCGGCAGCAAACCGGCTGCAATGTCTCCGTGATTTTCGTGCCGGCGGCCGGCGCGGCCGATGGAATTCTCGAGGCGGTCGATGCCGGCGTTGAGCTGGTGATCTGCATCACGGAAGGAATCCCGGTGATGGACATGATGCGAGTGAAAGCGCAGATGGCCGGGAAAAAGAGCCGGTTGATCGGCCCGAATTGCCCCGGCATCATCACGCCGGGCGCGTGCAAGATCGGCATCATGCCGGGATACATTCACAAGCCGGGGAAAGTCGGCGTGATCTCGCGATCGGGGACGTTGACCTACGAAGCGGTCTGGCAATTAACTTCGCGCGGTTACGGTCAATCCACGTGCATCGGCATCGGCGGCGATCCGATCAATGGCATGTCGCATCTCGATGCGGTGAAACTTTTCAACGACGATCCCGACACGGATTCGATGATCGTGATCGGCGAGATCGGCGGTTCGGCGGAGGAAGAAGCCGCGGAATGGATCAAGGCAAATTGCAAGAAGCCGGTCGCGGCGTTCATCGCGGGGGCCACGGCGCCACCGGGCCGTCGCATGGGCCACGCTGGCGCGATCGTTTCCGGCGGGAAGGGAACAGCCGCGGGAAAAATCGAAGCGCTTAAGGCCGCGGGCATCGCCGTAGCCGAAACGCCTGCAACGATGGCGGACACGCTAATTTCGCGTATGGAAGGGAAAGCATGACATTTTCACCCGGACTCGAAGGCGTTGTCGCGAACAGGACCCGCTTGAGCGATGTGCTCGGCGACAAAGGTCAGCTCATCTATTGCGGCTACGATATCAACGAGCTGGTCGGCAAGGTGACCTACAAGGAGGTCATTTATTTGCTTTGGCATCGGAAGCTGCCGAATCGCACGGAGCTCGACGCGTTTATCCGCGAGCTTCGCAGCCAGCGTGAGCTGCCCGGCTCGGTTGTCGATTTCCTGAGATCCGCGCCCAAGGACGCGGGCCCAATGGATGTGATGCGGACCGCGATCTCGATGCTGGGCCTTTACGATCCGGACATCGGGAAAGAGGAAACGCCGGAACTCAATCGCCGCCGGGCGATTTCGATCACGGCGAAGATCGGCGTGATCGCGGCTTATTTTCATCGCGCGCGAAATGGAAAATCGCTCCCGCCGGTGCGGGACGATCTCACCGAAGCGGAGCATTTCCTGTATCTCATGCGCGGCGAACCACAGTCGAAGGAAGCCAGCGACACACTCGACGTCGCGTTCATTCTCCACGCAGACCACGGGATGAACGCTTCGACCTTCAGCGCTCGTGTCACGATCTCGACCCTTTCGGATTTTTACTCAGCGATCACGGCGGCGATCGGGACGTTGAAAGGCCCGCTCCACGGGGGCGCAAACGAGGGCGTGATTCACATGCTGGAGGAGATCGGCAGCGAAGAAAACGTGGACGCCTACGTCGAGAAACAGCTCGCCGAGAAAAAGAAGATCATGGGGATCGGTCACCGGGTCTACAAGACGCTCGACCCGCGCGCGCCGCATTTGCGTGCCATGGCGGTGAAGCTGAGCGAGAAGCTGGGCGAGCCGAAATGGATCAAGATGTCCGAGCGGATCGCGCAGTTGATGAAGGAAAAGAAGAACCTGAACGCGAACGTCGATTTCTATTCGGCCACGGTTTACTACTCGTTAGGCATCCCGACCGACTTGTTCACCCCGATTTTCGCGATCGCCCGTTGCTCCGGCTGGTGCGCGCAGGTGCTCGAGCAACTCGAGGACAACCGCCTCTACCGTCCGCTCAGCGAATATGTCGGCGAACCGGTCGGCAAAAAGGTCGTGCCGATCGACGAGCGGCCGTAGTCCGCGCGGCCACGTACGCGGCGCTCGACATTTGGAACGCGGCCGCTAATCTCGGCGCGAAATGAGAACGATCGTGTTTCTGCTGCTTCTGGCCTGCGCCGTGCCGGCTTCGTTCGCGGCGGAACCAACGGAGATCGAAGTGGTGGCCGACCCCCGGGTGTATGGGGAATTCCCCAAGAACTACAAGGAGATCATCACGCAATGGCTCAACGACACCCTGGTCGACGCGCCCAGCGCCCAGATCGAGTGGCCAGCGGCGCCGCAACCTGGCAGCCTGCCTGAGAAAAAAGGTGGGAAAGCGCTCTTCGGTTACGTCGTCGAATTCAAAGTGAATTC
>JBEEHR010000092.1:0-3871 GCA_041167505.1 Verrucomicrobiota bacterium
GCGCGCATCGTCGCGAAACGACGACAGCGTCTTCATGGTCGGAAAGTTTGAGCCCTCATCGGAATTCGAGCCAAGCAGCAGCGGCACGTCGTTCTGCCGATGTTCGGCAAAGATCTGGTCCGTCGTACCTGGTATCACATGGCCGTCGTTGATCGGCACGGACGACTCGAACCGGTTGGAAGACGGGATCGCGAGAATCTCCCATGGGGTCTTCTGCCGCATCTCGGCGAGGCTGGTCACTTTGAGCGCCGCCATCAGCTTGGTGCCAGAGGCTTCCGCCTCCGGAAGCGTCTGCAACGTGCGACCAAGCGGTGAGCCCGCGACTGGTGCGGCAAATGCACCGCCGCTTTCCCCGATCGCGCGCTGGAAAAGCCCCTTTGCCAGTGGCGACGCCATCAGAAATGTTGTGCTGCTCGATCCCGCGGACTGGCCAAAGATGGTGACATTGCCTGGATCGCCGCCGAAAGCGGCGATGTTCTGCTTCACCCATTGCAGGGCCGCGATCTGATCGAGCAGGCCATAGTTGCCTGAGACGTGATGGTCCGATTCTTTCGACAAATCTGGTGAAGCCAGGAAACCGAACTTCCACACCCGATAGTTGATCGAGACCAGCACGACGCCTTTCTTGGCGAACTCAGCGCCATCGTAGATTTCGCCAGCAGCCGAGCCGCCGACAAACCCGCCGCCGGGAATCCACACCATCACTGGCCGCTTGTCGCCGGCTGGGGCCGTGGTCCAGACGTTGAGATACAGGCAATCCTCGCTGCGCGGCTCGATCGGGTTAAAGAAAAGCCGCGTGAAGAACGAATGGCCGCCGAGCGGGTCGGGCTGTACGCAGATCGGGCTGAAATGGTCCGCAACCAGTATGCCGCTCCAGGGCGCCACAGACTGCGGTGCGCGCCAGCGCAGATCACCGACCGGAGGCTTCGCGTAGGGAATGCCCTTGTAGGTTTGAACGCCGCCGCCCGCCACGCCGGAGACAAGTCCACCGGAGACCTGGATCGGATCGGCTTGCGCGGGAAGGTCCCCAGCGTTCACGCCTATCACCAAACTAGAGAGCAGAAGCGCGCGGGGCCACAGTGCCATTCGTATCCTCCCCTTTACCGGCTCTGATGAATGTGCATCGCTCAACGATAGCACACGGGCGCTTGCATCCGATACCGCGGCTGCGGCCCGGCCGCTGGAGGCAACACCGAGCGCATCCACGGGCTTGCTTTCCGCCGGCATGCCGCTCATTTAGAAGCCATAGCCGGTCGCCGTCGATCGCCGAGGATCGTGCCGTTCACGCCAAAACCGCGCGGTTGAACAGCTCGATTAGGAAAGAGGTGGCCGAATCCATCCGAAGGATGAAGACATGAAGATTGGCATCATCGGCGCAGGCCAAATTGGCGGCACGCTGGCGCGTCGCCTTACAGAACTGGGACACAAGGTTTCTGTAGCAAACTCGCGAGGTCCCGAAACGCTATCCGATTTGGCCGCCCAAACCGGCGCGACAGCCGTCTCGGTCCCAGAAGCCGTTCGCGGGGTGGATCTTATCGTGGTTACCATTCCTCAAAAAAATGTTCCCAACCTCCCCGCCGGTTTGTTCGCCGATACGTCGAACCGGGTGGTCATCGTCGATACCGGCAACTACTATCCACGCCAGCGCGACGGCCGCATCGAGGCGATCGAAGCGGGCCTCCCTGAGAGCCGGTGGGTCGAGCAGCAGCTTGGCCGGCCAGTGATTAAAGCGTTCAATAACATTTACGCCCGACATCTTCTCGAATTGGGCCGGTCTGCAGGCGCGCCCGGGCGTATCGCCTTGCCGGTTGCAGGCGATGACGACGTAGCCAAGGCCGTCGTTCTGAAGCTCGTGGAAGAATTGGGCTTTGATGGCGTCGACGCCGGCGGACTAGACGAGTCCTGGCGGCAGCAGCCCGGTACGCCGGTTTACACCAAGGACTTCGATGTCGACGGTGTGCGGCGCGGTTTGTACGAGGCGAGCAAAGACCGCGCGATCGAATGGCGGGGAACCCCAAACAGCCCGGGGACCTTCACCGCTCCGGCTTGAGGGCGCAGTATGGCACCCGGCGCGGAGTTCAGACCGGTTATGAATAATCTATCCGAGGCGCGGTGGCTGTGGGTTGTGAGCCGGGTCGGAATCGTATTTGAACATTTTCTCGACGATGGAACCTCCGACTAGAGGCTTCAGTTCGGCCTCCAGCGCATCAGCTTTATCCTTCTCGTAAACTTCCTTGTCCCCAACATAAAGCGCAAAGGACTTGGTGTATTTTGCCTTCTTTGTCGGGTCGTCAACGGTCTTCTTCGTCCATTCATAAAGAGGATAATTCTGGGTCCCGTTGGCCTCGGCCTCGCTGACATAACCTGCGAACGCGTCGAACTGGCATTTCAAGACAGCATCGTGCCTGTTCAGTATATTTATCAGCGAAGAGATTGCCGCATCGTCAGGATTGTTCCGTGCCACTAACGCCGCTTCTTCGCTTAGTGTCAACCGCAACTGAAATTTCAGATCACTCATAAGCCTTATGCCTATTCACTTCCACCTCTGCCGATACATCGGATTTGATTGGTCTTCAAGTAAGCGTGCCATTTCGGCGACGCGTAAATCGCGCAATGAATCGGATGCCGTTTCCACAGCGGCTCGGCCCGAACTCCTACCACCTCTCACTGACGTAGACGCCTCTGGCACCCGCCGCCGCTGCCGGTCCCAGGAAACGGAAATCTTAAGGCCGGGGGCTGTTAACAGGAGGGTAGCTACGAGGCGGGTCATCCTTTTCTCCGTAGCTCAACCATCGTCGATACCGGGCCCAGCGTCGGCGGACTTCATCACCATTATTGTAGAAACTAATTTTCGGCACAGACAGGATGAAAAAGGCGCTGCACGCGCCGAAAGTCCAAGGTCTGTTGGAACACAGAAGTATCGGGACCAGTCCGATGACCATCGTCCCTATGTCTTCCTCGGCGACGACAACGCCGAAAATCGGGCAATCCCGTCTTCGCGACCACCTCTGCGTAGCGACAAGCCTCAGGTATCGAATTGTGAGTTAATGGAAACGTTTCGGGCCTGGGCTCCAAAGTTGAAGAGGCGTCCAGGCACTTGTGAGCAAGATTTTGTAATTGAACTCACGACCGGCGAAGTCACGAAGCGTTGCGCTGGCATCAATCGTCTGCGGCGCGATGTCATGCGGAAATCGCGCCTGGAAGGTCCAGATGTCCTGGTCATTCTGCGCGATCAAGGTGCCTTTGGGGGATTGATAGTGCCACGCCATGCCGAAATGCTGGAGCACGTCATGGGACGTGGAGCGAGAGTGGACTAGGAACCGTTCCATCACTCGCGCCTCACCGTGCAGTCGGATGCCAAGACAATTAGGACTGTCACTGCCTCCAGTCGCGCATGGAGCAAGGACAGATGATCGCTGCTCCGCGCTGCCCGGATGATCCTTTGCGAGAACGGCTCTTGCCTCAAGGTCTTTAGAGACTATTCACTTTGGCCCTGAATACTGCGGGCGAGCCCCTTCCTCTGAGGAGGGCGACGAATGGGGAGATGGAAATGAACGCGCAGGCGCCGAAGGTTGAAGACGCCGAGAACGATCTGAAACACCTGATGGCCGACGTAACACGGGCCATGGAAAAGGCTCAGGAGGCCGTGGCGAGGATAGTCTCCAAGACCGGTGCCGCCACAACGGAGACAGACTCCACGACTTCGTCGCGCCAGAAAGGGCCATCATGATCCGCGACGGCTCGGCAAGTGTGAGGCGACGCGCGGACATCGCACGCTTCTCGTCGGGCAGGAGCATTATTTCCCGACGGCATTGCCGGACAGGACGCTTTCCTGCAATCGAAGCAACTGTAATCGCCGTTCGGACAGCAT
>JBEEHR010000093.1:0-21547 GCA_041167505.1 Verrucomicrobiota bacterium
GGCATTTGGAGCTTTCCGCCCCCTCGGCGTGCTTCGCCAGCCTCGGGATGACACGCAAACTTTTATCGCACGAACGGATTCGTTCGTCGCTCGGCGCCGATCGTGGTGGCGGGTCCGTGACCCGGCAGGACCGTGACGTCGTCGCCGAGTGGATAGAGCTTCTCCTTGATCCCGCGAAACAACAGGTCGCCGTCGCCCCCGGGCAAGTCCCATCGTCCGACGCCGCTCGCGAACAGGACATCGCCGCCGATCAACAGCTTCTCTTTTTGCGAACAGAAACAGAGGCTGCCCGGACAATGCCCCGGCACTTCCAAGACTTCCATCTCGAGGCCAAGGAAGTCGCGCGCTGGCGTGGCCTCGATCAGGAAATCGGGCTCGACCGGCTCGATCTCCAGTTGAAACCCGAAGCTGCGAAAGAATTCCGGATCGGAAATCATCGGGACGGTTTCGGCATGGCAGCCCACCTGGCAGCCGAACCGCTTCTTGATCTTCGCCACGTCCGGGACGTGATCGAAATGACCGTGCGTTAACAGGAGCAGCTTTGGCGTAATGCCCTCGGCCACGAGCCAATCACACGCGCCGTCCGGCGCGTCGAACAGGATCGGACCCCCGGGCGCCTCGATCAGGTAGCAATTCGTCTCGAAAATCCCGCCGCAGAAAGTCTTGTATCGCATCGCCCCGAACTGTAGCCGGGGTCGGTGACCCCGGCCAGACGGGGCCTGCCGCAATATTCGCCGGAACCACCGATCCCCGCTACAGCGGAACGAAAGCTGCATGCAAGGGCGCGGCGAACGGCTCGTTGTTTGAATGTTCCGCCCAGCCGATTGTCTCACTTCCTACGAATGAACTTACGCGCCGCGGTTTTCTTGCCTTCTGCAGGGATTCTGCGACTTTCCGAAACCTCTTTTCCCGAATGAAGCTACCTTTCCGCTCACTTTTCGCCCCGCTCGCTGTCGTCATGGCCGCCGCGCTTACGACCGCGCCACTCCTGGCGAAGTCGGACGCGGGGAACGTCACCACGTCCGTCGGCCGCCTCCTTGAGGAGGGCCATTACACTCACCAGGCCCTCAACGACGAGGTCTCAAAGAAGTTCCTCAAGACCTATCTCGAACTGCTCGATTTCAGCCATCTCTTCTTCACCCAGCAGGACGTCGACATGTTGACGGCGAAATATGGCACATCGCTGGACGATGATGTGCTTCTAGGAAACCTGAAGCCGGCCTACGAAATCTACGATCTCTACACCAAGCGCGTGGATGATCGCGTTACCAAGATCAAGGAACAGCTCAATCAGCCGCAGGTCGATTTCAAAAGCGACGCGACCATTGAGATGAGCCGGCAAAAAGCGTCGTGGCCGAAAGACGACGCGGATGCCGACAACGTTTGGCGCGGACGGATCCTGAGCGAGTTGCTCCAGGAACACCTCAGCGAACATCCGATCGAGCCAGGGCCGAAATTGATCGCGCGCCGTTACGAGCGCCTCGCCCGCAACGTTCACGAGCAGGACAAGGACGAGCAGGTGAAGCTTTTCCTCGACGCGCTCGCCCAGGCTTACGACCCGCACTCGGAATACCTGAGCAAAGCGGACCTGAAGAATTTCAGCATCAACATGGGTCTGTCGCTAGTCGGCATCGGCGCGATGCTCCGGACGGAAGACGGTTACGCGAAGATCGAGAGCCTGGTGCCTGGCGGGCCGGCGCAAACGGACGGGCGCCTCAAAGTCGGCGACCGGATTTCGGCCGTGGCCCAAGGGAACGGCGAGTTTAACGACGTGCGCGATATGCGTCTCGACAAGGTGGTCGAGCAGATTCGCGGCAAAAAGGGAACCAAGGTCCGGCTGCTGGTGATTCCCGCGGATTCACCGGATCCGTCCAAGCGCAAAACGGTCGATCTGGTCCGCGACGAGATTAAGTTGAAAGACCAGGAAGCGCGCGCCGACATCATTATCAAGAAGAACGAAAACGGCGAGCCGGTGAAGCTAGGCTGGATCACGTTGCCATCGTTTTACGCCGACATGGATCGGCACCAGAAGAGCACCACCAAGGACGTGCTCGCGTTGCTCAAGCGACTGAAGAAGGAAAACATCGCCGGCCTGATCGTCGATCTGCGCCGAAACGGCGGCGGCTCGCTCGAAGAAGCGATCGCGCTGACCGGTCTCTTTTTGAAGTCGGGACCGATCGTGCAGACGAAAGGCTCGAACGGCAACATCGTGGTCTCGAGCGACCCCGATCCGAGCATCGCTTACACTGGGCCGATGATTGTGCTGACCAGCCGGCAAAGCGCCTCGGCCAGCGAGATCTTTGCGGCGGCGCTCCAGGATTACGGACGCGCGCTGATCGTTGGCGACAAGAACACGTTTGGCAAAGGTACGGTGCAAACGATCCTTGAGATCGGGCGCTTCACTTCGTTGCTCGGCAGCCGTTCGCAGGAAGATGGCGCTCTGAAGTTGACCATCCAGAAATTTTATCGCGTCGCGGGCGGTTCGACGCAGCTCCACGGCGTCGCATCGGACATTGTTTTGCCGACGTTGAGCGATCTGCCGGAATTCGGCGAGGGCGCCCTGAAGAATTGTTTGCCCTACGACGAAGTGCCCAAGGCGCGTTACACGAAATGGTCTGATAGCCGCGGCCTGTTCGTGGACGAATTGAAACGCCGTTCGGAAGCGCGCGTCCAGGCGAACCCCGAGTTCAAGTATGTGATGGAAGACATGGAGCGCCTCCGCAAGCGGCTCGATGAAAATCGGATCTCGTTAAACGAGGACACCCGCAAGAGGGAGTTGAATGAGGACAAAATCCGCAAAGAGAGTCGCTCCAAGGAACGACTCGCACGGCATGACGAAGAAATGCAGATGATTCGGCTCACGCTCGACAACGTCGACAAGCCGAATCTTCAGCCGATCATTTTCCCCGGGAAACTCGCCGCGAACAAAAAGGGCGGAAACAAGGTTGCGCCCGAGGCCGCGACGGATTCCGATTCCGATTCCGACTCGGCCGGCACAAACGACGACGGAACGAAGGAACCGGCGATCGATCCCGAGCGGGACGAGACGCTCAACATCCTGAAAGACCTCGTCGACCTGAATCACGGCCCTACGACCGCGAGCACGACCAGCACGCCGGCCGCGAATTGATCAGCCGCGATCCCGTCGGTTCAGCGCCAACGGCGCTAAACGCCAAGCTGCGCATCTAAACCGCGATCGGCGCTTTGATCGCGGGATGCGGGTCGTAGTCGCGGAGGACAAAATCCTCGAAGCGGAAATCGTAAATGCTTTTTACCGCGGCGTTCAATTCCATCCGCGGCAGGGGCCGGAATTCGCGAGACAATTGCTCGCGCGCCTGGTCGAGATGGTTCTGGTAAAGGTGCAGGTCGCCGAAGGTGTGGATGAATTCGCCGGGCCTCAGATCGCAGACCTGCGCCACCATCATCGTGAGGAGTCCATACGACGCGATGTTGAACGGGACGCCAAGGAACAAATCGGCGCTTCGTTGGTAAAGCTGGCAGCTCAGCTCGCCGTCGCGCACGTAAAACTGAAAGAGCACGTGGCAGGGCGGCAAGGCCATCTCATCGATCTCCGCGACGTTCCACGCATTCACGATCAGACGCCGGCTCTCCGGATTTCGTTTTATCTCGGCGATGACGCTATCGATCTGGTTGCTGACCGCGCCATCGGCACCGCGCCAGCGAATCCATTGCGCCCCGTAAACGGGCCCGAGCTCGCCGTTGTCATCCGCCCATTCATCCCAAATCGTCACGCCTCTTTCATTGAGCGAGCGCACGTTGGTGTCGCCGCGGAGAAACCACAGCAGCTCGTGGATGATCGATTTGAGATGGAGCTTCTTCGTGGTTAGCAGCGGAAATCTTTCTCGGAGATCAAAGCGGGCTTGCGCGCCGAAAACGCTGAGTGTTCCCGTGCCGGTGCGGTCTGCCCGTGGCGCACCCTTTTCAAGCACCAGCCGAAGAAGATCGTGATATTCGTGCATGCCTCTTCAGATAAACGGGAAAACCCGGGACGATTCAATTTTTCATTTTTCTCCAGGCGGACTGGCATCAGCGAAGCGCGCGGAAACGATTCCATTGCGATGATCGTGGTCATGAATCGTAGCGCGGGCGGGGCGGACGATCCGCAGGGGCGCATCGCCGAGTTGTTCCGAATGCAGGGTGAAGAACCGCGCATCGTTCAACCGAGCGAGGGTCAAGACATCGCAGCGGTAGCGCGCGCGGCCGCGGAAAGCAGCGAACAGATTGTGATTGCCGCGGGCGGGGACGGAACAATCAACGCGGTAGCAGCGGCCTTAGCCGGAACCGACAAGGTCCTGGGTGTGCTCCCGGTCGGCACCTTGAATCATTTCGCGAAGGATCTCGGAATCCCACTCGACCTGGAGGCGGCGGTGCGGACGATCGGGGAGGGCGAGATCGCCGCCGTGGACGTGGGCGAAGTGAACGGCCGCATCTTCATCAACAACTCGAGTCTCGGCATTTATCCGCAGATCGTTTCGCGACGGGAAGCGCAACAGCAGCGCCTGGCTCGCGGGAAATGGCCGGCTTTTTTCTGGGCGACAATCCAGGCGTTGCGCCGCTTTCCGTTTCTCGATTTGCGGATCACCTTCGAAGGCCAGCAAATCTTTCGGCGGACGGCGTTCCTTTTCGTCGGCAACAACGAATACGAAATCGCCGGTTTCAATCTCGGTTCCCGCACTTGCGTCAACGCCGGCAGACTCGGTTTGTATCTTAGTCACCGCACCGGCCGTTTCGGACTTTTCCGCCTGGCGTTTCACGCGCTCTTCGGGCGGGTGGATCAGGAAAAAGATTTCGACGCGTTCTGTGTGACGGAAGCGCAGATCGAGACGAGACAGTCGCGCCTGCTGGTCGCGCTCGACGGCGAAGTGGAGCGCATGGAAACGCCACTGCAATACCGGATCCGGCCGGCCGCCTTGCACGTGCTCGTGCCGCGAGAAAAAGCAGCCACCTGATGCGCACCCTGATTCATCTTTCCGATCTGCATTTCGGTCGCGTCGATCCGGCGATCCTCGCGCCGCTGGCCAGGTTCATCGACGAAGTGAAGCCGGACCTGGTCGCGGTTTCCGGCGATTTGACGCAACGCGCCCGGACCGCGGAGTTCATGGCCGCGCGAGAATTCCTCGCGTCGATTCCGTTCCCGCAGGTCGTCGTCCCGGGCAATCACGACGTGCCGCTGCACAACGTTATCTCGCGGTTCGCGCGGTCGCTGGATCGCTACAAACGTTACATCACGCCCGATCTCCAGCCGGTGTTCGTCGACTCGGAAATGGTGGTTGCGGGAGTCAACACCGCGCGCGCTTTCACGTGGAAAGATGGCCGGATCAATGCCGGACAACTGCGACGATTGCGCGCCACGCTGGAGGCGACTCCATCCGACCGGACGAAAATTGTCGTGACGCATCATCCATTCGACCTGCCGGCCGGCGCATCCGGTCGCGTGGTGGGACGTTCGCGCCTGGCCATGAAGACGCTCGCCGAATGCCGCGTCGATCTCCTGCTCGCTGGACATTTTCATATCGCCGATACCAGTCAGACCGCGAAGCGTTATCAGATGCCGGGCTACTCCGCGATTATCGTTTCCTCGGGCACAAGCACCTCGACCCGCGGGCGCGGCCAGCCGAATTCGTTCAATGTCATTCGCATCGAACAATCGGACATCGCAATCGAGCGCCGCGTCTGGCGGCGGGATTCGGGCGCGTTCGACGTTCTGTCCGCGGAAAGCTTCCACCGCTCGGAGGGCGGCTGGATTCGGGGATGACGAGAGATGAGTGATCCAACGCCTCGCCGTTTCGCGCACTGGAAACGCTTCCTCCAGGCGCGCCTTTCGCCGGAAGGCTATCTGGGATTGCACCTGACGGTCGGGTTGTTCGTGATTCTCGCCGCGGGCTGGTGGTTCGGTGATATCGCGGAAGACATGTCGCGTAACGCGGCGACGCGCCTGTTCGATGAACGCGTCGCTTCCTGGTTCCACGAGCGCGCGACGCCTTTCCTCACGCAGGTCATGCGCGTCGTGACCTTCTTCGGTTCGGTCGGATTCGTGGCCGCGGCGTCGTCCTGCGTCGCCATCTTCCTGATCGTGCGCAAGCGGCGGTGGTACCAATTGCTCATGCTGGCGCTGGCGGTCGGCGGTGGCAGTCTTCTTAATATTTTGCTGAAACATTTCTTCCACCGGCAGCGGCCCGTGCTGGAGAATCCGCTCCTCACCCTGACGAGCTACGGTTTTCCCAGCGGCCACACCATGGGTTCCACGCTCTTTTACGGAACGCTCGCTGTTTTCGCGGCACAGTCGGTCAAGACCTGGCGATGGCGCGTCCTGGCTTTCTGGATCGCTGCGCTCGCAGTCGCGCTAATCGGGCTCAGTCGCATTTACCTCGGGGCGCATTATCTCACCGACGTGGTCGGTGCCATGGCGGTTGGTCTAGCATGGCTCGCGTTTTGTTGGACTGGCGTGGAGACGTTGCGGAAATGGCGGGGGCGCCGGCAATAAACCTGTGGCTACGATGCGAGCAGTTGATTGCTGTAGCGCGGATCGCCGGTGACATCATCGCCGAGCCAATCCGGCGGCTGGAAATCCTTCGCGGCCTCTTCCGTATCGAATTCCACTTCCGCCACGACGAGGCCCTCGTGCCGGTCATGGTAAGCATCGATCTCGACGACACGATCTCCGAACGGGATTTCGTAGCGGGTCTTGACCAACCGCTTGCCTTCAGTCGCCGGCCAAAGATCATCAAACTGTTCGGCGGTCAGTTCCACTTCGCGTTCCTCGCGCACATTGCCCGTCCCGCGCTTGTAGGTGAGCAGGTATCGCTCGTCTGATTTCCGGAGCCGGACTTGGAGTCCATCGTCCAGGCTCACGAGATAGCCCTGCGCGATGTCTGAAGCCGGATAACTCGTTAGGCCGTCCGGCATTTTCCGGACGAGAAATTTTCTCTCGATCTCGCGGTGGGCTTCTTCGTTCCTGCTCATGATCCCGATCTTACTCCTGATCCTTCCAAGCAGCGCCGTCTTAACAAAAGATTAGGAGCATGATCAGGATCATGAGCAGGAGGGCTAGCCTTGCGGCAATGCCGTTTCGCACTCCTCCAGTTCGGCTGGTTTCGCTTTCCGGAAGATCATCCAGACGCCGGCGAGAATCAGCGCGCCGCCGACGAGCGACCAGAGGCTGAAACTCTCACCGCCCAACAGCCAGCCGAAGAGCACCGCGCCCGGCGGCGTAATGAACGAGATCGTTTGCAGGTTCGTCACCGACATCCGCGGCATCAGCCAATAAAGCAGGAGGAACGCGAACGCCGATCCGGGAATGGCGAGATAGAAAAGGCAGAACGTTGCTCTCGCCGTCCAATGAAAATGAAGCGGGTTTCCCTCGACGAGAAATCCGGTCACGACCAGCGGCACGAGGCCGAAGATCATTTGCCAGGCGGCAATCATCGCCGGCGCCAGGCGAATGGCGCGCGCTTTCAGCAGGACGTTCGAGAATGCCGCCCCGGCCGCGCCGAAGACGATGGCCACGCCGCCCCAGAACGCGAGGAGCCCACCGAAATCCAACAGCCGGGAACAGATGACGGCGACACCACCGATCGCCAGCACCGCGCCTGCGCTCCGGGCCGCCCGAAGCGGTTCGCTCGGGATGATGTAATGCGCGAACACCATTCCGAAGATGGGAATCGTTGCCTGCAAGACCGCTGACAACCCCGACGAAACATAAAGCTCCGCCCAGAAGAGCAGGGCGTAGTTGATCGCGAACATGAGCACGCCGGTCCACGCCAGCAATTTGAAATCGCCGCGGTTCCGCGGAAGCAATGGGACGCGTCCCACCGAGATCGCCAGGAGAACGACGACCGCGATGATAAAACGAAGCGCAACGAACGAGATCGGCGGCAGATCGCGCAGCCCAAATTTGATCGCGAGCCACGTCGAGCTCCAGATAATGCAGAGCGCCACGAACGCGGCGATGGCAGCGAGTTTGGTTCGCCGTTCCGGCATCAATTATCAGGCCATCAGGTCGCGCCGCGCGCAACTGCTTTCGCGGCGTCCCCAATCGTAATCGTGCTCCTGCTCGTGATCGTGCTCGATTCGGGGTTAGTTACGCCCCTGCCAAACTTTGCACGGCATCCGCCAGTGTCTCGAAAGTTCTGATCGTAATTTCCGGACCGTAGTGAAACTGCGACAGAATATTCAGACCGATATCCTTGTGCGGATCGGGCATCACCCGTACGACGGCACTCACTTTTTTCGCCGCGAAGGCGTCCATGATTTCGCCGATGAACGGCGCCGCGCTGGCCTCCATCGATTCGAGCCAGCGAAAATCGGCCAGGGCAACGAATCCCGGCGCGATATCCTCCAAAAGATCACGGACCCGCATGGCCGCCTCCCGCGCTTCTTCGGCGGCGACTTGTCCGGCAACGCTAATGACCACAAACCGCTTCGTGGTGTCGGCCTCGACGAAATACATTTCTAGTTCAACGTCGCCAGGTCGATGACGAACCGGTATTTCACGTCGCTCTTCAGCATCCGCTCGTAAGCTTCGTTGATCTGGTCGATCGAAATTTTCTCGATGTCGCAGACAATCCCGTGCTCGGCGCAATAATCGAGCATCTCCTGCGTCTCCGCGATTCCGCCGATGAGCGAGCCCGCCAGGCTGCGCCGGCGATGGATGAGACTGAACGCGTCCACGGCGAGCGGATCGGGCGATGCTCCCACGAGCACGAGCGTCCCGTCGCGTTTCAGCAGCGAAAGATAGGCGTCGAGATCGTGCGGCGCCGAGACGGTATCGAGGATGAAATCGAAACTCTTCTCGTGCTTTTCCATTTCATCTTCGTTCTTCGAGAGGATAACTTCGTGCGCGCCGAGCTTCTTCGCCGCGGCTGCTTTATTCGGCGACGTGGTGAAGAGCGCGACGTGGGCGCCGAACGCGTTCGCGAATTTTACCCCCATGTGCCCGAGCCCGCCGAGGCCGACGACGCCCACCTTATGTCCCTTGCCGATCTTCCAATGGCGCAACGGCGAATAAGTCGTGATTCCGGCGCACAAGAGCGGCGCCGTCGCCGCGAGGTCGAGCTTGTCGGAAATGCGGAGCGCGAAATCCTGGTCCACGACGATGCTCTTCGAGTAACCGCCGTAAGTGACGCCGCCGCTGTGTTTGTCTTTGCTGTTGTAGGTGAAGACCGGGCCGGGGTTGTCGCAGAACTGCTCGAGATCAGCGCGGCAATTGTCGCAGGTCCGGCAGGAATCGACCATGCATCCGACCGCGGCGAGGTCGCCGTCGCGGAACTTTTTCACCTTGCGACCCGCTTTCTCGACGCGACCAACGATCTCGTGTCCGGGCACGCAGGGAAACGTCGTGCCGCCCCATTCGCCGCGAACGGTGTGCAAATCGGAATGGCAGACCCCGCAAAACAGGATGTCGATTTGGACGTCCGTCGGTCCCGGATCGCGGCGTTCGAATGAGAATGGCGCGAGGGGCGAGGTTTTGGATTTGGCTGCGTAGCCCTTGGTCGGATGCATGTTTTGACTCTCGCCAAGGAGCCGCGGTTTACAAACCGCCGTGTTCCGAATCTGAATTGTAGGGCGTCTGTGTCAGACGCCGCCTTTGCCGACCGGCGTTTCACAGAAACGCCCTACAAATCCTCCGTGAACGATTACATTTTGCCATGGCGCGCCTCTCTGTCCTCGATCTCTCGCCAATCATCGAAGGCGCCGATGCCGCGCTCGCCTTTCGCAATACGGCCGATCTCGCGCAACACGCGGAACGCTGGGGCTACCATCGCTACTGGCTCGCGGAGCATCACAACCTTCCCGGCATCGCGAGCGCGGCGACCTCGGTCGTCATCGGCCATGTCGCCGGCAAAACGAAAACGATCCGGGTCGGCGCCGGCGGGATCATGCTGCCGAACCACGCGCCGCTCGTGATCGCCGAGCAATTCGGCACGCTCGAATCGCTTTATCCGGGCCGGATCGATCTCGGCCTGGGCCGGGCGCCGGGAAGCGATCAACGGACGGCGCGCGCGTTACGCCGGAATCTCGGCAGCGGCGGCGACACTTTCCCGCAGGACGTTATCGAGCTGCAATCGTACTTCGCCGGCACTCAGCCGGTCCAGGCCATCCCAGGAACGGGATTGAACGTGCCGCTCTATCTGCTGGGCTCGAGCGATTTCAGCGCGCGCCTTGCGGCCGAGCTCGGGCTGCCCTTCGCGTTCGCTTCGCATTTCGCGCCGGAATATCTCGAAGTCGCGCTCCATCTTTACCGGCGCGACTTCCAGCCATCGCCCGCGCTCTCCGAGCCTTACGTGATGATCGGCGCCGGCATTTTTGCCGCCGACACCGACGCCGAAGCGCGCCGCCTTTTCACTTCCGCCCAACTGCAATTCCTGAGCATGGTCCGTGGCCGTCCCGGCAAACTTCCGCCGCCCGTCGATTCCATCGACGATCTTTGCACTCCCGCCGAACGAGCGGCGATCGATGAACGCACCCGCTACTCCGTCGTGGGCTCCCCCGAAACCGTGCGCCGCCGGTTCCAGGAATTACTCGACCAAACTCACGCCGACGAGATCATCGCCACTGGCCAAATTTACGATCACGCCTCACGCCTGCGTTCCTTCAAGATCGCGGCGGAAGTTTTTCGCCAGATGAACGGTGCGATGTAAAAGCGTGTGATCCCGAGGCTGGCGAAGCGCGCCCGGGACCCCGCAGTTGCAATATGCGCTTCCGCGAAAGGCCAGGCGCGCGCTGACGGAGCACGTCCGATCTGTAGCGGTAGCGTTTTAGCGCTTGAGAGGTCCCTCGCCGCGCTGCGCCAGCCTCGGGATGACACCGCTTGCCACAACGGAAAGTCCCGTTACTCGGGCTTCGTTGTGATGATGAGTTTGTCGCCCTGGAGCGAGATGCTCTTCACGTGGTTCCAGAATTCGTTTTCGCGATTGTTGTTTCGGAACTCTTTCTGGAATTCCTCGTTCATGCTGTCGTTGAAAGAGGAATTGAAGGCGGAAAGAAATGAACTCGGGAATTCGTTGCCGTTGGCTTGGGCGGAAATGATCTCGAGCTGAAAGGTGCCGGACGCGTAGGTCATGCTGAAACGCAGGGTGCCGTTAAACCAGCGGTCTTTCAGGCCGGGCCATGGCAACGAGCTGAGCGGCGCGCTCAGGGCGACGGTCATGGTGGAATCGGCGATTTCGATCCGGCTCCGGCCCCGGAGCCAGCTCAAATCGGATTGGCGGGAGAGGAGATAGTTTAATTCCGGGCCGGTGAATTCGATGGTGGTTTCCTTGTTGCTCGCGATCGCTTCGTCCAGCCGCGTGGCGGATTCGTCGGCCGCTTTTGTCTGCGCAGGCGTCGGCGGTTCGGCGCGAACCTCGGCGGAAGCGGTCGAGGTGAGATTGTTGAAAGTCTTCTTGTAGAAATACCAGCCACCGACGCCAACGACGGCGATACAAAGAAATCCGAGAATGAAAACGGTGAGACAGCCCTTGGCGAAACAGCCCATGCCGGAGCGCGGCGGCGGATAATAGACGGGCGCCGGCTGGATCGGAGGAACCGGTGCGGGTGGCGGTGGTGGCGGCTGACCGTTCATGGGAAGCAGAATTAGTAGGTTGCGCGAAGGCGTTCAAGCTTCTAAAAGAGAAGGAACGAAATTCCACGGTCGCTCCGCCGTGGTGTCGCGTTTCGCGGCGACAAGTGCGCCGCGATTTCCGGAATCCATATCTATGAAAAGAATTGTCGTTCTCATGGCCGGTTCGTTCGTTGCGGCCGGACTCTATGCACAAGACCCGAAGCCGATCACGTTGAAAGAAACCGTGGACACGCTGGTCGCGAAAAACACGGAAGCAAAAGGCGGCGCGCAGGCGCTGGCGGCGGTGCAATCGTTGCGGCTCTCGGGGAGAATGGTAGTGAACGATGGCCGGCTCGAGCTCGGCTACGTGCTCATCAAGAAACGTCCGGGCGCGGTTCGCGAAGAGACATCGCTCCAGGGGATGACGCGCATTGATGCCTACGACGGCACGGAAGGCTGGAAGATCACGCCGTTCGGGGGCCGGAAAGACCCGGAGAAAGTGTCGGTGGATGAAGCGAAGGCGCTGGTGGAAGACTCGGAGATCGACGGACCGCTGATCGACTGGAAAGCGAAAGGGAGTACGGTCGAGTATCTCGGGACCGAGGACGTGGATGGCACGCTCGCGCACAAGCTGCGGGTGGTGCGCAAGAACGGCGACATCAACTTCGTTTATCTAGACCCGGACCATTTCCTCGAGATCCGAGTTATCACCCAGCGAATGGAGAACGGGGCGCGGGTCGAGAACGAAACCGACCTGGGCGACTACGAAAAAATCAATAACGTCTTTTTCCCATTTTCGCTCGAAGGCGGGCCCAAAGGATCGACCGACAAACAAAAGATCATCCTCGACAAGGCCGAGGCGAATACGCCGATTGACGACGCGATATTCAAATTTCCCACGACCGCTTCCAAATAAATCTCATGCGCTTCCTGAAACTCTCTCTTCTTATCGCCACAGGCTTTGCCGGCGCGGCCCTCGCGCAGCAGGACCAAGCCCCATTTAATTCGTCCACAATCTCCGGCCTTGGCGCGCGCAACATCGGCTCTGCCGCGATGAGCGGCCGCGTTTCCGCGATCGATGCGGTCCGCGAGCCGAATGGCAAGCTCACGATTTTCGTCGGCGCGGCCAGCGGCGGCGTCTGGAAATCGGAAGACAGCGGCACGCGTTACAAACCGGTCTTCGACGAGCAACCGGTGCAATCGATCGGCGCGGTGGCGCTCGATCCGAAGAACTCGAAGAATGTTTGGGTGGGCACCGGCGAGAGCTGGACGCGCAACAGCGTTTCGGTCGGCAACGGCATCTACAAATCAACCGATGGCGGCGAGACCTGGAACTACACCGGCCTTCCGACTTCCGAACGCGTGGCGAAGATCATCGTGAGTCCCGCGAACAGCGACACCGTTTATGCGGCGGTGCCGGGCGCGCTCTGGAGCGACTCGGCCGATCGCGGCCTCTATAAAACCACGGACGGCGGCCAAAACTGGAACCTCATTTTGAAGGGCGCGAATCTTTCCACCGGCGCCTCCGGCATCGCGATGGATCCGAACGATCCAAACGTGATCTTCGCCTGCATGTGGGATTTCCGGCGGAAAGGCTGGACGTTCCGTTCCGGTGGCGACGGCCCGGACAAACCGTCGGCGAGCGGACTTTTCCGTTCGGCGGATGGCGGCGCGACCTGGACCGAAATCACGCCGGAAGCCAACAAAGGTTTTCCGAAGAAGCCGTTCGGACGCCTCGCGGTGACGATCGCCCCATCGAATTCGAAGCGGGTCTATTGCTTCGTCGAATCGACCGACAGCGCGCTCTTCGTTTCCGATGATGGCGGCGCGACCTGGGACAAACGGGACAAGAGCAACTGGATGGTTTGGCGCCCGTTCTACTTCGCGAACCTGATCGTCGACCCGAAAAATCCGGACCGCGTTTTCAAGACAGACGGCCCGCTGATCCTGAGCGAGGACGCCGGCAAGAGCTTTTCGGTGGTGGGTGGATTCCAGGGCGCGCACGGCGATCTCCACGCGATCTGGATCGATCCGACGAATCCGCAGACGGTGATCTCCGGCGACGACGGCGGCGTTTACTATTCCTACAACAGCGGCAGCCGCTGGTGGAAAGCGGAGAACCTGCCCATCTCGCAGTTCTATCACGTCAGCGTGGATGACGCCGATCCGTTCCGCGTTTACGGCGGGTTGCAGGACAACAGCTCGTGGGTGGGCCAATCGCAATACCCGGGTGGCATCGCCAATTCGCAGTGGGAAAACATGTACGGCGGCGACGGCTTCTGGATGTTCGCCGATCCTTCGAACCCGGACTACCTCTACGCGGAAGCGCAGGGCGGCTACATCGGCCGGGTGAATCGTTACACGCACGAGCGCCGCGATATTCAGCCGAAGGCGAACTACAAGGAAAAGCTGCGCTGGAATTGGAACACCCCGATCGCGCTCTCGCCTACTGAGAAGGGAACGATCTACATCGGCGCGCAATTTCTTTTCCGCTCGCGCAACCAGGGACAGACGTGGGACCGGATCTCGCCGGACCTGAGCACGAACGATCCCGAGAAACAGAAGCAGGAACAATCGGGCGGCGTAACGGTGGACAATTCCGCGGCGGAAATGCACACGACGATTTATTCCATCAGCGAATCGCCGAAGGACAAGAACGTGATCTGGGTGGGGACGGATGATGGCAACGTGCAGGTCACGAAAGACGGCGCGAAGAACTGGACCAACGTCGTCGCCAACGTGCCGAACCTCCCGAAGAACTCATGGGTGAGCTGGGTGCAGGCGAGTAACTTCGACGCCGGCACCGCATACGCCGCGTTCGATCGCCACACCTTCGGCGACATGGCGCCGTATGTTTATCGCACGACCGACTTCGGCAAAACCTGGACGCCGCTGTTGACGGCGCAAGAATCGAAAGGCGTCCGCGGCTACGCGCACGTGGTGAAGGATGACCTGGTGCAGAAAGACCTCGTGTTCGTCGGGACGGAATTTGGGCTGTTCGTGTCGATCGATGGCGGGAAAACGTGGGCGCAATTCAAGGGAAGCCGGTTCCCGGCAGTGGCGGTGCGCGATTTCGCGGTGCATCCGCGCGATCACGATCTGGTGCTGGCCACGCATGGTCGCGGCATCTGGGTCATCGACGATATCTCGCCGTGGCGCGCACTGAAGCCGGAAGTGTTGAACCAGGAAGCGACGTTCGTTTCCGCGCGGCCGGTGCAGCAACGCATCGAGGCGAATGGTGGCTGGGCGAGCGGCGCGGCGGTCTTCACTGGCGATAATCCGCCGGACGCCGCGGTGATCACTTATTACCAGAAGTCGCGTCATCTCTTCGGCAAGCTGAAATTGGAAGTGCTCGATTCGACCGGGCGCGTGGTGGACACGTTGCCGGCGAGCAAACGACCGGGATTGAATCGCGTGGTCTGGAGCATGCGCGAGAAACCGCCGCGGGTTCCGCCGGCGGTGCAGCTAGCGGGCGCCGGTCTCCAGGGCCCGCGGCTGTTGCCGGGGACTTACAAGGTTCGCATGACGAAGAACGGGAAAGTTTCCGAGACGGAACTGAAGGTGGGCCTGGATCGCCGGGTGAAATTCAACGAAGCCGATCGCAAGGCGCAGTACGATGCGGCGATGAAAGTGCACGCGCTGTTTGGTGATGAGAGTGCGCTCATGGATCGAATCCTGTTTCTGCGCGGAGCGCTGGCGAAGAGCAAGGCCGCGATGCCCCAGGGCGATGAGGCGGTGAAGACCCTCGGCGATTTCGACGGCAAACTGGACGGTGTCCGGAAGCAGATCGTGGCGACCACGGAAGGCGGCGCGATCACCGGCGAGGAACGGTTGCGCGAACATACGGATCAGCTTTACGGCGCCATCATCACCTACGAAGGCAAGCCGGGGGATTACCAGATCGCGCGGATCGATGCGTTGCGAAAAGAGCTGGGCGACGTCACCCGCGATTTCGACAATCTGGTGACGAAGGATTTGCCGGCGTTGAATGACGCGTTAAAGGCAAAAGGCAAGGAGCCTATTCCGGCGCCGCCTGCGAAGGTGGCGGTGAACGAAGATGACTCGTCAGGCGGCGTGAACACGCTTCCGGCGATTCTGCTCAGGTAACGACGCGTTTGTCTTTGTCATTCCGAGCGAAGTCGAGGAATCTCTAACTGCAATCAGGGCGACGCCGTAGAGAAGAGAGATTTAGAGATGTCTCGACTCCGCTCGACATGACAGTAGAAGCGAACGGGCGAGATGCCTGCGCCACTACCCGCCGGGCGGCGGCGGGACGATCACGATCTTTTTCGAGGGCAACGAAAACATCCAGTTGCCATCGGCGGTCACGCCGATGAAACGGGCGCGGGTGCGTCCCTTCGGTAACTGGGGCAGCGCCGCGTAGGCGCCGTCATCATCGCTTGCCTCGCGAGTTTCCGGCGTGGATACCTCTTCCGGATCGCGTTCGCGCTTCGGCTTCGTGGCGCGTTCTTTCCTGGCTTTCGTTGTCGTCGCGACTTTCTTTTCGGTCGGTGCCGGTGCGACCTCTTCAGGTCCTTCGCCCGGCGGCGCGGGCTCGGCGCGCCTTACTTCAGGCGACACAGGCCGCGCTGTTGGAATCGCGGCGGCAACTTCCGTTTTGCGGCTTGGTTCTGGTTCGCGAACTTCAGGCCGAACTGATTCCTCCGGCTGCGGCGCGGTGGTCGTTTGCTGCACAACTTTCGGTTCGTTAGCTGCGATCTTCGGTTGCTCCTCCTTCTGAACCTGGGTCGGCGGCGCGGTGGGTTCGGGTTGAACGGGAGCGACGCTTGGCTCGTTTTTGGCGACGGTCACTGGAGTCGATTCAACCGGCGCAGGTGCCGGTGCCTGCGTTTCCTGCGCGGTGTTTGTCTGCGCACTCGGTTCCGGTTGCGCGGGCGCTGACGCTACGACCGGGGGCGCCGAGGCAACTGCATCTGTGACGCCGATGGGCACGCCGATCGGTTCCTCAGCCTGGCGAATGCGCTCGTGCCGCAGATAACTCGACAACATCACCGCTGTCACGGCCACGAGCGCGACTACGATGGCGGCGAGGGCGACCATTTTCGTGGGGAAACGCTTACGGCTCGGCAAATCGGCCACGTTCGATCCTGACAGGAAAGGAACGCCGAACCGGCGCGCCATCGATTCCCGACGGTCGACCTGCGCGACGCAATCCTGAATCTGGCGATAAAGCGCAAGCGGATCTTGCGGCCGGCTGGCCGGATCGGCCGCCAGCATCTGCGCGAGCAGACGACGAACTTTCTTCGGCATCCCGTTCAACTTGTCGACCGCGAGCCCGATCGTCGTCGGCTGCATGGCAAGCGGACCCTTCGGCGCCATCAACGGTGGAGCGCCCGTGAGCAGGAACCACATCGTCGCACCGAGCGAATAAATCTCCGACCGGAAATCGACGGACCCATGCTGTAACTGCTCGGGGCTCGCGTAGTGCGTCGACTTGTCGAACGAGGCGACCGCCGTATCCGCGCTGGCGAACGTGGGCGCCACGCCGACGAAATGCAGGACCTTCACGAGCGGCCAATCGCCTTCCGGCGTCTGGCCCGGAACGAGGATCAGGTTCGCCGGATTGATGGCGTGATGCGAAATTTTATGGAACGAGGCCGCGCCCATCGCGCCGATGACTTGAAGCGCGATCCGCAAAACAGCGCCGGTCGGCATTGGGCCATGTTCGTTCACCCATTCCTCGGCGCTGGTGCCGTCGAAATACTGGGTGACATAAATGAGATGGTCGTCCTCGATCCCGAAATCGTAGAGAGCGGGGATGTTGATATGATTGATCTTTTTCGCTGACTCGGCTTCCGCCTCGAGTTGTTCGCGCAGCGGGGCTTTGAATCCGGCGGCCGGAATTACTTCCACGGAGACATCCTGGCCGGATTCTATCTCGACGCCGCGATAAATGTAAGTGGCGGCGCTGGTTACGGGCTCGGTTACCAGCGCGGCGCTGACGCCGCTGGAAGGTTCGGCCGCGGCAAACGCGATTTCATCCGCGGCGACGCGGTATTTGGCGAGGAAGATTTTGTGTTCCATATCAGAGGCCCGCTGATTCGTCCCTAGAAGAGATTCGAAGCGCGCGGCGGCGGCGAGTGTCGCCCGCCGTAAAATTTAGACCGCTTTCGCCGCGAAAAATTCACGGCAATAACCCAGGCGCGTTCGAGTCCGTTAATTCCTCAGCCGCCCCACGAGCCAGAGGATTGCCAAAATGATCGCGGCCACCCACAGGAGATGGAGTGCGACCGAGGTGACCGCGAGAGCCACGCGTGCGACCACCCAAATGATGACCAGAACCACCGCCAGCAGAATCAATCCATGCTTCATAACCCATTAATCGCGCGGGTTTATCGAATCACGTGTCGCGAAATGAGGGGTCGCGGCGCATTGATCGCTTGTCAGGGCGCGCCGTTCTTCGCACATTGAACGCAAATGCTCGCCGTCATTTCCCTCACTTCGATCGTCCTTTGGGCAATCTGCCTTTTTCTGGCCGTGGGCGTGGCCTGGACCCGTTACGACAAGAAAAAAACGCGCGACAAATTCCTGCGCGAGCTGGTCGCGATGGACCCGGTGCGCCGGGATAAAGTGCTCAACCGGTTGCGCCCCGAGATCGCGATGGAACTGCGCCAGCAACTGATGGAGCGCTACCGGATCAGCTCCATCCAGAGTGCGCGCGGCTGAGTCAGTCGCGCGGGGCTTGCATCAGGCGGTGGCTTCCGCTCATGATCGGCCTAACTAGCAGGCACTTATGACCACAACCAAAATATTTCTCGCCGGCGTTCTTGGCGCCGTAGCCATGTTTGTCTGGACTTCCGTTGCCCACATGGCGTTGCCGCTGGGCGAAGCCGGCGTCCAGAACACCATGGATGATGAAGCATTGCTCGCGGCGCTCAAAGCCAACGTGAAGGACAAGGATGGATTGTACACTTATCCCTCGATGGGGCTCGGGCCGGATGCGACTCACGCCCAGATGAGCGAAGCCATGAAAACATTTCCAGCGAAGCTGGAGAAGAATCCGTCCGGTTTCTTCCTCTACCATCCGGCCGGCTCACGTCCCATGAATATGGGCGGGTTTTTGACGACCGAATTTGTCACTGAGCTTTGTGAAGCGTTGCTCGCGGTCTGGCTCCTCGCGCAGACCCGGATCGTCACGTTCGGCGGGCGGCTCGGTTTCGTCACCACGGCCGGAATCCTTGCCGCGATCGCGACGAACGTTTCGTATTGGAACTGGTGGGGTTTTCCGACGGTTTACACCGCGTCCTACATGTTCATCCAGATCGTAGGATTTTTCTTGGTTGGTCTCGTGGCCGCGATTATGTTCCGTCGTGTAACGGCGTAGCGCTGCCCCGCGACTTCGCACCAACTAAACTAATCACAGTTGTCAGGCTGACGGCCTCACGCCAGCCCTGATCGCCATTCATATCCTGTTTATGCGTCTAACATCGCTTCTTCGTCTCGCCTGCCAAGCCTTAGCCCTGCGGAGGCTGGTAATCGCGCTCGTGCTCCTGCTCGTAATCGACCGCTCGGCTTCAGCCCAAGCTCTCCCAAATACGGCCAGGCTCCTGCGTTTTCCCACCACCAACGGCCAGCAAATCGTCTTCTGCTACGCGGGCCAGCTTTACACCGTCGCCAAGGAAGGCGGAATCGCGCGCCGTCTTACCAGCGGGCCAGGCTACACTTCCTTCCCGCATTTCTCCGGTGATGGAAAACAGCTCGCGTTCACCTCGCAGTATGACGGCAACACCGAGGTTTACGTCATGCCGGGGGACGGCGGGGCGCCGAAGCGCATCACGACGACAACGACGGTGGGCCGCGACGATATCTCGGACCGGATGGGGCCGAACAACATCGTGATGACGTGGGAAAACACCAAGCCGCTCGTCGTCTTCCGCTCGCGGATGCGCACCTTCAATTCCTTCATCGGCGAGCTCTACACCGCCGGACTCGATGGCGATCTGCCCCAGCAATTGCCGGTGCCGCGCGGCGGGTTCGCTTCCTTTTCGCCGGACGACTCGAAGATGGCTTACAACCGCGTCTTCCGGGAGTTCCGCACCTGGAAACATTATCGCGGCGGCATGGCCGACGACGTCTGGATTTTCGATTTCAAGACCGGCCAGGTCCAGAACCTGACGAACGATCCGTCGCAAGACATCTGCCCGATGTGGGGGCCGGATAACCGCATCTATTTCATCTCCGATCGCGACGGCCGAATGAACTTGTTCTCGACCGATCTCACCGGCAAAGACACCAAGCAGCTCACCACCTTCAAGGATTTCGACATCAAGTTCCCGTCGATCGGGAAGGACGCGATCGTGTTCGAACAGGCGGGCTACATCTGGCGCTATGATCTGGCCAGCGGGAAATCGGAGGTGGTGCCGATCGAGCTCAAGGAAGATTTTGCGTCGGGCCGCTCCGCGTTGGTCGACGCCTCGAAGCATATCGAATCGGTTAGCTCGGCTCCCGATGGCCAGCGTGTCATCGCGGTTGCCCGCGGCGATTTGTTTTCGATACCGGGAAAAGACGGGACGCCGCGTAACCTGACGCGGACCTCGAACGCGCATGAGCGTGATGCGGTCTGGTCCCCGGACGGGAAATGGATTGCCTACAATTCCGACGCGACCGGCGAGAACGAGTTTTATGTCCGTTCCCAGGACGGCAAAGGCGAGCCGACCCAACTTACGAATAGCGCCGATACTTATTTTTACGCCGCGATTTGGTCGCCCGACAGCAAGAAGCTGCTTTGGAGCGATCGCAAGCAGCGGCTGCGGTTCATCGATGTGGCAAGCAAGGCCGTGACCCAGGTGGCCGAAAGCAAGGAGTCCGAAATCCGCGGTTACGATTGGTCGCCGGACAGCCAGTGGATCGCTTACGCGCTTCAGGAAGAGAATGGCGGCAACAAGATCTATCTGTTTGCGATGGCCGACAAAAAATCAACGCCAGTGACCGATGATTGGTATTCGGCGGATAACGCCACCTTCAGCGACGACGGCAAGTATTTGATGCTCACATCAAGCCGGGACTTTAAACCGATCTTCGACCAGACCGATTTCAATAATGTGTATCGCGACCTGGAGCGCGTGTATCTCGTGACGCTTTCGAAGGACACTGAGAACCCGCTCGGACCGCGCAGCGATGAAGTGGGTAAGAAGAAGGACAAGGATAAGGACAAGGAGAAGGCGGACGACAAGGGTAAAGACGCAGACAAAGACAAGGGCAAGGCTGACAAGAAGCCGGGCGACGATGCGAAGAAGGACGATAAGGACAAGGACAAGGAACCAGGGGCAAAGAAGCCTGTTACCGTCAAGGTAGACCTGGACGGGATTCACGATCGGCTGATCGCGCTCGATATTCCTTCGGCGAACTACTCGAACCTTAGGCTCGTTAGCGACCGGATTTTCTACATGCGGCGCACCGTCGCCGACGATCGCGGCGAGGACGATGATGATGGCGGTCCCGACAGCCGTCGCTGGCACCTTTGCTCCTACAGCCTTGAAGACCGCAAAGAGACCGTGCTGGGTGATGTGAGTAATTACGAAATCACCGCCGACGGGAAGAAGATGCTGGTAAAGATCGGCAAGGAATACGCCATGATCGACCTGCCGAAGGACAAGCTGGAGATCAAGGACGAGAAGGCCGGGAAAGATTTTCGGCTAAAGCTGGCCGGGCTCGACCTGAAGCTCGATCGCCACGCCGAGTGGACCCAGATCTACAATGAGGCCTGGCGGCACATGCGCGATTTCTTCTACGCGCCGAACATGAATGGCGTCGATTGGAAGGCCATGCGTGACAAGTATGCCGCGCTGGTTCCATTCGTGAATCATCGGAACGATCTGACTTATCTCATTGGTGAGCTCATCGGCGAACTGAATAACGGCCATGCTTATGTCGCGGGCGGCGAGCGGCCGGAGACGCCGCGGATCAAGCTCGGCCTCCTCGGCGCGGAGCTATCGCGCGACCCGGCGACGAAGGCTTACAAGA
>JBEEHR010000094.1:0-4037 GCA_041167505.1 Verrucomicrobiota bacterium
TCCGAAATTCCGGAAATTCGGCGGGCGGTTTACCGCTTACACGGAAGGGTGGGGACTCTATAGCGAGCTAACGCCGAAAGAGATTGGGATGTATCAGGACCCGTATTCCGATTTCGGGCGGCTTTCGCTCGAGCTTTGGCGCGCGGGGCGGCTGGTGGTCGACACCGGCCTTCACTCGAAGAAATGGACCCGCCAGCAGGCCATCGATTATTTGAAGCAGAACACGCCGAATGCCGAAGCAGACTGCATCGATTCGATCAACCGCTACATCGTCATGCCGAGCCAGGCCACCGCCTACAAGATCGGGATGCTCCGCATTCTCGATCTGCGTGAGAAAGCGAAGAAGCAGCTCGGCGCAAAGTTCGATCTGCGCCAGTTCCATGATGTCGTGCTGACCAACGGCCCGGTGCCCCTCGACATGCTGGAGCAACTGGTCGATGCCTGGGTAAAATCGAAGAGCTAGAAGCCACCTCATAAATAGCAGTGTCATTCTGAGCGCAGCGAAGAATCTGTGATCATGTCTGACGCAGACGGTGTGGCGGTGGAAAAATAGTCACCGATCCTTCGCTACGCTCAGGATGACAAGCCGTTTAGAATTCATAAGATGGCTTGTAGCCTTCCCCGCGGCACCAACGTTGATTACCTTTCCCTTTTACGAATCGGCGGACAGAATTACTTTGCCCAATGAAAAATCTATTCCCCACCTTCGGGTTTTGTCTGTTTTTAGTTGCGGCGTCGGTCGCCCATGCCGGCGTTCCACCGATGAACGTGATGGTCTCCGATTCCAGCGGCAAAGCGGCGTTCAAGGGTCCGACCAAAGGCGATGGCCTTTTTGCAACCGCGAAGCTTCAACCTGGCAATTACGTCGTGCAGTTCACAACGAAAGACTCCTCGGCGAAAGGAGGCCAATATTCCATTGTGGTCGCCGCCGGAACGAAAAAGGTCGTGGCCAATGCGGTGGCCGGCGAAAAGTTCCTGAGCAACGGAGTCGCGATGAAAGTGGAAGTCGGGGCGGGATTAAACATTGAAGGGCAAGTCGTGGCCGGGGTCAGCGCGTATAATTCCTCCCTCTACCGGGACAGGCTGCGAAGAATGCAGGACCGCGCTGCAGATAATCATCAGCAAGGTTTCCAGCCCGGGCAGGGCTCGGTGCCGGACAAAATGATCCGGCCGTGAGGCAAGTGACCCGCTGGCAATCATCGACGCCTGGGTGAAATCGAAGCGGTCCAACTGGTTCGGCGGACGGCCTACAATCCTTTTCGGAACCAGCGGAGCGCTTCCTGCAACTGAGCCGGCAGCACCTGGTGCCCGCCTGGGAAGGTCGTGTGCCTGATGTTTTTGAATCCCGTTCGGCGCATCGAATTTTCCACGGCGTCTTGCTGATCGAGCGTGGCGATCGTGTCGCGCACGCCGCTACTCAGAAAAATAGGCGTGAGGAGAAAGTCGCGGCCCGGTTGGAATCTTTGATAGCTTTGCGTGATCCTCTCTTCGTTGATCCCCTCGAGAAAAATTCCCGCAACGCGATAACCGCGAGCCGCGAAAAGCGGCGCGAGGTAGGTGGCCCGTTTCGCGCCGCCGGATTGACCGGCGCACACGACCGGCCATTTTTGCGAACCGGGGAAGCTCCGGTGCAACGCATCCAGCGCTGCGAGCGTATGGCCGGCGCGCCAGCCCGAGCTGTCGAGGCGGGGAGGTGGCTTTGGCCCATCGCCAGTGAGTAGGACCCAGCCTTCCGCGAGCGCAGTCTCTCGGTATAGGCACGTCATGTCGAACCAGTTCGGATACAGATGATCGCTCGACGAGAACACGATGAGCACTGGCCACGTTTTGTTCGGATCAAACCCGCGCGGCACAGCCAGCGTCGCCACCGAGTAGGAGGGAACGGCGTTGCCCCCTTCCGCGACATACGATTTCTCCAACTCACTCAAAGGCACACTCACGCGGACCGTGCCCCCACGGATGAGAGGCGCCCCAGCAAAGCTTAAACCTGCGGGGAGCGCGCTCGTGGAAAATGCGAGCCACGCGAGACTGCAGAAAATCCTCGCCCTGAGCCGCGGATTGGTAGGCGCGCGAGTCACAGACGATTACGATAACCCCCGAACCGGAGAAAGTCGAAATCGAGCGGGCCGCGGGTTTTGCTCGTCTTGGACCGAGGTGCGCGTCAAACTCTGAAGTCATGAAGAACATAACCGGTGGTATTGTGTTTTTGCTCGTCGCTCTTGCGACGCCAGTCATTTACGGCGGCGAACCTCCGCGCGGGGTAGCCGAAGTGGACGTGATCGTGAAACAAAGGCCCAAGGACAGCGCGGTCACGGACGGCCGCGGCAATTTTGCCATAGAAGCCCTGGCGGCCGGCTCGTACAACCTGACGTTCCGCGCGCGGAAAGCGGCGAACCTCCACCGGACCACATCGGATAAGGTCATCGTTGCCATGGCGTATGCGATCAAGATTGATGGGGCAAAACGTTCCGTGAATAAGACTGGCCTAACGAGCGATGACCTAATGGCCGGGGTCGATGTCATTGTCGACCTTGGGCCGGGCGCGAGGATCCGCGGACAAGTCGCTTCGAGTAGCTTGAAGAACATGGTTTGGATAATGAAGGAACCCGGCAGCAATCTCCCGGGGCGCTGGGTACCGGAAGACTCGGCGGAAGCCAAAGCCGCTATTCATCACAACGCGCAGGCGATGAGGGTCGAAGGAGTGCAGCAGATACAGCGATAGCGCGCGGAAGCTATTTTGGCGAGCCAGGGCAGCTCGGAATACAAGGCTGGCGTTCTTGGCCAATCTTGGTATTTTTTCATCCTATGAAGAATCTGATCCAAAATAGTTTTGTGGTTTTGATGCTCGGGATGGCGTCCGTCGCCTTCGGAGCGGTCCCCTCGATGAACGTCACGGTCTCCGATTCTGGCGGCAAGGCTGCCTATAAAGGCGCAACCGACACGAAAGGAAATTTTGCGACCGGGACGCTTAAGCCCGGCGGCTATGTGGTCCAGCTCAATTCCAAGAGCGCACCGAAGGGCGCCAAGTACGCCGTGGTCGTTTCCGCGGGCAAAAAGAAAGTAACCGCGAATGCTGTCGATGCCGAGAAATTGGCGGCGGGCGGTGTGGCGATGAAGATCGACGTCGGCGCCGGTCTGAATATTACTGGCCAGGTTGCAGCGGAGGACAAGAGCAGCGCCCCGATGGGTCACAACGGAAAGCCGATGGTCTGGATTGGGAAAAAAACGGGCAGCAACATCGCGGCGCATTGGGCTGATTCGGATTCCGCCGAGGCCAAGGAAGCCATGACGTCCGGAACCATGAGCCGGCAGGACCTGCAGAACCGGCAGAGTCAGGGAGTCGCCCCTCATTAACGCGATAAGTCGCGTCTTTTTTCTGGAACTCCGCCGGCGCAAAACTGCCGGCGGAGGGGTTCGAACCTAGCTGCTCCTGCGACGCAGGCCTTAGTGAAGTATTGCGGGCGCAGGCTCGCAGTAACGGCAGAGTTTGGGGCAGTCCGCGGCAGCAGGCAGTGCCGGCGGAGGGGTTCGAACCCACACACTCTTGCGAGTACTGGATTTTGAGTCCAGCGCGTCTGCCAGTTCCGCCACGCCGGCCGGCGAAGGCTACCGTTTCGCATCGGAAGGGGACCGTGCAAGTGAAATCGCGGCCGAAGAGCCGCAATCTCCTACAGGATCAGGAGCAAAAATTGTCTTCTAGAGCCGCTTCGGTGTGGGAAGCGTGGGCTGAAGGGCGCCGGGGGATCATCCTCGCGTCGTCCAGAAGGCGACGGTACCGAAGAGCGACGCGAATTGAGTTGAAATAATAGCAAGACGGCGTGGTAGGCTCGCCTTCCAAGATGACCCGATCATTTTGGTTAGCATTAATTGTCTGTCTGGCCTCCACTGCCTTCGCGGAAGAACGCGCTGTCCAGCTTCTCCTTCCTTCACGGCGGCTCGAACCAACCAGTACCTTCGAGGTTCGATTCGCCACCGAGATGGTCTCGGCCGACCAGATCGGCAAACCGGAGAAAATTTCGCCGCTGCTTTTTGTGCCG
>JBEEHR010000095.1:0-95222 GCA_041167505.1 Verrucomicrobiota bacterium
GTCCGTTTGCCGTCAATAATGCGGCCGAGGCAGCGTCGCTCTGCCAATCGTCGTTCGAGACCATGATGGTCCCGTCTGCGTTGTGCAGCTCGAGAGTTGGATCGGTCAGCACGTTATTGAGTCCGTAATTGGCCAATGACGGTCCGAGCGCACGCACCGCGATCCGCGTCGGGTTATTGCTTCCGCCGAGCGTGAAGCCGCCAATCATAACACTATTGGCGGTATCAACGAAGCCGCGGCTGCTGATATTCGCCAAATCGGAATCGACCGCCGGATTGTTATCGTAGACCTCGACCAAGCCGATCCCGCTCGTTTGGTTCACACCCTTCAGGACCACGGTGTAAGCAGCCGGCGGTAAGGTAGCCACGATTACCGATTCACGGTCGTCGGTCGGCTGGAAGACTGTGCCCTGGATTTGCGCCTGCTGGGTGTCCTTCCAGTTGTCGTTGGACAGAATCAGCGCCCCGCTCGCACCGTGCAATTCCAGCACTGGATCCTTCAAGACCGTGGCGGCCGGAATTCCGGCATTGGCCAGCGATGGTCCAAGGCCGCGCAACACCACCGGCTTGGGCACATTCCCTGTAATGATGAAGCCGCCGATCATTACCTTGTCGCCAATGTCCACCCGCAACCGCGTAGAGATGTTCAAGGACTGAGCCGCCGTTGCGGTCGGCGTGGCGCTTGGTGTAGCGGTTGCCGTTGGCGTAGCAGTCGGCGTCGATCCTGGTGTAGCTGTCGGAGTCGCGGTTGCAGTCGCGGTAGCTGTGGGACTCGCAGTAGCCGTGGGCGTCGCGGTTGGGGTTGATGTCGGCGTAGCGGTGGCTGTCGCCGTCGGCGTCGCGGTTGGTGTTGATGTCGGCGTAGCGGTGGCAGTCGCTGTAGCGGTTGGCGTCGAAGTCGGTGTTGCGGTCGCAGTGGCCGTGGCCGTTGGAGTAGCGGTTGGCGTTGACGTCGGTGTAGCCGTTGCAGTCGCCGTGGCGGTAGGCGTTGAAATAGGCGTCGCTGTCGGGGTTGACGTTGGCGTAGCTGTAGCTGTGGCGGTCGCCGTCGGAGTAGCTGTTGCAGTGGCCGTTGGCGTCGCTGTTGCCGTCGCTGTCGCTGTCGGCGTGGCTGTTGCCGTCGCGGTCGCGGTTGGTGTCGGACTTGCCGTTCCTATCGGACACTTGCCTCCGGGACCGGCGCTGACGATGGCCTGGATCTCGGATTGCTGCAGGGCGCGATCGAACACCTCTACTTCGTCGATCAGGCCGCTGTATTGGAGGTCTCCCGCCGAACGTCCGCCGATGTCAAAGGGCGCATTGTCACCGTCGATGCTGCCTGTCATGGTGTCCTGGCCTAGTTGTGTGCCGTTAACGTAGATCTTGATCAGGGCGCCGTTGTAAGTAAGGGCAATGTGCGTCCACTGGCCGACTGGGGCCACATACAAGACCGTATTGGCCGGGTAGTCGACGAAAGCAGCAACGGTCTTTTCTATCCCGCCCGCCTTGATGATCGCCACCAAGGCTCCCGAGTTGTACAACAGATAGTCGTTGCTCGATGATTGCGTTTTGCCGAAGTAGACCGCGTTGCCGTTCGAGGAAGGGTTGACCCATCCATCCATTGTAACCTCGGTGCCGGTAATGTTGAGCGGTCCGCTGCCCGCGGGCACGGTGACAAAACCGGTTCCGGCAAAGCTGAACGCCTGATTTACCTCGCCCGCGGCGAAGTTGACCGTGCCACTCGCCGAACCGTTCTCAAAGGTCGGTCCGGCGATATCGTTGAAATTCCCTTCGGCAGGATACCATGCCAGCATGTTGGGCGGCGCGGGCGCGCAGGTAGCCGTTGGTGTCGCGGTAGGAGTAGCTGTTGCAGTAGCTGTAGGTGTAGCTGTAGCGGTAGCTGTCGGGGTTGGCGTCGGTCCAGCGGCGCCCACCGTTATGCTGAAGGGCTGGGTGGCGACGGGCGAAACGCCGTTGCTGGCGGTGACAGTTCCTGTGTAGGTGCCATCCGTGTTCGGCGTTCCGCTGATGACACCCGCCGCGCTCAAGGTCAGGCCAGTCGGCAATCCACCCGCGGTCACGCTGAACGTCGGCGCCGGAGAACCACTGGCGGTGTAACTGAAGTTGTAAGCGGCACCATTGATAGCCGAGGACGGCGGCGGGCCATTGGTAAAGGCCGGTGGCTCGCTCACCGTGATGTTGAAGTTCTGCGTCGCCGTGCCGACGCTGTTGGTCGCAGTCACGGTGCCAGTGAAGTTTCCATTGGCGCTGGGCGTTCCACTGATAATACCTGCAGTGTCCATGGTCAGCCCTGTCGGCAAGCCACCGGCCGTTACCGAGAAGGTCGGTGCCGGCGCGCCACTCGCGGTGTAACTGAAGTTATAAGCCGTCCCCTTGGTGGCCGAAGCTGGCGGCGGGCCATTCGTAAAGGCAGGAACCTGGTTCACCGTGATGCTGAAAGGCTGCGTCGCATTCGGGGTAACTCCATTGGTGGCGGTGACCGTTCCGGTGAAGGTGCCACTGGCGCTCGGCGTGCCCACGAGTGCCCCGCCAGCCGTCAGGACCAGGCCGGTCGGCAGCGTCCCGCTTAACAGGGTGAAGCTAGGCGTCGGCTGGCCGGTGAAAGTGTAACTAAAGCTGTAAGGAGTCGAGACCGTTGCCGGCGACGGCGGTGGCCCATTGGTGATTGTCGGAGCCACTGCCACCAATGTCACTGTCGGATCGGCCGAGCCGCCTGCATTTGGATCGTCCGTCAGAACGCTAATCCCGCCGTTCGCGGTCACTGTTCCCTGGCTCGTGATGTTCGACTCGCCGTTGTTCAGGATCGTGACCTGATACTTCACGATGACCGACTTGCCCACCGGCAGCGTAGGCACGGTAACCGGCGTGGAAAGGAAGTGCATCCCCGAGCCGGTGTGCGGTGTGGTACCTTTCGCCTGGTCCTTTTTCGGAACCCGCCGCTCGCCTTTCGTCAGATAGCCATACATCAGGCTATCGCGATCCTGTTCGAGATAGGAGTCGTTGAGGCCCAGCGCGTGGCCCATCTCGTGCATGATCACAGTCAGCAGGTCGATGCGACCAGCCGGCGCGCTGGTCGGGTTCGTGTAGCTGCGAGTAGCAGAAACAGCCTTGCCAAACTCCGCGTCATCTCTGGAAGTGGAACCAACAAACCACCCGTTGCCGCCCGCGTTCTTGCTCACGCGAATGCGATTGCCGTCCGCCTCGCCAAGATGGAGGTCGGTTAGATCAGCGGTCTTAAACCGAATTCCGCGCAAGACCGAAATCTGTTGCTCGGTCAACCCAGTAGCTGACCAGCGGTCAATCGCCTCAGAGACGACCGCGTCTAATTCAACTTGGCTGAGCGAAAGGCTGGCGCTGCCTGCTGTTGCGACAGCGTCGAGATCGCCGGCACGGTTGTCGGAGCTGGCTCCGATCGGTGCTGCAGCCGCTGTGGCCGTAACCGGAGTCGAAGTGTGAGCAGCTGAAAACTCGCTGGCGTCAAAGCCAGGCAATGGCCGGAACAAATCGCGAGTTGAAGATATGCCGCCGAGCGCGAGGAGGAGCGGACATGCGGTTCCGCCGCCGACGCCGCCCTGAAGGAGAATCGCGGCGGCGGCAACTGTCGGGTTGTTCCCTGAGATGAATGCTTGGAGCGCGGCGGCGCCGCCGGGGGCGGGCGCGCCTCCGTACCCGTTAATCTTTATGGAGCCGAGCGTCTCGTCGAAATTGAGCTTGAAGCCCGGCGCGCTGACCGTGGCCCACGTGCCATTGACCGTGTTGGCGAGCGCCCCTGCGCCGCCTACCGTGAGAACCGCGCACGGGTTGTCGCCACTCTGCGTGCCTGTCGTGGCGTTAATTGCAAAACCGTCGTTGCTCGCTCCGGGCGTGAATATGTTGCTCTGAATAATGACGCTGCTGTTGGTTGCGCCCTGGCCGCTGGCGAAGAGTATTCCATCACCTTTTGTGCCGTTGATGGTATTGCCCGTGATCGTCGCGTTGCTGTTACCGCTCGCACCGAACGAGTTCATACGCATGCCCGCACACCCACCACCGCAGCTCGCCCCGGTGATGTTGTTCCCGGTGACAGTGCCGGTGGACGTGCCAACGCCACCACTCTTTCCGAACGTGATACCATTCGACCCATTGATTCTGTTCGTAATCGGATCGTTGTTCGTGATGGTGTAGTTGAGGATGTTACCGGCTGTACCGCCGCCCGAGACACTGATGCCGTTCGTGTTCTGAAAGGACGAGCCGTTGATCGTGATATTCAGTGTCGAGGCGTCGTTCGCTGCGGACGTGACTCCGTTCGAAAAGAGACCGTTGGCAGCATTCGCGTCTCCGAAGGTGGACGTCTGGACGTTGACGGTCATGTTCGCCGAGTTATACGCCGCCGCGTTGATGCCGCCGCTGTTGACCGTTCCCTTGTTGAAGGTCGAGTTAGTCACATTGAGCGTCATCGTGCCCGCGCCGTTCTCGACGAACAGCACACCCGTCCCACCGTTGTCGTTGTTGTGAAGGTTGAGGCCTGTCACACCGATCGTGCCCGTATTGTTGATAAGAGTTACGGCAGCCTCGTTCGCGGCAAATGTCGTATTCTCCACCTCGGTATTGGTGAGCGTCATGCCGTTAACACCCGTACCCGCGATACCCATCTGCTTTGTGCCATTAATGAAAACACGGTCCATAACGACATCGGTCGTCCCGGCGTTGCCGTCCGACACGCCATTGAAATAAACGGCGGCGCTACAGCCGGTCGTGCCCACAGCGAAAGCTGTCTTACAACTACCGGCCCCGGCAGAGGTCTGTGCCGTGTTAAGGAACAACATGTTATTGAGAGTCACCTTTGCGACGTTTGTGAATTCCGCTCCGCGCGTCGCGCCGCCCTGGATCGTGCCGCCCTGGCAGTCAGTCGCGCCCGTGTGGGCTGCGTCGCAAAAGCCAGAGCCGCCCGCGCCCACGACAGTGAAACTTCCCGAAGTGAGATTGGTCACCGAGATGCCTTTGTTTGCACCGTTTGAAGAGATGCGGGCAAACGAGAACGTGCCGGTGTCGTCGGACAAAAGGACAGCCGTGCCGGTGGTCGTTGCCACGATCACTTCGCTGACATTGACGCCCGTGATAGCTCCAGCAGGATCATTCATCCCGGTACTCGTCGTCGAATTGATACTTAGCCCGCGGACGGTAGTATTGGTGTTCAGCGTCACCGTGCCGGTGATGTTGGTCACTGTCCCGTTGCCGCTGTTCATCGCCGGGAATGCAGCACTGCCGCTTGGTGGAGTAAGACCGGTAATGGCCGCGAGGGTTGCCGTCGCATCCTGTCCGATGAATTTCTGACCACTCAGGAGAGTTACCCCCCCGGAATACCCCGTGGCGCTTTCGTAAACGAAGATGTTGTCGTTCGCCGCGGGGTGAGTGCCCGCGCCATCGTTCACCGCCTGGAACGCCGCGAGGGTGTTGAATGGCGAGGAAAGCCTTCCGTCGCCAGCTCCACCTGCATTGTTGACGAACCAAACCATCCCGCTGACCGGGATCGACACCGTCGCCTTGCGATTAGCGACCGCCGATGGGGCGCCCGCGTTGTCGCTTAGCGTGTAGGTAAAAGTATCGGTGCCTTCGAAACCGGGAGGCGGATTATAGGTAAACTGCCCCAGGCCCGCGCCCGAAGTAGTCATGCTCACCGTGCCGCCATTTGCGCTTGTCGAATCAAAGGTGGTGATGGTGGCCGTAGGATTAACGCCCAGGTAATCGTTGATGACCACGCTATAAGGAATATTGGCCGAGTTGATCGAGACGTTGCCGATCACGGTCTGCGGATACGTATCGTCAACCGCTACGGGCGACGCCACGAGCGAGCCGGCAACTTCTGAGGTGTTGTTCGGGGTGGGCTCAGCCAGCACCACGTTAGTCGCCGCGGAGCCTCCGGTGTTCGTAATCGCCATCGTGTAGGTGATGGTGTCGCTGGGCGACTTGATGGTCGCGGCCGGGACGCCGTCATCCTGGGTGGCCGTAATGGATGACGGATTAATGACAGTCAGAGTGAAGTTCTGCGTGTCGTTAGGAGCGACGCCGTTATTCGCCGTGACCGTGATTGGGTAATTGCCGGCGGTTCCCGCGGCGGGAGTGCCGCTGAGTAATCCGCCAGCGCTCAACGTCACATTCGCCGGCAACGTCCCCGTCTTGCTAAAGCTAGACCCTGGAGAACCGCTGGCCGTCATCTGGAAGCTGCCGGCTACGCCAACGGTAAAGGTGACCGTATTCGCGCTCGTGATATGCGGCGGACTCGTCACCGGGTTGATGGTGATGCTGAAGTTCTGGGTGACGTTGCCCGCTGTGTTCGCGGCTTTCACGGCGCCGGTGAAAGTTCCCGTGACAGTAGGTGTCCCGCTGATGACACCTGCGCTACTTAAGCTCAGGCCAGTCGGCAACGTGTTGGCCGTAACCAAGCTGAAGGCCGGCGCGGGCGAACCACTCGCGGTGTAAGTGAAGTTGTATGGAGCATTGACCGTCGCCGGCGAAGGCGGCGGCCCATTCGTGAACGCAGGAGCCTGGTTCACCGTGATGCTGAAGGGTTGCGTAGCCACGGGATCAACGCCATTGCTCGCCGTGACCGTGCCGCTAAAGACACCGGGCGCGGTTGGCGTGCCGCTGATCGCACCCGCGCCGCTCAAAGTAAGTCCGGTCGGCAACGCTCCGCTGGTTACACTGAAAGTCGAAGCAGGGAAACCGCTCGCGGTGTAGCTGAAGCTATAAGCCGTACCGACCGTGGCCGGCGAAGGCGGCGGCCCGTTTGTGAAGGCGGGAGGCCCGCTCACCGAAATGGTAAAGTTTTGCGTCGCGGCCGGCGCCACTCCGTTGCTGGCCGTAACCGTTCCCGTAAAGGTCCCACCGGCAGTCGTGTTGCCGCTGATCACACCCGTGCTGCTCAAGGTGAGTCCGGTTGGCAATGCGCCGGCCGACACGTTGAAAGCCGGGGCCGGGAAACCGCTCGCGGTGTAACTGAAGTTGTAAGCCGCCCCGACCGTGCTCGTCGAAGGTGGCGGGCCGTTGGTAAAGGCCGGCGGCTGGTTCACCGTCAGAGTGAAGGATTGGGTGGCATCCGGAGTAATGCCATTGCTCGCCGTGATCGTGAGCGGATAAGAGCCGCCGCTGCCGGCGACAGGCGTGCCGCTCAGTGTCGCCGTGCCATCCGTGTTATCGGTGAAGGTCACTCCACTCGGTAACGCGCCGCTCTCGGTGATCGTTTCTGCGGCCGGGAAATGATGACCGGTTGTCACCGTGAACGGGCTGGAGGCCCCGACCGCCATGGTCTTATTATTCGCGCTCGTGATCGTGGGCGCTTCGTTCACCGTGAGGGTGAAGGTCTGTGCGGCCGTGGTCCCGGCGCTGTTACTCGCGGTAAACGTAATGGCATAGGTGCCACCAGTTCCGGCGGCGGGTGTTCCGCTCAGCGTGCCCGTGCCGTTTCCGTTATCGAGGTAACTCATCCCGCTCGGCAACGCCACGCCTCCACGCGCGATACTTGGGGCCGGGAACCCGGTAGTAGTAACGTTAAAGGTGGTGCCGGCCTGGCCCACCTTGAAGGTAGCGCTGTTCGTGCTGGTAATGGTCGGCGGGATGTGCACCGGCACCGTCGTCTGGTTGGTGTTGACGGTGACGAAGTTGCTGCCGGAAATACTTGCGGTGTTCGTGATGTTCCCGCCGAAGCCTGCGTTCACCGTCGCATCGAATTTCATCGACACGGTCGTGCCGGGATTGAGCGTACCAATAGTGAAGGGCACTGTGAGAAAGTGGCTTCCCGTGACGCTGCCCGGGATGGCGCCAACCGCCTGGCCCTTGGAGGGCAGACGGCGCTCGCCCTTGGTCAGGTAACCATACATCAAGCTGTCGCGATCCTTCTCAGAGTAAGTGTCGGGAAGCCCAATCGCGTGCCCCATTTCGTGCAGGATTGTCGTGAGCAGATCCAGATGACCGGCCGGTGCGCCCTGATCATCGGTGTAGCCGCGACTTGTTGATCTGTTCTTGCCGAAGAATGCATCGCTCTTCGCGCTCGCGTCGATGAACCAGCCATTACCGGCAGCATTGGTGCTTACGCGAATGCGATTGGCGTCCGCTTCCCCGAGATAAATGGAAGGAAGGTTCGCGACTTCGAATTTCAGGCTGCGCAACGCGGCGCGCTGTTGATCACTCAAGCCGGTCGCTTCCCATCGCGCGATTGCAGTCGACACGATAGAATCAAGGTCGGCCTGTCTCAGCAATCTCAACGCGGAAGTCGGCACTACGAGAGCTTCGGCGACCGTCGTTATCGGCTTTTCTGCTGGAATGGTAACCGAGCGGGCATCAATTGGAACGGATGCTCTCCTCACAGCTCCCATCGGCTTGACATCAGCCTTATCGACGCCACCCCTCGCCAAGAGCAGCGGCGGCGGACACGATCCAAAGAAGCCGTTAGTCGTGCCGTTGTTCGTACCAAGCGATGGGTCCGGAACGCTAGCGGTCGCGCCACTGTTGTTGCCGGACAGGAACGTCTGAACCGCTGCACCGCTGCCAGCGCCAGATGGACCAGCGTATCCCGGAAGTCCGACTTTGACGTCGAAGCGGTCGCGGATTCGCATATCAGTGCTTGCGCCCGGCCCAAACGAATTGGTGAAGGTATTTCCGCTCAAGGTGAGGCATACCGTCCCTGTGTCCTGCGGATTCGGCGTTCCGGCAGTACCGGCGGTGAGCAGGAATCCCTGGGACGCAGACGTACCATGGTCGCTGATGGTATTACCCGTGACCGTTGCGGTCATGACCCCCCCCCCTGTTCCAAACCCTCCATGGGTCAGATTTACGCCTTCATTGTTGTATTGATGGAGCTGGTTATTGGTTATTGTCACGGTCGTATTGCCGGTACCTCCGCTGTGGGTAACACCGATGGCTGAGCCGCCGAACGAACCGCTATTCGCTACCCCTACCGTTCCCACCGTGTTCGCATTGATCGTTCCCGTGGTGGTGTGGTTTCCGGTGCCCAAGCCAATCGAGATAGCAGACTGAATGGCACCATTAATTGAATTGTTCGAGATATTGAACGTGGATGTGACGTTATCCCCGACATTGCCTCCGCCGAAGTTTATGTCCCCGCCGAGCGAATTCGCCGAGCCGATTGCATTGGTCAACGTGTTGCCGTGCCCAACTCCGCCAAAGATCAAGTCCGCATTCATGGTGCCGTGCAGATCCATCTGGAAACCATCGCCGCGCTCGCCAGTGATCGTTGAATCCAGCATGGTCACGTTGAGCACCCCGCCCGTTGCCTGGAAGACGACGGCGTCGTTACCGCTCGTATTCGTCGATCCGAAGGTTGAGTTGGTGATGGTGATCCGGTTAAGGGTCTGGCTGCTGTTGTTAAAGACGTGGAACGTGTCGTACACCGCGCCGCTGAGGTTGATATGGTCGATGGCCGCGGAGCCGCTAAGGCCGGTAAAGTAGACGTCGCCTTCACCCGTTCCACCCTGGCTGGTGCCGTTCGTGCCGTTGACGGTGCAGTAGGTCATCGTGAATCCGGTCACGTTCGTTCCGACCAACGCGTAGTTGGAGAAATCGTGCAGATTCATGTGATTGAGCGATACGTTCTTCGTTGAGTTGAGATAGACGCCGGCGCCGACCGTGGCCGTCTCGTTCGGGCTGGCGTCAGCGCCCGTCATGTTCTGGAGCGTGCCGCCGCTGCCGTCATTCGTCGTCGAGCCGGTCGTGCCGGTGACTGCTAACCCGCCACTGGCGCCGGTAGCACTCAGGAAAATTCCGCTTGAGCCGCCATTTGCGCTAACACTCTTGAAGTTCAACCCGCTCGCGCCAATGGTTGTATTCTGCACATTAACCGCAGTCCCGGTAGTGGTCGTCAGCGTGGATACGCCGCCCAGAATCGTTCCTGCACTCGCGCCGCTTCCTCCGCCGCCACTGAATGCGACGGTCGGAGCAGATGTATAGCCTGAGCCTCCGTTCGTGATATTAATGGCCACGACCGAACCGCCCGAGATGGTCGCCGTGGCGGTTGCCCCGCTTCCTCCGCCACCGTTCAACGTTACCCCGGGAGCGGACGTGTAACCCGTGCCGCCAGCGTCAACCCTGCCTAACGCAACTATTCCATTGTTGGCTGTCGCGGTCACAGTGCCGCCACCGGTGGCGGTGAAGGCAGCATTGGTTGTAGTGGTTAGACTTAAAGTGCCCGTGAAGTTGATCGCCGCGCCGGTGTTAGCGCTAAGGTTGATGCCTGTGCTCCCTGCCGTGTCGGTGATCGCGCCGCTGAAGGTCACTGTGCCCCCTGTCTTGTTTTGGACAGTGACTGAGTGGGCGCTGCTGTTCGTGATCGTTCCGCCGTAACTGATTGTGCCGGTGCCGCCGCTGACGAAGAAGTCGTCGGCTGTCGCGCCGCTGATCGCGCCGGTCGTGATCGTGAACGTGCCGGCGATGGCCGTCAGGCTAACGCCGTCGACGGTGCTGCTGGTGGTAGTGAGGCTGTCGATCGTGCCATTCACAGTTCCCGTGTTGAGCGCGAGCGCCTGGCCGGTTCCCGACATGGTCACGTTGCTGATCGTGAGCGTGCCGAACGAGGTGCCGTTCATCTTCGCGCCAGTCGTGTTTCCGATGGTAAAGCCGGTCACCGTGTTACCGCTCGCCAGCGTAATCGAGTTCGTGGCGGCGGTTGTCGTGGTCATGGTCGTGTTGGAACCGCCCGCCGCGTTGATAACAATGGTGTTAACTGTCAGCGCCGTGCCGCTGCCATAAAGAAGCTGGTTGTTGAGAAGGGTAAGGTTGCCGTCGTAATCACCGGCCCTCTCGACGATGAAAATAATGTCGCCGGCAGCATCAGGGCCGCTCGCGCCGGAAATGTCCGCCAGAGAATTGAAAGGCCTTGTATTGGAGCCATCTTCGGTGCCATTGGCGCCGGCGTACGTGCTGTCCACATACCAGACTCGCAAGCCGAGGTTGATGCTCACGAGGCCTGTGCTCGGCAGACCGTCGCCGTCTGTCACCGTGTAGCTGAAAGTATCGGTCACGCTCTGGTCGCCCGTTTGCGGCGTGTAAGTAAAGGAACCGTCGGCCGCAATCGTCACGCTGCCGCCCTGTGAAGTAGCAAAGGTGCCAGTCGTAACTACGAGACTGCCCGCCGGAGTCACGCCATCGATGTCGACCACGCCAACCTTAAGGCCGGCGGCGGCGTTGACCACCAGCTGGGTGTTGCCCGCCGCGTTGTAGCTATGCGCGATCGCGTTGGGCGAAACTTTTGCGGAGTTATTAACGAAGGTGGAATTCGGATCGACCGTATCCGCCACTTGCACGCCGGTGGCATCCGTCGTGCCCGCCGCTCCGTTGTTCCCGACGCCGATCGTGTAAGTGATCGTATCGCCCGGCCGGGCCGAGGCGTCGTTGTTTGGGGGAAACGCGGCCGCCTTCGTGCCGGACACATTCGCCGCAGCGGTGGCGAATGAGGGCAGGGCGATCATGCCCAGGAGCACGAGCGCAATAAGGAGCAAGGAGCGGGAACGACCCGAGGGATTAGGTGTGGTTTTCAAGGGGACGTGGTAGGAGCAGTTTAGGGATCGTCTAGCTGCGCCCCCCTGGTTCCAGCTGCAGGGGGAATCAGCCCGGCTGAAATTTCGACGGAACGTCGGTTGACGTAATCGCCCTTCTTGTTACGAAGAAAACGGATGCGGTGTCCAGACATATTTGGTATCAAACAAGACGGGAGAGCGAATCCCGTCGGCTATCCAAATCGCGGGGTTGCTTCGACCTAAACAGAAACAGCCCCGGCGGAATCCGCCGGGGCTGTTTTCAATCTTGTTTGATCAGCGCCCTGCTCTAAGGCCCGCCGCGGTCGTAGACTTCCACAAGGCCGATGCCGGTGCCGTTGTTAAATCCGGCAAGGATCGCGGTGTAAGATCCTGGCGGAAGACTCGCGGCGATGGCGGACTCCTTCGTGTTCGAAGGCGCCAGTCCCGCAGCCGTAACCTGGGCCGCCTGGGCCGAATCATCCTGCCAGTCGTTGTTCGACCGCAGGAGGTTTCCGTCTTTGTCGCGCAACTCCAGCGTCGGATCCTGGAGCGGGTTCGAGACGCCAAACGCGCCCAGGCTTGGACCAAGGCCGCGGATTACGATGCGATCGTCACCCACCTTGTTGCCGAGGATAAAGCCGGCAATGACAACGTTGCTGCCCGTGCCCGCCTGCGCCCGGGTGCTGATGTTGGCGAGCTTCGAGTCCACGCCGGTATTGATGTCGTACACCTCGACCAGCGCAATGCCGGCTTGAGGCGTGCCCGCGTTCCCTCTCACGACGGCCGAGTAATTGCCCGGCGGCAAGGTCGCGTCAACCGCTGACTCCAGGTCGTTCGTCGGCGCAAGCCCGTCGGCCTGGATCATGGCCTGCTGGGTATCTTTCCAGTTGTTGTTCGTAATAGTCCCGAAATTCCCGGGACCGTGGATCTCCAGAACAGGATCGGCCAGCAAACCGGACGCCGGGAAACCGAAGCCGGTCAACGAGGGTCCCAGCGCTCGGACGACCACCCGCTTGGGAGTGTTTCCGGTAATAATGAAGCCGCCGATCCCCGCGTTATCCCCAGTGTCCACTCGCATGCGCGTCGAGAGATTGACGGTCTGCGACGCGGGAGTCGCGGTTGGCGTGGCGGTTGCGGTCGCAGTGGCTGTTGCGGTTGCTGTTGGTGTCGATGTAGCGGTCGCTGTCGCAGTAGGCGTTGCCGTGGCTGTGGCCGTAGCGGTAGCGGTAGCAGCGGGCGTTGCCGTTGCTGTAGCTGTAGCTGTGGCGGTAGCAGTAGCAGCGGGTGTTGCCGTGGCTGTCGCCGTGGCGGTAGCGGTAGCAGCAGGCGTTGCCGTAGCAGTAGCTGTGGCGGTAGCTGTAGCAGCAGGCGTTGCCGTAGCAGTAGCTGTGGCGGTAGCCGTGGCGGCAGGTGTAGCTGTCGCGGTCGCGGTTGCCGTGGGTGTCGGACTAGGGCTGCCGGCCGGCCCGCACGAATTAGGCAACTGAATATTTGTTACAGCGATATCATCGAGGTAGAAGCCGGCAAAATCCGCGGAGGGGTCGGACGTAAACCGCCACCGGAACTTGATCGTATCGCCGGCGGTAAGGCCGGTGAGCAGATGGCAACGACGGCCATAGGCCGACAGCGCACCAGTCACCCAGTCCGTACAAGAGGTCCCGCTGCCCGCTGGCCCTGTGATGGCGGCTTTTGAAGCGGGGTAGCCGCACGCATTTGCAGGAGGCGCGCCGGTGCAGTCCAGCGCGGCATAGTCGGCGGTGATATCGGAAACCAGGCAGCCGTTCGCGGTCGAGCTGGTCGGCGCCGGAACGTCGGTCCAGGCACCGCCATTGAGCGAATACTCGATGGCCACGCCATCCCAGCCCTTCTCCAATTGGTGGCGTTCCCAGTAGGTCAGGTTCAAAGTAGCCGCGCCGACGGTCAAGGCCGGGGTTTCGGCAACCGAACAGGCGTTATCGGAATAAGTAGCGCCCGCCCCCGGTCCCGCGGTGCGATAGGCATAGGAGCCGCCCGGAGTGTGGTTCGCCCCCGCGTCGTCAGCCGTCTTGACGAACCGCCAGGTCAGGTCCGCTGAATTGCCCGCTTCGTTGGGATTGAGTAGGAGGAATGCGGTTGCATCGCCGCCGCCATCCGTCCAGGTGCCCGGTGAGGCCTGCACTCCGGAACCGTAAGCAGTCCCGGCGACTACCACGCTGTTAGATTCTTCGTTACCACCGCACGCGCCGCCGTTGCCGGTGCTGTTATCCTCCGCGCGCACGACATAATAGTAAGTGTTACCACTAATAAGGCTGTTGCTATCGGTATAGGAGCTCGGACCCGGCACGCAGTTCGCAATCCGGTTGGCCAGGGCTGGGACGAAGTCAGGCACAGATCCGCGGTAAATGTTATACTTAACGGTCGCCGTATTTGGGCAACTCGAAGTTCCCGGTGACCAGTTTACCGTCACCGAGCAAGTCGGGGTGTTACCGCTGTTGGCACTGGTCGCGCCGGAGAAAGCTGGTTTCAGGTTGCACGTTCCGGTCGCGACCCCGCTGGCAGGGCCGCTGTGAAGGAGTGACTGACATCTGCCACTCGCATCGGTCGCCGCGATCACTCGATAGGTGTAGGTCACGCCACCTTGAACCGAGGAATCCGTGAAAATAGTCGAGCCTCCGGCGACGAAGCCGACCGGCTGGTAAAGTCCTTCGCTGCCAATGGCGCCGATCGCGCGTTCGATGGCGTAGCTGCCAGGTGTCGGCGCGATGCCGGTCCAACTCACCTGAAGCTGGTTAGGCCCAACAACCGACACGGTCCCAATGGTTGGCGCACTAGCCGGGCGAGAGGTGCAGGCCAAAGGCTGACATTGTCCTGCCCCGGCGCCTGAAGGATAGACCGCGGAAGCAATCTGCGTCTTCCAGCTTCCGGAGCTCGTGGAGGTATAATACTCGTTCGCGTGCCAGAACGTGCAGTCGTCGGCTGGGTCGATGCTCGTGCTGGTGTAGTCGCCCCACCGGGCCCCGGTTATGTTTCGGGTACCGGTGGCGATGGTTGTCTCCGGGGCGGTCATTGTTCCCAGTGGATCGCTCTTGGCCCGGCCGGTGTAACGAATCGTGTGGTTCTCGGTCAGGTTGGTCTTGCCGGTGGTGCTATAGCCAACAAGAATGTTCTCCGCGCCATCCATGCTGATCGATGGCATCCAGCGGGAACGGCCACCGGCCACGTCGGCTATCGTCCCTTGCTGATAGGTGCAGGGGTATGACGAGCACACCGCATCAGGTATTCCGGAGATACGAAAATCGTACCAGCGGACGCCGGAGACGACACCGGTGATCGCGGGGTCGACCGATTGGGAAATAACCAGAGATTCGTGGTCGACAAAGTTTCGATAGGCCAACCGGAACATGAGCCGATCGGCGAGTGAAGGCAGGACCGCCGTGGCGCCGGGTTGGGGTATGCAATTTCCGCCGCCGCAGGCAGCGTTAGCAGCTGCGGTGGGCATCACCGCCTGGAGGGTGCGAGTTGTGTTAGCCGGAGTCGTGAAATCGGCTTTCATCCGATAGAGGTACATGCCTGCCGTATGCAGCGAGACGAAAATGCCGGGAGCCCCGGCCGGAGGCGGAGCGAATCCATCCAGGTCGGCGGGCATGTGGCCGCCTTCCAAAGGATCTTCGATCACCACCCAGGTCGCGGAGGGATCTCCCGCGAGCATCTTGGTGCGGTCCATGGCCGCGAAGATAGCGCCGGCATAGCTGCCGCCGGACGCGGCCGTGAAACCGTGGGCCATCATGTAGTAGGCATCGGTCCAGACGCCGAAGTGCGGATAATCGCCAAAATGGGTGTTAGGCACAGTAAAGGCGTAACGGGCATAGGTCCCGGAGGCATCGGCCGTGGTCGAGACAGCGACGCACTGGTAGTAAGAGCTGTTAACGGGGTCCGGGGAGGAGGTGAACTGCGAGATCAACCACCGGTTGGCCACCTTGTCATAGACCACAATCGGATCGCCGGCATTTTGGGCTGTGCACTGGCCGTTGGCGCCCGTGAAACCGGTCCAGAGGGTATTGATGTTGCTCGGACCGGCCAGCGATGTGACAGTGTTGAGGCTGCGGTTGATCGTCCATATCTGGTAGCGGGTATTGACCGTCTCGACATACTGGTCATTACCGACCGAGCCGTTGGTGTCCGGCGGGTAACTCCCCGATCCGGGTATTCCCGCGAAATTAAAACCGGTGCTGGGCGCCGCCGGATTGGGAATGCTCAATAAACCTCTGGCGGGTGGCGCTACCTGAGTCACCGGATCGGGCTTATCCGAGTGGATGGTGCGCCAGGACGGCAACTCAAGTTCCGGAAGAGCCAGGGACGGTATCTCAGGCGCCGAGGTGGCCAACTGGCGGAGCGGAAGGGAAATGTCGAAGCCTGACGTGACAACCGAATAAACGGTTTGGCCGAGCGCGTTCTGATGCTCCGTCACCGTGGTTGGCTGGTTCCCGCCTGGCCGTGCCGCCGCGGCGGCCGGTCCGGTCCCAGACTTGGAAGCCTTCGAGCGCCTAATGGTACTGCTCTTGGACGCCCCACCGCTCTTGCGCACTTTCTCTTTTCGCGAATCACGCTCTCCTTCGGCGGACGCAAGCGGCCGCGCCAACACCGCGGCGACCAGGGAAAATCCAGCCAGGCACAATGTGACAGCCAGGAAGATGCGGAAGTTCGCGAAAGCCGATCGAGAAGAGGACGTTTTTTTCATAAGGGACGGGACTGCCTGTGTTAACTATTTGGATCGAAACGGATCCACACGCATCTGCATCCCGCCGTGTCATTCTCCCGAACGTCAGTGACGAAACCGACTCGTTCTTATGTAGCCCACAGAAATCTGTCCAGCCTTTTCGGGAACATGACTTAATTGTAATGATCGGATGAAAGCCAGCCTGACAGCCAGCGAATGGCTGCCTCCCAACTAGTTGCTGGCGGCCCGCGTTCCTCGGTGTTATCGCATTTCACGCTGACGATCCTGTTCGTCATGACCTGCGCATGAAATTCAAGCTTTCACTCGACTGGCTCCTCATTTTTGTCCCCGCCGCTTTGGTCCTTCGTTTCGTGCCGGCGTTCGCGAATCCGACCGCGCTTTTTATCTGCTCCGCGATCGCCATCGTTCCGGTCGCCGGCTGGATCGGGCGCGCGACGGAAGAGCTGGCGGCGCGCGTCGGCGAAGGACTCGGGGGATTGTTGAACGCGACGTTTGGGAACGCGGCGGAGCTGATCATCGCCGGCATCGCGCTTTCGAAAGGGCTCACCGGCGTGGTGAAGGCCTCGATCACCGGCTCGATCATCGGCAACATCCTGCTCGTCCTCGGCCTCTCGGCGCTTTTCGGCGGTATCAAACACAAGGAGCAGCGGTTCAACAAATCCGGCGCGCGCACCTCGGTGATCTCGCTTTCGCTCGCGGCCATCGCGCTCATTATTCCAACGGTCTTTCATATGACGGCGGCCGCCAGCCCGAGCGGCTGGGCGCCGAACGTCGAGCATCAGCTCTCGTTAGGCATCGCCATTGTCCTGTTCGTCACTTATCTCTGCGTGCTGGTCTTCACCCTCGGGACCCACAAGCATTTCTTCATCGGCTGCGAAGGCGAGCTCGAGGAGGAAGTCGCGCACTGGTCGCGAATGAAATCGGTCGTTGTCCTCGTCATTGCGACCGGAGTCGTCGCGCTTCTCTCCGAGTTCCTGGTGGGAACCATCGAAGCAGTCCGCCATTCGATCGGCATCACCGAGGTGTTCGTCGGCGTAATCGTCGTGGCCATCGTGGGCAACGCCGCCGAACACTCGACGGCCATCGTGATGGCAATGAAAAACAAAATGGACCTGAGCGTCGGGATCGCGATCGGCTCCAGCCTCCAGGTCGCGCTCTTCGTCGCGCCGCTCCTGGTTTTCCTTTCCTATTTCATGGGCCGCCCGATGAACCTGGAGTTCTCGTTGCCGGAAATTTTTGCCGTCGTCGCGTCCGTTTACATCATCTTCCAGATCAGCGGAGACGGCGAAACGAACTGGATCGAGGGCGTCCAGTTGCTGTCGGTCTACCTGATCCTCGGCATTCTCTTTTTCTACCTCCCCGAACCGCACATCGGCACCGAATCGCCGCTGCCGTAATTTGTAGGGCGTCTGTGTCAGACGCGACCGATTACCCGGCGTTTCACAGAAACGCCCTACAATTGCGGCTACAGGGTCGGCGCCGGCTCTTCTTTTCGTTTCCGCAACGAATGAACGATGAAGCAACAGACCGCGATGAAGATGCAGGAGTCGGCCACATTGAAGGCCGGAAACGGATGCGCGAACGGCACGTGCAGATCAAAGAGCGCGAAGTCGATGACATGACCGTGAACGAAGCGGTCCGTCAGGTTCCCCATGATCCCGCCGAGGAGCAGAGCCATGGAAACATCGCGCAGCGGATCGCGTGATCGGGTGCGACGCAGGAGCAGCGCAAAAACAAAAACGAACGCCACGCACGACAGCACGATGAAGAACCAATTGTTGTTCTTGAACGAACCGAACGCCGCGCCGTCGTTCGTGACATGCACGATCGCAAAAAAATCCGGGATGATGACGTGAATGTCCTCCGCACCCACCAGGCGCAGAACGAGCGCCTTCGTGATCTGGTCCAGCGCGTAGAACGGAAGCGAGAGCAGCAGAATGTATTTCATCGCTTCTCCACGACCGATTCGCAGCGATCGCATAACTCGGGATTCTTCTCGCTTTTGCCAACTGCCGGCCGATGCCGCCAGCAACGCGCACACTTTTGATGAGCGGTCTTCGAAATCGATGCGCCCGGTTCTTTCCCCGGCTGCAAGGTCAGATCGCTGAGGATGAAGAACTCTTCCATCTCCTCTTTCGGAACGGCGGCGATCGTCGCCTCGTCGCAAGTCAGCGTCACCGCGGCTTCGAGCGCGTTGCCGATCAGCTTTTCCTGGCGCGCGCGCTCGACCGCCTGGCCGATCAGGCCGCGCAGATCAAGCAGATGAGCAACGCGTTCGCGCGCCTCCGGATGCAGAGAATCCGGGGATTCCTCCGGGAATGTCCGGACGTGCACCGAATCCGATCCGCCCAAATATCCCCACGCTTCGTCCGCCGTGAAAACAAGGATCGGCGCCAGCAACCGGCAAAGTGCATCGAAGATGCGATGCATCGCCATCTGCGTCGCGCGACGGCGTCCCGCGTCGGCGGCATCGCAATACATCCGGTCTTTCGTGATATCGATGTAGAGACTGCTGAGATCGACCGCGCAGAATTGGTTCAGGATATGATAGACCTTGTGAAACTCGTAAGCCGCGTAAGCGGCGCGGCATTCCGAGATCACGTTCTCGAGCCGATCCAGAATCCAGCGATCGACGAACGTTAGCTCTTCTTTCCTGCTTTCCTGCTTTCCTGATTCGAAATCCGACAAATTTCCCAGCAAAATCCGCAGCGTGTTCCGAATGCGTCGATACGTGTCCCCCAACCGCGTGAACATCTCTTCCGAGAAGGGAACGTCGTCCGCGTAATTGATGCTGCTCACCCAAAGCCGGACGATGTCCGCGCCGTGTTTCGCCACGAAATGGCCGGCATCCATCGGCTTGCTGTAGCTGCTTGATTTCGAAATCTTTTTCCCATCGACGTCGACGACGAAGCCGTGCGTGACGCAAGTCTTGTAAGGCGAACCGTTGTGCAGCGCGATGCTCGTCATGAGCGACGATTGAAACCAGCCGCGATGCTGATCGGTCGCCTCGAGATACATGTCCGCCGGATCCCGCAGCTCCGGATTCGTCGCGAGGACAGCGGCATGCGAAACCCCGGAATCGATCCAGACGTCGATCGTGTCGGTCCGATGGCGAGTGCCCTCCGGCAAACCAAGTTCCCGCGCCAGCGCCGCGTCATCCAGCTCGAACCAGACGTTAGAGCCGCGTTGCGCCACGACGTCCGCGAGCTTCCGGATCCATTTCGGGTCGAGGATCGTTTCGCCTTCGGCGGAATAAAAAACGGGCAACGGAACTCCCCAGCTGCGTTGGCGCGAGATCACCCAGTCGGGCCGCGATTCCACCGTGCCCGAAATGCGGTTCTCGCCCCAGGGCGGAATCCAATGCACGCCTTTGATCGCGGCGAGTGCATCGGCGCGCAGATCGTCGATCCGGATGAAGAACTGTTCGACCGCGCGGAAGATGATCGGCGTTTTCGACCGCCAGCAATACGGATAGGAATGCTGGTAGGGTGACTCATTGATCAGCATCCCTTTTTCGCGCAGCAGCATGACGATGTCGGGATTGGCATCGAAAACATATTTGCCGGTGAGAGTGGGCAATCCTGCTTCATCCGTGTAGCGGCCGTGATCGTCCACGGGCGACAAGATCTGCAGACCGTGTTTTCGGCCTAACGAGTAATCGTCTTCACCGTGACCGGGCGCGATGTGGACCGCTCCCGTGCCAGTGTCCATCGTGACGAAATCCGCAGCGAAGATGGCGGAAGTGCGCGGGAGAAACGGATGTTGCGCGGTGACTCCCTCGAGCTGGCTGCCGGGAAAGGAGCTGACGGGCTCGCCGGTCGGTTCAAATCCAGTCGCCGCACAAAACGCTTCCACGAGCGAGGCGGCCAGCACCAGCATTTCGGAAGCGCCTTCCTTTCGGAATTCCTGCATCACGTAAAGTTCCTTCGGATGAACCGCGATCGCGAGATTGGCGGGTAACGTCCACGGCGTCGTCGTCCAGATGGCGATACTCGCCTTGCCCGCGAGATCGCCGCTGACGATCGGAAACTTCACGTAAACCGTTGTGTCTTGGCGATCCTGGTATTCGACTTCCGCTTCGGCGAGCGCGGTCTGCGCGCCGGTGCTCCAGAAGACAGGCTTCATACTCTCGTAAACGAGGCCTTTCTCGACGAAGACCGCGAAGGCGCGAAGGATCTCCGCTTCGTACGACGGATTCAGCGTCAGGTAGGGATGTTCCCAATCGCCGAAGACGCCGAGCCGCTTGAATTGCTCGCGCTGGATGTCGACAAATTTTCTCGCGAACGCTTCCGATTTCTTCCGCACCTCGAGCGGTGACAGCCCTCGCGATTCCTTGACGACCTTGAATTCGATCGGCAACCCGTGGCAATCCCATCCCGGCACATACGGCGCGCGAAAGCCGGCCATCGTTTTCGATTTTACGACGAGATCCTTGAGGATCTTGTTGAGCGCCGTCCCCATGTGAACGTCGCCATTCGCGAACGGCGGACCGTCATGCAGAACAAATAATTCCGCATCGGCGCGCGCCTTTTGGATCTGCGCGTAGAGCCCGGCCTCGTTCCAACGCTTGAGCATTTCCGGCTCGCGCGTCGTCAGGCTTGCCTTCATCGGGAAATCCGTTTTCGGCAGGTTGAGCGTGTCCTTGTAATTCTGGCTCATGCGGGAGCGGCGAGGGTAACACCCGGGGCGCTGATCCGCAACGAAGCGGCATCATACCGACTACAGCACTTCGTCCCTTCTGCTAGAATCAACGCGTGCAACTGGAACTGGAACTTCAATCGCGTGGTGTGCACGCGTTGCTCCTCGGCTCGTCGCCGGAAGCAGCGTGGCAGGGCGCGACGAAAGAATGGTTCAAGCGGGCCGCCGCGGAGGCTTGGAGAAGCGAACGCGGCGTTGTTGTCGTCGTTCCCACCCGCGGTCAAATCCAGGCACTCAAACAGCGCCTGCTCGAAGCCGGCCTCTCCGCGCTCGGTTTGCAGTTCGTCACGCCGCCCTATCTTCGCGCGCTTCTCGGCGCGCAGAGTGAGAGCGTGCCGCCCGCGCGCGAACACCTGCGCCTGTTGCTCGCCCTGGCTGCGGAACAATTGCTGGCCGACAAAAAACTTTCGGAAGCCGAGCGTCTCGCAGCCATTTCGGTCCGCCGCACTCCAGACCACCTCCTGCGCCTGCTCGAGCAACTCAGCGCCGCGGGATCTGATTTCCAGGACGTCGACCTGCCCGCGTTTCGCCCCGTCGTGCGGAAATTTCGCGCGCACCTGAAAGCGACGGGGTTCGAGATTTTTCCAGAGAGCGATCGCCGCGCACTCGCGCATGCCCGGCAAGCTGCGCCTGCCCTGGGAAAGCTTTTTATCACTGGGTTTCACGGCGGCCACTGGCCGCTCTGGAATTTGCTGTGTGCCGCGATGCACTCTTCGCAATCCGCCACGACCATCCTGCAAAATCCACGCGACGAAGCCCACGATCTCGACTCAGCGTGGATCGGCACCTGGGAAGAAACCCTCGGCGAAGCGCAGCTCGTCGCCCCTGACCGTGATCCACCGGTCCCGGCACGCCCCACCCTCTTTTTGGCGGGTATGGACGCGCAAGAGCAGTCCGAAGCGGTCGCGGCAGCGGCGCACCAGTTTCTCGCCGACGAACATTGCACGCGTCTTGGCATCGTTTTTCCAGCAGCCGGGGCGCTTTCGCGTCTCGTGGCGGCCGCGCTGACCCGCCAAGGCCTCCCACATTACGACGCGATGGGCCAGATCGCCCCCGGGCTTTTCGAAGCGCCGGATTTCTGGAGCTGGATGGAATTGCAGCGCACGCCGCGTTTGAACGTACTTCTCCGCTTCCTGACCAGCTTGCCTAACGACCAGTCGTTTCTACAGGACCCTTCCCGCGAAAAGATCGATCGCGCGCTGCATCGCGCTCTGGCCGATGTCGCAATCGACGATCTTCCCCTTTTGATCGCCGCAGCACGCGCCCGCGAAGGCGACGGGCGCGTCTCTGCTGCCTTGGAAAACGTCGTCTTCCTGCCAGAGAAGGGCACGTTCGGGGAATTTCTTCAGGTCTCGGCAAATGCTTTCGCCCTTCTGGGCTGGAAGGAACGTTGGCGCGAAATCGCGCAACGCGCCGCGTGGACCGCGAAGGTCGAGGCCCCGTTTTCGCGGACGCTCTTCCTCCAATGGCTGGACGAGATTGCCGTCAGCGTCCGCATCACGCGGGACCTTCTCGGCGAACATCCCTACAGTCGCATCCAGCTCCTCACCCCCGCGCAGGCGGAGGACCAATCGTGGTCGCATCTCATTCTCTGTGGCTTGAACGAAGGCGCCTGGCCTGCCGGCGCGCGCGGCGATTTTCTGCCCGCTGGTCAGATCGACGCGCTCAACCAAAGCGTGCAGAAACTCAATCGCGTCGCCACGCAGCGTGGCAGCCAGGGCGAAGGCCATGCCATTGTCCGCGAAGGCGCCACGCTTTTTCTGGGCGCGGAGCAACAGCGCCAGCTTGCGCGGGCCCAGTTCGATGGCCTCGTTGAATCGGCGACCCACGGTCTCGCCCTCACTGTCAGCCTCGTCCAGGAAGCGACGCCGGAACGCCTTTCCAATCCGGGCGAGTTTTTCGGTCGCGTCTATCACGAGGCCCACGGCCAACCCGTTTCCCAGGCGAACATGCGCGGGTTGCGCGATCAAACCCGCCGCTGGCTCGAGAGCGCCAACCTTGCCCCGCCTAACGAGCAATCGGAAACGCCCGGCATTCTCCAAACGCGCGTCGCTTATCTGGCCCGCCGCGTGCCCGAACCATCAAACGAATACGACTTCGCGCTTCGGAGCGCGCCTGATGAGATCAAGGCGTTGAGCGTGAGCGATACGGAGGCGTTGCTCAAGTCGCCGGCGCTTATCTGGATGGAACGCTTTCTCGGCGTCGAAGGCGCGGAAGACGCGACCTATGTCTGGAACGCGACCATCGGCAAATGGACCCACGAATGGCTGGCCGCGGTTTTCGGTCTCCCTGAAACTTTCGTGACTCTTCCCAGTTCCGACGAGATCGCGGCTCGCGTTTCGGCCGCGGCGGAACGGAAACTCGCGGAAGTGCGCGAGCTCTGTCGGCTGACCGGCCGAACGATCCCTGACTGGTGGGATTCCGGCTGGGAAAATGCGCTCTGTCTCGCGCAAACCCTCGGCCGCATCCTGGGCGCGATCGAGGGTTGGAAATGGGCCGCGGCGGAGTGGAGGCTCAAAGCCCAGCCGATCGCGGTCGGCGACAATCTCACTCTTCTCCTGCGCGGACAGGCCGACCTCTTGTTAGGCAAAACCGACGGACTGCCGACCTCTCTCGCGTTGCCCGACCTCTGGATCGTCGATTTCAAGACGGGCAACAAAAAATCGCTGACCCCGAAGAGCCGGAAAAAAGACGACCCCCGCGGGCCCCGTGTCCTGAAATCGGTCCTGAAAGGTGACGCGCTTCAGCTTGCGCTCTACAGCCTTGCCGCGAAGCAGCTCGGCGCCCGACAGGTGGAAGTGAGCATTCTTTCCCCCATCATTGCCAGGCCGGAGCCGCAACTGCGCGACGATGATTTCTCGGATTGCGGCCCAGCGTTTCGGGAACTGGCTCGCATGCAGGCCACCGGAATATTCGGGATGAAGGGCTCGCTCCGCGGCGCGTTCACTTTTACGAAGGATTATCCGCTGGCCACGCTCTCCATTGATCCCGAGATCATCGATGAACGCTGGGAGCTCACCCACCCTGATCTCGCATTGGAAGAGGAGAGCTGGTGATGACGGAGCCACGCGACCAGGCCGCCCGCGATCGTTTTGTCCAAACGATCGACCGCAATTTCTCCGTGGTCGCGGCAGCCGGTTCCGGCAAGACCCGCGCGGTGACCGACCGCATCGCGCAAATCGGACAGGCGCCCGATGCGGTGCAGATGTTACCGCGTCTCGTTGTCCTCACGTTCGCGAATCGCGCGGCCGATGAAATGCAGCAGCGCGCGCGTGAACAAATCCTTCTCGGAAAACCGCGCCCTGAAATCCTGGCCGCATTCAATCGCACCTGGTTCGGAACCATTCACGCTTTTTGTCTCAAGTTGCTGAACGACTACGGGCATTACCTCGGCCTGCCAGCGCCGCTCGAATTGATCACGGATGACGACGATCTCTGGAATGAATTCGTCCAACAGCAAACGCACGTGGGCCGTTCCCTCTCAGCGGAAAATCGCGCGATGCTGCTGCGGCTCGCTTCCATGCGGCACATCATGGAACTGGGACGACAAGCCGGCTCGGCGTTGCTTCATCCTGGCGACCCGTGTCCGTGTCCCGGGATTGAGTTGGAAGAAGTTTACCTCGCGGCCCGGGCGGCGAGGAAAAGCGACACGATTGGGAATTCCATCGCCCAGCTCCAGGCCTGGGAAGAGGGATACCGCGAAGGGACCGGTTTTCTGCGATGGCCGATCTGCAGCACGACCGCGCAGGGCATCGATAAGATCTGGGAGCAGGCCTTCATACCGTTACGCCGCTGGGTAAACCAGACCGCGATTTGCGTCGCCGCCGAAGTGCAGCGCGATTACCGCAATTTCCGGCTCGAGCGCGGCGTCGTGACCTACGCCGACCAGATCGCGCTTGCCGATGAACTTCTGCAACATCCCGAAGCGGCGCGCCGCATTCGCCAGCTCGATCCGATTGTCATTCTCGACGAAGCGCAGGATACCGATCCCGCGCAGTTTTCCGTGCTGCTCGAAATGACGCGGCCGCCCGAGGCGACCGGACGCTGGCTCGAGACGAAGATAGATCCACCGCGGCCCGGGAGTTTCTCCATGGTCGGTGATTTTCAGCAGTCGATCTACCACGACCGCGCGGATCTCGCGCACTACCTGCGCGTCCACGACGCGCTCGTCGCTGCCGCAGCCGGCGAAGCGGTCACGTTTTCCGTCACCTTCCGGCTCGATCAACGACAGCTCGATTTCGTGAACGCGACCTTTGGAGAAATCCTCCATGGGGGCAGCGGTCAGGTGAAGTTCGTCGAACTGCAACCGCGCCCAAAGGTTTTGCCCGGGCAGGTGATCCGCCTTTCGCTTTCGGCGGAGCTGCTCAAGGGCAAAGAGAAATTGAAAGACCGCCAGGTCGCGCGCATCGAAGCCGAAGAGCTCGCGCGCTGGCTGAAGGAACAAGGCCCGGAGAAGCTGCGCGCGCGCAACTGGCGCGAGGTCGCGATTCTTTGTCCACGGCGCGATTGGTTGCGCACAACGGCGATCGCGCTTCGAAAGATCGGATTGCCGGTCGAGGTTCAATCGGAGAGCGACCTCCAAGCCGACTCGCCCGCCTACGCGTGGTTGACCGCGCTCTGCACCATCATGGTCGAGCCGCGAAACCACTACGAGATCGTCGGCGTCCTGCGCGAAATTTACGGCGTTTCGGACCACGACCTCGCTGTCTTCAGCGAAGGACGGGGCGATCGCTTTCAAATTGAAACCTCCCGCGCCGCCGCGGGCATCGTTTCATCGCAAATCACGGAGCTGACCGAGATTCGCATGGCCCTTCTGGAGATGCCGCTCTTTGCCGCCGTGGAGCAACTGATCGCCCGCACGGCCTTGCGGGCGCGGCTTGCTTCGCTCCCGCCGGAAGACTTCAAGGATCCGCTCGCCGATCTCGACAATCTTGTCACCCTTGCCGCTGAATCGGCCGCCTCCGGCGCCACCCTGGCCGATTTTGCGGAGCGTCTTCGTTCCGAAATGGAACGACAGCGTCCCGCCCGCCTTTCCGATAAGGACGCTATCCAGCTCATCACGGCGCAGAAGGCCAAAGGCTCGGAATGGGACGCGGTCATCGTCCCTTTCCTGAGCCGACGCATCACCGGGTTTTCGCCGCGTTACCCGTCCATCATCCGCGTGCCGGGAAAGGACGAAATCATTGCGGCCTTGCACAAGGAAGATCGCGAAGAGGAAATCAAGGAAGCCACGAAAATCCTGCGCCGCCAGGAAACGGAGCGGTTGCTCTACGTCGCTCTGACGCGCGCGCGGCATACGCTCGTGCTGGCGCTCGATCGCAATCTTTTTTCGCCGGTGCACGACCGGCTGGCGGTTGACTCGCAACTTAAATATCTACGGGGGGACAAAGGCGAAACCAGTTGTGTCGTGCTGGATGCGTTGGCCACGAACGCGGACGCATGTGCTGACACCTTGCGCGCGGCGGCGAAAACAATCGACGCGTCCCAGGCTCCGCCCTTTGCCGTCACTCCATTCGACCCCGCCGTGCTGGGGCGGGCGCGCGCGCGCGCATCTGATTTCATTCGCAAACAGAATCCCAGTGGTTACGAGGAGCTACCTGAACCGCCCCCCGGCTCCGCCTTTCGTCGCACAACCCTGCCGGCGCGTTCCACGGCGGACAACGCGGCCACCCTTTACGGCAGTTGGTGGCACACTCTCTTCCAGCATTTCCCCTGGAGGAGCCGCCCGCAGGAATGGCAAACCGCGTTTGCCGCCGTGCAATCGAGTTCGCCCGATCCCGATCGTTCCGCGCGCGAGTGGAAACTCTTCGCCAGGGCGTTGCCGGCTTCCACCCTCGCAGAGTACCTCGCGCGTCCGGCGATCGTAACGCACACCGAGTTACCGTTCCTCTGGCGCATGAACGACCGGAGCTGCGTTGAAGGAGTGATCGATCTTCTCCTGGTCGATCCGGCCGCGGGGCGGGCCTTGCTCGTTGATTGGAAAACGAATCGCGTCACGCCGGCCGAGGCTGAAAAGCTGCAACAACGTTATCGGCCGCAGATCGCCGCCTATTGGAAATCGCTTCGGGAAATAACGAAGTGCGAAGTCGAGGCCGGCATCTTTGCCACGGCGACCGGCAAGTTCATACCTTATTCCACCAAGGAACTCGAAGCGGAATGGGAGCGACTTCGCGCACTGCCGGCAGACCAACTCTCTTCTGTAGCCGCGTCCCTGTGGGACGCGTGAGATCGACGCTGAGACTAAACACCTAGCTCACGTCGCCCGCAGGGCGACGGCTACAGAAGACCGCGTCGCAAATGCGGCGCCTAACTATCTCGCTTGCCGGAAATGAAGTCCTCCACGCTTTGGTAGGCTTCATCATCCGTCATCTGTTGCGGTGGATGTTTCGAGAAATAGGCGGAGGCGGAATGCAGCACGCCGCCTTTACCACGATCCAACGCGAGCTTGCAGCAACGAATCGCATCGATGGCCACGCCGGCCGAGTTCGGCGAATCTTCGACGGAGAGTTTCAGATCGAGCTCCATCGGCACGTCGCCGAACAGTTTTCCTTCGACGCGAATGAAACAAATCTTGTTGTCCTTCTGCCACGGAACGTAATCGCTCGGGCCGATGTGGATGTTCTCATCGGCCAGGCGCGTGCCGATGACCGATTGCACGGCCTCCGTCTTCGACGTTTTCTTCGACCCGAGCCGGCTGCGGTTGAGCATATTCAGGAAATCGGTGTTGCCGCCGGTGTTGAGCTGATAAGTCCGCTCGACTTTTACGCCACGTTTGCGGAACAGATCGACGATGGTGCGATGCAAGACCGTCGCGCCCAGCTGCGCCTTAATGTCGTCGCCGACCACCGGGAGGTTCTTGTCGGCGAAACGCTTCGCCCAGACGGGATCGCTGGCGATGAAAACGGGGATGTTGTTCACGAACCCGAGCCCGGCCTCGAGCGCGCACGCCGCATAGAAACGCGTGGCCTCTTCCGAGCCGACCGGCAGATAATTCACCATGATCTCCGCGCCCGATTTGCGCAGAGCCTCGATGATCTGTTCGCGGGACGATTCTTTTTCGAGCGGCAGAAAAGTCCGCGACGCCTCGTAGTCTTTCATGTGCTCGGCGTAACCGTCGAAGACGCAGCCCATCATGACGGTGGTGCCAGTGGGCCGGATTTTGTCGCAAAAAATCTTGGTGCAATTCGGCAGAGCGAAGATGGCTTCCGCGGCGTCGAGTCCGACCTTGCGGCGGTCGATATCGAAGGCGGCGACGACCTGGATATCCTGCGGCTGGTAGGGCCCAATTTGCCGATGCATCAACCCGACATCCGCGCCGTTGCCGGAAGAATCCCGGTAGAAGTTGATGCCCTGCAGGAGCGAACTGAAGCAGTTCCCCACTCCCACGACGGCAATTCTGATTTCGTTCATTTCAAGAAAAACACGGAGATTAGCGGCTACCCCGGGGAGGCGGCAAGGCGCAAGGTTGCCCATCATAGAGCAAATGTGCGGTGATGCAATATCCAGCGGCAATTTCCGTAACGGGCGGCCGGAAGCGGGGTTTTCTCCTCGCGCCATTATGGGAATTTTGTTGATAAACTGGGCCTTCCCACGTGAGATAGGATGGATGCGCCGTAGTTCCTGGATCCTTGTTCTGCTGTTGGCGCTGGAGTTCGGAAGGGCCGGTGCTCAGGGCGGGCCGGCTTATACCGTCGAGGAAGCCGTCATCGTCGCGAAGAAACAGAACCCGGAGATCCTGATGGCGGCGAAGCAGATGGAGGCGGCCCGGGGAGGGGTGGTCGAGGCGCGCGCGGGATTTCTTCCGGGTGTGGTTTCAACGGGCTTGCTCCGGAAACGGCAGCGCGAGGAACCTTCCCGGCTGCGGCCCGAAGACTACAACGCGTCGGTGCGCGTGGTACAAAACCTGTACACGGGCGGCGCGGTCACGAGCCAGTTGACCATCGCGCGCCTGATTGAGGAGAAGCGGACACTCGAATACCAAGCCTTGGTGAATCGGGTGTCGATGGATGTGCGGCTCGCGTTTTACGACGTGCTCCTGAACCGGGCGAAGATCCGGGTGCGCGAGCAATCGGTGCGCGTTTACGAGGAGGAACTCAAGTCGCAACGGGAGCGTTTCGAGACGGGAACGGTTGGCTCGTTGAATGTGAGCCGCGCGGAAGTCGCGCTGGCGAACGAGCAGCCGGAATTGATCGACGCCCAGACCCGCCTGCAAAATTCCGAGCTGCACCTGGGTCAGCTCATCGGCGTGGACGCGTCGGGGAAACCGTTCTCCGCCGAGGCGGCCGGCCAATTGCAATACGCGCCGAAGCATCCCGATATCAATGAATGCCTCGTCTATGCGGACGCGACCCGGCCGGAAATCCGGGCGCGCCAGATCGACGTCGAGATCGAAACCCAGCAATTGGTCCTGGACCGCAGCGCGTCGCGGCCACGGGTGGAAGCGTTTGCCGGCTACGAAGCGTACAGCGAGCGCGATCCGGCCGTGGGCCCGGAATTCAACCACGGTTTCATCATTGGACTCAACGCGATCTGGCATATTTTCGACGGGTATGCAACGCGCGGACGGCTTCAGGCGACGAGCGCCCGCCGCGATGCTGCGCTTTACGCGTTGGAAGCCGCGAAACTTTCCGTCGCCTCCGATGTCCGCAGCGCTTTTCTCGATCTTCAGCAAGCGGACCGCGTCCTTCAATCGGAGACGCGTAATGTCCAGAACGCCGACGAAGCGCTCGAAATCGCGAAGGGAAATCTAGGCGCGGGACTGGGGACCCAACTCGACGTCCTGCAAGCCGCTTCCGATGTGACCCGGACGCGCACGACCCGGCTCGGCGCGATTTATTTGCATAACGTCGCGCTCGCCCGCCTGGCTCGCGCCACCGCGCGCGAACCGGACTCGTTAGGTTTCGCGCCGAAGATTTCGCAGAATCCACCGGGCACGAAACCGATCGCCGACCTCACGGCGCCGCCGTCAACGCTGGGAGGTGGAAGATGAAGGCACGCGAAATTCGCTTCTTCTGTAGCCGTCGCCCTGCGGGCGACGCGAGAGGATGCGCCGCTGCATTTCACGCCGCTCTCACGCTTCGCATAGCGAAGCGGCTACAGAAGCCAGCTTTCATCGGCGCCTTTATTTTCTGCGTCGCGAGCGCTCATTCCCTCACCCTCGACGCCGCGCTCTCTCGGACCCTCGAAAAAAATCCCGAGATCGCGCAGGCGCGCATCGCCCTCGAACAGGCAGCGGGGCGTCGCCTCGTTTTCCGATCCACCGCGTGGCCCGACCTGAGGATGCAAGGCCTGGCCGGTCTGCAAGGCGGCAAACGCGCGAACGAACCGACGCTGCGTCCGTTCGCGTTCGCGCGCGGCTTTTTCTCGCAACCGTTATTCGACGCCGCCATCCCGGCGTCCCTGCGCCGTGGCAACATCGAAGTGTTGATCGCGGAACAGCGCCTCAACGTCGCGATCGTCGAGCAACTCCACACCACGCGCATCGCTTTTTACACGGCGCTCTACAACGATTCGCTCCGCGCCCTCGGCGAAGCCCAACGGCAACGGCTCGCCGAAAATGTCACGACCCAGTCGGATCGTTACCGCGCCGGGCAGACAGACCGCGCGGCGATCATGAGCGCGCAGTTGCTGGAGCGTGAGCTGGAGCCGCGCATCCAGGACGTGCAACGCGGCTACGAAGGGGCCCTGCTCACGTTGGCCACCGCGATGGGGGACGGCGCCAGCCAACCGACAGCGGCGGCTCGCCCCAGCGGTGACCTGCAATTCGCCACGCTGAGCTACGATCTCGCCTCGGAAACAGCGTCCGCTCTTTCGGAACGCGCCGATCTCCAGCTCGCGCGTCTCCTCGTTCGCGCCGCCGCCGAAGACCAGCGCATCATCGAGGCGCAATATTATCCGGCGCTCGATGCGGTCGTTGAGGGCCTCGGGATTCCGGTGACTGTCCGGACTGCGAATAGCGGGTCCGCGCTGAGTTCGAACGATGTGCTCTCCTCGGAAATCGCCGGCGGCGTCGCGTTCACCTGGCGTGTGTTGGACAACGGTGCAGTGGGCGGCCAGGTCGCGCGGCAACGCGCCATCCGCGAGATGAACGAGATCTCGCTCCGCCAGCTCGAAGCCAACGTGGCGCTCGATCTCAAACGGATCTCGAACAACTTCCGCGCCGTCGAGGGCCGCTGGAGATCGCTGACCGCCGCCGTCTCAGCCGCGGACCAAAACGTCAACGTCATCCAGCGCACGCTCGCGGAAGGATTGTCTTCGCAGCTCGAATTCCGCACCGCGGAAAGCACTTTCCTCGAAACGAAAAGCGCGCTCCTTACCGCCGCTTACCAGCAAAACGTCGCGCGCGCCGAGTGGGACCGGGCCACGGGCCGCTACTTTCAGTTTTCGAACGAGCGAAAGATGCATTAGGTGCAGGCGTTGAAGTTTCCGCGCTCGAAAAACCTCATCCTCGCCGGGATCGCCGTGGTCCTGGTGATCATCGGGATTATTTATTTCGCGACGTTGCCGGTCGCCGAAGTCGCGATCGTCCAGCGCGGCACCGCCATCTCGGCGATCTACGGGACGGTTCGGATCGAGCCGTCGCTGGTCCTGCCGGTGCGCGCGCAAAACTCCGGGTTCATTCAGCTCGCCGAAGTGCTTTCGGCGGGCCGCGGCGCGATCGGCCGGAGCGTAGAAAAAGGCGAGTTGCTGGCGACGATCGCGGATGAAGCGACCGCGCGGCAATTGAAACAGGCGCGGGCCGATCTCCAGGCGGCGAAGCAGCGCGGCGAACTGCCGCTGCCTTCCGCGGAAGCGCTCAAGGTCGCGGAGGACAATCTTGGCCGGCTCGAAAAACTCTCGGCCTTGAGCAACGTGGCGCAAGTCGAATTTGAAAAAGCCAAGAGCGAAGTGAAACGGCTCAAGGCGTTGGTCGAGACGGAACGGATCGAGCGCGATCGCAATCTCGACGCGCTCGATGAAACCACGAAAAAGCTCGAGGCCCAGATGAAGAATTCCGAAATCCGTTCGCCGGTGGATGGTTTGCTCACGGCAATCAAAACCATCGATGGCGAGCTGGTCGCGGAACGCGCCGAGCTTTTCACCGTTTCGTCCCGGAAGAATTACGTGCGCGGCGAAGTGGATGAGGAAGATGTCGGCGAAGTGAAGGCGGGAATGGAAGCGATCGTTCAGGTCTATGCGTTTCGCACCCGGCAATTCCGCGCCAAAGTTTCCGCCATCCAACCAGCCGCCGATCCTGAAACGCAACGCTACACGATCGTGTTAGAGCTGGAGAATCCGCCGGAGAATCTCATGGCGGGCATGACGGGTGAGATGAACATCATTACCGGGACGCATGAGAACGCGTTGCTCTTACCGACGCGCGCGCTGGTGGTCGATCAGGCGCTGGTCGTCAGGCACGGCCTCGTCGAGTCTCGCACCGTGAAGGTCGGTTATCGCACCCTCGATTTCTCCGAAGTCCTGAGCGGAGTGTCGGAAGGCGAACGCGCCGTTTTGTCGGATCAGGATAAACTGCGGCCCGGCCGGCCGGTGCGGACACGCGTGTCCAAAGTCGCGCCGCGCGCGGACATCCGGTGACGCCGCCGCTCTACATCGCGTTGCGCTTTCTTGGCCAGCGCAAGCGCGCTTTCATCCTGAGCTGCGGCGGCGTCGTTTTTGGCGTGGCCATTTTCATTTGCACCCAGGCCCAGACCCAGGGGTTCGCGAGAAACTTTATCGATTCCACCCTGGGAAGTAACGGCGCGCTTCTTCTTCGTTCACGTTTTCAACCGGCCACGAGCGGATTGCTCGTGCCGCCGAAGAATGCGCGCGATCCGGCGAAGCCGCGCCGCCACGCGCTCGATGGAATCACGAACGCGCCCGAGATCATGCGCATCAGCCGGCAGTTCGCGGATGTGGCGGCCTGTTCCGCCGTGTTGCGCGGAACGGTCAGCGCCCGCGCCGGGTTCGATAACGCGACGGTCGATCTCTTCGGCATCGACCCCACCCTTCATCTCCAGACCACCAACCTCGCCCAGCAGATCGTCGCCGGAAGCTTGGATGATTTTCGCAACAACCCGAACTCGGTCATCCTCGGTTCGCGCCTGGCCGACACCCTCCAGGTGGGCGCGGGCGACGGGCTCCAATTGCTTTCACCCGGTGGAGAATATCGGCGGTTCGAGATCGCCGCCATCGCCCGCAGCGGAGTGGGCGTGGTGGATGCGGCGCGGGTTTATTCTCATGTGCGCGTCGCGCAGACGCTCCTGCGCAAACCGTTTTCCGCGTCCATGATCGTTTACAAATTGCGCGATCCCGACCGCGCCCCGGCACTGGCGCGCGCGTTCGAAAATCTATTTCAACACGAATCCCAAAGCTGGCAGGAACGCGAGGAAGCCAACCTCCAGCTCTTCATCACTCTGCGCATGTCCGCTGCGATCACGGTCTCGTTGATCATCCTTCTCGCCGGGTTCGGCATTTTTAATGTGCTCACGATGTCGGTGCTCTCGAAGATCAAGGAGATCGCGATTCTTCGTTCGATGGGATACCGCGCCCGCGACATTTCCGCGATCTTCCTCTGGCAGGGAGCGATGATCGCCGTCGCAGGTTCGGTGATCGGATGCCTCGCCGGCGCGCTCCTTACCTGGGGCGTGTCGCACATCCCGATCCAGGTGCGCGGATTGGTTTACGCGAACCACTTCCTGGTCACGTGGGATTGGCGGCATTATTTCTGGGCGACAATCCTGGCCATCATCGCCGTCGTCATTGCCAGTTACGTGCCTGCGCGCCGCGCCGCGCTTCTCGCTCCGGTCGCTACGCTGCGTGGCTCGAGCGCGTAGTTTGGCCGTTCCAAGACTGAAACATCAGGATAGGCCACAAGGAGTGAGCGGCATCCCGCTTCCCGGCCAGATGGTCCTGCCAGCGTTTCTGGATCATCGCCCCGGAAAAAAAGCCCTCGCGATCGAGCCGGTCGCGGGAAAGCAGGTCCTCCGCCCAAGGTCGCAGAGGGCCCTTCAGCCACGAGCCGATCGGGACGCTGAATCCAGCCTTCGGACGCGCGAACAAATGAGAAGGCACATGAGAAAAAAGCAATTGCTTTAGGATGTACTTGTCCGTGCCGTTCCGGACTTTCATGCCGATGGGAATGCGCGCGACGACGTCGGCCACGCGGTGATCCAGGAACGGAATTCGCACTTCAAGACTGTGCGCCATCGCCGCGCGATCGACCTTGCACAGGATATCTCCGGGAAGATAACTCACGGCGTCGCAGTACATCATTCGCACCACGTCCGATCCATCGGCGACGTCGAGGTCCAGCTCGCATGTCGGATCGTCGGACGCGGCGCCAATCACGGGCGATGGTTCACCTGTCCATTCATCGCGGAAAGAACGATAGAGCTCCGGCAAACTATCGACACCTCCGAGACGATGGAACGTTCGCTGGAGCCGCGCTCCCGGAAATGGCGCTCGGTTCGCCGCCAGCCGGTCCCAAACGCCGGACGGCAGTTTCCCAAGAGCCGCGCCCACGGCGTGCCTCATTGAAGCAGGCACGCGCTGCATTTTTCGCCAAAGGTTTTCCGCGGTTCGATAACGCGAATAGCCACCAAACAATTCGTCTCCGCCGTCGCCGGACAAAGCGACCGTTACGTCCTGGCGCGCGAGCCTGCTCATCAGCCAGGTCGGGATTTGCGATGGATCGGCGAATGGCTCGTCGTAGATCGCTGGCAAAAGAGGAATGACGTCGCGCGCTTCCGCCGAAGTGACATAGCTCTCGATGTGAACGGTCCCGAGATGGTTCGCGACCGCCCTGGCGTAGGGCGCCTCGTCGAACCCGGACTCCTCAAAGCCCATCGAGTAGGTCCGTAATTCGCGAGACGAATGCTTTCGCCACAAGGCCGCGATCGTCGACGAATCGATGCCGCCCGATAAGAACACCCCAACCGGAACATCGGCCACCGATTGTCCCTGAATCGCCGCGATCAACGCCGACTCGAGTTCCCGCCGCGCCGTTTCTTCATTCGGCAACGGATCGGCAAGACCGCTCTCGACGACCTTTCGATAGGACCAATATCGCTCGATGGCGGCATCGCCGCCGTTCAGCGTCAGGATTGCGCCCGGCTCCAATTTGGAAATTTCCCGAAAGATGGATCGCGGCGCCGGAACGTAGCCGCGGGCCGCAAAAATTCTCAGCGCATCGCGGTCGATCGTCCCGGCAAAATCCGGATGCGCCCGGATCGCTTTCAGTTCGGAGGCGAACAGAAACGCTTTGCCGGCGCGACCGTAATAGAGCGGCTTTTCACCGAAGCGATCGCGAGCGAGAAAAAGTTTGCGGGCATGCCGGTCCCAGAGCCCGAGCGCGAACATGCCGACAGATTCCCGCAACGCTCGCTCGAGCCCCCACGAGGCGATTGCTTCGAGGAGCGTTTCGGTATCCGAATGGCCGCGCCAGCCGCTGATTCCGTCGCTTTCGAGCGCAGCCCGCAATGCGGCGTGATTATAGATTTCGCCGTTGAACGTCAGAACGAAGCGCCCGCTGCGCGAAACCATCGGCTGATGGCCATTCGGCGAAAGATCGATGACGGAAAGGCGACGATGCCCAAGACCAATCCCGGCCTCGATCCAGATGCCTTCGTCGTCGGGTCCCCGGTGGCGAAGAGTCGCCACCATGCGCCGCATTGCCAGGGGATCAACCGGAGCGCTCGACAACACGCCTGCAATGCCGCACATCGTTCCCCATCCCTATCACGGTTCACCGCCGGAATGGCAAGCCCCCGAAGTTTCCGCTACGTTGAAGATCATGGCGCCCGAAGTTTCGCTGAGCTGCGAAGGCATCGAACGTTTCCTCGGCGAGGAAGACTCGCGCGTGCATGCGTTGCGCGGGGTCTCGCTCCAGCTCGAGCGCGGCACCGTCCACGCGGTCGTCGGTCCTTCCGGCTGTGGAAAAAGCACGTTGCTTTACATCCTCGGGTTGCTCGATCACGCCGACAACGGCTGGGTCACGATCGAAAACGAAGCGGTGTCCCACCTCGTCGATGACGCCCTCGCGAGAAAACGGAATGAGCTTCTCGGGTTCATCTTCCAATTCCATTTTCTCCTTGAAGATTTCACCGCCCAGGAAAATGTGATGATTCCGATGCGGCGTCTCGGCCTGCTGAGCGAACCGGAGATGCACGACCGGTCTGCGCATCTGCTCGAGGAGGTCGGGCTCGGAAATAAATTGAAACGGCCGAGCCGGCATCTCTCCGGCGGCGAGCAGCAAAGGGTGGCGATAGCACGAGCGCTGGCCAATAATCCGAGCGTGATCCTGGCCGACGAACCTACGGGAAACCTCGACAGCAAGAACTCGCGACGCGCTTTCGAGCTTCTGCAAAGAATTGTGCGGGAAGAACGGAAAGCGTTGCTCCTGGTAACGCACAATCCGGAAATCGCCGAAGCGTGCGATTGGATTCACGAGATGCAGGACGGATTAATCGTCGGCAGTCATCCGCGCGGCCACCGATGAAACGCATCTTCCTCACAGGGGCCAGCTCGGGCATCGGTCTCGCCACGACGAAGCTGCTGGCGGGGCGCGGCGACGAAGTCTGGGGGACATCGCGCGATGTGGCGCGGCTCCCGCAGTTGCCGCATCTGCATCCCGTGCGCCTCGATCTCGGCGACAACGTGTCGTTAGGCGAAAGCTTCCGCGACGCGCTTCGCGAAGCGGGTCACTTCGACGTCGTAATCAACAATGCGGGCAGCGGCCATTTCGGGCCGGGCGAGCTGCTCCCGGCCGAAGCGGTGCACGCCCAATTTCAGACCCTCGTCTTCGCACACATCGAGCTTTGCCGTCTCGCCCTCGTCTCGATGCGCGCCCATGGCGGCGGACGCCTCATTAACGTCACCTCGCTCGCTTCGCGCCTGCCAGTTCCTTTCATGGCCGCCTATAACGCGGCAAAAGCAGCGATGGCTTCGTTCACCATGTCGTTGCAACTGGAGCTCGAAGGCTCGGATATTCGAGTGATCGATCTTCAACCGGCGGATATTCATACCGACTTCAACGACGCCATCGCGAGCACCGACGACGGCGATCCCCGCTACACGGCCCGCGTCGAGCACGCCTGGCGGATGGTGGATGCGAATATGAAGGCGGCGCCGAAGCCGGACCTCGTCGCGCACCGCATTGCGAAACTCATCGATGCGGCAAATCCGCCGTCGCGCGTGACTGTGGGCGGAACTTTCCAGGCCGCGATCGCGCCGCTCATCTTTCGTTTTCTTCCGCAACCGGTGCGCATCTGGGGGCTCAAGAAATATTACAAGTTGTAACCATTGAGTATCACCGACGCGGTCATTCTCATGGCAGGAACCGGTTCGCGTCTGCGCGGCTCAAGGGAGACGATCGCAAAACCGCTGATCCCCATTGCCAGCCGGCCGTTGATCTCTTACGCCATCGACTCGTTCGACAAGGCCGGCGTCAGAACGATCCACGCGGTGGTCGGCCCAAAGGGCGAAGAACTCGCGGCGGCAGTAACGCCGCTTCTTCCACCACACATGCAGTTTCGGGCGATCCCGAATCCGAACTGGCAGAAACAAAATGGCGTCTCCGTACTCGCGGCAGCTGGGAAAGTTCGAGCGCCGTTCTTTCTCGCGATGGGCGACCATCTCTTTGAACCGTCGATCCTCGACCAGCTCATGGCGCACGCGGGTCTGGATAAGTTGAACCTCGCGATCGACCGCAAGATCGATTCGATCTTCGACCTCGCCGACGCGATGAAGATCCGGACCGAGGGCAACCGGATCGTCGCCATCGGGAAGAAGCTCGAAGACTTCAACGCGATCGACACCGGGATTTTTATTTGTCCGGAATCGCTCTTCGAATATTTGCAGCGCGTTTTGAAAGACGGTGATTGCAGCCTGGCGGATGGCGTTCGGTTGATGGCGGAAGAAGGAAATGCGCTCGCCGTCGATATCGGCGAAGCCTGGTGGCAGGACGTCGACACGCCGGAAATGCTGGCGCGCGCCGAGCAGGAAGTCGCGCGACGTCTTCTGTAGCCGTCGCCCTGCTTGCCACGCCGAAGCGGCTACAGGGTTGGGCGTGCTTTCAACGCGAAAGCCAGGGTCATCGCCGTCACGACGAGAAGCAGATGAAGAATGAGGGACGGCAATCCGATCGCGGCGAGAAAGAGAAAGAACAGCACCGCGACATCACGTTTGGTGAGCTGGATAACGAGCGATGCGAATTTCTCGCCGAACCTGAGCAGGCCAGAGCGCTCGACCAAATCGCGGTGGCGCGGATAGAGGGCGCCGCCTAACGAATCCGCCGTCGCCTCATCGGCCGGCGCTGGCTTTCGGCTCGCGAGATACCATTCGTTTACGGCAATCAGCAGCCCGGCAACGATTCCCTCCGCCAGATAGAGCCATCCAAAGTGAGGCTGCGCCTGCCGCAGTCCGAAGCCGAGGCCAAGGACGAGCAGGATGTTGCTCAGGACATCGAACATTGCGTCGAGCTTCCGGCCGCGTTCGCTTTCCATGAACTTGGCGCGGGCGATCTCGCCGTCGCAGCCGTCGAGGATGCTGAAAACCTGGAAGAGGATGAGACCCCAGACAAACGAACCGTAAGTTCCGTGGCAGAGAACAAACGACGCGATGATGGGAATCGGAAAGGTCGCCAAGGTCCACGCGTTTGGCGTCGTCGGGAATCTTAGGAGAAGCCGGCTCACCACGCGCGAGATCGGCCGGTTCAAATAACGCGAAACAAAACCGTCCTGGGACTTGCCGCTGCCGCGCAGGAACCGTTTCTCGATCTCGTCGATCTGGTTCCCATCCGCGATGTATTCCCATGAGCCCGGAAGCGATTCCAGTTGGCGGAAATTGTCTTCCCACGACGCCTTCACCTCTTGCGAAAAAATCGACGCGTCGATCAATTGCCTCATGGCGTGGCGATAGAGGAACAGTCGGGTGTTGAGAACAAGATCGAACGGTTCCCCGTCGAGCTCAGTCGTGAATGCGACGTGGGTCAGCCGTTCGTGGTCCGGCGTCCATCGCTGGGATTGATCGAGGTCTGGTTTCCAGGAAATGCAGACGAGAACCGGCGCGGTTTCCTTGTTCTCTAAGGCAAATTCATCGACGGAAAGCGCGAGCCGATCGAGTTGTCGCAAACCCGCGACGATCCAATCCGCCGATTCATCAGCGAGGATCAGGACACGGCGAAAGCGATTGACCATGTGATTATCTTCAGGGGTAAGACTAACGTCCGTTCTCAAACTTCTTCGATGAGAATCGTCAGTCTCTGCCATCATACGATCCCCTCGCACCATACCAATACCCAGCAATTGGTCTGGACGACGACGGAGCTGGCGCGGCTGGGCCATCACGTTGAGGTCGTGTGCTGCAAGTCGGACGCCGTCGGTCCCGCGTGGCGCGAGCAGATTGTCGATTACTACGGGCTGGATGCTCTTCCGGATTCCATCGACTTCGTTCCGGTCTGTTCGGATCGGGCTGACAGCATTTTGCCGGAAGCCAGGGCTGACCTTCGCAACGTCAGGCACGCGCGCAGACACCGGCACGCACTCATCCATACGCGGGATCCCTTTGCCCTGACTCTCGCCCTTGCCGCGGGCCTGAATTGTGTTTTCGAAACCTATCGCGTGGACATCAACGAGGACGCGATATTCGGTCCGTGGCGGGCATTGAATTATCGTCGGAAAAATCTGCTCGGGGTCGTAACGCATTCCGATCTCTGCCGCCAGAGCTTCATCAAGGCGGGAATCCCGGAAGCGCGTGTGATGACGAATTACAATGGATACGCGGCCGCGCTTTTTACACCGCCACTATCCCGCGAAGCGGCGCGTGCGCACCTGGGTCTCGAGACGGCTGATTGCATCGCGACCTACGCCGGGCGCGTCGACATCAGCAAAGGGACCGATTTTCTGGTGCAGGTAGCGCGACAATTACCCGATGTAATTTTTCTGCTGGTCGGCGCCGTTCCCGGGTCCGCGGAAGAGAGAACCGTCCTCCACCATATCCAGGAGGCGGGCGTCAAGAATGTCCGGCTGCGGCCGCGCGTCGAGCCGTCGGAGGTGGCCGCGTACCTGTTCGCCTCCGATTGTCTCGTCATCCCTCCGACAGCGGCGCCACTCCGCGAGCATGGCCGCACGGTTCTTCCCATGAAAACGTTTTCCTACCTGGCTGCCGGCCGGCCGATTGTGGCGCCCGACCTTCCCGACTTACGCGAAGTGCTCCACCACCAGGAGAACGCGCTCCTGGTCCCGCCCGATGATGTCGCGGCGGCTGCGGCGGCGGTACGATTGGCCGTATCCCATCGGCCTGACACCGAAAAACTGGGTTACGCGGTGCGGCAAAACGCGGCCTACTTCACCTGGCAGGCGCGGGCCAGACGCTTCTCCGCCTTTCTCCAAAGCGTCTGCCCGGAATTTCAGCCTGGAGAGCCAAACCAAAGCAGCTGAACTTCGCCACCAACTACTCGTTAGTCCAACATCTGGCGATCGAATCCAGCAACCGTGTCGTAGATCGATTCGAGCCGCGCCGTCAACAGTTGCCGGCTGAATTTGCGCTCGGCCAGTCGGCGCGCTGCGAGGCTCATCTGACTTCGATGCGACTCCGAGCCGAGCACATCGCGAAGTCGTGCGGCCAGCATGCTGGCATCGTTTTCGGGCACAAGAAATCCGCTGACGCCGTCCTCGATTGCCTCTGGAATTCCCGAGTGATTGGTGCCGACGACCGGGAGGCCGGAGGCTGCGGCCTCGACGACGACGTTCGGCAGACCCTCGGCATCTCCGTCAGCCGCTGTGACGCTCGGCGCGGCGAGCACCGACGCACGCCGCATCCAATTTGCCACTTCGTCCGAGCGCAGCGCTCCCAGGAAGCGGACGCGATCGCCGGTCTCGCGCGCCTCTCGCTCCAGCGTGGCGCGCAGCGGTCCCTCGCCAATGATCACCAGCGTAGCGTCCGCTACCCCGGCCATCGCCTCGATCAAAATCTTCGTCCCTTTTTTCTCCACCAGTCTTCCGACATGCAGAACCAGACCCGGCTCGCGTGCCGCCACGTCCGGCCGAAAACGGTCGAGGTCGACGCCGTTGTAATGAGTGAGCGTTCGCGCCTCCGGATAGCCGCGCGCGATGGCTCGTTCGCGCAGCGCATCGGACACGGCGAGAAACAACGCGCCATCACGCTGCAATCGTTTTTTGCCGAGGGCGTAGCGCATCCAACTGAGCCGGCCGGACCTGAGCATCGCGCCATCGGTCCGCGTCACGTCATAGCCACGCAGGCTGGTGATCAGCGGAACGCCCAGCGCTTGCGCGAGCGGGAGGACGAGAAGGCCATCGGTTGCGAAATGAGCGTGAATCAATGCGGGTCTCGCAACTCGCAACTGCGTCTCGATGCGTCCACCGCGCCCTCGCAGACGAAACGCCAGCCGCTCACCTGCGCTCTCCGTCACGATCATTCCCTCGCGCAATCGCGGCGCCACTTCCCCTTTCCGTTCGAGCCCCACGACGAGCGGACGCCAACGAGTCAGCGCGGCGCCCTGTTCCTGGATGAAGCGCTCGGAGGCATTGAACACGGCACTGCGAAAGACACCGACGATCGGTTTTGGCTTATCGTCTTTCCGCGGCGACATAAGCCTTGGTCAACTGCCGCACCCGCGGATACAAGCCGAAAATAATGACCTCCACCGCGCAACGCCTGATCCTCAGAGGCACCAGCTCCGCCGCGCTCGGTTTCGTCATTCGCCTCGCAGCGCGGTTGCTCTTCGTCTTCATCGCCGGGCGGCTGTTCGGCGTCGCGTTATTCGGCGCGTTCAGTATCGCGGTCGCGGTGGTCGAGCTTGCCGTCACCGTCGGCGGCGCCGGGATGAAGCGCCAGCTCTTCAAACTGCTCGACGAAGGGCATCATCTGCGCTCACCGCCGCACATCGTTCTCGACGGCATCATCCTGGTCTTCGTCGCCAGCTTCATCTGCGCCGCACCGATCATGCTCGCCGTTGGCCTGGTTCCCGATTCGCTGATCGCTGGCAACACCGCCGCCGCCTTGTTCCTGCTCGCGCCGATGATCCTTGGCCAGTCCTTGCTCGATCTGCTTCTCGCCGCCACGCGCTGGACCCACAAAATGCGAGATCAGGTTTGGGCGCGCTCGATCATCGAGCCGTATGCCGGCGTCATCGCTTCGGGAATCGCATGGGCTGCCGGCTATCAGACAACCGGGCTCATCATCGGATATTGGGCAGGGACCGTTGCTGCCGTCATTTATTCGGTCGTCGCCGTGCGGCGCTGCCTCGGGCCGTTCTCGCTCCGGACCTACCATCTCGCGCCCGTCCATTTTTTCCAAAACGTGCGCGAGACCGCGCTTCCAACTTTGTCCGACTTTGCCAACGCCCTTGCCGGGCGCCTCGATCTTTATCTGGTCGGAGCGTTCCTCGGTGAATCCGCCGCCGGCATTTACGGAATGGCGCGCCAGATCCGGACGCCGATCCGCCAGGTCCGCCAGAGCTTCGACAGCCTGCTCACGCCGATCGTTTCCAAGACGCTGACCTTCGCCGGGCCCCTCCAAACCGGTCGAGCAACCGCCTCGGCAACGCGCCTGATCCTGGCGATTCAGCTTCCGGTGTTAATTGCGCTCTTCATCGTCGGCGCGCCGTTGCTCCGTTGGATCGGTCCGGAATTCGCCGCCGGTTATTGGGCCATGCTCATGCTCGGTGCGACGGAAGGAATTCAAGGCGCCTATGGGGTGAGCGATCTCATCTTTTTCTACCGCCGCCCTCACCTCATTCTTTGGATCACCGCGGTAGGCGCGGCCATAAATTGCATCGCCGCCGTACCGTTGATCGCACGCTACGGGGTCAACGGCGCCGCCCTGGCCGCGTTGCTCGGCACGATCGCAGCCGCGCTTACTCGGCGGCAGCTCTTGCGCTCCAGTTTCGGCATTGCCGTTCCGTTGCACCATAGCGCAGCGCCGCTTCTCGCCGCCGCGGTTGGCGTCGCTGTCGCGTTCGCCTTCCTGACGCTTCCTTTAGCGCCACCGATCCGCCTCAGCGTCGCCCTGATTGCGGGCCTCGCCCTCTACTGGGCGGTGCTCCGCATGCTGACAAGACTCACCGGCCAGAGCCTTGCGCTCACGCATTTTGTCACGCACGCGTCCGAAGCCGAGCCGCGGTGAGGTTAGCCGGCGGCGTTCAAGGCCCGGCGATAAATCCGATACGTCTTGTATTTCTCCGCCCCGATCGCTGAGAGAAAGCGATTGATCATGAAATTGTTTTCGAGGGTGAGACTGAGTTCGCCCGTCATCCCGCGTTTGATCATGGCCTCTTCCAGGACGCGCAACACCAGCGCCTCGGCAATGCCGTGCCGCCGATATTTCTCGATGACGCCCAGTGCGATCAACCGCCCTTTCTTGATGCGGCTCTTGTAATAGAGAAGTTTCGCTAACCCGATCGGCAGGCCAAACCAGGTCAGCCGCCCGTTCACTTTTTGCAGGACAACGTTGATGTCGCGCACGGCCAGGATAAATCCGACCGGCTGGCCATCGATCTCCGCAAACAGAGTCAGGTCGGACTCGACGATGGGCTTCAACTCCTTGGTCATCCCTTCGATTTCCGGCTCCGTGAATGGGACAAAACCCCAGTTCTTTTGCCACGCCTGGTTGTAGATCTCGCGGATGCGGCGGCCTTCTTCCTCGAGATTTTTCAAATCGGCCGGCCGGATCGTGGCCGGCTGGCGGTTTTTCATTCGGGACATAAGCCGCCGCAAGCGGTCACGCGCATCGGCCGGGTCCGAGAACCACCAGGCGTAAAGGTCCATCGCTTTCTCGAAGCCCCACCCTTCGATCAGCTTTCCGTAATAGGGAGGATTATGGGAAGTGAGGAGAGTCGGCGGATGTTGAAAGCCATCGATCAACAAGCCGCAGACGTAATTCGTCGAGTAATCGATCGGGCCCATGATTTCGTCGCGGCCTTTGCCGCGTAACCAATTCGCCGCCGCCTCGAACAAGGCCGCCGCGACTTGTGGATCGTCGATCGATTCGAACAAACCGAAGCAGCCTGCGTTCGTTCCGTGGAGCGTGTTGTAGTTCGGATCGTCGCTCGCCATGATCCGCCCAACGATTTCGCCACCGGACCGCGCGAGAAACAGCGCGGAATCGCCGTGCAAATAGAATGGGTGCTTCCGGCTGAGAAACTCTTTGCGCTCGAGCAGGAGCGGAGGGACCCACGCCGGATCGTTCGTGTAAATCCGCCACTGGAACTTAATGAAGGCGTCGCGTTCTTTCGGCGAATTAACCTGGGTAATTTCAATAGACATGTTCGGTCACCAGCGGTTGCAGTCGGCGACAGATTGCATTCTGTCGAAAGGCGAGAATCACGAGGAGAAAATTCAAGACGGTCAATTCAACGGCGAAATACCACGCGGGTTGCGCAAGGAAGAGAAGCAGAAAGAGCAAAAGCATCCGCGTATTGGTCCGGAAGAGAAAAAAGAAATTGATCATGGCGCGGTTCAGTTGCCGGTAGCGTTCTCGAAAATCCTGCGGCACGCCTTCCACGAAAGTCGTGCGCGCGCGCTCTTCCAAACGCATCAGACCCGGACACAACATCTCTTGTTCGACGACATAACCAAGGTGGAGCTTGAGCAAGAGTTTCTGGAAGAAATGAGCGCTCCACGTCACTGCTTCATATTGCCGTCGCAGATCGCCCGGTATTTCGAGCGAGAGCAATTTTCCGATGGCGAAGCGAAGATAAGCGTCGCGACAAAATTCCGCGACCGCACTTTGCCAGCGATGACTGAGACCGGCCAGCAAAGCGACAACCCAAACTCCACGCGATCCGCCCTCCGCCACAAAACGTAAACAAAGATGCACATACACGCTCGCGAAAACCAGGTTGTCGCCAATGGCATCCAGAACACGTCCGTTCGGGCTGTAGCGGTTCGTCAAACGGGCGAGCTGCCCATCCGCGTTGTCCATCGCGTTCGCGAAAACGTGGAGACACATTCCGACGACGTTCGTCGTCAAGTCCCGATAGAAATAAAGATGGCCGGCGGCAATGCCGATCAGCGTTCCAAGGGCTGTGACGCCATTGGGCGTAAACCCAGCCCACGCAAAAAGACGCGCCAAATGGAAACCAATTTTCCGATAGAAATGAAGGTCGAGGAATCCTTCGATTTCTCGCGACTTGTAAGTCGCTTCGACCGCGTCCCGCTGCATGACGGCGCGGTCAGGCGTGCTGCATCGCGGCCGGAACGGCGGGAACGAATACGTCGGAGAGAATGTTCAGCGCCTCATCCAAATCCGCCCGGGTATGGTTCGCGGTCACGCAGGCGCGGAAACAAATCCGGTCTTCCGGCACCGCCGGGTAATCGACCGGCGCCACGAAAAGCCCGCGACGGCGAAGTTCGTGACCGAGTTGATACATCCGGCCGCGATCACCGACGACGAGCGGCATGATATAAGTCGTGGAATCTCCGGTATCGATGCCGAGGCTGTTGACCTGAGCTCGGAAATAATCGGCGTTCTCCCAAAGACGGGTCCGCAGTTGGGGCTCGCGACTCGCGATTTCCAGCGCTTCCAGAATTGCGCCGATCACAACCGGCGGAAGCGCGCAGGAATAGACGTAGGAATGGGCGTAGAACCGCAGGTAATCAAGCGTTTCCTTGGACCCGGCAACAAAACCGCCCAGCGCGCCGAACGCTTTTGAAAACGTGCCGTAGACGAGTTGAATGCGATCCTCCACGCCCAGGAGTTCGCCGGCGCCGCGGCCGTTCTTGCCGCAGGCCAGCATCGAATGCGCTTCGTCGATCAGGACGCTCGCACTGTGCGCCTCGGCGGCGTGAAGCAGCTCGCCCAGATTCGCGAGATCGCCGTCCATGGAATAAATCCCCTCGACGATCACAAGCGCGCGCTTCCCTTTCCGCTTGGTTAGCGCCGCATCAAGAGAAGCGGGATCGTTATGCTCGAAGCGGTCGAGCCGGCAACGCGAAAGCACCGCGCCATCCCGGAGACTGAGATGCGACCGATTATCCAAAACCGCCACGTCGTTCTTGCGCAACAATCCCGAGATCGTTCCGAGCGCACCGCCAAAGCCGCTGTTGAAAAGCATTGCGTCCTCGCGACCCAGAAAATCCGCCATGCTCCGCTCGAGCTGCCGATGCAGATCGGTCATGCCGGAGAGGGTGGGAGAACCGCAGGCGCCCATTCCATATTTTGAGAGCGCGGCGGTGGCGGCCTCGATCACTTTCGGGTGATTCGCCAAGCCAAGGTAATTGTAGGAACAGAGATTGATGACCGGCTGCGACTGGCCGCCATATTGGATCGAGGTGCGCGCGTCGGCGGACCCGAGCATGTCCGGTTCGTAAAGGCTCGCCGCCCAGATCGCCCCCTTCCGGCGCCATTCCGTAAATCCCGCGGGCGGGGCCAGCGGCTCATCCCGCTCGCCCGCGACGAAATCGCCGAGGCCGAGCGTCTCGTCGTAATTCAGTTCGGCCTCTGCGCCTTCGTCGTCACCTTTCATACAAATATAAAGGCATCTAGCTTGAGCCCGGCGCGCTGGGTAATCAACTCCATATCTGGTCCATGCGGCGCTCCCACGCCTCATGGTTCTTCTTGGCATCGCGAATGAAGGGCGATGCAGCGATTGCCTTAATAATTACTCGATTGAGCAGGCCGACAAAATAAGGGAGAGGCCGCAAAACGTCCATAAATAAAACAACCCGGATGCCGTCGGTGTCGTTCCAGACTTCGTGCTCGAAAGTGTCGTCGAAAAGCATGCCTTTGCCTTCCTCCCAGTGCGCGATGGTTTCGCCCACCCGGATCCGGCATTGGCTCTCGGGTTTCGGAACGATCAAACCGAGATGGTAGCGAATCACTCCCTTGTAGGGACCACAGTGCGCCGGGATGTGCATGTGGGGCGAAAGAATCGAAAAGAAGGCCGTTTTCGCGCCGGGGACTTTCTTGAGAAACTCAATCGTGCCCGGGCAACGGGCGCAGTTTCCCGGCGCCTCCAAACCGTAGGCGAAGAAGAAAAACGTCTTCCATTTGTCCTCTTTCGAGAGGTGGGCCTGGTCGGGAGAAATATCCTGGAAATTAGGAAGGTCCTGCTGATGCCTCAGGACTTCATCGAGCTCCTTGCGGATGATCTGCCAGTTTCCCTCCAATTCCCGGGACCAGGGAAATTGGGCGGGCGAGAAAAATTGATGGTCGCCGACCAGCGAATACCGGCCCATCAGCGTTTGGATCTTCTTGAGGAGCTTGCGGCCGCGCTTCAGGAGGAATTTTTTGAATTGCGGGTTCACTTGCGATCGCCGGAGGCCGGCATGGAGAACGGCGATTCTAGCCCGGCGGCACGACGCCGCAACAGGATTCAAAAACCTGGTCAGCGGACCGCCAGGAGCGCGATCGCAACGCGGCGCGGCCTGGAATACCAGCGCCATCGGTGGAGGCGCGCGGCAGCACTTCGCGGCCGAACGAAGAAGATGAGCGTCCAAAGGACCGTGCGCAGCAACTCGCCTCCGACTGAGATGCCACGCGCATTCAATTCCTCAGCATAGGTTGATTCCTCCACTTCCTCACCGATCAGCAGTTCGCTCTTCGCGAACGTCTTCGCCAGCTCCCCGGGCGACGGACGATAGTAGGTGTCGATCGGGTCCGCGTGGAATGGGTAGCTCGACGGCACAGTCGCCAGGATAAATCCTCCCGGGCCCACGATTTCCTCGCACGCCACAGCGACGGCTTTTCTGTCGCGCACGTGCTCCAGCAGGTTCGACAGGAGGACGCATTTGAATCCCCCGGCTTTGAGTTGGCGCAATACCTCGGAGTCGAGGATATCTCCCGCGAAATCGACACCCTCATCCTCCTTCAGGTCGCAGTGAACGACCTTCACGTTCGCCTGGCGCAAGGGTCCAAACAATTCCCTTTCGATGTGGGGCTGGGTCACCTCCCGAAAATGGCGGGTGGAAGAACCGAGATTGAGCAGCGGCGAGACGCCTTGCAAGTCGAGGAGAATTCGACGGAGCCTGTTTGCTTCGGCGTGAAACACTGCGCAAAGTCGGAGCGCCTTCGAGTCCGTCAAGGGCTCTGCCTTTTCGCTCAATTGCGTTCTACATTGGGTGATGATCGAGACAACGGAATGGGAAGCCCGGTTCGCGGAGCTCCTCGCGGAGGAGCAGGGCGCAAGTGACGCGGCGCACGACGAAGGACATGTGCGGCGAGTCGTCGCGAATGCGAAGAAACTCGCCGAGGCGGAGGCAGCCGATCTCGCCGTCGTGTTACCGGCAGCGTGGCTACATGACTGCGTCGTGATCGCGAAGAACTCACCGCAACGCTCGTCGGCGTCGCGTCTCGCCGCGGAACGCGCAGGCGCGTTGCTCCACGCTGCTGGATACCCCGAGCAACACATTCCCGCGATCGAACACGCGATCGAAGCGCACAGTTTCTCCGCTCGCGTCGCGCCGAAGACCCTCGAAGCGAAAGTCGTGCAGGACGCGGACCGGCTGGAGGCCCTGGGCGCGGTCGGAATCGCCCGCACCCTGATTACCGGCGGCGCAAACGGCACGCCGTTCTACAATCCTGCCGAGCCGTTTCCCGTCACCCGCACTGCTGATGACCGCACCAGCATCATCGACCACTTCTTCACCAAATTACTGACGCTTGCCCAGACGATGCAGACCGCAGCCGGCCGAGCCGCCGCCGAGCAGCGCGCACAGTTCTTGAAGCAGTACCTCACCCAGCTCGGCAGCGAGATCGGCGTTCCATTCCGCTGAGGCTGCGATCCAACGGGCCTCGAAGCGCCTCAGGTAACTCTTAGATCAGTGATGGGCGATGAGACTGCGCCAGCTTCGTTCAGCCGTTCCACGCGCGAGAACAAAGTATATCGTTTGTCGAACAGGAACTCCCGGAGCAACCGGCTCCAGGAAGTGTGACATCTCAGGGTGTCATAGAATTCGGGAGCCAGCGCCCGCAGCTTCGGGAGATTGTTCCATGAGATGGAGGGGAAATCATGATGCTCGTTGTGATATCCCACGTTCAGCGCCACCACATTGATCGGCCCGTAATAACTGAACGTTTCCTGGTCTGGGTCCAGCGTGTAGTGCTCCTGCACCCAGCGGGCACCCACCGGATGCAAGCCGACCGAGAAGAAAAAGGAAAGGGCCAAATACCAAATGCCGTTCCAACCGCACAGGCGAAAGATGCTGATATCGTAGGCGACGGCGCAGAGCAGATTCACGATCGTCCAGGTGCTCCACATGGTGATAGCTTTCAAACGCGGTGGTCGCGTTAATTGGAAAACGGGAAAAAAAAGCAGCCAGACCGCTTTGCGGTACCACTTATCGCCAATGAGCCGCGCTTCCCACTGATTGGGAATATCCGCATCAAATTCGTAATCTCCCTGGTGAGCATGATGCTTGAGATGGTAGACGCCAAAACCGATGGCACACGGGACGAGGTTCGGCAGGTCCGCCAGGACGGCGGTGACTTTGTTCAGGAACTTGCTCTGGAAAACAAGATTATGGGTCGCGTCATGGATGATCACGTACGTGCTGTGGTTCGCGAACGCACCGAAGCAGTAGGCAACAATCAAACTCACCCACCATCCCTGGGCCCCCAGTGTCCCCATCGCATAGGCGATCGCGGTTTGCGCGCTTAAGATGAAGAACGCAATGAGAGCGGTGTAGGCATTCCGGCCCATCAGTCTTCGAACTTCCGGATGCGCCTTGAGGATGGCCCGGGTCCGTTGAGGATGCGGCTGGTCAAACTCGGCTTGATAGAAAGCGGCTCGCATTCGCGTCTCCAAACTACGGTTGCACGCCTCAAATTCCAACTTTGAATCGAAGCCGCGCGCAGCATGGCGACCCTAACGGGATTCGAACCCGTGTTACCGCCGTGAAAGGGCGGTGTCCTAGGCCACTGGACGATAGGGTCAGGAAAGAGGGGGGCAATATCAGAAGCGCCGCCCCGTGTTGCAAGTTATTTGCCGGGAGCAGCTCAGCTTTGCAGAGCGTTGCGGTCGAACGATCCCCTGAGCTGCTGGACGCAGGCGAAGTTACAGGCGTGAAAACGGAAGAAGGGCGCGAACATTCGTTTCTTCAGGTCCAGGTCGAAATGCGGGGCGAGCAACGCCAGTAACGGGAAGGCTGACTCATCGTGCATCTCGCCGACGATCCATTTGGTTTGGAACAGGAGGTCCGGCGGCAACGACGTCAGGACGTCGTACTCGGCGCCTTCACAATCGATCTTGATCAGGTCGACTTTCGTCAGGCCGAGATTCTTCACGACGTCGCCGGCATGTTTTATCTGGCAGGAGGTCGGGGACAGCGGGCCAGACCAATCCGCGGTTGTGTCCTTCGACATGAAGCGGCTAAAATCGGCGCCATCGAACGGCACCGCAATGGTCGCGTCGGCTCCGCCCAGTCCGTAATTGAAAATTTCAACCGAGGGGAGCGAGTCGACATTCTTTTGCAGCACTTGAAACGTTTCGGGGTTCGGTTCGAATCCGTAAATCCGAGCAGATGGAAATTGTTCGTGAAAAAAGAGAATCGACGCGCCGATGTTGCTCCCAATATCCAGAATGACTTCCGGCTGCAGTGAGGGCGGCAGGTAATACTCCGCTTTGCCGCGTTGCCGGAGCAGGACCTGGTAAATGGCAAGAGGATCAGAGGTCGCGGGGCGGTAGAAAACGTCGAGGCCGCGCCAGGGCAGTTTCGCCAGCGGCTGATCGCGGACACCGGCGAGCGCGAGGGTGCGGGCGCGAACCACATCGAGCGAGAATCGCAACGATCGTGACCGAGCCAGGACCCTGAGGAAATGCCGGATGTTCATGAGGCTGGCTTTAATTGAACCACAAGAGCGGCGGTCCGCGCTGTGGCGCCGTTGTGCCGGGCGAGGACGGATTGGGCGTTGGCCACCAGGCGCAATGCCGCTTCCCGGTCGCGCAGGAGCCAGGCGATTTGTTGCTGCAACGAATTGGGATCGCGCACCTGCACGGCCGCCTTGTTCGCAACGAGCGCCTGGGCGAGGGCGGAAAAATTTTCCATGTGCGGACCGAAGAGAACCGGTTTGCCGGCGAGAATTGGCTCGACCGGATTTTGTCCACCGCGCGCGGTCAGGCTTTTTCCGACAAACACAATCGTCGCCACGGCATACCAATGTTGGAGCTCGCCGGTGGTGTCGAGGAGGAGACAGTCGGGCGGCGCAATCCGGCTAGCACCAGCTTCGCTGCGCAAGCAAACATCCAGACCGAGCCGCTGGAGGCGCCCACGGATTTCACCGGCGCGTTCCACGTGTCGCGGTGCGACGATCAAAGTGAATGCGGGAAAGTCCGCCCGAAGACGTTGAAAGATTTCGCCAAGGATTTCCTCTTCGCCAGCATGCGTGCTTCCGCCGAAGAGAATCGAGCTGTCGCAGTCGATCCCAAAGCTGCGGAGGATTTCGAGCGGAAGGTCGGGGTTCAGCCGCACCTCGGCCGGATCGTATTTGATGCTGCCGACTGGATGAATGCGTTCGCGCGAAACACCGAGCGTCACCCAGCGTTCCACGTCCTCCGGTTCCTGGACGCAGACTGCATCGAGACAACGGAAGGTGGGAGCGATGAGAGAACGAAAACGTTGGAAGCGCGCTTCGGACCGCTTCGAAAGGCGGGCGTTGACCAAGGCGAGCGGAATCCGTCGGTTGCGCGCTTCCGCGGCGAGGTTGGGCCAGACTTCCGCTTCGACCAACACGATCCGGACCGGCCGGATCACCGCGAAGGCGCGGCGCATGATCGGCCAGAAATCGAGCGGGCTGTAGAGGACTTCCATGCGCTCACCCGCTTCCGAGTTCGCAACGTGAAACCCGGTCGTCGTCGTTGTAGTCAGCACACAGAAAAAATCCGGATCGAGTTCGCGGAGCTTGGTTGATAACTTCAGCGCGATCGCGACCTCACCGACGCTGACGGCGTGGATCCAGGTGCAGCGATGCGACGCGAGCCGGGCGCGAACCTCGGCGTCATAGAAACCGAAACGCTGTCCGAACTTATGGCGATAATTTCCGCGGCGAACGAGCTTCGTGATTTGCCCCGGAAGAAAAAAGAGCAGGCCGAGCGGGTAGAGAAAATTGTAAATGAAGCGAATCATGTGGAGCGCTGCAAAAACAACACTTCGGTCGCGCCATATTTCTTCGCACGCGTCACATTCCACAACGGCGTCGCCGCCATCTTTTCCCCCGGCCGTTTCTCCAGGACAAAGAATCCCCCTCCGTCGAGCATCCCGGCAAGCTCCGGGCTTTCGAGCAAGAGCTGGGTGAATGCGCCACCTGACTTTGCTTTTTCATAGGGTGGGTCCGCGAAGATGATCCGAAACGGCTCCGGCGTTTGCGTCGACTTCAAGAAAGCGAAAACATCCTGCTTGCGCACGCGGCCTTCGAGCTTCGTGCGCGCCAGATTGCGTTCGATGGTCGAGGCCGCGCTGGAGTTCTCTTCCACAAATAACGCGGACGCCGCGCCGCGGCTCAGCGCTTCGATGCCCAACCCACCGGTGCCGGCGAACAAATCGAGAACCCGCGCGCCGATTATTTCCTCCCCGAGACTGGAAAAAATGGCGCCCTTCACGCGGTCCATCGTCGGACGTACGCCGCTCTTCGGAACATCGAGTTGGATGCCGCCCGCTGTGCCGGCAATCACTCTCATGGCGACGCCGTCGGTTCGGGCGAAGCGGTGCTCGACGGCGCGGCCGCGGCTGGTTCTTGCGCCGGCTTTTTTTTCTTCTCGGATTTGCCGCCACCCATCAAACCGGTGATCACGCTGCTGAGGTCCTTGAGATCGCGGCCGATCAATTTGTCCATCAGGTTTGTCTTGGGCCGGCCGACCGTGCCGCTAACCTCAAAATTCACGGCCGTGTAACCGGGCTCATCGATCGGTTTGAAATTGTCGCGGATCGCGCGAAAGAGCTGGCTCCTCATTTTTTCGTTCACGGCCAACTGCGATTCGAGCTGAAGTTTCCCATCAAACGTGACCGTCCCCTTGGCCGACAGGCGAATATTTTCCGAGCGGAAGACCAGCTCGTCGATCGTCACGACGCCTGGATTGATATGATACTTCACCTGGGCCTGGTCGAGTTTCAGTTGTTGCAGCTCCTGGATTTGGAGCAACTGGCCGAGCGCGACGAGTAGGCTGTATTGCCGGACCTGGCCGTCGTGCAGAATAATTTCGCCCGAGCCTTGGAGCGCATCCGGATCGGCGGTCTTGCCGCTGGCGTCGAGATGGCCTTCGAGTTTTCCGGTGACCGTTCCGAGCTGGCCGCCGGCCTCGGTGATGATTTTGTCGGCCTGCACATCCTTGAATTTGATGCTGACCGTGAACGGTGAATCCTCGGCCTGCGGCTGGATCGTGAAGCGCCCACTGATCTGGCCTTCGCCAGCCCGCGCGGTGATCTGCGAAAAATCCAGCTCGTTCGCGTCGTAACGCAGCGGCGACTCGAGCTGCTGTAGGAAGAACCGGTCGCGGAGCGATGTCTTCGCAATCGTGATGTTGCCGCGCAGATCGTTGGCGGTGCGGAAGCTGGACCGGAAATCGACGTCCTCAAATGTCGAGACGCTTTGTAGTTTCTGGTCGAGAAAACGGAAGCGCGCTCCGATCACGTTGACGCGCTGAATTTCCGGCGTAAATGGCGCGGGTTTGTTCTCGACCTGGACTGGCGGCGGCGGCGGTTTTTCCGCCGGCTCCTGGAACGCAATTTTCTGTGCGGCCGCCGGGGACGCTGCGGAAGGAGCCTCAGTCGGCGCCGGTTTCTCGGGAACGACCGGGGCCACAGGCTCGAGCGGCGTCGAGGGAAACCGCCATTTCCCATCGGCGTTTTGCGCCCAAACGACCTCGGGATTAATCAGCGAAATTTCCTTGATGACGAGGTGTCCGCCGAAGAGGGAGGAGAACCGGATTCGAAGCCGAAAGCTCTTGGCCTTGAGGAAGTCGGAGGGAACGCCGGGCTGGGTTTGTGGGATGGTAATGCCGGTGAGCTTCAATCCCGCCCACGGTGTGACGCTGATCCGCTGGATGCGCAGGGTGGTGCCGAGGCGCTGGCTGAGTTCCTGCTGAATCCTGGCTTGTGTCCCGCGCGACTGCACATACATGTTCACGCCGATTAAAATGAGCAGCGCCACGCCCACGATCAGACCCAGCCCGATCAACAACAGGCGGCTCATTTTTTTCACGCCGGAAGGTTACGCCGCCGGGGTTTGAAGGGAAGTCAGTTCTACCGCTTTGAAAGATACTCTCATCATTTTGAACCCGGCCGCGCGCGGCGCCAGGACCCAGCGTTTGCGGACGCAGGTCGAGAAGCTCGCGCGCGGAACTACGCTCTGCGCCACGACGGGCGCCGGGGAAGCTGAGTTCCTCGCGCGGAATGCCGTCGCGGAGGGTTACGAACGGATTGTGGCGGCGGGCGGCGATGGAACGATCAATGAAATCGTCAATGGCATTGCGGGCCACAATATCGCGCTGGGAGTTCTCCCGCTCGGCACGATGAACGTCTTCGCAACCGAGCTGGGTCTGCCGGTAAACGATCTCGCGCGGTGCTGGAAAATTATCCAGGGAAACAAGACTCACCGCGTGGACCTGCCGCGAGCCAATCGCAAACATTTCGTCCAGCTCGCGGGCGTCGGCCTCGACGCGCAGGCGGTGAAGGAAACCAGCCGCGCCTTCAAACGCAATTTCGGACCGCTCAGTTATCTTATCTCGGCAGTGCAAATCGCCTCGCGGACTCCGCCGGTTTTGCAGATCGAATCAGAAGAGGCGGTCACGAGCGAAGGATCGTTCGTGCTGGTCGGGAACGGACGGTTGTACGGTGGGCGGTTCCCGTTTTTCAAACAGGCGGTCATGGACGATGGCCTGCTCGATGTGATCGTTTTCAAGCGGCTGAATTATGTCGATATCATCCGGTATTTGCAGGATGTCGTATTCACGCCCCAGATCTCGTCGCCCGAGGTGGAGTATTTTCAAACGAAGCGACTGCGCGTGAGCAGCGACGAAATCGTGCCGGTGGAGATCGACGGAGAGCTGGTCGGCAATTGCCCCGTGGAATTTAAGATCCGCGCCGGTGGCTTGCGAGTCCTGACGCCCCTGTAGTCGCGCCGCTCAGTCGGCGCGCACATTAAGGTCTCGGAAAACACGGCGACAAAGCGCCGTGGCTACATGAATCCATCGACAACGAATTTTCGTTGCGATACCATCGGGGACATGCGCCTCTCTGGCCGGAAACCTTCGCCCACCACGAGGCGCTGGATTCAGCGGCCGCGGGTCGTTCTGCTAGGCTTGATCGGGGTAAACATAGCGGTATTTATCGCGCAGCTTTTCCTCGACGCCTACCAGCCCGGGTTTGTCCGCCAATATCTCGCGCTGAGCGATCGCGGGCTGCACGATGCCTACGGGTGGCAGTTCATCACCGCCGCCTTTTTGCACGATGGGCCGTGGCATCTGCTTGGGAACATGTTCCTGCTTTATCTGCTCGGGCGAGACGTGGAATCGATCATCGGCCAGCGGCAATTCTTTTTCCTTTATCTGACCGGCACGCTTGCGGGCGAGCTCGGCCATTTATTCTTGATGCCGGAAAGCTCGGCGTTGCTGGCCGCTTCGGGCGGACCGGCGGCGGTGGTTGTGGCGTATGCCGCGATCCTTCCGGAATTGGAACTGACTTCGTTGATTCTGTTCAGGCTGCCGCTTCGGTTCAAAGCGAAACATCTTGCGTATGGCTCCTTCGCCCTTGCCACGCTCGCGGTAATTTTCGATCGCACTGCGACCGTCGCTCACAGCTCCTTCCTCGGCGGATCCATCGCAGGCTGGTTCTACGCGCATCTGCTTGGATTCGGCCGGCCTTCGATTCTGCAGCGCGCCCTCTCCCAGCGCCGGGCTGAAACGGAGCGCTATCGCGCGATGACGCCGGAACAATTCATCGCCGAAGAGATCGATCCGGTGCTGGATAAGATTTCCCGCGAGGGGATGGATAGTCTCACTCGCGCCGAGCGACGACTGCTGGCGAAGGCGCGGGAGAAGATGACCGGAAAAGGCTGAACAGCGATCGGTCGTTAGGCCACCCGCCAATCATTCTTCTTTAAGGCTGTCATCCTGAGCGAAGCGCAGCGGAGTCGAAGGATCTCTGATTATTCTGCGCGGCTCGATGAAGACAAAGTCAGAGATTCTTCGACTTCGTTTCGCATTCGCGAAACTCCGCTCAGAATGACAAGTATAGGCGGTGCGAAACTGGATCGAACAAAAGGCGGGAACCACGCTTAATCCGCCGCAGGTCGAGAACACGCTTGAAGGTCTCGCGAAAAGCTGGCCGCCGAATGCAACGCCGCTGGCCGAACTGGTAGAGCAATTCCCCTGCGGCGAAGAAGCGCTACTTCATCTCATCTCTGTCTCCAGCGTTTGTGCGGCCCGGCTGGTCCGATACCCGGAGATTCTTCCCTGGCTGGCGCGCCCGGAGATTTCCGACGCGTCGCGCGGCCTGCCTGCGATGCTCGTCGATCTGCAACGAGCCGGTGAGCGCTCCACCTTTGTCGGGAACTTTCAGGCGCTTCGGTTTTGGAAGGGGCGCGAAATGACGCGGATCGCGTTGCGCGAAGTGGCTGGGGCCGCTCCGCTGGAAGAAACGACCTTCGAGCTGTCGGGCTTGGCCGAAATCTGCCTGCGCGAGGTCTACACTTATTGGGACTCCGAGCTGCGGAGCCGGCGCGGCGGACCGGAGACGCCGTTCGCGATTCTCGGACTCGGAAAACTCGGCGGCCGAGAGTTGAACCACAGCTCCGATATCGACGTGATCTTCGTCTACGGCGAAGAGGGACAGGTTTCGGCGAACCTGACTTATCACGAGTGGTTCAATCAGCTCGGCGCGAAAATAATCGAAACCTTCGCGGCCCACGATCCGGCCGGCGCGCTTTTCCGGATCGATTTGCGTCTGCGCCCGGAGGGGACGGCGGGACCGCTCGCCAGGTCGATCGACAGCATGGAAAATTATTACGCCGGGTTTGGCGAGACTTGGGAACGGCTCGCGCTGATCAAAGCGCGCGGCATCGCCGGCAGCCGTGAGCTGGCCTACGAATTTCTCCGGCAACATCAGCCGTTCATTTTTCCGAGGAGTCCGACCCGCGATGTCCTGGAGGAAATCGGCAGCATCAAACGGCGGATCGAGCGCGACATCGTCGGTCACGAAAACATTGGGCGCGACGTGAAACTGGGCGCGGGCGGGATTCGCGAGATCGAGTTCGTCGTGCAGGCGCTGCAACTCTTGCATGGCGCGCGACACGCCTTTCTCCAGGAGACCAGCACTTTAAAAGTCCTGCCGGTCCTGGCCGACCTGGAGCTGCTCCCGTATGAGGAGGCGCGCGTCCTGGAAACGGCCTACCGTTTTCTCCGCAGCGTGGAGCACCGGCTTCAAATCGAAGCGGAACAGCAGACGCACACCGTCCCGGAAAACTCGGATGCTTTGCGCCGCCTCTCGGGCAGCCTCGGTTTTGCGACGCCGAAAGAATTCAACGCCGCGTTGCGCGAACATATGCGGCAAGTGCGGACGATTTTCCGCCGGGTGATTTCCGAGCCGACCGGAGCTGCCCAGGCTGCCGCGGAAAACCTCAACATTTTTCGCGATGAAAAAACGGCGGCGAAATCGCTGGCGAACCTGGCGAAAGCCCCGGGCGGATTTCATGTCGCGCCGCGGACGCGCCAGGTCTGGCGGAACCTGCGCCCGCTCTTGCTTCGCTGGCTCGAACGGGCCGCCGATCCCGATATGGCGTTGAATCAGTTCATCCGGTTCGTCGAAGCCTACGGTTTGCGGAGCATGCTTTTTGAGTTGCTGGTGGTGAACCCGAAGCTGCTTGAGCTGCTGGTGAAAACGTTCGACGGCTGCCGGCACGCGGGCGACCTGCTCATTCGGCGGCCGCCGTTGCTCGAAGAAATCACGCAACCAGGAATGCTCGATCGCCAGGGAGACCTTGCCTATCATCTCGAGCGACTTGAAGCCCTCGACATCGGCGCAGAATCGCTCGATCTCCTGCGGGCGTACCGGCAGACCCAACTCCTGCGCATTTTCCTTCGCGATATCCTCGCGCTTGCGCCGCTCTCTTCGGTTCTCGCCGAACATTCGGCTCTGGCGGAAGCGTGCGTGGTTTTCGTGAACCGATTGCGCGGGAGCGAGAGCGACCTCACCATTATTGCGCTGGGAAAATTCGGCGGTTCGGAGATCGGGTACGGCGCGGACCTGGACGTGGTTTTCGTGGGCGAAGATGTGCGCGCCGCCCAACACTTGATGGTAGCGATGGCGCAGCCGACAGCCGAAGGAAGCATTTGGACGCTCGACGCGCGGCTCCGCCCGGACGGCGAAAAAGGAATTCTCTCCTGCTCCCTGACGGCCTACGAAACCTACTACCAGACGCGCGGTCAGCTTTGGGAAGCACAGGCGCTCACGCGCGCGCGTCCGATCGCGGGTCCGCTCCAAAATGAATTCATGGACCTCGCCCAGCGCGTCTGGCGAACGGCGGGCCAGCGTCCGGATCTATTCGTCCAGATCGATGCAATGCTGCAACGCATCCAGCGTGACAGGGGCAGCTCTTCCGATGATCTGGATTTTAAGACCGGCACCGGGGGAATCATCGAAGCGGAATTTCTGGTGCAGGCGCTGCAAATGCGCACCGGCATTTGGAATCCGCAAATGATGGGTGCGCTCGAGCAACTCACTGAAGCTGGGATCGTGGCGAAAAGCGATGCGGAGGCGCTCCGGAACCATTACGAATATCTGCGCTCGATTGAATCGGTCCTGCGGCGTTGGGAAAACAAGAGCATTTCAATCCTTCCGGCCGACAAGGCGGGGCAGGAGCAACTCGCCCTGCGGGTCGGAGCGAAGGATCTCGATTCGTTTGCGCAAGCCTATCGCGGGGCGCGAGCCGGCATTCGCGCGATCTATTCGCGTTATTTTCGGTAGAAGCTCTTCTGTAGCCGCTTCGCTGTGCGAAGCGAGTGTGCAGCGTCGCTCTCTCCCACGCTTCGCACAGCGAAGCGGCTACAGAAGCAGATGAGCTCAGCGAGGAAACAGTAGGCGAACGATCGCCCCGAGAACGAGAAAGCTGAGCGCGATTCCGACAACGACAACGCCCACGAGCACGATCAGAACCCCGATCACGAAAAGCCAGTCGCTCTTCTTCGCCACACTGGAACCGAGCCGGTGAGTTTTGATGATCTCGTAGTTGCGCGCATTCGATTTGAACCAAAACGAGAAGGCATCGCCGGCGACCGGGACAACGCCGATCACTTCGTTAACCAGAATGTTCAACGCCATCCGCATGAGAAGGACCTTCGGGACCCCAAGCCGAACGGCCTGAACGAGGGCGAAGGCGGAGACCAGAGCCGAGCTCGTGTCACCGATTCCGGGAATCAATCCGATCAGCGGATCGAGACCAAAACGAAATTTAGTGCCGGGAACACGGACGACTTCGTCCATGATGTAGGCGAGCCATTTGAAAAGCGGCTCGAGACCCTGGCGTTTCCGCTTTTCTTCCGGCGGCAGGACTTCCCAATCGACTTCTAGAATTTTCGATTCTCGATTTTCGACTTTCGATTGCATGATCGCTTGCCGATTTCCCAAAATCGAAAATCGCCAATCGAAATTCGAAAATAACTACCCGGGGATGCCCTTAAGCATCTGCTCGTTGGTCGGGAATTTCTTCACGAACATCAGCAAACGCTCGATGGCTTCACCGGGCTTGTGGCCGGCGAGGCCGCGCCGGATCAAATTGATCTTCTCCAATTCCCACGGTTGGAGGAGCAATTCCTCGCGGCGCGTGCCGGAAAGAAAAATGTCGACGGACGGATAAATGCGCTGATCGCTGATCTTGCGATCGAGGACCATCTCCATGTTCCCGGTGCCCTTGAACTCCTGGAAGATCAGCTCGTCCATGCGACTGCCGGTGTCGATCAGCGCGGTGGCGACGATCGTAAGTGAGCCCGCTTCTTCGGTGTTGCGCGCCGCGGAAAATAGTTTCCTCGGCGTTTCCATGGCGCGCGCGTCGATACCGCCGCTCATGGTGCGTCCGCCGCCGCCCATCGCGTTGTTAAAGGCGCGGGCTGTGCGGGTGATCGAGTCGAGCAAAATGAACACATCCTTGCCGGCTTCGACGAGCCGCTTCGCGCGCTCGACCGCTAGCTGGGCGATGCGGGTGTGGCTCTTGATGTCGGAGTCGTTCGAACTGGCCATGATTTCCGCCTGCGGACAGGAACGCCGGAAATCCGTCACTTCCTCCGGACGTTCGTCGACCAGGAGAATGATGAGTTTCATCTCCGGATGATTCTTTACGACAGCGTCCGCGATGTGATGGAGCAGCGTCGTCTTGCCGGTACGCGGCGGGGCTACAATCAAGCCGCGCTGGCCCATGCCGAGCGGGGTCATCAAATCCATGATGCGCGTCGTGTAACGATCCGGAACGGTCTCGAGCTTGATTTTCCGGTTCGGGTTGATCGTCGTCAGCTCTTCGAACGGCCGGAGTCCCTGATACTTCGTGGGCTCGTCCTCATTGATCTTGTTGAGCCGGATCAGTTGCGGCCCGCGATTCCCGCGGCGGGTCTCGCCGTAAATCCACATGCCATCGCGCAGCCCAAAGCGGCGCACGATCTCGGGAGTTACGAAAATGTCGTTCGGGGTCTGGACGAAGTTCCGCTTCGCGTCGCGCAGGAACCCAAAGCCTTTGCCGGAGATTTCGATGATGCCGTCACCGTATTCGGGCTCGCGCTCCACCTCGCCGTTCTGCGAGGGTCCACCGTCGCCGCGCGATTCATCACGCTGGTCGCCTTCATTGGCGCGAGGAGCGCCTCCCGTGTCATCGCCGACGGACGATTCGACCCGTTCGCTGGGTCCATTGAGGTCGCCGCGTTGCTGCTGTTCCTGCGGGCCGCGATCGCGGGGGCCGCTATGCCTTCGGGGAAATCGCCGGCGTGGACGCCGCGGACGATCCGACTGAGTGTCGGTTTGCGGCGATGGCTGATTATCGTTTTCTTCGCTCATAAATACAGAGATTGATCTCGTTGCTGCCGGAGCAGTGGCCGCCCTTCCAACCAGCGGCTTCTTTTACACCGGCAATTTTGCCAGCAATTCGTCGGGAATATCTAAGTTGGAATAGACGTTTTGGACGTCATCGTCGTCTTCGAGGCTGTCGCACAAGCGCAAGATCTGCAGCGCAACGGCCTCCTCATGGACCGGAACTGTCGTATCGGGAATAAAAGTAAACTTCTGCCCATCGGTGGCGACGCCCGCGTTCTTGAGCGCCTCAGCTACTGCGTAGAGCTGGTCGTGGGAAGTGGTAATAACATACTGTTCCTCCTCCGTTGTCAACTCCTCAGCCCCGGCCTCCAGGGCCAGCTCGAAAAGGCGTTCCTCGTCAATGGAGTCGCGCGGCACGGTGATTCTCCCTTTTTTATGGAACATGTAGGAAACGCTGCCGCTCGAAGCCAGGTTTCCATGGTTCTTGGTAAAGATGCTCCGGATTTCCGCGGCCGTGCGGTTCTTGTTATCGGTCGCGGCCTCTACAATAACAGCGACGCCGCCAGGCGCGTAACCTTCGTAAACGATCTCGTCGAAATGCTGGGCCTCCACTCCTTCGCCGGTGCCACGCTTGATCGCGCGTTCGATGTTGTCGTTCGGCATGCTTTGGGCGCGGGCCGAGAGGATCGCACTGCGGAGCCGGGCATTTCCGTCGGGATCGCCGCCGCCGCTCTTGGCCGCGATAGTGATCTCCCGGGAAAGTTTGCTGAAGAGCGCGCCGCGTTTCGTATCGAGCGCGCCCTTGAACCGCTTAACCTTGGACCACTTGCTGTGTCCCGACATGAGATGAGAATTGTAAGTTGCTGGACAGACCTGCGTTCGTTTGAGAACCGGAGAGCCTCGAAGAGAATTCGTTATCGAGAAGGCAAACTAACGAGGAAATTAAACCGTCTCGGCCGGTTATTGTCAATGGAATGCCGCGCGGCCTAGGCGGAATTGGAAGCCCGCTTCCGGGCAGTCGGGTCCAGGATGCGTTTGCGAAGGCGGAGCGATTTCGGGGTCGCTTCGACGAATTCGTCGGCGCTGATATATTCGATGGCGCGCTCGAGAGTCATCTTGAGTGGCGCTTCCAGCTGAATGCCTTTGCCGTCGCCCTGGCTGCGCATGTTCGTGAGATTTTTCGCCTTGCAGGGATTAACGGGGAGATCTTCCGGGCGAGCATTTTCGCCCACGATCATGCCCGCATAGATTTCTTCCTGCGGCCCAACGAAAAGTTTCCCGCGTGCTTGGATATTGTTGAGCGCATAGGCCTTGCTGATGCCAGCTTCCATCGAAATCATCACACCTCGGGTGCGGCCTTCGAGCTCGCCCTTGAACGGTGCATATTCGCGAAAGAGATGGCTCATCAATCCTTCGCCGCGAGTGAGGTTTACCAAATCGCTTTCGAAACCGATCAGGCCTCGAGTCGGGATAATGGCTTCGACGGAAACGCGGGTCACGTGGTGCTCCATGCTCACAACCTCGCCCTTGCGCGCAGCCAGCGTTTGCATGACGTCGCCGAGATTTTCATTCGGGACCTCGACGTATAAATTTTCCAACGGCTCGAGCAGGGCGCCCTTCTCGTCGCGTTGAAAGATCACTTCCGGCCGCGAAACCATAACCTCGTAGCCTTCGCGGCGCATTTGCTCCACGAGGATCGCGATCTGCATTTCGCCGCGGGCGTTGATCTCGAACGAGCCGGCAAGATCGGTCTCCTTCATCTGGAGCGAGACGTTGGCGCGCGTTTCACGAACCAGGCGCTCCTTCACATGGCGCGCGGTCACAAATTTTCCTTCTCGGCCGGCGAACGGCGAGTCGTTCACCAAAATCCGCATCCGGATCGTAGGTGGATCGATGTCGACAAACTGGAGCGGCGGGTGTTCTTCGCGATCGGTCAGCGTCTCGCCGATGTAAACTTCTTCGAAACCCGTGAGCCCGACGATATCGCCTACGCTGGCATGCTTCAGTTCCACCTGTCCCATGCCGGCAAACGTGAAGAGGCCGGTCACACTCGCCCGCTCACGCCGGCCGTCCCGGTGAATGCAAACGATGGAATCGCCCACGCTCACTCGTCCGCTCACGATCCGCCCTAGCGCGATGCGCCCGAGGTAATCGCTGTAGTCTAAATTCGAAACCAGCATCTGGAAAAATGGCTCGGGCGAGACCGCCGGCGGTGGCACATGCTTCACGATCGCCTCGAAGAGCGGCGTCATGTCCTCGCTGTTTTCGTGCAGCTCGCGCATGGCAAAACCACTCTTGGCGCTGGCGTAAATGATTGGGAAATCGAGCTGCTCATCGGTGGCCTTCAACTCCACGAAAAGGTCGAAGACGAGATCGAGGACCTTGTGCGGCCGCGCGTTCTCGCGGTCGATCTTGTTGATGACGACAATCGGCTTGGCTTTGTTCTCGAGCGCCTTGCGCAGGACGAAACGCGTCTGCGCCTGCGGGCCATCGTGCGCGTCCACAACCAGCAACACGCCGTCCACCATCTTCATGATGCGCTCGACTTCGCCACCGAAATCAGCGTGGCCGGGCGTATCAACGATGTTGATGCGGTAACCGTTCCACTGGAAGGCGGCGTTCTTGGCGCGAATCGTGATCCCCTTCTCGCGCTCGAGATCCATCGAATCCATCATCCGGTCTTCGACCTTTTGGTTGGCGCGGAACGTACCCGATTGGCGCAGCAATTGATCCACGAGCGTGGTCTTGCCATGGTCGACGTGCGCAATGATTGCGATATTACGAATCTTGTCCATAGGACCGGTTTGTAGGGCAACCGCTTGAGTTGCCGCCGAAGGCAGGCGAAGCGCCCGCCCTACAATTTCGGAGCGCGGAATATGGCCGTGGGATTCCGTTCCGTCAACGAGAAGCTCGGCCACGACATAAAAAGGCCTTTGGACATGAAGCATTCACAATGTTCTCCCCGGCTGATTGTCAACGGCGCGAGCGTCAGTAATCTGTCCCGATGTTTGAGAGATTCGCCGCGAGAAACTTTTTCGGGTTACCGGGACTCTTTTTGTTTTTTTTATTCATGCCCGGCCAAATGAATGCACAAACTTCTCCCATCGCGACCGGGATCGAGGGCGTAATTTCGATCGGCCCCACCCACGGCGGGCCCATCCGCGCCGGGGAATCGGCTTCCGCGCCGCTGGCGAATTTCGCCTTCGTGGTCGCGGACCGCGGCGGTGAGGTGGCAGCATTTACCACGGACGATTCGGGCCATTTCCGGATTCCGCTCGCTCCCGGGCGCTATTCGATCAAAGCAAAAAAGCCAAAAAACCGATTCCCGCGTTGCGGGCCATTTGAGGTGGAGGTAACTGCCGCGGGCTTTAACCAGGTAACGTGGGAGTGCGATACCGGCATGCGATAGGAACGGTGGTTCGGCAGGGCGTGCGGCAAGCGAGCCGAGACCGGCTCACCAAAGTCACATCGGTCTGACACTCGGCTCGACATCCATTTCGACGTGGACGGTCTGCTCTGCCGTGATCGTGAATTGTTTCGGCGCGCCGAGCAGCCGGATGCGGCCACTGCGTTTCAGTTCGAGAATGTAGTCTCCCGCAGGCAAACCAACGCGAAAACGACCTTCTTTATCCGTGGTGACCTCGGCAATTTCGCTTCGGTCAGTCTTGCTTAAGATGACGAGTGCACACTTTTCACAGGGCGCTTTCTCGTCTTTCGAGACGCCATCGAGACTTGCCCCTTTTTCGGAAATAACCTTCAGCTGCCCTTCAACAACCCCAGCGAGGGGCGCAGATGCATCCATGCTGGATCCAAGGACCAACGTCATTGCGGCCCCCACCAATAAACGAAGAATTTTCGTTTCCATGGCAATGAATTAAGCACGACAACCGCAAGTTGCGACCATTCCATCGCATTGCTTTGGGGCGAAGGGGCCGAAAAGCAAACAGCTCCAGCGGAATTCCCGCTGGAGCTGTCGCTTAGTTTCTTAAACGAGGACTACGGTCCGCGATCGTAGACTTCGACGGTGCCTACGCCGGTCCCGTTGTTCAACCCGGCCAGGATTGCCGTGTAGAGCCCGGGCGGCAGCGTGGCCGCGATCGCCGACTCCTTCGTGTTCGAAGGCGCGAGGCCGGCGGCAGTGATATCCGCAGCCTGGACCGCGTTGTCCTGCCAATCGTTATTGGCCAGAATCAACGTGCCGTTTTCGTCACGCAGTTCGAGGGTCGGATCGGCCAGCGGATTCGCGATGCCGAACGAGCTCAGGCTTGGTCCGAGACCGCGCACTACGATGCGATCGTTCCCTGTGTTATTGCCAAGAACGAATCCGGCGATGACCACATTGTTGCCGGTGCCGACAAATGCGCGGGAACTCAGGTTAGCCAGTTTCGAGGTAGCCGCGGTGTCAAGGTCGTAGACCTCGAACAGGCAGATGCCCGCCGGCGGTGTGCCCGTGTTGCCAGCCACGATCGCAGTATACGCTCCGGGCGGCAGAGTCGCGTCAATCGCGGACTCCAGATCGTTGGTCGGTGCGAGGCCATCCGCCTTGATTTGGGCTTCCTGGGAATCTCTCCAGTTATTGTTCGTGATCGTTCCGAACGCGCCGGGGCCGTGGACCTCGAGCGTTGGATCCGTCAGAACTTCGGCGGCGGTGAAGCCGAACCTCGTCAACGAAGGGCCGATCGCCCGAATCAGGACATGTTTCGGCACTGCGCCAGTGATGGTGAAGCCACCTATACCGACGTTATTTCCCGTGTCCGTGCGCATGCGCGTGGACAGGTTCAACGTTTGCGCAGCCGGCGCCACCGTTGGCGTAGCCGTCGCAGTAGCCGTAGCTGTCGCCGTGGCGGTCGCAGTTGCCGTGGCGGTAGCCGTGGCCGTGGCGGTCGCGGTAGCCGTGGCTGTAGCCGTGGCGGTCGCGGTCGCGGTTGGTGTTGCCGTCGCTGTTGCAGTTGCCGTCGCCGTTGGCGTCGGGGTCGGCCCGTTCACGGTTACCGTTTCATTCGGATCGCCGCATGCAGTGGTAATGACGTTGTTGTTGGCATCGCCGCTATAGGTGGCAATCCAGTAATAGGTGCCAGCCTGCGTCGGCGTGTAGGAGGCCGAGTCGTAACTTCCGTTGGCATTTACCGTGGAGTTAGAGCTAAAGACCGGCGCACCGCCGCAGAGCGAATTGTTGAACAGCTGGAAGTTGATCGTGCCCGTGGGCGAATTAGCGCCACTGAGCGTCGCCGTGTCATGGAACGACTGCCCGATTGTCACGGTCGAGGCACTCACCTGCGTGGTCAGAGTGGCGCCGGTGGTTGCGCTGCCCGGCAGATCTGCCGACCAGACACTGCGTCCGTGAGTTGCGGCAAAGAGTTTCTTGCCGTCGGGTGAGATCGTAAGGCTGCAAATCTCTACCATCGGCAGGTTGATCCCGGAGACTTCCCAGTCGACCGCACCGTTGGGCAACCGAAGCACGCCGAAGTCATTCGACGCATACAGGTCGCCGTTCGGCGCGCGCACGATCGAAGTAGCCGGGAAATCAGGGAATATTCCTGCGCCCGATCCATCGAGGTTCGTGAAGGTAGCGGTCGGACCAACCGGATTAAACACTACGGAGTAGATGTGACCGGGCGTCGTTGGCGTATTAAACGCATAACCGTTGTACGCCACCCACGCGTGGTTCGGGTTGGTCGGATCGACGTAAATGGACGTAATCGCGCGCGTCGGTGAGGTCGCATCGAGTGAGTCGACGCGCGTGTAGGTTACCGTGTTCTGTGGCACCGCATCCGCATTCTTCGAAACGAAGAGGCGTCCGGCGCTGGTCGCCGCCCAGAGCGTGCCGGTATCGGCCGCGGTGCGCGCGAGCCATGATACGTTACCGCCGGAACGAGTTGTGCCCCGATAATCGGCGGCATTACTTCCCGTGATGGCAGTCGCCCCAGTCGGCCCGATCGCTACGAAATCGCCGCAACCGGCAAGCGTCGCTGCCGTGAAGATGTTACAGTTTGCCTCCAGCAGGGTCTGATTACCTCCCCAGTCCTGTGTGCGCCAGACGCTGGTTCCGCCATGGAAGATTGTCTGGCCAGCAAGTGGGCTTGGATCGGCAATTTTAGGCGCGTAAAATAGGGCCGAGCTCTCCACCCCATTGTAAATCAGCACCGATTTGGTTGGATCGCCGTCGTGGAAGTTAGCAACCATCGATCTGCCGGTGTTACTGGCAAAGCGGAGTGTCGGATTCGTCGAGCTGAAACCGGACAGCCCACCGTCGCCGAAGTACCATTGCGGCCAGGACTGTGAGTTGAACGTCTGGAACGTCCCGTTATCCTGGGTGCCACCCTGGAGGGTAGTATTGTCAGTCGCTGAGACACTGACGCTTTGAAATTGGAGCGTCGAAAGGTCGACGTTCATGCTGATCAACTTCGTCGGTATCGCCTTGAGCAACTGCTGACAGGTAGCGAGGTCAGCCCCGGTGAGTCCGGGCGGCCCTCCGGTGCGGTCCGGATCGGTGCAGGTGTTGGAAGTATCCGTGAAGGTTCCGTCCGTTCGGACCACGCCACCATCGCTGCCGTAGATGGCGATGTTGGTGCCGGGTACTTCAACGACCACGTGGCTGTCCGGGTGCATTCCGGGCTGCGAAAACGACAGGCTGTTGGCGGGCGGATTCGACTGGGGACCGAATTCGGCGCTCCAGGTCATGTCGGTGAACGTCACACCGGCGTCGGTCGAACGCAGGAATGAGCGGCCGTTGTTCCTGGTACTATACTGATCGTAGTCGTACGAGCCGCCAAGATAAACGACGTCCGGCTTGCCTGGCGGAGTATAAACAACGTTATCGTACCAGCATTGGCCGCCAGCGCTGCTCGAGCAATAACCGGTCGTCTGGTTTGGCGCCGCCGAGGCGTCCTGCAATGCGGTCAGATCGGTGAAGCTTACATCGCCAGTGGCGGCGACCGCGTCATCAGTCCGAAAGAGATGCGCCTGGGTCGCGGCGGTGTTCCCGTCGTTGCCGATGCCGACATACATGCGCGTCTTCGGGCCAGGGAGCGTCGTGACGGCGAACGAAGCAGTATCGACGGTGTTGTTCAGGGCCCGAGCGGAATGGATCTGCACCCAGTTCAAGCCGCCATCGATTGAGCGCCAGATACCGCCGCTGCCCGCCGTGGCGGTACTTCCGTAGGCGCTGCCATAGACAATCTTATTCGATGTTCCATTCCATCCGGGATCGAGCGCGACCTGGTGAATACCGCGGACCGTCGCCTTGGTAGTGGTACCGTCGCAGGTCGCGGGACAGGCGTCACCGCCATCCCAACGGAAGGTAAAGGTCGCGCCGCCGTCGGTGGATTCAAACAAACCGAAGGGCGGGCGCGGCGTTGGCGGATTCGAAGTCGTGCCGGCCCCCGTGGCTGAGACACCGCGAATATCCCTGACCGTAGAGACAAACATGTGACTCGCGTTAGTCGGGTCGATCACGATAGAGCTGACTCCGCGGCCGAGGAAGGCGTTGCCGGTGTAAGTACCATTGGTGCCGGTCCCCGGAGAGGTAGTTGTGATTGGTCCGATCGTGGATGCCAACAAGGTCCAGTTGTTGCCGCCATCAGTGGATTTGTAAATGCCCACGCCGGCCATCGAATCGGACGACGCGGTTGCTTCACCGGTGCCGGCATAGAGCGTGTTGCTGGGCGCATCATAAACCAAAGTGCCGATCGAGTTGGTCGCGAATGACTGGGAAAGGAAAGTCCAGGTCGGGTGTGCGGCCAGAGCGTTATCTGTTCGCCAAATGCCACCGCCCGCCGCGGCTACCCAAAGGCGGCACGCAGTAGCGTTGCAGCCCGGCGCGAGGGCAAAACCCTCGACTCGGCCCGAAGTCACATAAGAAGCGCCGCTGAATGCCAAGGGCGCTGGGAACGTAGCAATGCTAGGTCCGACCAGCTTCCAGTTGAGGAACGGGTTGACCGGGTTGAGCGCCATTGCGTCGTCAAATCTCAATTGCAGCCGGCTCCAGGATTGGATTGCGTGCTGGGTCAGATCGAAAGAATAGTCGGTCGCCGGATAAGCACGAAGTCGATATTGTTCCAGTTCTCTGGCCCAAGGGCCTTCCTCATTCGGACCCGGACGCGTGACGCGATCGTTGTCAAAGTCGCGATCCGGATCGCTGCGGAATCTAGCGAAGGCGGTATTTTTGTGCTCGGGACGAGTGCCTACAATCGCGATGGCGGCACCCGCGGCGAGCAGGGTAATGGCTAAAGCGATCCGAAGATAAGTGATGAAACCGGCCTGGCTGAACCAACGGGATTTTTTCATAGAAGTAACGAGGTGTGAGTACGAGTACACGCCAACGTGGCGCGGGGGATGTTTTTATCGGGCCGTAAAAACGTTAGCAATCATTTTATTTCAGTATGACCAAAATGTAATGTTCTCGCGGCCATCCCACTGGTAGTGAATTGTCGCTCGACCGCTACGCATTTTGCCTGTGCGGTGCGCCGATCCGGAAGACGCGCTCGCCTTTCCTCAAAAGCGCACCGCCACGATCTCCCGCCCGAGTCAATCGCGCCCTATGGCGAGGCCGTGGGACTCGGCGTAGACTGGCTCGCCTTTTCTCTTTCTCTGGCCGCGTTTGCGGTCGCCTGTTGCAGGCGTTCGGAGTCGGACTTCAGTCGGGCCGCGTCTGGCGTGCTCTGCGGCTGAACGGTGGTTTTGTCCTCAGAACGCGAACAGCCCGCGGCGGCGAAGAGGCTCAGGGCGAGAAGGAGAAGAAGAAAGTTTTTCATGATTGAATGAAGCTAAGGCGATTGATTGCGCCGCCCGCATTGCTACTCCGCGATGCCGTGCTCAGCAATCCTAAAAACAAAAGCGCCGCGCGGAACTTCCGCGCGGCGCTCAGGTGATTCTAAGCGTGATCCGTCGACTATCGCGGGGCGTAGTGGCCCTGGATCCAAACGCGATGATGGTGGCGCCAGGACCAATGTCCCGGAATCCAATACCATCTTGCGCCGTTGTTCCAATACCACGGGCCATGGTTGTAGTACGGCCTGTCGCCAACCGCGATGTCGATCCTGAACGCCTCGGCCGTTTTCGGAATCATTACCCCGCCTGCGCACATGATCGCGCCCAATAAGACAGCAAGTTTGTATTTCATAACTGGTTTTCCTTGATTCGTTTTTAGACTTAACTCAGACGGATATTATTCAAAGCCCCCAGGCAGCTGCAAGATCATATCCGGGAAAGCATTACAGGGACGCGGCCTCCACGCCAGCGCCAACCGGCTCGGCTGGTTCCACCCACTTCCCATGTTCCCGGATCAAATCCTGCAACCGCTCCACCGCTTCAGCTTCCGGGATATTGAATTTCACCGCGGTCTTGCCGACGTACAAATTCACCTTCCCGGGCGCTCCCCCGACGTAGCCGAAATCCGCATCCGCCATTTCGCCGGGCCCGTTTACGATGCACCCCATGATGGCGATCTTGACTCCCTTGAGATGCAATGTCGCGGCTTTGATCCGGGCCGTCGTCGTTTGGAGGTTGAACAACGTCCGCCCGCAGGAGGGGCACGCCACGTAATCGGTTTTGAAAATGCGGGAGCCGGCTGCCTGGAGAATGTTATAACTCAGGCGTAACGCCTGTCCCGGCGCCTCCTCGCCGTGGACCAACACGGCGTCCCCGATCCCGTCGCAGAGCAGCGAACCGATATTGGTCGCGGCGTTCAGGAGGGTCGGAAGGAATTCGCGCCCTTCATCCCTCATCTTTCCTAATTCATCCATCAGCAGAATCGGATGTCGCGCCGCGAGCTTTGCCGCGAGCAATCGAAACGCGGTGATGACCGGCAGATCGACATCGTCGCGCACCGTGACGAGCTGCGGCTCCTCCGTGGCGTTGAGACGCGCCACTTCTTCGTCATCACGCGGATCGACTTCGCGGACCCGCGCGTTTTCATAAACGACCTCGGGTTTGTAGTCGCCCAGCCGGTCGATCTTGTGCGCGACCTTGTCGAAGGTGGTTTGCCTAACGACCACTCGCATCAATTCTTCGCCGCCCACTCGAAATCCGTCGCGCTCTATCGTGTCCGTTGCGCGCCGGGAATACGAAAACGGATCGAATGATAATTCGGCGTTCGGCGTTGGGCGTTCGGAGTTCGGCGTTTTCCCCACCATTTCCACCAGCGCTCTCGCCACCGGGATTTCATGAATACTGTCCTCGGTGAGCGAAACACGAATCGTATCTCCAATCCCATCCTGCAACAGCGACCCAATCCCAATCGCACTCTTGATCCGCGCGTCTTCCCCTTCTCCCGCCTCGGTCACCCCGAGATGGATCGGGTAATTCCAATCCTCCCCTTGTTCGCTCAGCCGCGCGACGAGCAACCGATAGGCATTGATCATCACCTTCGGGTTGCTCGACTTCATCGAGAACACGAACGCGTGATAATCGAGGTCGCGCGCGATCCGGGCGAATTCGAGCGCGCTTTCCACCATTCCGAGCGGCGTGTCGCCGTAGCGATTCATGATCCGGTCGGAGAGCGAGCCGTGATTGGTACCGATGCGCATCGCGCGTCCGAGCTCCTTGCAAAGCTTCACTAGCGGCGTGAATCGTTCGCGGATCCGCTCCAGCTCCGCGGCGTACTGCTCGTCGGTATACTCGAGAATCTTGAACTTCTTCGAGTCCGCGTAGTTCCCGGGATTGATCCGGACTTTCTCCACCCATTTCGCCGCTTCCATCGCGGCTTCGGGCTTGAAATGAATGTCAGCCACGATCGGGACATCGCAGCCGCGTTCGCGCAAGCCGCGCACGATGTTCTGCAAATTCGCCGAGTCCTTCACCGTGGGCGCCGTGATCCGCACGATCTCGCAACCCACTTCCGCCAGCTCGATCGTCTGCGCGATAGAGGCTTCGGTGTCCATCGTATCGCAGGTGATCATGGACTGGACCCGGATCGGGTTCGTGCTCCCGATCCCGACGCGGCCCACCATTACTTCGCGCGTGAGGCGCCGCTCGTATCGATACGGACTAGCGCAATAATTCACGGTGCTGGCTCGACAAGGACCGCGGTGCCATAGCAAAGGACTTCAGTCACGCCCTGCATGATTTCGGTGGCATCGTAGCGCAAACCGATCACCGCATTCGCCCCCAGGGAACGCGCATGCTCCAACATGCGATCGAGCGCGTCTCGCCGCGTCTGCTCACACAGGTCGGTGAAGATGGAAATGTTGCCGCCGACGAGGGTCTGCAACCCGGCCCCGATCGTCCCAAAGATCGAGCGAGACCGGACGATAATTCCCCGGACAACGCCATACGTCTTTACGATGCGATAGCCGTCGAGCGTGAACGCGGTTGTGGTCATGGCCGAATCCATGGTTTTAGCATCGTTGCGTTGCGCCGGAATGCCAAGCCGCATCCGGGCCCGCCCAGCGACTACGGCGCCGGCGAAGATTTCGTCGAGGCGGGAGCTTCTTTGCGCGGCGATTTCCGGTCGCTGCTTTTCCCGAAGAGATCGCCGATGTCGAAGAAGCTAATGTAAAGCATGTAACCGATGATCAACGTGGCGCAGGCCGTCTGCACCCATTCGAGGATCTTCATGTTTACCGGCTTCCGGCGCACGCCTTCGATGAGGGCGAGAACGATGTGCCCGCCGTCGAGCACCGGAATCGGCAGCATGTTCAGAATCGCGAGATTCACGTTCAGGATCACGCTGAACCACAGGGCAAGCTTCCAGCCGTTCTCGCTCTCGAACAGCATGTAGTAAATCTTCACGATCATTACCGGGCCGCTCATGTGCTGCAGCTTCACGTCCGACTTCGGCGAGGCCACCGCGCCGATTGTCTGCAGCGTGCTCGTAATGCTGTGATAAACCTGTTCGACCGGGTCCGGATGGGAAAGCGTAAGCTGGCCGCCCGTGTCCCAACGGATGCCGATCCGGGGCTTCGTCGTGCCTTCAGATTCCAGCGGCGCGGGTCGCATTTTTAGCTGCAACGATTCCGCGCCGCGCCGGACATCCAGTGTCAGCTCGTCGTTCGGACGCTTTTCGATTTCGTCGACAAGGCTGAGGGCGTTGTAAATGCGCTGACCGTTCACCGCGGTGATGATGTCGCCGGTTTTCACGCCGGCTTTGGCCGCAGGCGAATCTTTTTCCACGTCTTCAACAAGCGGCGTCACCGCCGGTTGAATCATCACTTGCCGCGTGCTCTTGCGCCGCCAGCCGCTCGTCTCGGCAATCATCGGCACCACGTCCACCGTCTTCATTTGCCCGTCCCGCTCGACCTTGAATGGAATCGACGCGCCTTCACTGCGAACAACGTTCCAGACCACGCTGTCGTTCATCCCGAAAAAGCGCGAGACCGGCCTGCCATCAACTTCCAGGATCTTGTCCCCCGGCCGCAGCCCCGCTTTGGCCGCCGGTGAATCCTGGTGCACGTAACCGATCACGGTCGTCAGGTCCGATTCGCTGACCGGATGCCCGACGGCCCAAACCACGCAGGCGAAAAACAACGCAAGCAAGACGCTGAAGAGCGGTCCAGCGATCGCGACGATGATTTTATCCAGCGCGGAAATTTTCGGGAGCCCCGCCCGATCCAAGTCCGCCTTACCCTCGATCATGTCCATCGGGGCGAGCTGCGGCAGCTTCACGAAACCGCCGAAGGGGAGCGAGCCTAACGAGTACTGGACGCCGTTGATGGTCTTCTTCCAGATCGGTTTCCCGAACCAAACGCCGAACCCTTCGATATACAATCCCCGCCACCGCGCCGCCAGGAAATGCCCCAGCTCGTGGACGACGATGAGCAAATTAAAGAGAAGAACGACCTCGAGCAGGATGAAGATGACGCGCAGGATATGGCCAAACATAGGATCTACGTCTTAGACGCTAATTCCGAATCGATATTTCATCCCTGTTAATCCGTGGCCAGCTTTTGGGCCTCCTGCCTGGCCCATTGATCGGCGCGCAATATGGCATCCAGATCAGGGTGCGCAACGTTGGTGTGCCGGTCCATGACGGCCGCAACGGTTTGCCAGATCCGCGGGAAGGAAATCTTGCGTTCAAGAAAAGCTGAGACCGCGATCTCGTTCGCGGCGTTCAACACTGCCGGCAATGTGCCTCCGATCTCTCCAGCGCGACGCGCCAGATTCAGAGCTGGGAAGTCCTCGTAACGCGGCGTCGCGAATTCCAACTGCCGCACCTTCCCGAAATCGAGGGGCGGCAACGAATTCGGCACCCGCTCCGGCCACGTGACCGCGTATTGGATCGGAAAACACATGTCCGAATGGCTGAGCTGCGCCAGCACCGACCCGTCACTGAATTCCACCATCGAATGAACAATGCTCTGCGGATGGATGACCACCTCGACGCGCTTCATCTCCACGCCGAACAACCAATGCGCCTCGATCATCTCGAGCCCCTTATTAAATAGCGTTGCCGAATCGATCGTGATCTTCGGCCCCATGTTCCAGGTCGGATGCTTCAATGCCTGCTCGACGGTGATTGATTCGAATTCACTCGATGGCGTCTGCCTGAATGGTCCGCCCGACGCTGTCAGGATCAGCCTGCGAACGTCCGACTCTTCGTTCGGCGTTGGACGTTCGACGTTGGACGTTGGACGTTTTCTTTGAGAATCGAGGCACTGAAAGATCGCATTATGCTCGCTGTCGACGGGCAAAACTTGAATGCCCTTCCTCCCCGCCTCTTGCATGACGATCTCTCCCGCCATCACGAGGATCTCCTTGCTCGCTACCGCCAAATCTTTCCCCGCCTCGATCGCCGCCAGCGCCGGCTGCAACCCGCCTGTTCCGACCACCGCCACCAGCACCATCTCCGCCTCCGCCAGGCGTGCGATCTCCACCAGCCCGCTTTCGCCCGCGAAAATCCTCGGCTCGTATTCCAGTGCTGATCGCAGCTCGCCGACTTTCGTTTCGTCCACAAGACAAACCGCCGCTGGTCGCACCTTGTTCGCCTGCGCCGCCAGCTTTTGCGAGTTCCGGTTTGCCGCCAGGCCGACGATCTCCATCCGTTCCGGAATATCGTGCGCCACTTTCAGCGCACTCTCGCCGATCGACCCGGTCGCCCCCAAAACGACAACGCGTTTTCTTCTCATCCCAAGGGATTCGTTTCTCGTGGCCGGATTTAGTCCAGCCGAATGACGAGACGAAGATAGAAGAACAAAAGCGGGGCCGTAAACAGCAGGCTATCCACCAGATCAAGCGCCCCGCCGATTCCCGGCAAAAGATTGCCGGAATCCTTCACGCCGGTGCTGCGTTTGACAATCGACTCCGCCAGGTCGCCGATGACCGCGGCAAAACCGAGCAGCAACCCGAGCACAGTCGCGTGCGTCCAGTTCAACCCCGGAAGATGCAGCGGCATCAACTTGAACATGCCCCAGCTGGCCAGGAGCGAAAACACGAGCGCGCCGAAGAAACCTTCCCACGTTTTCTTCGGGCTGATGTGCGGGATCAACGGGTGGCGCCCGATCAAACTGCCGGTGAGATACGCCCCCATGTCGCTGAACTTCGTGATGGCCACCAGATAGAGAACGTAGAACTGGCCGGTCACGGCTCCGGTCGGACTGCGCGGCACCACGTAAACGATCTTCGTGACGAAGTTGTAAAGCCAGAGGACGTAAAGCAGGCCGAAGAGCGTGTAGGCCATCGTTCGCAGCGGCGCATCATCGCGGAGGCCGGTGAACATTTGCCGCGTGAAAACCGTTAGCAGAAAAAAGAGCAGGACCGCGACCTCGAAGTCGTAGGAACGACCGGGGCCCATTCGCGAGAAATAGTAAAAGCTGCCGCATAACATCACGGCGCCGCAGATCATCGCGGTGATCTTGAAATTCGGGAGGCCCTTGTGATCGAGCATGCCGTAGAATTCCCAGAGCGAGAGCATCCCGAGCGTTCCGATTAACGCGAAGAAGGCAATTTCGTAACCGGAAAAGATAATGCCGAGCGCGAGCGACCAAAGGACGATCGTGCTCCCGAAACGAAAAATAAAAACAGAGCGCGGCGTGGATGGTTTTGCGGCGACGCGCTCGAGCGTCTCGGCCATTCGCGCACCATCCGAAATGATCCCGCCAAAGGCAAGCGCGGAACACCCTTGCTCTCTTCTGAAATTTTATCCGCAGATTGACGCCGATTTGCGCAGATTCTTTGAGGAATATTCAGGAAGGCTCCCAGGAATCTGCGTCAATCTGCGAAATCTGCGGACCAAATCGTCCGGAGAAGTTAGAACACGATTGCACCGTTCTCTCCCTCATCTAATTTGAACGCCGTGAGCAAAACCATGCCGGCGCTCGTGAAGCGCGAGCGGGCGCCCGGATTAGCGCTTGAAGAAGTTCCGGTGCCCGAAATCGGGCCGAACGACGTTTTGATGCGCGTCCAGCGGGCCTCGATCTGCGGCACGGACCTGCATATCTACAACTGGGATTCGTGGGCGCAGAAAACCATTCCGGTCCCGATGGTGATCGGCCACGAGTTCGTCGGCGTGATCGAGAAAATCGGGCCCGGTGTGCACGACTTCCAAGAGGGTGAACTCGTAACCACCGAAGGCCATATCGTCTGTGGTCATTGCCGAAACTGCCTCGCCGGCCGGCGGCATCTGTGCCCAAACACAAAAGGCATCGGTGTAAATCGTCCCGGGGGCTTCGCGCATTACGTGGCCGTGCCAAAGACCAATCTCTGGCGATGCGATCCCAAAATTCCGATCGAAGTTCTTTCCTGTTCGGACCCGCTCGGCAACGCCGTTCACACCGCTCTCGCCTTCGATCTCGTCGGCGAAGATGTCCTTATCACTGGCGCCGGCCCCATCGGTTGCATGGCTGTGCCGATCGCGAAAATGGCGGGCGCGCGGAAAGTCGTCATCACGGACGTGAATCCTTACCGGCTCAATCTCGCGCGCAAAATGGGGGCGACGCTCGCCATCGATGTGCGCGAGCGAGACCTGCATGACGCCATGAGGGAACTCGACATGCGCGAAGGGTTCGACGTCGGCCTGGAAATGTCCGGCAACCCGAAAGCGTTTACCGACATGCTCGACGTGATGGTGAACGGCGGGCGAATCGCCATGCTCGGCATCATGCCCGGCAGCGCCGCGATCGACTGGAACCTCGTCGTTTTCCACGGCCTGACGATCAAAGGAATCTACGGCCGCGAGATGTTCGAGACCTGGTACAAGATGACCGCGCTCATCCAGAGCGGCCTCGATATTTCGCCCGTCATCACTCACCGTTTTCCCTACACGGATTTTCGCGAAGGCTTCGAGCTGATGAAATCCGGAAACTCCGGGAAGATCATCCTCGACTGGGCAGTGTGATCGGGGAAACGCCGTCTGGGCAAGTGAGGCTATGGCGTCATGAAGTTTCTTTCGCGCTTATTTCCATCTAAGCGCGCCGCCCCTGCGAGTAACGCCGTCGGTATGATCGTGGAGCAGGAGTGCGATTGGTTCAGGACCTACGCCGCCGATATCTACAGAGGGACCGGCGCTATCGTCGATCTCGGATGTTTTATGGGGTCAACGACCATTTCGCTGGCGCAAGGATTGCGCTTCAACCGCGCCGCGAAAGTCGCGAAAATTCACGCCTACGATCGCTTCCTTTGGGAGAACTGGATGCAAAATTGGTGGGAGGCCAAAGGGCTCCCCGCGCCTGAGCTCGAAGCGGATAGTTTCCTGCCCGAGTTCTTGAAGCAAACCTCGCCTTGGAAGGACCGGATTATCGTTCATCACGAGGATATCGCTGTCAGCCGCTGGGACAACGGTCCGATCGAGTTTCTCTTAGTCGATGTTATGAAATCATCGGACCTGGCCGAATCAATCACGCGGAATTTTTTCAGTTTTCTTGTGCCCGGCAAGAGCTATGTCGCCCACCAGGACTTTGTCCATTCGTTGACCTCGTGGATCCACCTGCTCCAATTTCGCCTTCGGAATTCGTTTGCCGTGGCGGCAGACATTCCCGGATCGGGAACCGTCGTCTTTCGTTACCGAAAACAGTTCTCACCGGAGGCGGTCGGTGACTTGTCGATTACCTCGGCAGCAACCGAGGAACTAGAAGCGGCGTTCGACTACTCCCTGGGACTGGTTTCCGATAGCAAAAAGCCCAACGTTGTTGCCGCAAAGGCCATGGCATATCTCCATCGCGGAGATGTCGATAACGCCCGCGCAGTGGTAGAGGCAAACCGCTGGGGATCGACCTCACTTGGCCAGGAACTTGAAGGCGTGGAGAAATTAATCGGGGAACGAAGCAGAAATCCGTAGCGCGAGTTTCGCGCTGCTAATCCAAGGCTGCCGCCGCCGCGTCCTGGCCCTGAAGCTCGAGGACCATCCGGCGGATATGGCGGTATCCCGTATGCGCTTGCAAGAGGCGCAAGCTCTCGTTCGGATCGCCCCACTGCAGAATCTGGATGTTCTCCTCTCGCGCACCCCAGGAATTCATCGAGCTGCGCGACGGCATATAGAGATCGATCGTATTCCGGCCAGCCAGAGCCCAGCCGTAATCGTCAACGCGAAAAACCTGCCCGGTCGAGATCAGACGAAAGACGGTTCCCGCAGGCCAGCGCGACCAATCCGCCGCTGCACTTCCGATTTGCGGCTTACTCGTAACAACAACTTTTTTCGTCCCGTGCTTCGTCTTCACCAGCTTGGTCGTTTTCGTTTCCTTCAGCGAAAACTTTTCGAGCGCGGCGCCGGAATACGAAGCGCGCCGGTAATCAGCCGGACTGTCGCCACTCACCGCGATCGCGCGGGGCGTGTACTCGGCTCGACGAATCGCACCAGTCGCGGCATGCAATTGCCCACCGAGCGCATTGTGACTCCCGTACGGAAGATGATCCGACTCCGTGTGCGTGTAAGCCGTGGTGCGGACATTTTGGAAATCGCGTTTTGCCAGAGGCGCCTCATATTTCGGAAGCGCGGTCGTGTGCGTGCGCGTCGTCGAAGTGGTCTCGCACGCGCTCAGGAAGAGCGCGCAAACGGCAGCGCAAGCAACGAAGAAATAGGGCCGGTTACGCAATCGCGGTGGTTATTAACAGTTATTCACAACCCCATGCAAGAGTATTTTTTGGGCATCTGTTGTCGCCTAACAACTAGATAGCCGGCACCGCCGCAACTGGCGTTGAAATAAATCCTGGCGCTGTAGCCGCGGCGCTCAGCCTCCGCGCGCCTCGACAGAGCGGGTGTGACTACAGCGTCGCTCGCCGTTTAACTTTGTCGATTCGCGGTCGTCTGCTTATTCTCAAGACCATGCTCGCGGAATTCGATCAACGACTAGCCAACACGCTCGCGGAAATTAGATCGCAAGGTCTTTACAAAACGGAACGCATCATCACTTCACCGCAGGATGCGAAGATCGGCATCGCCGGCGGCCGGCGCGTCCTCAACATGTGCGCCAACAATTATCTCGGCCTCGCCGCTCACCCCGCGCTCATCGCCGCCGCGAAAGAAGCGCTCGACACTCACGGATTCGGCATGGCGTCGGTCCGATTCATCTGCGGCACCCAGGACATCCATAAGGACCTCGAGGACGAACTGACCCGGTTCCTCGGCACGGAGGACACCATTCTTTATCCCTCCGCGTTCGACGCCAACGGTGGTTTGTTCGAGACGCTGCTCGGTCCCGAGGACGCCGTCATTTCCGACGAACTGAACCACGCTTCGATCATCGATGGCGTCCGCCTCTGCAAAGCGGAGCGCCACCGCTACAAGCACAACGACATGGCCGACCTCGAAGCAAAGCTCGTGGAGACGAAGGGCGCCCGGCTGCGCCTCATCGCCACCGACGGCTGTTTCTCGATGGACGGCACGATCGCCGACCTCGGAGCGATTTGTGAGCTGGCGGAAAAACATCAGGCGCTCACGATGATCGACGACGCGCACGCCACTGGCTTCCTCGGGAGGACCGGGCGCGGCACCCACGAATATCGCGGCGTAATGGGCCGGATCGATATCATCACTGGCACGCTCGGCAAGGCGCTCGGCGGCGCGAGCGGCGGTTTCACCAGCGCGCGCAAACGGATCGTCGAATTGCTGCGGCAGCGATCGCGCCCCTATCTTTTTTCGAACAGTGTGGCGCCTTCCATCGTCGCGGCGACGATCAAAGCCCTCCACATTTTGAGTGAATCGACCGAATTGCGCGACAAGCTCGAGGAGAATACGAACTACTTCCGCTCCGCTTTGATCGAGCGTGGCCTAACGATCAAGCCGGGCACGCATCCCATTGTCCCGATCATGCTCGGCGACGCCGCCCTCTCGCAGAACTTCGCCGCGCGCATGCTGGAAAAAGGCGTTTACGTGATCGGATTCTTCTACCCGGTCGTGCCGCACGGGACCGCGCGCGTTCGCACCCAGGTGTCCGCAGCGCATTCGCGCGAGGACTTGGAATTCGCCGTCAACGCCTTCGCGGAAACGAACAATGAGTTGGCGCAATAACTCGCACCTGTAGCGGCAGCCGTGTCGGCTGCAGAGCTAGTTCAAGCGGGCGGCACGCCCGCCACTACAGGAAGAAAGTGGAATAGCCTACCTGTGCAGCGCGATACTCGATCCCACCCAAGTCTTTTCCTTGTTGAAGTCGACGCCCATCATCTTTCCCTGACTCATCCGGACGAGATTGTTCACTAGCACTGGCTTTCGATCGCCTTCCGGCCAAACGAACATCATTCGGATCTCGGCTTTGGATTTCGGGCCGTCGGGCGTCGGGACGAATTCCGCATACTGAACTTTCTTTTGCAGGATCCATTCATGCGGCTTTTCCAGCGCCGATAGTTTTTCGCGCGTTGGCTCCATGTCCACGCCAAGACCAGCGAAGGAGTAAAGTGGCTTCAAGACGTAATCGTCGATGTTTTCACCGGGCGGGAATTCGTCGGCAAAATACGCAGGCGACGTGTGCGCGGTTTTCAAGAACGGCAGCGAATGTTTGCTGATCCGGAAATACCAATTTGGGTGGTCGATCCAGGTGACATCGAGATCGTCCTGAAAACGGAACGGCGGATCGAGGTCCGGGCGGCGAATCAGTTCGTCGAAGATCACGCGATTGTATATCCGCTCGATCCGGACCTCGTGCCCATCGCGTTCGTAGAAAAGCTGGCGGCCGTTTTTCTTCACCTTCGTCAGGCAAACCGAACGAATGCCGAGGACCGTTTCCGTCGCTGCGAAATCGATCCGCGTTTTCTGTTTCTCTGGCTCGATCTCGAGGAGCACGACGTTCTCCGGTTTCGCGTCCGCGATAATCGTCCGCCGCAGGATCTCGACATAAGCGTCGTCCTTCATTCCGCCGAACGACGACGTCCAATCGCGCGGAATCGCCGGATACGCTTTGCGCAGGCAGTGCAGAACCAGGAACTGAAATCCGAACAGGCTCGGAAACGCCTGGAGCTCGATCAGGCGCGGAACGAGGCGTCCGCCATCCGTGCAAATGCCGAAATCGACGACGATAAAATTCGGATGCGCAGATTCATGTGGAACTTCCAAGCCGGATGGAATCGCCGTCGCGGAATGCCGCGCGAATTCCTCCGTCTGGGTGAGGGCGACAATTCCTTCTGCCGCCGCCACGACTTCATTCGTGAACTCGTCCGTTAAAAAGATCGGCGTTTCCGAACACCGGAAATCCGCCGGCCACTTCTCGGTCTCGTTTACGCAACGCAGCAGTGCCGCGTATTTCTCCGCGGAAAAGTCTGCGTTAAACCGCGCTCGTAATTTCGCATCCATCCCAGTAGGGACGGCTTTCCGAGCCGTCCGGTTTTATCGGCTGTTCGTCACACTAAAAACTTCCCGCCCTCCATCACCTTCTCGTCGTCGAACCAGATGTCGAAGTCGCGGCCGACGCAATCGATGTGGGTCTTCGACACCCACTTCGCGCCGGTGTGTTCCGCATAGGGGTGGCCGAACGCGATGTGGATACCGGGGATTTTTTCGTCCTGCAAAATGTTTCCAATCACGTGGGTGCAGGCGGTGTTTGTCCCGACGGCGAATTCTCCCACGCGATTGCTGTTCTCGTCCGTGCTCGTGTAAGCGCTAAATTCTTCGAGCAGTTGCTTATCGTCGCAGCTCATCTTGCGAATGCGATTGTCCGTTACTTCGATGGTGAGCGGCGTCGCCTGCAAGTCTCCGTACTTCTGGCAAAGGTAATCGCCCACCACGCCGTCCACGACAAACACGCCGTTGGAATTCATCGGCGAGGTGAAAATTTCGCCGCCGGGCAGGTTGCCCCATTTGTCCGGCGTGATAATGCCGCTGGTTTTCAGCCATTTCAGCGCCGGCGAAAACTCCCCCTCGAAATCGGTGCCGGCAGGCGTCTGACATTTGATCTTTTTGGCCTGACGCGCCCGCTCGACAAGCCGCTGGCTGAGGGCATCGATCGCACGAAAATCGGCGCGCATTCCCTCCATCATGATCTGGCGCGTGATGTTTACCATGTGGCCGTGGCGAATCCGGTTTTTGTTCACCACGTCGCTCATCTGCATCCGGGAACGCAGCTCGCCCCGCTGGACGCGCGCGCAGAAAATGCTGACCTGTGATTGCGCGAGGTCTTCGAGAATGATCGCTGGCATGTCGGTCAAAGGTCGCTCCGCATGCTCTTCCAAAACGAAAACGGAATGCGCTGCACCGACTTCCTCTACTTCACATTGGAGCGCCGCCGCGATGTCGCGCGTGAATTCATCGGTGATGATCGTGATCCGCTCGTCCGGCTTCAGTCGCAGACAATCGCGGATCGCATTGCGCGCGCCGGGCTGGAGTTCAGGATCAATGGTTACGGTGTGAGCGCGATCAGGCATGGCGTGAGAAAAGAGCGGTCAGCATTACGCGAAAAATGAGAGTCGGCAATCCATCATCCCCGCGCGCATAAATCGCCCTAGGCTGGGGCGCCGGACGCGTTTTCCGGCGCGGTAACTTGCAGGCCTTCGTACGTCTCGGCGACGATCTGGTCGACGACGGCTTTCATGTCGTTGGTGCGATGGAAAACTTCGAGCTGCCGGTCGGCGCCGGTGCCTTCGCGCATGATCCGTTCGATGTGCGCCATCTCGCGTTTGCTCCCGAGTTCGTCCACTTCGGTGGAAACGAATTCCATCAGCTCGTTCAGCAAACTGCGGGTCTCGACTTCGGCTTCGCGGCCAAAATCGATGAGCTTGCCGTCAATGCCGTAACGCGAGGCGCGCCAGCGATTCTCATCCAGCAACCGGCGGCGATAGACGCGGAAGGTCGTGTTATGCCGGAGCAATTTGTAGAGCTTCGCGATCACGGCCTGGATCAGGGCGGCGATCGCGAGGGTATCGTCCACCCGCGATTGCGCATCGCAGACGCGAAATTCCAGCGTGTCGAAGAACGGATGGAGCCGGATGTCCCACCAGATTTTCTTTGGGTTATCGATGCAGCCGGTTTTGACCAGCAGCTTGCAGAAATCTTCGTACTCGGAAAGTGATTCGAACGCATCGGGGATGCCGGTGCGCGGAAAGCGTTCGAACACTTTCAGGCGATAACCTTTTAGCCCCGTGTCCTGTCCGCCCCAAAATGGCGAGTTCACCGAAAGCGCGTAAAGGTGCGGCAAAAAATAGCGCGCCTGGTTCATGACGTGGATGGCCGATTCGCGGTTCGGAATTCCGACGTGCACATGCAAGCCGAAGATCAGGTTCGCGCGCGCCAGCCGCTGCATGTCCTTCACGATTTCCTTGTAGCGCTCGCCTTCGGTGATGAGCTGGTCGCGCCAATTCGAAAACGGATGGGTGCCGGCGGAGGCGATCCGCAGATTCGCTCTGCCGGCGAGAGAAGCGAGTTTGCTGCGCAGCTCGACGACGTGCTCGCGAGCGTTCGAGATTGAGGAACAAATCTCAGTGCCCAGCTCGACGACCGACTGGTGCATCTCGGGCTTGATCTGCTCCTTGAGCAAGACTTTGCCGCCCTCGAGAATTTCCTGGATGTGCGATCGCAGCTCGCGCGTCTCGGGATCAACGATCGCGAATTCTTCCTCGATGCCGAGGGTGAAAGTGTGGTTCGTGGCGGGCATGTAAAGAAAACGATCCGCAGATTTCGCAGATTAACACAGATTATTTCGGATCAGAGCGCCGAATACAGCCCCTCCAATCTGCGAAATCTGCGTCAATCTGCGGATAAAACTCAGGCGAGTTCGCCCAAAGCTCGCTTCGTCACCGCTGCCTGGATGAACTTTCCCCAGCTCAAATTGTCGCGGTCCGGCTGGTGTTCCTTCGCTTTTCGAATCGCCATGTCGGAAACCGCGTCGACCACCCATTCGAAATTTGCCTGGCCTACACTCGCGACCTCAGCATCCGGCGCGGGATTGCAAAAGTCGATCGCAAGCGGAACGCCGTCGCGGATGGCGAACTCGACCGTGTTCAGGTCGTAGCCCAAATATTGGTTCAGGGTCAGCACGCCTTCCTCGACCTTCTGCAGGATCTCACGTGGCGCCGACCATTCCGTCTGGTAACGCAGATGATACGGATGCCGCGGCTCGTAGGGCATGATCCGGACATTGCGCTGGTCGATCGAGTAACAGCGGAAGTACATGTCGAACTTCACTTCCTCCTGCAACATCATGACGAGCTGGCCGGTCTCGCTGTAGGCCCGGAAAAATTCCTCCGGATTGTGCAGCTTATAGACGTTTTTCCAGCCGCCGCCGGCGAACGGTTTGAAAAACGCGGGCCAGCCGATGTAGCTGAAAATTCCCTCCCAATCGAGCGGGTAAGCGAGGTTGCGGAAGGAATTGTCGCTCGTGTCCGGTGGCAGTTGATGCGAAGGCAGCAGCACTGTATTCGGCACGGCCACGCCAATCTTGGTGGCCAGCGCGTTATTGAAAAACTTCTCGTCGGCGCTCCACCAAAACGGATTGTTAACGACCGCGGTGCCGGTAAGAGCCGCGTTCTTCAGCCACGCCCGATAAAACGGCACATCCTGCGAGATGCGATCGATCACGACGTCATAACCGCACGGCTCGCCCTGGATGACTTTGTCCATCTTGGCGAACTCCGCCATGATGTCTTTGCCGCCCGTTTTCTGATTCACCCGCTCGACAAATGCCGGCGGGAAACTGCCTTCCTGTCCGAAGAGGATTCCGATTTTTTTCATAATATTATTCCACTGTTGTCATTCTGAGCGAGGCGAAGCCGGAGTCGAAGAATCTCTTACTCTGCCTTTCCTCGCTGACGCTCGCGGGATTTAGAGGTCCCTCGACTTCGCTCGGGATGACAAAAAAAACAAACGGCTAACAAATCTTCGACAAATAGTGGGGCAGCATATCGCGCCAGTAATTCCAATCGTGCCCGCGCCATCTGCCGTCGTCCAGCCAATGCTGAATGCCCTTTGAGTTCAGGACTTCCGACAGGCGATGCGATTCGTGGCGGGTGTTGTCCCATTCGCCCGTGCCGATGATGATTCCCATGTGGTTGTATTTCCACGGGTCTGTCGTGTTCGGCAGATAGTCGTAGGGACTGTTGAAATAAATGTTGTCGTCGTAATAGCCGTCGAAGAACGAGCTGATGTCGAACGCGCCGCTCAACGAAATCAGGTTGCACACGGCATCCGGATGGCGAAAGGCGATGTTCGCCGCGTGATAGGCGCCGAGACTCGCGCCGCTCACCATGACGCGGGGCGCCGAGCATTCGCGGCGCGCGAAGTCGAACACGCCCTGCACGATCACGCGCTCGAACGCGTTATGCGTCCGCATCCGATCGGCGGGATGAATCGCCTTGTTGTAGAAGCTGTCGAGATCGGCTGAGTCCGGGCAATAGATCGTGATCTTGCCGCTATCGACGAACCCGGCGATCGAATCGGTTAGCCCGAAATCCTTGGTCTGAGAGTAGCGTCCGAATGAGGTCGGAAACAAGATCAGAGGCGTGCCGTGGCCCTCGCCGAAGACTAGCATCTCAAAGTCGCGGCTCAAATGCGGCGTCCACCATTTGATATAGCGTTCGTTCATAAAGCGCTGCCGTTTTGGCAATCGCGAGAAACCTTTTCCTAAAGCGCGAGCGGCCTAAAGGCAAACTGGAAGAGAATTCTCGACAAGTCCGAAATGACACGCGATGCGTTTCGCTTTCATGCCGCCGACGACCCTGACCGGAAACATCCAACTGCACCGCGCTTTTCCGTCGAAGATTCTCAAGAATCGCCGGGATGTTCTCGTTTATCTCCCGCCCGGTTACCGCCGGTTTTCGACGCGACGTTACCCGGTCCTCTACCTGCAGGACGGCCAAAATGTTTTCGACGCGGCTACTTCGTTTGCCGGCGTGGAATGGAGCGTGGACGAGACGGCGCAACAATTGATCCGGAAGAAATTAATGGAGCCGATCATCATCGTCGCGATCGCGAACACCGGCGAAGACCGGATCCACGAATACGCGCCGACGCCGGCGCGGATCGATCCGCCAAGGAGAAAGCGGAGCAAGGGGCTGCTCCGCAGCTACGGACGTTTCCTCATCGAAGAGCTGAAGCCGTTCATCGACCGGAAATATCGGACGCGGCGCGAGGCGGAATTCACGGGCTTGGGCGGCTCGTCGCTCGGGGGGCTGGCCACTTTGGCTCTCGGCTTGTGGTACCCGAATTATTTTACACGCCTCGCCGTCATGTCGCCATCGATCTGGTGGGACGACTGCGCGATCTACGACATCGTCGATGAAATCGATGAGATGGCGAAGCCGCCGCTGAAAATCTGGCTCGATACCGGAACGCACGAGCCCGGCTGGGAACGCGCGGGCAGCTTGCGGGATCGGCTGGTGGAAAAAGGATGGCGGCTGCATGACGACCTGCACTATCTGGAAGTCGAGGGCGCCGATCACAGCGAGGGCGCCTGGGCCGCGCGAATCGATCCGGTCTTGCGTTTCCTCTATCCGCCGCCTCCTCCGCCCGCTGCCAGAATTGCGCCGGAAAAAAAGGGACGAAGTCTTTTTCAGCGGGCGCTCGCCCGGGCAAATCTGTTTTCGGTCTAGGCCTCCGCGAGGGGCGTGCTTACGGCCGCGACTTCCTCGGTGAACTTTCCGAGCTTCCGAAACTTGTCGTAGCGATCCCGCAGCAGGTCTTCGATGGAGTGCGCGGAAAGCCGTTCCAGATTCTGCCGCAACGCCGTCCCCAGGTTCGCCGCCGCGAGATCGGGATCGCGATGCGCGCCGCCTTCCGGTTCCGGCACGATTTCATCCACAACGCCCAGCCCCATCAGATCCTGGGCCGTCAATTTCAACGCTTCCGCCGCTTCCGGCGCATGCCGCCGGTCCTTCCACAAAATCGCGGAGCAGGCTTCCGGGCTGATGACGGAATAATAGGCGTTCTCCAGGATCAATACCCGATCCGAGACACCGATGCCGAGCGCGCCGCCGGAACCGCCTTCGCCAATCACGACCGCAACCGTCGGCACCCGCAGGTTCATCATCTCGCGCAGGTTCACCGCGATCGCTTCGGAGATATGGCGCTCTTCGGATCCAATGCCGGGATACGCCCCGGGCGTATCGATCAGCGAAATCACCGGCAACCCGAACTTCTCCGCCATTCGCATCAAGCGCAGGGCCTTTCGATATCCCTCCGGATGGGCGCAACCGAAATTCCGCATCACGTTCTCCTTTGTGTCGCGCCCTTTTTGGTGAGTGATGACGACGCATCGATGCGGTCCCAGTTTCGCGAGCCCGCTCGGCATCGCCTTGTCATCGCCAAAGACGCGATCGCCATGCAGCTCGATCCAATTGGTGAAACAGCGCGCGATGTAATCGAGCGCGAATGGCCGCTGAATGTGGCGCGCGAGCTGGACCCGCTGCCAGGCCGTGAGGTTGTCGTAAATCTGGCGGCGCGTTTCGCGGATCTTTGACTCCATGGCCTCGACCTCGGAATCGAAATCGAGGTCGTGCTGGTCCGAGTGGTTCTTCAAATCCTGGAGCCGCCGCTGCAATTCCAGGATCGGCTTTTCAAAGTCCAGAGGATGCGAATTCATTTGCGAAAAAAGGCCACTTCTAGTCCGTAATCGTGACACTGGTCTTGCTGTTTACAAGGCTGCTCAGCTCCTCCATGTCGCCGGCGGCGAGGCCCAGCCCGGGAGGAGGCGGCTGGTTCGATTCGTCGCGCCGCCCGGGCTCGGCCACGGCAAAAAGGAAATAGCCAGGCTGCGCCAGCCGGATCCAGCGGCTGCTGCCGACCCATTCCTTGGTTCCGAACCCGACGCGCTTACCGCCTTTCCACGCCATCACTTCCGCGACGCGGGTGGTGATCCGCGGCGCCTGTTTCGCGGATAACTTCACGACTCTCGCGTTATAGCGCTTAAAGAATTGGCCGTGATTGAGCAGGATCACCGTCTGCGCTTTGCGCTGGATGAAGACCGAGAAATCCGGGTGCGAAATGAGGAGATGTTGCCCGACGCGCAGCATCGGGTTCGTCAGGTTATTCAACCGCATGATCAATTCCGGCGTCGTCTTCGTCTTGTTGGCGATCTTCGCCAGGACGTCACCGGAACGGACGACATACTCCTGTTTTTCCGGCGACCGATAATCGGTGAAAAGCATTTCCGTGTTCAGCTGCCCGAGAAGGTCTTTCGCTTCCTCGATGTGCTGGCCGCTCGGAAATCTCTGCATGAACGCGACCAACGCGTCGCGCGCCTCGAGCAGCTTCCCTTCCTGGCGCAGTTTCGCCGCCGCCTGGAATTCCGGCAGGCTCACGTCCGGCACCGGCTCGACCGGAATTTCGCCGCTCTTCTCCTGCTGGATTTTGCGCTCGGGCTTGACGAAGAGGTCGTAACTAAAGAACGCGGCCCCGCCGAAAATCACCACCGCGAGCAAAAGAAGGAAAAGCCATTTCATGGGGCGCGATCAAAGTGGTTCAAAAATCAATCGTGTCCACGTTGTTGGGCGCCCGATTTTTATTTAGGCGCGCCCCGCCGAAGCTCCAAGGACCAAACCCTAAGCTCCAAAGAAGCTCCAAGGACCAAGCTCCAAAAAAGCGTTCGGCAGCTCGGCGTTTGATTATTGGTGTTTAGGATTTCCCTGGAGCTTGGTGCTTGGAATTTGGAGCTTCAGCGCGAAGCGCTGGCTACGAGAACGTTTCCCAGGTGGCGGGTTGCGGCAGCGGATCGCCGTCCTTCCCCCAGGTGAAGTGGCAATCCTGACAGTAAAACTCCTTCGGGAAAATTCGCATGGTGAAAAGAATGCTGGCCAGCCACGGAGTGATGAACTTGCGCGTCAGCTGCGGGTATTCGATCCGGGGCGATTTGCATTGCGGGCAGCGAATGGCGGAACCGATCTGCGGGTCGCTCGCTTCCCACTCCACCATCAACGTATTCGCCCTCACAAAGTCTTCCTCGTCGACGAGGACCTTCGCGCTCGCCTGGGGATCCGAAACGAATGCGGCCTTTTGCAGCCGCCCTTCGTTATGGATGTCGGCCTTGACGCCGGCTTCCTGCAGCCGCGTCTTCAGATGCTTCGCCTTGCCCGGCTCGTTGAATGTCGCGATCGTGACCATGATTCCGCTCGGTAATTCCCATCAAACATCAACTACTGGCCGAGTGCAAGATTCGTGGTGCGCTTGGCCTGAAGCAAAAGCGCTGTAGCCGCGTCGCTCTGTCGACGCGCCAGACGCAGCGTCCTCGGGTCGGGCAAAGCGGCGACAGAGCGCCGCTGCTACAGGATTACCGGCGGAAACCATTTGTAGAGCATCAGGTAAACGAGCACGCCGGTGACCGACACGTAAAGCCAGATCGGCATCGTCCAGCGCGCGATTCGCCGGTGGCGGTCCCAGCGCCTCCGAAAGACGGGCACCAGCGTCACGATGACCAGTGGCAGCGTCGCGAACGCGAGCAGGATGTGCGAGATGAGCATCGTGAAATAGATCGGGCGAATAATTCCCTGCGCAGTGAAATGGGTGGAACGCTCGCCGACATGGAAATGGTAAGTGAGGTAGCCCACGAGAAAGAGCGTGGAGGAAATCAGTGCCGGGATCATGCAGGCGACATGGCGGCGCCAATAGCCGCGACGGATGAAATACCAGCCCGCGGAAATGAAGAGCGTGCTGATGAGATTCAGCGAGGCGTTGATTGCGGGCAGGTCGGAGACGGAGATCACGTTGCAGCGTTGGAGAGTTGAAGCGTTACACCGTAAGATACAAGTCGCTTCAACGCTTCAACGCTTTAACGCTTCAACTCGCCATGCCTTCGCTTCTCGAGCCCACGCCGCCATCGCTCGCGCGCCAATTCTACCGCCGCCGCGCGAAGGTGCATCATTCCCAATCGCGCCGCCTCATGCGGCTGGCGATTGTCGCGTTCGTCCTGATCTTCGGTTGGACCTGCTGGTATCTGGCCAAGCGCGGGTTCGGCAAGGAATGGCGCGACCGCGTTTCGGAGGAGCTGCACAAGCGCGGAGTCGAAGCGTCGATCCAGCGGCTGACGGTTGATCCGGTCCGCGGACTCATCGCCCAGAACGTCCGGATATACGATTTCAAGAATCGCGAGAACACGCTCGCCGTCATCAGCGAAGTCGCGCTCGACATCAATTACGCGGCGCTCCTCCATCATCAGCCCTTTCTCAACGCCCTCGACGTCCGCGGCGCCGAACTGACGATCCCCAATCCGGCGGCCGCGCCCGGCGCGCCGAAGACGCAGATCAAGGACCTACGTGCCCATGTTTATTTTCCGCCGGAACAAATTTACGTCAGCCAGGCGGAAGGATTTTTTTGCGGACTCCGGATTTCGGCGACCGGCCAGTTGATTAAACGGAGCGATTACATGCCGTCCGAAGAAATCTCGGACGAAGAATGGGGGCAGCGCCTGCTTCTCGTTCATCGCGTGGCGGACGAATTACGCCGGTTCACTTTCCCGGGCGAAGCGCCCGCGCTCCAGGTGAAGTTCGCCGGCGATCTTTCCCACTTCGAGAGCGTCCACGCGGAAGCGACTTTGACGGCGGACCGACTCCGGCGCGGCGATTATGAGATGGCGAATCTTTCCCTCGCCGCCGAGTGGGCCAACCAGACGCTCCAGATCAATCAGGGCAGCTGGACCGACAGCGCGGGGAATTTTGCCGGGCGCGCCACCTGGAGCCGCGAAACCGGCGCCGCCGAGTTCCAGGGGCGGAGCACGCTGGACGCGAAACGATTTCTCGATGCCGTGGGTTTCCCGCAGTTGCTCGCGGACGTGGCGCTCACTTCGCCGCCGCTGCTCGAGCTTTCCGGCGCCGCGAATTTTGCCGGGGACAAACCGAAGATCAGCGTGATCGGCCGCCTCGCCGTCGAGCGATTCAGTTACAAGACGGTGCCGCTCCTGAACCTGACCGCTGATTTTTCCTGGGACGGCGAGCGCGGAATGATCCGTGAGCTGCGGCTTCGCCATGAGTCCGGCGAGTTGCGCGGCGACCTCCTGGACGCGCCGAACGATTTCCGGCTCACCGTCGAAAGCGGGATCGATCCGATTGTCTTCCGCGCGTTTACCTCACCTGAGATGGGCCGCTTCCTGGCGGAATGGGTTTGGAGCCGGCCGCCTACCATTCGTTTCGCGTTGCATGGCCCGGGCCGCGATCCGGAAACCTGGACCGGCGACGGTACCATCGCCACCCAGCGCACTCGATTCCGTGGCGCGTGGATGAATGAAGCGAACGCGGCGTTGCGGCTCGAAAAGGGCGCGCTCCATCTCGACAATCTCCGCGTCCTCCGCGACGAAGGCGCCGGGACCGGATCGATCGCCTACGATTTCGCGCACCACGAAATCCGCTTCAAGGAGGTCAAGACCGCGCTTCGTCTCACGGAAGCCATCGTCTGGGTCGACCCGAAATATTTCAAGGAAGTCACGGATTACAAATTCCGCCATCCCCCGAATCTGCTGATCAACGGCGTCTACCATTTTCAGGGGGGCACGAACGATCACATCGAGATCAAGGTCGATGCGCCGAGCGGAATGGATTACGTTTTCCTCGGCAAGAACCTCCCCTTCGATCGGGTCACCGGCCGGCTCCTGTTCACCGACCACCGTCTCCAGCTGATCGATATCGACGGCAAACTTTTTAACGGCGACGTCCGCGGTGGTGCCGATGTTTCCCTGGCCAGAAACGACAAGACCTACAAAGCGAACCTCACCCTCGACGGCGTCGATTTCCCGCGCCTGGCCGATCTCTATTTTAAGTACGAGACAAAGCATGGCCTCCTGAGCGGCGCTTATGAGTGGACCAGCACTGGCAGCGATGCCCGCTCTATGCAAGGCGCCGGCACCGCGAAAGTCACCGAGGGCGACATTTTCGCGATCCCCGTTTTCGGTCCGCTCTCGCAATTGATCTCGGCGATTATTCCCGGGGCCGGTTACAGTCTCGCGCGCCAGGCGAAATCCACTTTCACGATCAGGAACGGCGTCATTCACACCGACGATTTCAAAGTGTCCGGCAAACTCTTCGGCATGGTCGGCCATGGAGACATCCATTTCCTCGAGGACAAACTCGACTTCGACATCCGCCTCGAAGCCGGCGGCGCGGGGGTTTTGCTCACGCCGATGTACAAACTTTTCGAATACAAAGGCGAAGGCAGCATCGCGAAGCCGAACTGGCACCCCAAGAGATTTTAGATTCAGATTGCAGATTGCAGATTTAATGAAACGACCCACCCGAAAACGAGGTCAGACAGTTTCTTCCCAATCTGAAATCGGCAATCTGAAATCTGCAATCCTCCTCGGCACGCACATGTCCATCGGCGGCGGGGTGCATCGTGCCATTGAGCGGTCGCGGTCGATCGATTGCACGGCGATGCAGATTTTCGTGAAGAACAATATGCAATGGTTCGCCCGGCCGTTGTTGCGCGAGGAAATCGCGGCGTTTCTGGATCATGCGCAGCGCCAGGAACTGCACGCGGCCTTCGCGCACGCGAACTATCTCATCAACCTGGCCGCCACGAACCCGCAGTTCCTCGCGAACTCTATCCGCGCGCTTTCGGAGGAACTCGTGCGCGCGGACCAGCTCGAGTTGCCGTTCCTGGTCATGCACCCGGGCGCGCATCTCGGAGCGGGCGAAGCCGCCGGCCTGGCGAAAATTATCGAATCAATCGATCGGGTTTTCGCCGGACTACCGAAAATCAAAACGCGAATCGCGCTCGAGACGACGGCTGGCCAGGGATCGTGTCTCGGCGATCGCTTCGAACATCTCGCCGCCATCATCGCGAATGTGCGCGAACCGGAGCGGCTCTGCGTTTGTCTCGATACGGCCCACGTCTTTGAGGCCGGTTACGATATTGGTAGCGAAGCCGCTGTGAAGAAAACCTTTCGCGAATTCAATCAGGTGGTCGGCGTCGATCGCCTGGCGGCCATCCACCTGAACGATTCCAAGACCGAGCGCGGCTCGCGCGTCGATCGACACGAGCACATTGGTAAAGGGAAGATCGGCCTCGATGCGTTTCGCTTCATCATGCGCGACCGGCGATTCCGGAAGATCCCGAAAGTTCTCGAGACGCCGAAAGGCAAAGACCTCGCGGAAGATGTTGAGAACATGAAGACGCTTCGCGGTCTTCTGTAGGCGCATCACTTCGTAATCGTGCTCGTGCTCGTGCTCGTCCAGTCTTTTCCAGAATCGATCACGAGCAGGAGCACGAGCACGATTACGAAATCAGTCCCCCTTCACCCGCTCGATGTGAGCGCCGAGCTCGCTCAGTTTTTCGTCGAGATGCTCGTAGCCACGATCGATGTGATACACGCGGCTGACCTCGGTGCGGCCCTCGGCCTTCAATCCCGCCAGGACCAGCGCCGCTGACGCGCGGAGATCGCTCGCCATCACGGGCGCGCCAAACAGACGGTCGACCCCGGTGATAATGGCGCTCGCCCCTTCGAGCTGCATGTGCGCGCCCATCCGTTTCAACTCGGCGATATGCATGTAGCGCTGCGGGAAAACATTTTCCGTGATCACGCTAATGCCATCGGTCGTGGAAAGGAGTGCGCACATTTGCGCCTGCATGTCGGTGGGGAAACCAGGATACGGCTCGGTCGCCAGCTCGATCGGCTTCGTCTCCCCATTGGGTGAAACAGTGATCGTGTCCTGGCCCCATTGAATTTGGTAACCGCAAGCCGTCAGCGCGTCGGTGAGCGACGTGAGATGCTCCCGCCTCACCCGTTTCACCGTTACCCCGTTGCCGCAAATCGCGCCGGCGATCAGGAAAGTGCCGGCTTCGATTCGGTCCGGGATCACGTCGTGCTCGGCGCCGTGCAACTCTTTCACCCCTTCGATGATCAATCGTCGCGTGCCCGCGCCTTCGATCTTCGCGCCCATCTTGTTCAGGAAATTGGCGAGGTCCACGACCTCGGGCTCGGTCGCCGCGCCTTCGATGACGGTGATCCCTTCGGCGAGCGCCGCGGCCATCATAACGTTATCGGTGCCCAGAACCGTGGGCCCAAATTTACCGGTGAGATTCACGACTGCTCCGGCCAATTTCGGCGCGAACACTTTCACGTTGCCGCCCTCCACGCGCACCGCCGCGCCGAGCGCTTCGAATCCTTTCAGGTGCAAGTCGATCGGCCGATCGCCGATCACGCAGCCGCCCGGCAGCGAAACCGTAGCTTCATTACACCGCCCCAGGAGCGGACCGATGACGCAGACCGAGGCGCGCATCTTCCGCACGACATCGTAGGGCGCGACCGATTCGATTTTCTCCGCGGTGACCGTGACCGTGCCGCTGGCGCGTTCCACCTGAGCACCGAGATGCGTCAGGATCTGCAACATGTAATGCGTGTCGCTGAGATCGGGAACCCGCCGCAGTATGCAGGGCTCGCGCGTCAAAAGGGTCGCGGCCAGGATCGGCAGGGCCGAATTCTTCGACCCACTGATCTTGATCGAACCGGAAAGCGGATTACCGCCGTGTATGCGAATTTTATCCATACCGGGCTAACAGGAAACGCGGCGTACCTGCATAATCCGTTTTCGATTCGATGTCGTGATAATTTTTTTGCGCCAGAGCCTCGGCGAGCGCCGGCATCTGGCCCATCCCGATCTCCAAAGCGAGAAGGCCTCCTGTCGCCAGCCGGGGCGGAGCTTCGTTCACCAGCTGTCGGATCATTTCATCCCCCTCTTCGCCACCAAAAAGTGCCACCGCCGGATCATGCAGGACTTCCCGGGAAAGTGACGATCGTGCGCGACTCGAAACATAAGGAAGATTCGCGACGATGAGATCGAATCTTTCAGTGATATTTTGGAAAAGATCGCCCTGGTTGAAGCGCACGCGCTCGCTCAGGCCCAGTTTTTCGGCATTCTCCCGCGCCAGCGCAAGCGCATCATCGGAGATGTCGATTGCGGTAATTCTGGCGGCGGGGAGCTTCGCCGCGAGGGAAAGTGCTATGACTCCGCTACCTGTTCCAACATCGGCAATGCTGACATCTGACTTCTGACTTCCGAGAGCTGAAAGGAGAAGTTCCACCAGCTCCTCGGTTTCCGGTCGGGGAACGAGCGCCCGTTTGTCGGAGACGAAAATATGACCGCAGAACTCGACTGT
>JBEEHR010000096.1:0-2691 GCA_041167505.1 Verrucomicrobiota bacterium
CCAATTGTCGTTCCTGAGGATGAGCGCGCCGTTCGAGCCGTGCAATTCCAGGACAGGATCGAGGAGGGCGCGACCAAAAGCAAAAGAGCAACAAAAGCGCACTAGAACTCATCCTCCCAAGTAAAGCCGCGCCCTTTGCGGGCGTAGCGAAGGATGTCACATCGCCGAGAATGCGGGGGTTCTCGACCTCGACATGCGGGACGATGAAATATAGCATCACGCTGCTCCCGCCACCCAGGAAGCTGACGTGAAAACTGCAAGAGAGAGTGTTCCGCTAATATCATTGAAGGATTTTGGGGGTTCTCCATTCCTTGAACACGGGATCTTCGTCGAAGCGTTCGAGGAGTGTGTCAGCATCCGCCAGAAACGGATGGAGGTGCATCGGCACGATTACGTGGAGCTCTTTCTGTTGGAAGGGCGCGGTTCTGTATTGATCGATTTTGGACGCTGTCCGCTGTCGGGAAGATCACTGGTCACCATCGGGCAGGGGCGCGTCCATGCCTGGCAGGCAAGCAGAATGACCGGTCTCTATATTTCCTTTACTCAGGAATTCTTTGATGGGGCCGCACCACCACCCAGCGCTCTATTTGACTATCCCTTTCTTTTCGGGGGCGAACTCTCTTCGGTGATTCATTTGCAGCCGAAACAGGGCCTTCAGGCCCAAGGCCTGTTCCGGGACATTCGTTGCGAATTCGAAAAGCATGAGAAATTGGCCGTCGAGATGATCCGCCATCAACTCCGCGTCTTGATGGTCCATCTGTCCCGCTTGTTTGCAGCCACATCGCCCGCGCCCTTTGCGGCGGTTGGGCTGGTACGGCGATTTCGCCAGGCGGTTGAGAGATCGTTCCGTGCCATGAAGTCGGTCCCCGATTACGCCCGAGTTTTGGGGGTTACGACCAGTCATTTGAACGAATCTCTTCGCCTTGAAATAGGTTTGACGGCGGGAGATTTGATTCGAGAGCGCCTTCTTTTGGAAGCCAAACGTCTTCTCTTGCACTCTGAATTGACCATCTCGGAAATCGCGTATGAGCTTGGCTTCGAGGATCCGTCCTATTTCTCGCGCTTCATCCGACGAGAGCTCAAGGCAAGCCCGGCGGAATTTCGAAGCCGGGCCCGCCAAAAATACCGGAAATTTCTCCGATAGTCCCAGGCTTTGCCTTTGGTTCTTTCCTTTAATGTGAGGAAATATCTTCCGTGGGTGTCGTTGATTACGGCGCAGGTTCGCTGCCCGATTTACATCGTAATGCCAGGACGTTCCACCAACACTGCGTGCTTACGAAACCGGTGCCAGGAACGTTGCAGGAAGGAGGGGCTTCGTTTCAAACGACGCATTGGACTCTTATTTTGCGCGCCGGGCAGAGTGATGCGACCGAATCGACCCAACAGGCGCTCTCGGATTTTTGCAAAGCGTATTGGTCGCCGCTCTACGCGTTTCTCCGCCATCGCGGTTATTCTTCCGCTGATGCGCAGGATCTCGCCCAAGCCTTCTTCGCTCATCTGCTCGAGCGGAATACGTTGAGCAGGGCGGACCAGGAGAAGGGTCGTCTTCGCACCTTTCTCTTGGGATCGCTTCAGAATTTCCTGGCGAATGAGCATGACCGCGCCCAAGCGCTCAAACGGGGAGGCGGCCGCCAGATTCTTTCGTTCGACGCATATCTGGCGGAGGCCGAGGCGGCAATGTTGGCCGCAGCTGATCTGGATGACGTAAGTTGCTATGATCTGACGTGGGCGTCGAACATCGTGACCCGGGCCTGGCAGCATTTGCGGGATGTTTTTGTCGCGGAAGGAAAGGCTGACTGGCTTGACGAGCTAAAGCCTTTTGTTACTGGCGGGTCCACGGCGCCGCCGAAGCAAGAGGATGTCGCGGCGCGACTCGGAGTGCCGGTCGCTACTTTGCGCACTTCGCTCTCGCGCCTGCGCGAGCGTTATCGCGATTCTCTGCGCGCGGAGGTGGCCAGCACCGTTTCCGATCCGTCGGACGTTGACGACGAACTGAACTATCTTTACCGCATCCTCATGTCGTGAGCTGATCCCAGTTCGTAGCTTCTAATGATGCCAGGCATGGACGAGAAGAACCTTCTTCGCGGAACGACGGAGATCTGCGCGACCTGTGGACGGCCAATGACAAGACGCGGACCCAACGGCGAATGTCTGCGCTGTTTAGTTAACCTGGCGGTCGCGCCAGATCGCAAACCGGCGCGGCCTTTGTCTCGCCGGGTTATGCCCGGGACGCTGAGATACGCCCACTTCGAAGTCGAGGTGGGCGAAGATGGTTTTCCGGTTGAGCTGGGGGCCGGAGCGATGGCAATAACTTATCGCGCGAGGGACACCGTGCTAAACTCCATCGTCGCGCTGAAGGTGATCGATCGGAAAGTCGCGGAGGTCCCTGCCGTGCGCTCGAGGTTCCTGCGTGAAGCACGTGCAGCCGCGCAACTTCATCATCCAAACGTCGCTCAGGTCACACACTACGGAGAACAAGACGGTGAATGTTTTTATGTCATGGAGCTTGTCGACGGGGAGACGCTCGAAAGTCGTGTGCGTCGTAACGGACCGATGCCGCTCGCACTCGCCCTCGCAGTGACCGAGCAAGCCGCTCGCGCCCTGGCTGCCGCTGAGGCGTGCGGTGTGGTGCATCGCGATATAAAGCCGTCCAACCTCATGATCGCTTCGCGGCAGGGAGAATCGGAGACG
>JBEEHR010000097.1:0-2847 GCA_041167505.1 Verrucomicrobiota bacterium
TGATCTGGGCAGCAGAACCAACGCGGCTCACCGACAGACCGACTGAGATGGCAGGACGAACACCCTGGTAGAAAAGATCGGTCTCGAGATAAATCTGGCCGTCGGTGATCGAAATAACGTTGGTCGGGATGTAGGCCGAAACGTCGCCGGCCTGGGTCTCGATTATCGGCAGCGCGGTGAGCGAGCCGCCACCAGCTTTCTCGGTGACGCGCGCGCTACGCTCCAGCAAACGCGAGTGCAAATAAAAGACATCGCCGGGATACGCTTCGCGGCCAGACGGGCGCTTCAGGACGAGCGACACCTGGCGATATGCGACCGCATGCTTGGAGAGATCGTCATAAATGATGAGCGCGTCCATCCCGTTATCCATGAACCACTCGCCCATCGCGGCCCCGGCGAACGGCGCCAAGTACTGGTTTGTCGCGGTGTCGGAAGCGGGGGCGGAAATGATTGTCGTGTACTGCATCGCGCCTTCCTTCTCGAGGATGGCAAGGGCGCGGGCGACGTTCGAATTCTTCTGCCCGATCGCCACGTAGATGCAAAAGAGAGGACGGTGATCTTTGAGCCGGCCTTCCTCCGCCGCCTTGTTCAAACGCGCCTGGCTGATGATCGTGTCGATCGCGATCGTCGATTTCCCGGTGGCGCGATCGCCGATGATCAGCTCGCGTTGGCCGCGGCCGATCGGAATCATCGCGTCGATCGCCATGATGCCGGTCTGAACCGGTTGGCTGACGCTCTTGCGCTTGATAACGCCGGGCGCAATTTTCTCCAGCGGATAAGACACCTCGGATTTCACCGGGCCTTTGCCATCGAGCGGCTGCCCGAGCGTATTGACCACGCGACCGAGCAATCCCTTGCCAACGGGGACCTGAAGCAGCTTCCCGGTAGTCTTCGCTTCATCGCCTTCCATGACCTTCGTCGGGTCGCCTAGAAGAATCGCGCCGACTTCCGTCTCTTCGAGGTTGAGCGCGAGTCCAAACACGCCGCTCGAGAATTCGATCATCTCGTTCAACATCACGTCGCTCAGGCCTTCGATACGGGCGACGCCGTCACCGCATTCGCGGACCACGCCGACGTTGCTCTTGCTCGTCGTGGTTTTAAGGCCGGCGATCTGCGTTTCGATTTCTTCGAGGATACTGCTCATAATAGATAAGGGTTAAAGTTGTTGCTGGAGGCGATGGAGGCGGTTGCGCACGCTGCTGTCCCAAACGTCGCTGCCGACGCGAATTCGCATCCCGCCGAGCAAATCCTTGTTCACGACGAAATTCGCCGCGAGATCGCTGCCATACTTGCGCTTGAGATTGGCGACGATTTGCGCGCCGGATTCGGGAGAAAGCTCGGTCGCGGTCTCGATTGTGGCCGTGCGCTTTTCCACTTCGAGACGCAGCAAACGTTGGTACGCTTCGAGGACCTGAATGTAATGGCGCGGCTTCTTTTCGATCAAGGACTTGACCAGAGACGCGACCCGTCCGCTATCGAGCTGGCTGTCGGTAAAGCTCGCGCGAAGGAGTTCCTTCGAAAGCTGCCGCGTCTCTTTGTTGATCTTCATTCTGCTTCTACGAGGCGATCTGGCGCGACGCTTCCTCCTGCAAACGCTTCTGATCTTCGGAGGTGAGCACCTTGCCGGTCACCTTCGCCGTCGTGTCGACGACGAGGCGTCCGAGTTCGCGCTTCAAATCCGTCATCGTTTTTTCATGCTCAATGGCGGTCGCTTCCCGCGCCTTCGCGATGATCTGTTCCGCCGCCACCACAGCTTCCTGCTGCTTGCGCTCGGCCACGTGGGCCGCGCTTTCGCGCGCGTCGTCGATCATCTTCTGCGCCTGCGCGTTCGCTTTGGCGAGAATCTCAGCGTGGCGTTGCTCCGCTTCGGCGAGCTGTTGCTTGATCTTCTCCGCGTTCAGCAGCCCTTCCGCGATCCGCTGCCGCCGCTCTTCGAGCACGGCCAGGATCGGTTTGTAGGCAAAGCGCCGGAGCACGAGTGCAACGAGGATGAAGCTGATGACCTGCGAGAGAAAGATCTTCCAATCAAAGCCGAAGGTCTCTCCGACTTCGCGGACCATGTCTCCCATGCCAGCAGCAAGAATTGCGGTGTGCATATTAGTTAGCAGTTCGCTCGAACCTCTGCGGACCGCTGGTTATTTCGGAACCAGGAACAACGCGTAGAACACGATCGCTTCCGCGAGCGCGATGGCCAGAATGGCCTGCACCAGGATCGGTGTGGCCGCGCCGGGATTGCGGCCGACGGCCGAGGCTGCGCCCATGCCGATGAGTCCGACGCCGATGGCAGCGCCAAGGGCTGCGAGCCCCACGTGAAGGCTTCCGGTCAATTCCGCTAGTATTGGTAGTATCATATTATTTTCGGTTGGTTGTTTCATCAGCGACCTCCGCGGGAACCACGGTCCGATCGCCGAAATTTTTCTAATGGTGCGCGGCCTCTCCGTGTCCCGGTTCGTGTTGCGCAATAAGGAGAGTGAAGACCGCGGTCAGGAGCATGAAGACCAGCGCCTGGACGAAGCCCACGAGCAGCTCCAGGAAGTAAAAAGGAATCGGGATCAGCCACGCGAGCGAGGGCACGACGTGACTCATCGATTCGAGCATGATCTCGCCCGCGTAAATATTTCCGAACAACCGGAAGCTCAGCGAGATGGGCCGGAAGGCAATCGAGATCACTTCCAGCCACCCGACGACGAAGAAGATGAACACCATCAGGATTTTCAGGAAGCCGGAGGTTTCGCCTTTGGGGCCGAAAAGATGTTTGATCATGCCGCCAAAACCGTTGGCCTGCACCGCCCACACAATCCAGCAGAGGAAAAACACGGAGGCCATGGCGCCAGTGAGATTCAGGTT